>JBKDQE010000020.1:0-90075 GCA_046342195.1 Burkholderiales bacterium
CCTCTAGTTCCCGCAGCCGCTGGGCCTCTGAAGCCTCCATGCCGCCGAACTTAGAGCGCCACTTGTAGAAGGTCACGTCACTGAACCCGCCATTGCGGCAGACCTCCTTGATCGGGATGCCGGCCTCGGCCTGCCTCAGAAAGCCAATGATCTGCTCTTCGGTAAATCTGCTCTTCTTCATGTCCGTCATTCTCCTGGTTGACGGACTTCACGAACTTTATGCTGGTACGGCTGGTGGGGGGCAGGTCATTCACTTCCGAAGCGACCGCAGATACTCGCGGACAAACGCCTTGAACGCAGCTTCCGAAAGATGCGCTCGCAGAGCGTGGTCAGGAAACTCCGCCCAGTTGGATCCAGCCTTTTTTGAAAATGTCCGATGCCACTTTTCTATGTCGGTCCCGTTACGAATAGCGCTGCTAGATGAATTTTCAGAGTTGTCACGATTTTTGACTTGGAGCAACCTCCACTTGCCACCTGCTTGGTCCGGAGGTTTTACGAAGTCGACGGCACGCACCATGGCTCCGGAGCACCAAATCCACCCACGCGGTTCCATCACGGAGGCTAGGTAGCGTTCAAGCAGATCGCCAACGAGGTTTTCAGCTCCCATAGAAAGTAGGTGTTCCTGCTTGGCACGATCCAAGTCGGCGACTGGAATCTCAAAATATTCATGCAATATGACAGACACCATCTCATCGGGGACGGTTGCCGGTGCTTGCGGGGCACGGTGCTCCCTTGCAGCTGCAAACGCACTGGCCTGACGTTCGATGTAGAGCTTTGAGCCGATGGCTGGGGAGCTCTTCCCCCGCATAGCAGAAGCTACCTCGGGAAAGGCTGCCAAGAAGCGAATGAGTGAAGCGTAAGTTTGCTGCAACGTCGGATCGACCCTGCCCATGGCGCCTTGCGCAACTTCCGCAGCGTTCTGAATGAAACTCATGAAAATCCCCCTAAAGGGGGGGACTGTAGCAAACCGCGACGGTCGGCTTAGAACGGAGTCAGTATTTTCTGCACCACAGCTGGTTGTCGCCCTGAATCAGCAGGTTGTGGGCATTGACCCCGCTCAGAATCCCGTGAACGGGCTCCTGTTTGAGCAAGTGATATGGCACCCCCTGGGCGGTCTCCTTCGCTTGGTTTTTGTTCACCCATTCAAAAAATGGCATGTTTTCGTTTTCTGTTGATGGCTCCGTAAACCAAATTAGTTTAAGTACGGTAGCCCCCGCAGTGCAGTGCACTTCGCAAGGTTGTGTAGGTGACCGGTGATATGAAGGATCAGGCACCGCCTGCCTTTGCTGCCTCTGCTTTCTGTGCCTTCTTTCGGGCCAACTCCTCTGCTTTTTCCTTTTCGGCAAGCATCGCGTTCTTGCGCGCGATGACCGCCTCACGCTTGATTCGTGCCTCGGTCGAAATCCTGTTAGACAGGTCAAACCGGCCTTTCTGGTATTTGAGACCCGAGAGGTCTAAGCCCTCGTAGCAAAGTTTGGGGATGCCCTCATCCCATAATCGTTGCAGAGAAAACTTGTTGGGGTTGTAAGCCTCGCTCACGTGGTCAATGTCATGCCCGGCGAGTTGGCAACGCATCTCCCACTCCACACCTCGGTCTTTCAGCTCTTGAAGGGCCGTGGCGCGAAATGAGTGGAATGTCGGGCTGCGTGAATTGAACAGGCCCAGCTTCTTCATGTGCCCGCGCCAATAGTTGCCAATGGCATTGCCCTTTTCACCATCGGCATTGATACCGATGCCGGGGAACACCTCAGGCCCCAAGCCCAAGGCTTTCACGTCCTGCAAGTAGTCCAGCAGACCCAGATTGATCAACTCGGGGTGCACCGGAATCACGCGGATGGCTGCCGCTGATTTGACGCTTTTGTCCTCGTCTTCGAGGATGTTGATGGACATGGCCTGTATGCCATCCTTCACATAAAAGTCGGACAGGAGCAGTTGTGCCACCTCCCTTCGCCGTGTGCCAGCAAACAGAGCAATCAGAGGTGGCCAGAAATGATGGGCCTCATTCGGGTGAAACTTCTTTGGGTCAAACAGAGTTTGCAGTTGCCCAATGGTGTGAATGGGATTGGCGGCACCTGTCGCGGCCTTGCGGGCCTTTTTGCTGAAAATCCGTTGACCGTCCGTTGGTAGGCGAACGTTTTGAGGGTAATACCCCTTGTTGCGTGCCCACTGCAAGAAGCCTGCAACAACGTCCGTGTGGTTATCCACTGACCGATGGCCAAGGCCATCGTCGCCTGAGCGATCGCCTGCCTCAACCTCTTTGTCATTCAGCAGGTATTTAATGAATTGGTTAACGTCTTCACGCTCAATTGTGGCGATGTCCTCGTCTTTACCCCAATGCGCCATGAACAGTTCAAACTTGCGCTTGTTTCCCTTTTTGCTGCGGGAAGTAGTCCACTTTGAACCCGCTGCCTCTTTGAAATACTCAGCCCAACGCACGCTGATGCGGTTGGCAGGATCGGATGTGCGGGCTGGCGTGGCAGGCTGTGGCGCTACTGCTGGGACGGCCTGTGAAACCGGCACGGCCAGCGTCTGAGCAGCCATGCGCGCCAAGTCACGATCTCTTGCAGCAAGCTCTTCCTTGAAGCGGGCCATTTCTGCTGCCTGCTCACGCTGATAGGCCAGCATTGCCTCGGGCACCTCTGCGGGTCGTTCTTGGTAACGCTGGACGGTGGCGGCCAGTTCTGCCTGCTTTTTGGCTTCCAGCCGCTCAAAGGCAGCGATCTCGGCGGGGCTGTCCGAGTCAGTTTGAATTGTGTAGCCGTGTTGCTCGCCGTTGGGAAGCGTTACGTTTTGGCTGGCGCGCAGGTCGCGCAGCTCTCCCTTGTCGGCCTTGGACAGAATGTCGGCAATGCTGGTTTCGCTTGTGCTCATGCGTGCACCCAGCCGCTCGAAAATGTCGTAGGCCTGCAATGCGAGTGGGCGAGCCATTCGCAGAGCTTCACGTTGGTTGCGGGTGTGCAGGGACCGCTTGATTTCCCACTTGCCATCGAATTTCTCCCGGAGCGTCTTGGGCACGACGATCCGGAAGAAGTAGATGCCGTGGCGCGACTGTTTAACGTAGCATGGAATGCGCATTATCGGGCAGGAACGGACCACCCGAATGGACCACTACTTGGGAGAGCCACAAAGCAAAAAGCCTTGTAAGTCGTTGACTTACAAGGCTTTCGCGTTTATTGGCGGAGTGGACGGGGCTCGAACCCGCGACCCCCGGCGTGACAGGCCGGTATTCTAACCAACTGAACTACCACTCCAAAAGAATCAGCGTATTACCGACTCAAAAAAACTTGAATTTTGCAAAGCTATTTAACTTGCTTTGCAAGGGCCAAATTATACACTGATTGGCGTCCCCTAGGGGATTCGAACCCCTGTAATCACCGTGAAAGGGTGGTGTCCTAGGCCTCTAGACGAAGGGGACAGGATCTTGGCATTATACCTGCGTTTGCTTTGGTGGAGGTAAGCGGGATCGAACCGCTGACCTCTTGCATGCCATGCAAGCGCTCTCCCAGCTGAGCTATACCCCCAATGGCTTAAAAACTTGGAATAACTTTTTGAGTTATTTTTTGTTTTTTTACCTTGTTTAAGCAAGACCGAGATTATATATTCAATTCCACTTTCCTTGCAAGCGATTGATCACCGTTGACGCGGGAAAGATCTCAAGGACGGCATCCAGGGAGGGGGTTTGAGGGCGTCCGCACACCAAAACGCGCACAGCGTGGGCGAGCTGGGGCATTTTGAGCTGATGCTCATGGAGGGTTTGCTTGATTGCCGCTGCAATCGATGCTTTGTTCCATTCGATTTTTTCAAACTGAGCGCGCAAAAATTGCAAGGCCGGCTGCACCGCGGGCGTGACATGGTGCTCCAGGTCCGCAGGAGATGGAAAAACGTCTTCAAAGTACATCTTGAGCCAATCAGCGAGCTCGCTCAGGGTCGAGCAGCGGTCTTTGAAGAGCGCACACATTTCAGGACGAACCTGAACCGCCCTGCCCCTGCGGCTCATGTGGTGTTCAAGATGCCGGGCCACGATGTCATCGGGCAGTGCCCTGAGATATTGGGCATTGACCCAATTGAGCTTGGCGGCATCCCATTGAGCAGGGCTTTTGGCGAGGTGAGTTCCATCAAACCACTGAACCAATTGCTCCAGCGAAAAAATTTCATCATCACCATGGCTCCAGCCCAAACGAGCAAGGTAATTGAGCATGGCTTCTGGCAGGTACCCTGCTTCTTCATATTGCATCACGCTGACAGCGCCGTGACGCTTGGAGAGCTTTTCACCGTCGGGGCCGAGAATCATGGGCACATGGCCATAGACCGGCAACTCAGCGCCCAGCGCCCGGAGAATGTTGATTTGACGGGGCGTGTTGTTGACGTGATCATCGCCGCGAATCACATGGGTGATGTGCATGTCCCAGTCGTCTACGACCACGCAAAAATTGTAGGTGGGAATACCGATATCATTTCCAGCCGCCCCATCAGGGTGAGGCCGTGCAATGATGAGATCATCTAACTCGCGGTTATGAATGGTGATGGGGCCCTTGACCATATCGACCCAGGACACTTCCCCTTCGAGCGGGTTGCGAAAGCGGATCACGGGAGATCGGCCCCGGGGCACCGGAGGCAAATTTTTTCCAGGTTCAGGGCGCCAGCGTCCGTCATATCGGGGTTTATCGCCCCGCTGGCGCTGAGCTTCACGCATGGCTTCGAGCTCTTCGGGTGAGCAATAGCAGCGGTAAGCCGAGCCGTTTTGCAGCATTTGACGAATGACTTCGCGGTAGCGCTCGATTTGCTGCATCTGAAAGAAGGGGCCTTCATCGATGTCGAGCCGGAGCCACTGCATCGCGGCGATGATTTGATCGACGGCTTCTTGAGTGGATCGGGCCACATCAGTGTCTTCAATACGAAGAATAAAGCGGCCTCCAAAATGGCGGGCAAAAGCCCATGAAAACAAGGCTGTGCGAGCGGTTCCAAGGTGCAGAAAGCCGGTGGGAGAAGGAGCAATTCGGGTTCGGATGGGGCGGTTCATGGGTGAGCAAAGAGGCAAACAGTAGACAATGAGAATCTTGAGAACATGAATTGTGCCGGGATCAAGCAAGCCGCTCCACATTCCGTCATTCAGCCTCAACAAGCCCGGCGAACTTCTACAATCGTTCAAGATCACACGCACTGGAAGATCTCGGTGCGGGGCAAGGATAGCGCCTTATTGATTTTGAACCGGCCCCAAGAGAGGGCTTATTTCAGACGACCATTTTTGTCATCAGCAAAGGAACGGGTATGCGTCGAGTTGTTTTTAATCAGAAGGGCGGCGTTGGCAAGTCAACGATTACATCAAACTTGGCGGCCATTGCTGCCAAACAAGGTCGGCAGACCTTGGTGATCGACCTCGATCGTCAAGGCAACACCAGCCGGTATTTGCTCGGTGAAGGGGCCGATGCACCCTTGGTTGGGGCCGCAGGGTTTTTTGAATCGACCTTGCAGTTTTCTTTGCGCGCTCAAAGCATGGATGCTTATATCGTCGAGACCCCCTGGGACAATTTACACCTCATTCCGGCCAGCCCGGCCTTGGATGAATTGCACAGCAAGCTGGAAAGCCGCTACAAAATTTACAAGCTGCGCGATGCGCTCATTGAATTGAAAGATCAGTATGACGAAATCTGGATCGACACCCCGCCTGCTTTGAATTTTTACACCCGCTCGGCCCTGATTGCCGCACAAGGCTGCCTGATTCCATTTGACTGTGATGATTTTTCACGCCGGGCCCTGTACGGGCTGATCGATAGCTTCAAGGAAATTCAAGCCGATCACAACCCCGATCTTTTCATTGAGGGCATTGTGGTGAATCAATTTCAGCCGCGCGCCGCACTGCCCCAGCGCACGGTCCAGGAGTTGATCGATGAAGGCTTGCCTGTGTGTCAGCCCTACCTGAGCTCCAGCGTCAAAATGAAAGAGTCTCATGAATACTCCCGCCCCATGATTCACCTCGACCCCCGCCACAAACTGACCCAAGAATATGAGGCGCTTTACAAGTCGCTCACCTTATAGTGGGACTGTTTCAGAAGACAGGAAGTCGTTGTTCATGGCAGAAATATTTTGTTCGCCGAGATGACATACAAGCGCTTATCAAGGGCCGGGGTATCACCTCAGTTGAGAACCAATATCAAATCAAGAGCACAAGCCCAGGACCCGATCATGGAACGGGCAATTTGGGCTGCTGGAGGGCCGTCTGATGGCGGCAGTTGAGCTGCAGTTATTGATTTGGGCTTCAGTCGATGGGTAGTAACTCCAATCAGGGCTCAAAGGCGGCAACTTCAGGCTGACATCGCTCCATTTTGGATGCCCCTTGGCCTGGAGCAGCGGAAAATTGTCGCAAAGTGACTTGGCCAGACGCGCCAAGGCGTCACGGGTTTGAGGCAAGCTATAGTCATAGGTGACGATCATGGTTTTAACCGCCAAGGCCGGGACATCTTTGGCAAGCCATTGGGGGTAACTTTGGGAGCGTATCTCGCTTTTGGAGTAAGTGATCAGGGCTTGTGATACCGCGGCAGAGTCATCCCGGCTCAAGAGCTTGAAGTATTTTTCAACCCCTGGCTCCATGCCCAGAAAAATGGGCGAAGGCTGGCCAGCCACCAGAATGACCACGTCAATTGAACGGTCACGCACAAGCCGAATGAGGGCCTCTTCGTTGCTGAAAGAGCTGACCTGCGACTCAGAGATTGGCAACCCGAACATCGACTGATAAAGCGTAGAAGCAGTGATGGCCGACCCACTGCCAATGGGGCCGATGTTGATGCGCTGATTGCGGATTTCGCTGAGATACTTCAAGGGCGAATCAGAACGCGTGACGACGTAAATTTCTTCGTTGTACAAAGGAAGCACCACCCGGAGCGGCCGCACGATTCGTTCTGCCTCGACATTACCCCGGGCGGCCAAATCTTTGAAGGCTTGATACACATCTGACTGCACCAAGGCCAGCTTGGTGCCGGGCTCGTCACGCAGGCGCCTCATATTTTCGACTGAGCCCTTGGAGGGCAGCGCCTTGAGGTCAATGCCTGCCGCCGGGGCCACAAAATTCGCCAGATCACGACCAATCTGGATGTAAGTGCCATTTTCAGAGGCTGTGACGATGTTGTACTGAAGGTTGCGTTGAGCCCATGCCGGGAGAACCAGAAGCCCCATCATGAGAGTGATAAAAAATCGTTGGAACATGCAAAAACACTCCAGGTACAAAAACGACCTGACCACGAAAAATTCTTCTCAACAAGCCCATACGCACTGAGCTGATGCCGATGCCATTATCTGACTGACTGGAGACATCCACACAACGCTTTTAACACAGGGGCGCGAAAACCTCCACAGTGGCCTGAAAATCAAGGCAGGCTGGCCACCGCTCAGTGATGTGCGCGAGGGGGGTGATGGCGCGACTGAAGAAGCACCGAAGGCAGAGCTTTTTCAGAGGGCAGATGAAGAGAATTTTTGATGTGCAACATGGCACCGAGATAAAAAGCAAGCCTCAAGTCAGGCGCTGATGCACCCAGCCCGGCACCGAAGCAAGGGCCTCCGGCAGACGAGCAACGTCCCCGCCACCCGCCATGGCAATATCGGGCTTACCCCCCCCCCTGCCACCGACTTGCTGGGCTACAAAATTGACCAAATCACCCGCCTTGATGCGGTTCAAGCAGCCCGCAGACACACCGGCTCCGAGTTGCAACTTGCCACTTTCAACGGTGGCCAAGACGATCACGGCGCTTTTAAGCTGATGACGGAGGTGTTCCAGGATGTCGCGCAGGGCCTTGGGGTCCAGGCGGTCAAGCTGGGTGGCCAATACCTTTACGCCCTGCACGTCAATTGCCTGGCTGATCAGGGCCTCGGCCCGGGCCCGCGCCAGACGGCCCTGAATGGCATCACGGTCTTTTTCGAGCGCACGCAGTTCATCAAGCAACTGGGCCAGTCGATGATTTAAATCAAGGGGGGTGGTGCGCAAGCTGCTGGCGGCCTGTTGCAGGGTGGACTCGAGTTGTTGCAGGTAAGCCAGAGCTTGCTCACCGGTCACGGCCTCAATACGCCGCACACCTGCCGCCACCCCGCCCTCTGCCACAATTTTGAACAGACCGATGTCGCCGGTACGCCGGACATGGGTGCCCCCGCAGAGTTCACGGCTGCTGCCAATGTCCAGCACGCGCACGTCGCTGCCGTATTTTTCGCCAAAAAGCATGGTGGCCCCCAGCTTTTGCGCGTCGTCGATGGACATGATCTGGGCTTGCGTGGAGGCATTGGCGAAAATTTCGGCATTGACCAGAGCCTCGACTTGGCCTTTTTGTTCGGGCGTCAAGGCGGCACCATGGGCAAAGTCAAAGCGGGTACGATCCGGTGTGACCAAAGAACCCTTTTGCTGCACATGGGCGCCAAGCACCTCGCGCAGGGCCTTGTGCAACAAGTGGGTGGCGCTGTGGTGGCGCATGATGCAAGCACGACGAAGGCCATCAACCCGGGCTGACAGCACATCTCCGACAGCAATTTCGCCTTCCACAATCGTCCCTTGATGGGCAAACACCGAGGACTGAATTTTGACCGTGTCTTCGACCTGCATACGAACCGTCGCATTGCGTAGCTCACCGGTGTCTCCGACCTGCCCGCCACTCTCGGCATAAAACGGTGTGTGATCAAGCACCACGGCCATGTGGTCACCGGCGCGGGCCCGGCTGACCGAGCGGCCTTCAATATAAATGGCGGTCACACAGGCCCCCTCGTGACTCAGTTGATCATAGCCATGAAAGGTGGTGTCAACCCCGGCATACTCCAGGCCCTGCGCCATTTTGAACTTGCCCGCCTCGCGGGCTTTCTGGCGTTGCTCGGCCAGAAGGTGTTCAAAGCGCTGCACATCAACACCCAGACCACGCTCGCGGCAAATATCGGCCGTGAGGTCCACCGGAAAGCCATAGGTATCATGCAGCTTGAAAGCGGTGTCGCCGTCGAGTAATTGGCCTTCTGGCCCAAGGGCGTGCAGGGCCGTCTCCAGGATGTGCATCCCATGCTCAATGGTGCGGAAAAAGCCTTCTTCTTCCTGCTTGAGAACCCCGGTGATGCGCTGTTGCTGATGACGCAGATCGGGGTAAGCCTCGCCCATTTCCTGAACCAAAGCCTCCACGAGTTGATGGAAAAAGGGCTGTCGGGCACCGAGTTTATAACCATGACGAATGGCGCGGCGGCAGATACGCCGCAGCACATAGCCACGACCCTCACGGTCAGGCACCACGCCATCGGCGATCATGAAGGAACAGGCCCGGATGTGGTCAGCGAGCACTTTGAGCGAGGGGGACTGTACATCACAATCCCCTGCCCCGCCGGCATCCACGAGGCGCTTGGCCGCAGCAATCAGGTTCGAGAAAAGGTCGATCTCGTAGTTGGAGTGCACATGCTGCAACACGGCCGTGATGCGCTCCAGCCCCATGCCGGTGTCAACACTCGGCCTGGGCAGGGGGTGCATGACCCCGGCTTCATCGCGATTGAACTGCATGAATACGTTGTTCCAGATTTCGATATAACGATCGCCGTCTTCATCGGGGCTACCCGGTGGGCCTCCCGCCACCCCGGGGCCGTGGTCATAGAAAATTTCAGTGCAGGGGCCACAAGGGCCGGTGTCCCCCATCATCCAGAAATTGTCTGAGGCATAGCGCGCCCCCTTGTTGTCGCCGATGCGAATAATGCGCTCAGGGGGCACACCCACCATGTCACGCCAGAGGGTGTAGGCTTCTTCATCTTCGGCATACACCGTCACCCAAAGTTTTGCTGGGGGCAACTTGAAAACTCCAGTGAGAAGTTCCCAGGCATACGCAATGGCATCGCGCTTGAAATAATCTCCAAAGCTGAAGTTGCCCAGCATTTCGAAAAAAGTATGATGACGCGCGGTGTAGCCGACGTTTTCAAGGTCATTGTGCTTGCCCCCGGCCCGAATACATTTCTGGGCCGTTGTGGCGCGCTGGTAGGGTCGCTTGTCAAAGCCGAGAAAAACGTCTTTGAACTGGTTCATTCCGGCATTTGTGAATAGCAAGGTGGGGTCATCGCCAGGCACCACGGGGCTGGACGACACCATGGTGTGTCCCTTGGACTCGAAAAACTTCAGAAACTGAGAGCGAATCTCGGTGGCTTTCATTCGGTATCTTTCAGAAAATATCAGGAAAAAATATCAAGGCACGCATAAGGTGCATCAGGCATCGTTGGCCGAGCCCGCCACACCACTTTCGGCAAAATTCACAAACCCGGAGCGCCCTTCGGCCCGCATGGCTGCGGCATCAGAAATCGCACGATGCAACAATGCAGCCGGTTGAACCCCATCTTTCGGGTACTGGCTAATTCCCAAGGCGATGGCTACCGCCAAATCATGGCCCCCCACTTTCAGGGGTGCATGCAGGGATGTCATCAGTTTACGGCCAACCCGTTCGGCTTGGTCTGTCGAGGAGACGGAGGCCAGAAGCACCACAAAAGTGTGTGTATCAATGGCGGCCACCACATCGCTGGCCCGTACGGCGGCACGCAAACGCACCGCCAGCTTGCGGCGCAAGATGGCCGCAACTTGTTCACCGTGCTGCTCTTGAAGGGTGGCCAAGCCCTCGACTCTCAAGGCCAATACCGACATCGAGGCAGGCTCGCGTTCACGCAGGGCCAGCAAATGACTCATGTGCTCAATGAGCTGCTGCTCGTGGGGAAGGCCTGTGCCCAGGTCGGTCGAGTAAGCCCGACGCAACTCGCTGGCCCAACGGTGGCGCTCGATAGAGGCCCGCAAGCGACGCGCCAAACCGCCCTCAAAACATTCATGAGGCGCTAAAATCTCCTGGATGCCCATGGGCAGCCAATGGCTTAAATCAAGGCTTGGCACATCAAGCAAAGAGACATCATCTGCAATCAAGACCACTGCCGTATTCAGCGCGCAACGCCCCAATGCCAGACCGCACTGTTCGGCTTGCGACACCTTCAAGACGAGCGCATCAACGTTGGCATCAATGCACCGGGCAGAGAGCTCGGTAACGGTTTTAAACCAATGAACCGTGAACGGCCCGATGGCCGACCTTTCCAAGGCCAAAATAAGGGGGTCACTGTCGCCATGGACAGCCAGCACACGCAAGGGCTTTGAGGGCATGGGATGAAGAAGGCAAGCCAGAACCCGCCTCTGGAAAGGGAAATAAGAGCGGGGCAAACAGGCCAAGCTTGGTTTGACCCGCCATAAAAACCACTTGAAACGTCACAACCGCCGCCCCCCAAGAAACCGGCGAACAGCCACACCAGACAACCGATTTTAGGCCCTGATGGGAGGCGATGTCGGAAATGTATTGAGGAAAATGCAGGAATGGCAATTCAATCTTGAATTTGCGTGAGAGAAACCCTGCAAAATTCAATGATGTCGCCATTCTCAGGCACGTGGAAATTCATAAAGCGCTGCCTGGATGCTGCGACTGCGCGCAGCATGACGGCGGGGGGTGAGCAGAATGACGGCGCGGGTGCTTTCAAAAAATGACCGTCACCTCACGCCTCTCGAAGCGCCGCCACCAAAGCCGGAACGGCTGTGAAAAGATCGGCTTCGAGCCCATAGTCGGCGACACTGAAAATGGGCGCATCGGGATCTTGATTGATGGCAACGATGACTTTGCTGTCTTTCATGCCAGCCAAGTGTTGAATGGCCCCGCTGATGCCACAAGCAATGTACAACTGAGGGGCCACAATTTTGCCGGTTTGCCCCACTTGCCAGTCATTCGGGGCGTAACCAGCATCGACCGCGGCACGGCTGGCACCCAAAGCGGCCCCCAGCCTGTCGGCCAACGGCACCAGGACTTCATTGAACTTTTCGCTGCTGCCCAAGGCGCGCCCACCCGAAACCACCACCTTGGCGGCAGTCAGTTCAGGCCGATCTGAATGAGGTATTTCACTGCCCACGTAAGCCGATTGGGCCGCAACAGCCGTGGCCCCGACCGACTCAATGGGTGCGCTGCCGCCGCCATCTGGGGCCGGATCAAAGGCGGTTGTGCGCACCATGAGCACCTTGATAGCATCGAGGCTTTGCACCGTGGAAATGGCATTGCCCGCATAAATGGGCCGCTCGAAAGTGTCGGCTGACACCACACGGGTCACATCAGACACAGCAGCGACATCGAGTAAAGCTGCCACCCGCGGAGCCACATTTTTACCTGAGGCGCTGGCGGGAAAGAGCACATGGGTGTGAGCTTGGGATTTCACCAAACCCAGCACTTGAGGGGCGATGCTTTCAGCCAGTGGATGGGCCAAGCTCTCGGCTTCAACCCACCAGACCTTGCTGACGCCCGCCACCCCGGCAGCCTGCCGTGCCGCCGCCCCAGCCTGCGACCCGGCGATCAAAACCTGAACCTCTGGGCCACATTGCAAGGCGGCGGTGATGACGTTGCGCGTGACGGGCTTGAGCGAGAGACCGTCATGTTCGGCGACCACGAGAATGCTCATGTCAAATCACCTTTGCTTCATTTTTCAGTTTGAACACCAGGGTGGCGACATCAGGCACTTTGACCCCTGCGCCGCGCTGAGGTGGCTCGGCCACCTTGAGCGTTTTGAGGCGCGGCGCGACATCGACCCCTAATGTGGCGGGCTGAACCACCTCCAGAGGCTTCTTTTTGGCTTTCATGATGTTGGGCAACGTGATGTAACGCGGCTCGTTGAGGCGCAAATCAGCGGTGATCACGGCGGGCAGTTGCAGCTTGAGGGTTTGCAGGCCGCCATCGACCTCACGGGTCACGAGCACGTCTTGGGCGCCCGCCTGCAAGTCTATTTTGGAGGCAAAAGTGGCCTGGGGCATGGCGGCCAAGGCTGCGAGCATCTGGCCCGTTTGGGCACAGTCATCATCAATGGCTTGCTTGCCTAAAATGACCAAGCCAGGCTGCTCTCGATCGACCAGGGCCTTCAGAATTTTGGCCACCGCCAAGGGTTGTAACTCGGCGTCGGTTTCAACCAAAATGGCGCGGTCGGCGCCAATCGCCAAGGCCGTGCGCAAGGTTTCCTGGCAAGCCGGCAGACCACACGACACCGCAATGACCTCCGTGACCACACCCTTTTCTTTCAGGCGTGTGGCCTCTTCGACGGCGATTTCATCGAAGGGATTTATGCTCATTTTGACGTTAGCCAGATCAACGCCCGAGCCATCGGACTTGACCCTGACTTTGACGTTGTAATCTACCACGCGCTTGACGGGCACGAGCACTTTCATGCACTTATTCTCCTGAGGACAGTGGGACTCGACCATGCTGAGAAGCCTGCCAACGCGCCAAGTGCAACAGGCTCTTTGGCTATTTTAGCTTGAAACAATGGAGTGGCCCAGACAATAATGACCATCGTGAGGGCCGCAGTTTGAGGGCCAACTCATTCTCGCGAAGGCGCGGTGCCCGTCAATTGCAGAGGTTCTTTAATCAAAATCCAACTTTGGAATTTCAACTTTGGGGTAAAGGCGTTTTTTCAGTAATGGGTCTTTATAGTAGCGTATTTTGTCAGCCAATATCGGTGAGGTAATGCTTTCATACATCAATACCTGCTTCTCTGAACTCATGGCCCTCAATTCCTGGGGCAACATCAGGGCTCGCTTTTCTTCACCAATATTGACACTGCCTTCTTTGGCAATGGTTCGGCTTCCTTTGCGTGCTGAACGATAGCCCAGCATTTCTGAATATTCATTGGCATCAGCCTGGAGCCGAGGGGTATAGATAATTTGCAAGGCATGGTTGGTGATCAAGGTGCGGCTGTCTTCTTTGCCATAGGTCGAATCTAATTGGGAAAGAGACTGAATAATTGGAAAAAGGCGCAGGTTGTAACCGGCCATATAGCCTACCGCTTTGGCAATAATTTCAACGCGCCCAATACTCGTGAACTCGTCCATCAGCAGCAGGCATTGATGTTTAAGCTCCGGGTTGGTTTGAGGCAATTCTCGCGTATTCTCGTTGATGAGTTGAGAGAAAAACAAATTCACCATCAACTGTGATTCTGGGAGTTTATTGGGGGGCAAGCAGACGTAAATAGTCATGCGGCGCTTGCGCACGTCAGTGATGAGAAAATCATCTCCGGCTGTAGCCATATCGACCACGGGGTTGAGCCATGGCAAAAGCGGCTCTTTGAAAGTTCCGGCCACACTGGCAAATACTTCTTCATTCAGTGAAAGCATGCCAGAAAAAGCGTTTCTGGTGCTTTCGCTTAAATATTCAACCTGGAGTAACTCATTAAAATGATCACGCAAGGTGCCAGACTCCGCAGTTGACATGCGGTATAGCTCACCAAAACTGACCGGAGATAGAAAATAAGCGGGGCAGCCGGCATCTATTTCATATTTTCGGCGCTCCAGCATAAAAAGCCCGAGGGCCACAAAAGTATTTTTGGCTTGATTCTTGAAAAATTGATCCTTACCCTC
Source organism: Burkholderiales bacterium (assembly GCA_046342195.1). GTDB lineage: Bacteria > Pseudomonadota > Gammaproteobacteria > Burkholderiales > Burkholderiaceae_C > CANHBY01. The sequence continues at coordinate 14,405 of JBKDQE010000020.1, forward strand.
CGGGTTGTTGGGGTACATAATCGTGGCCAGTGTGGTTAAATCAGCAACCCAAAACTTGGGGTTGGAAGATACATAAGTCAATGGGTTCCATCGGTGTGTGCGACCGTCTTCAGCGTAGGGGTTGAATAAATATATTTCTTGCCCGTGTGCGGCACGGAACCCGCTGGTGAGGTCAAAGTTTTCCTGCTTGATATCGAGCACCACAATGGATTCCCGGTAGGTCAGTAAATTGGGGATGACGATGCCCACCCCTTTACCAGAGCGAGTGGGTGCTGCCAACAAGGCAAACTGCTGACCACTCAAATAGATATAACGACCCGCAATTCGGCCCACCACCACCGCAGTGTCAGAGGGCGAAAGCAGGCCGGCAGATTTTAAATCCCAGAGGCTGGCAAACTTGGCTTTTCCATAGATGTCACTTTCACCCAGCTCGGTTAATTTATAGATTAAAAAAGCAATTAATAAAGTGATTGACAGGCCAGCCACTTTGCCGGCATTGACCCATTTTTCATAAAGAGGGTGAGATGGGCTGAGTTCTTGCCCCACATGTATATAAGTGAGCGGGGTCAGTTGATCCAGTGAAAGCCGGGCTCCAATCAGGTAAAATAAGCCAGCGACATATAAAAAAATTCCAACAACAATGGGTAGTGCAATTAATATTAAAAAAATGACCTTTTTTTTCACAGTTTTGCGCAGCCTTCTCGAATTTAAGCACTATGATTTTTTGTGAAAAATTTCATGAAAAATATATGCCTGATTTGTCGCTTGGATTTCGGGATGTTTCGGCGTTTGATGGCTTGAATTTTAATCAAATGTTGGGTGCTCCGGGGTGGAATTGTTGGCCCTGCAAAATTCAATGATGTCTTCATTCCCACGGGGGCAGCAATTCATGCAGCCCCGCCACGGCGTGCCGCCGCAGTATTGATGTGTTGCCCATGGGGTCGCGCAAAAATGATGGCCCTCAATGAGCCGGCCAAGGAGTGACTTTAGGATCAGGCCGATTTTCGGGGGAGCTCATCATGCGCAAATGGGGAGTGCTGTGGGTATGTTCGGTCTTGCTGGGCTTGAGCGGTTGTGGCTACAACACTTTGCAAAGCTCTGATGAACAGATCAAGGCCAGTTGGTCAGAAGTCTTGAACCAATACCAACGGCGGGCTGATCTGGTTCCCAATTTGGTGCGCGTGGTGGAGGGGGAAACTTCATTTGAGCGAAGCACCTTGATTCAGGTGGTGGAGGCTCGGGCCAAGGCCACGTCGATTCAACTGACCCCCGAACTGATCAATGACCCGGTGGCTTTTGAGCGTTTTCAGCAGGCCCAAGGGCAGCTTTCAGGGGCGTTGTCACGCTTGTTGGTGGTGGCGGAGAACTATCCGAATTTAAAATCCAATCAGGCATTCCGGGAGTTGCAGGCACAACTGGAGGGCACTGAAAACCGTATTGCGGTGGCTCGCGAGCGCTATATTCGCTCGGTTCGGGATTACAACATGACGGTGCGAAAGTTTCCGTCAAACCTGACGGCCATGGCTTTAGGCTATAAGCCAAAGCCTAATTTCAGTGTTGCTAATGAAAAAGCATTGGCAGCACCTCCAGCGGTGATTTTTCAGTCTCCGATGGTAAGGCCGGCACCGGCTGCGAGCGGGGCGCAGTGATTGCCAGCAGGTTTTGGGTCTGGGGAGGGCTTCTGGGCCTGTGGTGGCTGAGCCTCTTGGCCTCGGTACAGGCAGAACAGGCCATTGTGCCGCTGCGTGCCCGCGTCACGGATCTCACCCAAACTTTGAGCGTCGCCGAAGTGTCGCGTATTGAGCAACAATTGGCTGCGTTTGAGGTGCGCAAGGGAAGTCAGTTGGTCGTCTTGATGGTGCCCACAACCGATGCTGAAGCGATTGAGCGCTATGCTTTTCGGGTCGCAGAGCAGTGGAAAATCGGTCGTAAAAATGTAGATGACGGGGCTTTGCTGCTGATCGCCAAGAATGACCGGGCGCTGCGTATTGAGGTTGGCTATGGGCTGGAGGGCGTTTTGCCTGATGCCGTCTGCAAGCGCATCATCGACGAAATCATTGCGCCCCGGTTTCGGGCCCAGGACTATGCCGGCGGTATCGAAGCGGGTTTGGCGAAAATGATGGCTTTGATTGAAGGGGAGGCATTGCCTCCGGCCCCATCTTCCGTGCCAAATTCATCAGCCCCTTTACTGGAAGGGTTTCTCCCCCAACTGCTGGTCATGACCGTGGTGCTGGGATTGTTTTTGCGTCTGTTTGGGGGGCGGTGGTTTTCTGTCTTGGCCACAGGGCTTGTCATGACCCTTCTGGCTTGGTGGGTGCTGGGGGCTTTACTTTCGGCTTTGCTGGCGGGTTTGCTGGCGATTTTCATCAACCTTGGCCTGATCTGGGGCTTGTTTTCTTCCCACAGAAATTCCAGCGGCGGCAATGGTGGGGGTGGGGGTGGGGGTGGGGGGTTTGGCGGAGGCGGGGCTTCTGGGCGCTGGTGAGCCATCAACAGTCGGCTCCGGGTTGGACAAAGGCCAGCTCAAGAAAGATTGATTTTGCTGATTCAGAAGGCCAGGGTCACTGACCACACATGGCGCCTTCCTGGAGTGAGCGGGGAATGGAAAATTTTTAATAGACCCCCCCTGGACGGAGCGAGGGCAGTTTTCGAACAATACCAGGGCTCAAGGCCCACTGCACCAAGGCTTCAAGGGCTGGGCGGGCGGTGTTTGCCTCAGGATGGTTGATGATGGCCACCAGCACATAACGGCGGCCGTCAGGATGCAAAACATAGCCGGCCATGGCGGCCACATCTTTTAAAGAACCTGTTTTGAGGTGCGTGCGGCCGGGGTTGGTTTTGAATCGTTTGAGGGTGCCATCGACGCCCCCCACCGGCAGTGAGCTCATCAATTCGGGCATGACCGGGCTGGCCCAGGCACTTTGCAGCAGCTTGCCCAGCCACTCGGCCGTGACCCGGTTCTCGCGCGACAAACCGGAGCCGTTGTCGATGACCAATTCGCGCGGGGGGGCTCCGAGGCGATCTTGCACCCATTGCCGCAAGGCTTCGCGCGAGTTATCGACTGACCCGAGGCCGCGCTGGGTCAGGCCGAGTGTCAGAAACAATTGTTGTGCCATGACATTGTTGCTGAATTTGTTGATGTCCCGAACCACTTCATGGAGGCTGGGAGAGCTGACTTCAAAGGTGGGAGGGCTGTTGGGCGCTGTGCCATCCCGAACCTTGCCCGAGAGCTTTCCCCCCAGGCTTTGCCACATGCCCTGCAAGGCGCGCTGGTTGTAAGTGTGCGGGTCTGCGTAGGCCACGGGCCAAATTTTCTCGCCGCAACTGGCAGGGTAAGAACCGGTCAGGCTCAGTCGATGTGGCTGTGTAAAATCGGCTTTTAAGCTGCTACGCCAATCATGGCAAGGCCCGACAGACAGAGGCACACTGGTTTCCACTTGAAAAGAGGCCAGCGGTGGGTCGAGGCTCACAAGCGCCAAATTTCTGCTTGCATCGGGCGTAAATGTGAGAACGATGGATTTAAAGTTCAACAACAGCGCATCCGGGCTGGCGTTATAGGGTTTGAGGGGTTCCCCATCAAACTCACCCGGGTTGGGGTTTGGAATATTGAAAAGCCCCCGATCCAAAATGATGTCACCCCGAATGTCCTGAATGCCCAGTTGCCTGATTCGACGCATCAAAAGCCAAAGCCGCTCCATGACGAGTTTGGGGTCTCCTTGGCCTTTGAGAATCACGTTGCCATTCAGTACCCCGTTGGAATCAGGGGAAACAGGGCCCTGAACCCACACCGGGGTTGACCAGACCCAGGCAGGCCCTAGCAAATCGAGGGCGGCATATGTGGTGAGAAGTTTCATCACCGAGGCCGGGTTGACCGCCTGTTGGCTGCGCCAGCTCAGCAGCGGCTCAGGGCTCCCGACTTCTTGAACCAGGGCCACCATGGATTCTTTGGGAACGCGGGCTTTCTGGAGTGCCGCCTCGACTTCAGCAGGCAAGACGTTCAAGGGCTGGGCGTTGGCCCCGTTTAATGCAAAGATCAAAACCAAGCCACAAGCCGATTGTGCCAAGCGCGAGCATCGGGAAATTCGGGTCAAAAAGGTCATGTGTTGAACCAGCAAAAAAATGAGAGCATCGGTTGTTTCAGGAAATTGAGTTCAAAGCCGGCAACAGCGCTCGCTGAGACGCCTTCAGCGGCCCCACAAGCTGCCGCGCCAGCTAAACTCAAGCCTGTCTTTGGCGCTTGTTTTTCTCTGATAGAAAGAGGTTTTGATTGTTGATGAATGCTCCTGCCCATCTTACTCATTTGCTGGCCTTTGATACCGCCACAGAGCATCTGAATGTGGTGCTGGCCACGCCTCAAGGGCAGTGGCTTGTCGAGGAAGCCGGGGGCTCCAAGGCTTCTGTGCGCCTGATTCCCGCCATTCGCGATCTTCTGGCGCAAGGGGCTTGCACATGGTCTGATTTAACGGCCATTGGCTTTGGGCGGGGGCCGGGGGCCTTCACAGGCTTGAGAACGGCCGCTTCCGTGGCCCAGGGCCTGGCGTTTGGCGCTGGAAAGCCCGTTTTGTCGATAGACACCCTCATGGCCGTGGCCCAAGATGCCCGGATGCTGCTTCAGGACTGCGGATCTTTGATCCCAGCGTCTGGGCATGTATGGGTGGTAATGGATGCCCGTATGGATGAAATTTATGCGGCCCATTACCAGTGGAGTCATGGGCAGTGGCACACATTGGTGCAGCCGCACCTGACAAACCCTGAGGCACTTCATCAGGCTTGGCAGGTTGGCCCGCCCCAAGTGGTTGCGGGCACAGCACTCAGCGCTTTTAGCGCCCGGCTGACGCCTGGATCGGGGGCCGTGTGCGTTCCTGAGGCCCTTCCGCGCGGGCCTGCTTTGCGGCATTTGGCACAGCAGGGCTGGAATTCTGGCGAGGCCATGGATGCCGCCCTGGCCCTGCCCACTTACATCCGTGACAAGGTGGCGCAGACCACCGCCGAACGTGCATCCATCAAGGTGGCGGGGAGTCTCCGGTGAGGTCTGTGTCAGCACCTCCCGGAACCGAATGTCGGGCCCTCACGGCCACCGACCTCGACGCTGTGATGCATTTGGAAGTGCAGGCCTATGATTTTCCCTGGACGCGAGGCAATTTTCTCGATTCACTTTTGGCAGGATATTGGGCTTATGCCTTGTTTCAGTGTTCGGCTGAGCCCCAGGAAAAATCTCCTGCATTGCTCGCCTATGCATGGGCAATGGCAGGGGTGGGGGAGCTTCATTTGCTGAATATCACGGTAGCCCGCTGCTGTTGGGGCCGCGGTTATGCACAGTTTTTGCTCGATCGGCTGGTGGCGTGGGGCCACGAAATTCATGCTGAAGATCTGTGGCTGGAGGTTCGACCAAGCAATCTTCGGGCCATCGCGCTTTACGAACGTTATGGGTTCAAAAGCATCGCTTGCCGACGCCATTATTACCCCGCGCTTGCAGGGGGCCGTGAAGATGCCATGGTCATGAGTTTCAAGCCTTTTGGCGGCCAAACCATCCCCGAAGAGCTGAGGGGTCGGGGGGTGAGAGCATGATCTGGTCTCTCAGGCAGCAGGAAATTTTGGCCGAAATGGGCTTGAAGGTCTGGCGACCTCAACCTGCGATTCTCAAACCATCGGCCTCAGCGCCGGTTTCTGCGCAAGGTCGGCCAATCGCCCAGGTGTCTGCGCCATCGGGGGGGCGTCAGCTGCCTGCTGTTTCGACCGATGTGCCATCAGCCCGGGCCAGGCTTCAGAAGCCGGCCCCCATGCCACCTGCCCATGAAATGTTGATCCACCAAGAGCCTGTTGCCTCGCGGGGGCGGCCAGGGCTTGAAAAAATGGATTGGGCCGCCATCAAGCAGGCCGTGGGAGATTGTCGTGCCTGTAAACTGTGCGAGAACCGAACCCAAGCTGTTTTTGGAGGGGGGGCGCCGCAGGCGCCATGGCTGATTGTGGGCGAGGCGCCGGGCGAGCAGGAAGATCAACTGGGGGAGCCGTTCGTCGGAAAATCCGGGCAACTCCTGGACAATATGCTTCAGGCCATTCAGCTTTCCCGGCAGCATGGCGTATCAGCCGAACAACCGGGGTCAAGGGCCTCTCAGGTTTATATCACCCATGCCGTCAAATGCCGCCCTCCCGGCAATCGCAATCCAGAACCTGAAGAATTGGCCCAGTGTCAACCCTTCCTCATCCGGCAAATTGAACTCCTCAAGCCACGCATTATTCTGGCCATGGGGCGTTTTGCCGTTCAAGCTTTGCTGCAAAGCCAAGAGCCTATTGGCCGGCTGAGAGGTCGGGTACACCACTGCCAAGGGGTTCCCTTGATTGTCACCTACCATCCGGCTTATCTCCTGCGCAACCCTGAAGATAAAGCCAAGTCTTGGGCCGATTTATGCTTGGCCTACAAAACGGCGCGACACTAGATATGGATTAGATAGCACTTCTGCGAGCTGGCGGGTGTTTGTCACCGAGAGAGCCGTTCAACGTAGGCCTCATAGCTGTAACTCCGGTTTTTTTTCTGGCCAGTCATTTCCGTCGCGATGCCCAACTCTTCTAGCACCCTGACCGCCGCCGTTGCGGTCGGGAAGCTGGTATCGAGTTGCTGACGAACGCGTTCGATGGTGAAGCGCGGCATCATCGGCAACATCTCGAACAGCCGGTAGCTGGACGGGCCAGCCTTGGCGGATTGCAGCAAGCGCCTGCGATCTGTAGCCACCAGACTGGCGACCTCGATGATGTTTTTTTCCGCATCGCCAGCGGCTGTAGCGACACCTTCTAGAAAAAAGATCACCCAAGCCTCCCAATCCCCATCTGTGCGGATAGCCGACAGGCGACGGTAGTACTCAGCCTGATGTTGCTTCAGGTAGCCGCTGAGGTACATCAGCGGCTCGGACAACAGCCCCCAGTGTTCAAACAACGCCGCGATCAGTAGGCGGCCAATGCGTCCGTTACCGTCCAGAAAAGGGTGGATGGTTTCAAACTGCGCATGAATCAGGGCCACCTTGACCATCGGTGGCAAATCCGTCGCCGTATCGTGAATGAACCGCTCCATGTCGGCGAGCAGCGTGGGAACGTGCTCCGGCGGTGGCGGTACGAAAACCGCATTGCCAGGCCGTGTGCCACCGATCCAGTTTTGCGACCGACGTAACTCCCCGGGTTGTTTGCCTGCGCCGCGCGCTCCATCCAGCAGGCGTCGATGCGCCTCGCACAACAGCCGTACGCTGATGGGCAGCCCCTTCGGATCGCGCAGTTGCTCCTGTGTCCAGCGGAATGCACGCAGGTAGTTGGTCACTTCTTCCACGTCGTCGGTGTTGCTGACCTTGAAGCCTGCTTCTTCATCGAACAAGTCGGTCAGCGTGGCCTGCGTGCCCTCGATTTGTGACGTCAGCAGAGCTTCTTTGCGGATGGCGCTGTACAGCAACCAATCTACCGACGGCACCAAGCCTGACACACCCGCTAAACGCGCAAGCGCCAGTTCTGCCTGCCGATTGAGGTCAGTGAACACCTCGGGTGGCAGGGCTGGCTCAGCTGGCGGCAAGGCGTGGGGCACGAAGGCACGCACCGACTCGCCCAGTGTCGTGGAAATTGAATAGGTCCCAGTGATGCGTGTCATTGAAAGCTGTCTTTAGTAGAGCGCCATCGAATTAAAGCATTCTTTATTGTGGATGACAACGATTAAAGACCACTTTCATTGCCTCATGGCGAATCACTTTGTCCGGCTTAGAGTCTATCCGTAAATAGATAAACTGCGGTCCGAGCCGCATTGGGCGCGGCGCAGGAGCGAGATCTTGGCGAAACGTGTCGATTCGTGGGTGGTAACCGATGAGTTATGGGAGCGGGTGGAGCCGCTGATTCCCAAGCGCTTGGCAGCAGACAGGATCTACGTGCGCAAGCCGGGTGCTGGCCGCCCACCGAAGCCGGCTAGACCGGTATTCGAGGCCATCGTCTAGCCCCTGAGATGCGTTCCAACGTGGCAGCGTACCGCTAACGTACAAGGCCTCTATTGCCAGACCAGCTTCCCATTCAAACGCCTCAATCGGCAATAGGTCCCCATCCCAGGCCAGTTCCTTGATCAAGCCGCTTTCAATCCGAAATCGGGCTGATCTTTCTTCATCAAACTCCCAAGTAGTTTCCGACAGTGCTACGAGCAAGTCTTCAGGCGCCCGATCCAGTGCCTTTGCCCACCGAACGAGCTGCCGATAATCCGGTTCGCAGAGTTCGAAGTTGCCGAGTTTGATAGTTCGTTTCTCGACCTGAATTGCCTGCCGCCTGGCGATCTCGAGAGCCTCGCCAACCATCCGGGACACGATACGATCCCCAGCTGAGATCGTCGTCAAGTTTGTGCTCGGTCGCCGGATCAGTGCGTTTCGATTAGCGTCGTTGGGAAGAGTCATTCGCGTCAAGTGACGAAATAGTGAATGCGTTGAGTTATCAGGGGGCGCCTCGAAGTTTTTGCTTAGATACTGTCGACACGAGACTCTGGGCCAAAGGGCAAGACAACGAATCTGTGCGGCAGCGAGAAATGATGCCAGATTTTTATTGTAATGCGTGGCAATGCCGCGCCATCCCTTGAGGTGCAAAAAAGCATCATCGCTCAAGCAAAAATTCCCGTACACCCTTGTCGCGCCAGCGACAAAAGCGCCGGTGCGTGTTCTTCCAGTTCTGGGCGACGAACCTGTGGTGCCGTGCTGCCTCGGAGCCATCGGACTGAGCCCTGGAAAGACAACAAGGCAATGGACAAGCGCCGCAATGAAGTGGAGCGCCTGTTTTGCAGGCTGTGCAGGCTGAAGGGCTCAGCCCAAAGCGATTCGGCCAAAACATCCGCCTGTGTAGGCGATGTAACTGTTCGACAAAACCGAGTCAGTCGATCGACTCTCCCGGCCGACCTCGCAGCCGAGGGTCAGGTTGCGCTGGGGGTTGTACTGTGCACCGAAGCTCACGACCTTGACCCGATCCATGCCTGACAGCGCCGGGCTGCTGACCAAAGAGCCCCGGGTGTAGCTTCCTGACAGGTTCAGATTCACTTTGGCGCTCATGCTATAGGTGGCCAAGGCTCTGGCGGTGTGGGTCAGGCGGTAGGCCTCCAGTGCCGGGGGTGTGGCTCCGCCGACAAAATCTGCAAATCGAGCTTCAGTGCCTGTGTCGCGGATCAGCGATGTGATCAAGCGCCATCGGCCTGAGGCTTGATAATCCCAGGTGATCTGACCTGTCAGCCCGGAAAAATCGGCATGCGTGGCGAGGCTATGGTTTTCATCCCCGAGGCTCAGCCGGGCATTCAGAGTACTGAAGCCACCCGGGCGCCACTGCAAGGTGAAATCAATGTCTTTGCGGTGGCTGGTGTCAGCCTGGCTGGGCGTGAAGCGTGGGGTGTCAATGTGGGTTGTGCGCAGGGCAAGCCCCAAATTTGTAAACTCTGCCAGCCCATAGCTGCCCCCGATGGTCACTGTGTTCTGCGTGTTTTCACGGCTGGCATAAGCCGCATCTGAATAGGCAAGTTGCCGATGCTGCAACCCGGCCTGAAGGCGCATTCGGCTGTTGGCCAAGTAGTTCAGGTGGGCTGCCAGCAGTTGGGTTTTTTCACTATTGCGCTGATCCGTACTGGGCAGGCCCGCCAGCGAGGGGTTGGCCAAGTTTTGGCTTAAACCATAGCGAAAGTCTCCCAGCAGTTTCCCGGCGGTATTCCAATCCAGGCGGGTGTTCAGTCCGTAGCTCGTGTTGTTCAATGAACTGACCTCCTGATAACGGTTCTCGCTGACAGAAGCCGAAAGGCTCAGGTGGTGTCGGCCCAGCCGCTGGTCAACCCCCCCGAACAAGGTGCTGCTGAACCCATTGTCGGCACGTCGGCTGGGGGCTCGCAACACATTCGATTCATGCGTGAAGCCCAAGCTGGCACCGATCTGAAATGGCGGCGACCTTTCCTCGGCGGCGCTTTGCGCCAGGCCATTGTGGCTGGCCAGTGTTCCGGCGGTCAGCAGCATCAGCCTGGTCCAGGTGCTGTATCGGCTAGAGAGTGAAGGAACGTGAGCAGGCATAGAGGGGTCTCCAACAGAGGGCTTAGAGTGTGTCAGCAGGTAAAATCGATTCGGCTTGCCTGCCTGCATGTCAAGCGCAGCCAAGGCTCAATAAGCATTGCGATCAAAAAAAATAAGGCGGATGGTCCTGATGATGATTTGAAGATCCAGCACCAAAGACCAATTGCGCAAATAATCCAGATCGTGCTCGACGCGGGCGCGCATTTTTTCCAGTGTGTCGGTTTCGCCCCTGTGGCCATTCACTTGCGCCCACCCCGTGATGCCCGGCTTTACCTTGTGGCGCACCATGTAAGCTTTGATCAGCTGGCGGTACTGATTGTTATGAGCCACCGCATGAGGGCGAGGCCCCACGACACTCATGCTGCCCTGAAGCACATTAATAAACTGAGGCAGCTCATCAAGTGAAGTGCGCCGGATGAACGCGCCAAAGCGTGTGATCCGCTCATCGTCACGAGTCGCCTGCCGAACTCGCGGCCCGTTGTCCTGAGTGGTCATGGAACGAAACTTGTAAACCACAATTTCATCCCCATTCAGGCCATTGCGTTTTTGGCGAAAAATGGCGGGGCCGGGAGAACTCAACTTCACCCCAATCGCCACCGCCATCAAAAGTGGCAATCCCAAAATCAAGACGAGCAAACTCAAGGCAATATCGCTGAGGCGCTTGATCATGGCATTGATACCGGTGAATGGGGTTTCACAAATGCCCACCACAGCAATGCCATGCAGGTCCTCAAGGCGGCCCTGAATGATGCTGATACTAAATGTGTCGGGAACAAAATAAATACTGACCGTGGTAGCCTGAATTTGCTCGAGAAAATCCATGATGCGCGGCTGCATGCTTAAAGGCAAAGTCATGTAAACCTCATGGATCCCGAACTGGCTGATATAAGGGGCTGCATCTTCCAGGCCCCCTAGCCGTTGATGGGTCGCATTACCGTTCAATCGGTCCTTGGTTCGATCGTCGAAGAAGCCCATCAAATCCACCCCGAGTTGATCGGGGTGGGTGAGGGCCTTGGCCACCCGTGCGCCCAGACGTCCCGCCCCGATCACTACGGCGGTCCGACGATGCTCAGGGTGGGCCGCATATTGCCGCAAAATCTTTTGCCCGACCCCGATACTGGCCCAATGCAGGCAAGGCGTCACCACAATCCATACCGCCAGTGCTTTCAGGTTAAAGAGATGTAAACTTTGTGTCAGATAGGCGCATAGCCACAGAATCAAAACCACCACCAGCCATGAAGCGGCGATCTCGGTGCCGGCTGTGAGCAGGGTTTTATGGAATCGGTTTCGCCCCGGAAAAGTCAGCGCCACCACCAAAAAGCCCAACACCCATTCGGGCCGATCGATCACATCTCCCCGCCAAACATGAATCAATCCAAGCATCAAAACGGTCAGCAGCGGCTCCCAAACCGCGGCCACCACCGAAGTCACTGACTGCGGTGCGTTGAAAAAATTTCGTCGAAAGGGGCTGCGATCATCCAGCATCGAACAAGAGCCTCGCGCCAGTATGGCAAGCTCTGCGATCCTCGCCTGAATCATCCCGTACCCCATGAGGGGGCTTGTTCGGGCTGGCTCCCGTGGCATCCCCATAATGAACCACACTGCCAGCATCGGGCGGTATGGCTCCATTGGGGGCTCAACCCTGGTGCCCAAGATCTCGGCTTTTTCATTGACATCCTTGTTGATTTCATGGGTGTTTGCGTCCAAAGTAAATGATTGACAATCCAAAATCAGGCCACAACGCCTGCGAGGGTTTGGTTCATCTTCCCTGAAAAGTCCGGCATGGCAATAAGTCCTGATTGTCTGAAGGCCATCACCCTTTTTGGTCGTGTCCGATCAATATCTGTTCAGGAAAACGTCGGTCTTCTTAGGCCCTGAAGTGGGATGATTCATTTCAATGCCATGCCCGCTACAATCAAGCCATGACAATCCCTTTGCCTACTTGGTTTTGGCCGGCCATGGTGCCCAAACTGATCCTGGTCTTGAACCATGTGATCAGCTCCGAAGAATCCGCCATGTCCCGTTTGCGGCCCCATGCGGGGCGCTATTTAAGGCTTGAGTGCCATGGGCCGGCGGGGTTTCCAGCCTGGCCCGCTGTGCTCGTCGAAATCACCCCGGCGGGTTTGTTTGATACTGCGGGCCTTTCTGAAACAGCTTCCCCAGATCTTCACATCGTGATCGATGCCTCCAACCCGTTGGCGCTGGCCCTCGGGGGCTTGAAGGGCGAACGGCCTCGCATGGCAGTCTCTGGAGATGCCACCTTGGCCGGTGATATTCATTGGTTAATTGAAAACCTGCGTTGGGACATTGAAGATGATCTCTCCAGGCTGATCGGCCCCATGGGGGCGCATCAAGTGCTGCGTTGGGGTTCATGGTGGGCCTCAGGCTTGCGCGATGCCATCACCCGGTTGATGGCCTTGGCGGGCCGCTGGTCTCCTGGCAAGCCTTCGGCCTGATTGTTCATGCGCTATCTCAGTCGGCTCGGCTTCATTGCCTTTACCATGTTCAGGTTCGGCCTGGACGAATTCCTCCTGCTGTACATCAAGCAGGGCTGGTTGCGCCAATGCTTCAAAATGCTCACTTGGGGCCGGCGTCTGGCGGCCCCCCGCGGAGCGCGGCTTCGCATGGCGCTTGAGCGCCTCGGCCCGATTTTCGTCAAATTCGGGCAAGTGCTTTCAACACGTCGTGACCTGCTGCCTCCTGATCTTGCTGACGAGCTGGCTTTGCTCCAGGATCGCGTGCCTCCCTTTTCAGGTGCCTTGGCCCGTCAGTTGATCGAAGAGGCCTTTGGTCGCTCGATTGACTCTATTTTTACGACGTTTGAAACTGAGGCGGTCGCCAGTGCCTCCATCGCCCAGGTGCATTTTGCCACCCTCCGAAATGGGCGTGAAGTGGCGGTCAAGGTCTTGCGCCCGGGGATGCTGCCAGTGATCGATGATGACTTGGCCCTGATGCGCACCCTGGCCGCCTGGGTTGATCGCCTCTCAGACGACGGCAAGCGACTCAAACCCCGTGAGGTGGTGGCTGAATTCAGCAACCACCTGCACGATGAGCTCGACCTCGTTCGAGAGGCCGCCAATGCCGCCCAACTCAGGCGCAATATGGCCGGCTTGAACCTGGTCCTGATTCCTGAAATGCATTGGGATTTATGCCAATCTTCGGTGATCGTGATGGATCGTATGCGAGGCGTTCCCATCAGCCAAATCAGCCGGCTCAAAGAAGCCGGAGTCGATCTTCCCCGGCTGGCCCGCGATGGAGTCACCCTTTTCTTTACCCAGGTTTTTCGTGATGGCTTTTTCCATGCCGACATGCACCCGGGCAACATCATGATCAGCACAGAGCCCCCAACCCTCGGTCGCTACATTGCCCTGGACTTTGGCATTGTGGGCACACTCAGCGAGTTTGACAAACAATACTTGGCGCAAAATTTCATTGCCTTTTTTCGCCGCGACTACCGGCGCGTGGCTGAATTGCATGTTGAGTCAGGCTGGGTACCTCCAAGCACGCGGGTTGATGAACTGGAGGGCGCCGTCCGGGGGGTGTGTGAGCCTCACTTTGATCGCCCCCTCAAAGATATTTCCCTGGGACAGGTTCTGCTGAGGCTGTTTCAGGCTTCACGCCGTTTCAATGTATCAATTCAACCCCAACTCGTGTTGCTGCAAAAAACATTGCTGAATGTGGAGGGCCTCGGGCGCGAGCTTGACCCTGAGCTTGACCTTTGGCGCACTGCCAAGCCCTTTTTAGAGCGCTGGATGAACGAGCAAATCGGCTGGCGCGGTTTGTGGCTTAAATGGCGCAAAGAGGCACCTCACTATGCTCAGTTATGGCCAGAGCTCCCGCGCCTGATCCATCAGGCCCTTCAGCCGAAAGATCGCCCTGATCTGCGCCTGCTTGAAAATTTTCTGGTTCAACAAAAGCGCTGGTATCGATGGGTTCAGCTTCTCAGCAGCCTGCTGCTTGGGGTCTTGGTGGCCGGCCTATGGCGATGGTGGCGTTAGGCCAACGAAGCCATCCATTCATCGGCCTTCAAGCCCGCACACATCGGCATGCCCCTTTATACTGACAAGTGACAAGGCCGAGGCGGTGCTCGGCAATTTTTTTTCTGGTCTTTTTTTAAGGTGTTGACATATGCCGATCTACGCTTACCGCTGTGAGTCGTGCGGCCACGCGCAAGATGTGCTGCAAAAAATCTCAGATTCCCCCTTGACCACCTGCCCGGCCTGTGGTGCTGAACAGTTCAAAAAACAGGTTACGGCAGCCGGGTTTCAACTCAAGGGAAGCGGCTGGTACGTGACTGATTTTCGAGGCGGCAGTTCTGGCGGCAAGCCCTCAGACGCCTCTTCGCCCCCCGAGCCTTCGGCTGCAGAAGCCTCATGCCCGGCGCAACCGGCTGCTGACGCCTCATGCGATGCTTGTTCGCCGTCTTCCGGGGAAGCCTCTTCAACGCCGGCTTCCTCCCATTCCTAACTCCCACGCATCGAGGGCCCCGTGAAAAAATACCTTCTCGCCGGCTTGCTGGTCTGGCTTCCTTTGGCCGTTACTGTTTGGGTGCTGCACACCGCTTTGGGTGCCCTTGATGGCTTGTTTGCATGGCTCTTGACGGCAGGGCAGTCGGTCTTGCCTTATTCGGTTTATGAGCAACTAGAGGCGCTCAAGGGCATCCCTGGTTTGGGTGTGCTGGCGATGATCATGGGCTTGATCATCACGGGTATTTTTGCCACCAACATGGTGGGCCAGTGGTGGCTGAGGCAAGGCAGCCGCGTGCTGCAAAAAATCCCTATCGTCAAGTCTATTTACCGTTCTGTCAAGCAAGTTTCCGACACCCTGTTTTCCAGCAATGGCAATGCCTTCCGCCAAGCTGTTTTGGTCGAATACCCGCGTCGGGGCTGCTGGACCATTGCTTTTGTGACGGGCCAGCCCAGTGGCGAAACGGCACAATTTTTGCGCGCCCAGCAAGATCACTTCATCAGCCTGTATGTGCCCACCACTCCCAACCCAACCTCGGGTTTTTTCCTGATGGTGCCGCGCAGTGAGGTGATTGAATTGTCCATGAGTGTCGATGCGGCGCTCAAATACATCATTTCGATGGGCGTGGTTGCCCCCGTTAATCCGGCCTTTGTAGCCGAGGCCCCTGGGCGCCCGGCCTGAATCCCGCGTGGGCTCATTCTGGCCCGAGCCTGCCCCCAAGCCCTTTGGCCCCGGCATTTTTGATTTTTGCACTTTGGAGTTCATCCATGAGAACAACCTACTGTGGTTTGGTCAGTCACGCCTTGATGGGGCAAACCATTACCCTCATGGGGTGGGCGCATCGCCGCCGCGACCATGGTGGCGTCATCTTCATTGACTTGCGTGACCGCGAAGGCTTGGTCCAGGTGGTCTGTGACCCCGATCGTGCCGCCATGTTCAAAACGGCCGAAGGGGTGCGCAACGAGTTTTGCCTGAAAGTCGAAGGCACAGTGCGGGCGCGTCCCGAAGGCACTGACAACCCCCATCTCACCAGCGGCAAGGTAGAGGTGCTGTGTCATTCTCTGGAGGTCTTGAACCCCAGCGTCACCCCCCCCTTCCAGCTTGATGACGACAACCTGTCCGAAACCACGCGGCTGACCCATCGCGTGCTCGATTTGCGTCGCCCCATGATGCAAAAAAACCTCATGCTGCGTTACCGTGCGGCCATGGAAGTGCGCAAATTCCTCGACGCTCATGGCTTCATTGACATCGAAACCCCCATGCTCACCAAGAGCACCCCGGAGGGCGCACGTGATTACCTGGTGCCCAGCCGTGTCAATGAAGGTGAATTTTTCGCCTTGCCTCAAAGCCCTCAACTTTTTAAACAATTGCTGATGGTCTCAGGCTTTGATCGTTACTACCAGATCACCAAGTGCTTCCGAGACGAAGACTTGCGCGCAGATCGTCAGCCCGAATTCACTCAAATCGATATCGAAACCAGCTTCCTGACTGAAACCGACATTCGCAGCATGTTCGAAAACATGATTCGCAAGGTGTTCAAAACGGTGATCGGGGTTGATTTACCTGAATACCCTGTCATGGCTTATGCCGAGGCCATGCACCGCTTCGGCTCCGACAAACCTGACCTGCGCGTCAAATTAGAGTTCACTGAACTCACCGATGTCATGAAAGATGTCGAATTCAAGGTGTTCAGCGCACCCGCCACCACCCCGGGCGGGCGAGTGGTGGCTTTGCGTGTGCCGAAAGGCGCTGATGCAGAGAATGGCCTGAGCCGCGGTGAAATTGATGCCTACACCGAATTTGTTAAAGTGTACCGGGCCAAAGGCCTGGCCTGGATCAAGGTGAATGAACTCAGCAAAGGCCGGGAGGGTTTGCAAAGCCCGATTGTCAAAAACCTGCACGACAAAGCCTTGACTGACATTCTCTCGCGCACGGGCGCCCAAAATGGCGACCTCATTTTCTTCGGCGCCGACAAAGAAAAGGTTGTCAATGATGCCATGGGGGCCTTGCGCATCAAAATCGGCCACAGTGACTTTGGCAAAGCCAATGGGTTGTTTCAAGACTGCTGGGCGCCTCTTTGGGTGGTTGATTTTCCCATGTTCGAATACGATGAAGACGCTCAGCGCTGGAATGCCGTGCATCACCCCTTCACCGCGCCAAAAGACGGCCACGAAGACTGGATGGACACCGACCCCGGACGCTGCACCGCCAAGGCCTACGACATGGTTCTCAACGGCTGGGAGCTCGGCGGCGGCTCGATCCGCATTCACCGTGCCGATGTTCAAAGTAAAGTGTTCCGGGCCCTCAAAATCAGTGCCTCCGAAGCTCAGCTGAAATTCGGTTTCCTGCTTGACGCCTTGCAGTATGGCGCGCCCCCCCATGGCGGCCTGGCCTTCGGCCTCGATCGCCTGGTCACCCTCATGACCAAGGCCGAAAGTATTCGCGACGTCATCGCCTTCCCCAAGACCCAGCGCGCCCAGTGCCTGCTCACCCATGCCCCCAGCCCGGTCGATGACAAGCAGCTCCGCGAGCTGCACATTCGGCTGAAAAAGGCCACGGCCCAGTGAGTGCCCCGCACTCACGGCATGGTGTTTTGCAGCGGGGCCCCGAGGCCCCGCCATGACCCACACCAACGCCCGCCCCCCCAAAATTCCCGAGTCGGTTTTGGTGGTGGTTTACACCCCCCGGCTGGAGGTGCTGCTGCTCGAACGCGCTGATCGCCCCGGTTTTTGGCAAAGTGTGACGGGCTCCAAAGACCACATCCATGAGCCTTTGATCCAAGTGGCCCGGCGTGAAGTGGCCGAAGAAACCGGCATTCACATCGGTTCAGCTCAGGTGCCTGAGTCGGCCCTGCAAGCCTGGAATATCACCCACACCTATGAAATTTATGCCCTCTGGCAGCACCGCTATGCTCCCGGCGTCACACACAACACCGAGCATGTTTTTGGCTTGTGTGTGCCCCCTGATGTGACAATTTCCCTCGCCCCGCGAGAGCATTTGCAGTACCGTTGGTTGCCATGGGTCGAAGCAGCTCAAGCCTGCTTTTCCCCCTCCAATGCGGAGGCCATTCGGCAACTTCCACGGTTTTCCGACACTTCATGATGTTTTTTCAATCAACGCGCTCACCCCCCTTCAATGAAGAGGTTTTGCGTGTCGCCACTTACAATATCCATAAAGGGGTTCGTGGCTTGGGGCCTGTCAAGCGGCTCGAAATTCACAATCTGTTGTTGGGCATTGAATCCCTCGATGCCGATCTCGTGTTTCTTCAGGAAGTTCGCAGTTTTCATCATGGCCACGCCCGTGAGTTCAAACGAAGCTCTTTGGGCTGGCCAGAGCAAGGCCAGGCTGATTTTCTCGCCCCCGAGGGCTATGAGGCGGCCTACCGCACCAACGCTGTCACGCCAGAAGGTGAACACGGCAATGCCTTGCTGTCTCGCTGGCCTATGGGGGCCATTGGGCACCACGATGTCTCTGATCATCGCTTTGAGCAGCGCGGCTTGCTGTATGTGCCTGTGCACTGGGGTGGGGGGCTGGTGCATGCCATTGTGGCCCATTTGGGCCTGATGCATTCCAGTCGGGTGCGCCAAATCGAAAGAATGGCACGCTTTATCCAGAGGTGTGTACCGCCACAAGACCGCCTGTTGGTGGCGGGTGACTTCAATGACTGGGGTGAAAAGCTCGATGCCCCGATGCGCCAAATGGGGCTCATACGCGCTGAAATTCCGGGTGTGCCACCGCCTCGCACCTTCCCCTCCAAAGTGCCCATCTTCTCCCTGGACCGCATTTACGCCCGAGGCTTTCAATGCACCAGCGGGGTCGTCCCCCGTGGCCCCGCCTGGGCCCGCATGTCAGACCATTTACCCTTGGTGGTTGATCTGGAGCCTGCTCCGAAAGTCCTTGTCGGGCAAAGCCCTGGAGGTTCTGAAAGAATCATCAGGGATAACACTTAGAAGGCCCCCCAAATATGGTCTGGACACCTTAAGAAGCAGGGCCATAAAATAGCCATCACTGAGGTTCAGTGCGTTCTGCAAAATTGCAAAACCCTTCATTGTGATCGAAGGCTTTGCCGGAGGGCGTCTGAGGCCTTGGTTTTCGGGCTTGTTTCACCGCAACAAGTTGCGGAATTCCCCTGGCAGATCACCCGTGCCAAGCAGAAATCATTTATAAATTATTCTTGAAGGGAGACAAAGTTTTTTATAAAAATATAAATTTTTATGGTTTTAATTTTGACTTTTGTTTTTACTGAAAAAGTTTTTTCAAAAAAAAATAATAAAAATTATTTATGCAGTAATTTGTAAAATTTTATCAATCAGTTGGAGTATTTATGTCGGTTAATTATACAAAAGATCCTCAAGGCGGGTTCATTGCAGAGGTTCAGATTAAGGAGGGTGTTTTTGCTCAGATAAAAACAAAAGAAAAGTTTTCGGCTCAGCAGGAGCAATCTATAGATATTATTATAAAAGATCTAGCCAATACAACAATTACCTCCTTCGACGACTTTAATAAAAATAGGGATTTGATCAATCAGACATTTAAAGAAAATAAAGAATTTCAAGAAATCCTCCCAGGTGTCGAGATTGCTTCTTTTTCAAAAGAACCTACTATAATTAGCCCAGCCGTAAGCCAGCCATCAAATACTTCTGTTGCACCAAATAATACAGAGGCCAACAATAATCCAAATCAGCCCTCTGCCAATTCTGGTGAAAGTCAAACTCCTGATAATTCAACCCAAAATCCAGAAGCGACTTCATCTTCGCCGTCTCCAGAAGCAAAGGCCAATTTTAAAATCGAAGAGGCCGTTAATAAAGAAGGTAAAAAATTATATCAGGCAACTAACGGCAGCTTGTATCTTTACTTTACATTGCCAAGTGACTCAAATTTGAGCCCGGAAAATTCAGAAAAAATTAAAATCCTTTTTAACGACGCCAAGCCAGAGACTCTGGAAGCTGAATTCAAGAAACTCAACATCGATAAGATCGCAGATATTTCTGTTCTGCCATCTCCAAAACCTGAGTTTCCAAAGGAGGCGAAAGATATCACTCCTGCAAGCGCTGAGCAGCCTCAGCAAGCCGAAACCCAAGTTCCTACGGCCCCTCCGGAGCATGGCGTTTCTGTTCGATGGAATAATAATGGATATGAGTACAGGTTTTACAACCCTGACACTAAAAATGCTGTATACGTTACCACTCAGAAAGAAATTCCACAAGACAAGGTAAATTCTATTTATTCTGGTATTCAAAAGGACATAGATTGGTCAAATGCTCAAAGCACTGATAATACGAATAAAATTGTCGAATTCCTAAAAAGTCAGGAGGTTTCCTTAAAAGGTGACGGTGGTTTGAAATTACCTGGGAATCCTGAGTATATATTGCTGAAGACAGAGGAACCTAATTATTCTTATAAGTTGCGCGAAAGTAGCAGGGCCTCGAATTATTCTATACCGACAAGTCAGGGTGTTTTGTCGTTTTCGTATGCAGGCACTATAGAGCAAGAGGAGTTGCAAAAAATTACCAATTGGGTGAATTCAGCAGATGACAAAGTCCGTGAGAAAATTTTAAAAGATAAAAATAAAGGGCTTAGCGCGTGGGGATTTAAGGATATCAATTACGTCGCAAATTCCGTTAATAGCACTGATTTGATAACTCCTGAAAAAACTCAAACCCCTAAAACCCAAACTCGTGAAATCCAACCTCGTAAAACCGTCCCAAACATAGCCCCAAGAATGTAATTCACCACCCCTGAAAACCCCTTGAACCTGACCCAATCTGGCGAGCTTGCATAGGTTTGGATGAAATTTTTTGGGGTTTTCATCCCGCCTTCGATGAACCCCCGGTCAGCGCTGACTGAATTCCATGACTCACGTACGGAATTGATCATGGAACTGATTTGTAAAAATCCTTACACAGATTCCCTTGGTTTGCGTCAGTCTTATGAACATAAAAACTCGGGAAATTTTCATCGCCAAATAAGCAGTCCTGCCAGTATTCATCAGATTTTTTAGTTTTGCAGGGCCCTCTAAAAAGCCATCAAGAATGGATCATCTGTGTTGAATATCGCTATCATGCTTCATCGACCCGGCGTATGATTTGAGAGTGTAACGGCTTCAAGCCTTTCAATATGAACTCATGCTTGCTGGCTGATGAGGGTGTCAAAATTCGCGTTTTGGGTTGCTCCGGGGCCATTGCCCAAGGCTGCCAAACTACCTCGTTTTTGCTTGATAACAGGGTGCTGATTGATGCTGGAACCGGCGTCGCGGATTTGCCCCTTGAGGCATTGATCCAGGTAGATCATATTTTGATCAGCCACTCCCACCTGGACCATATTCTTGCGGTTCCCTTGTTGGCTGACACGGTAATTCGGAATCGAATGGCAAGGGGTGCTCAGCCGATTGTTTTGCATGCCTTGCCTGAAACCATCGAGGCTTTGCATACCCATATTTTTAACGGGGTGATTTGGCCTGATTTCACACGATTACCCTCCAAGATGGCGCCAGTGCTGCAGATGCAGGCGTTTGAAGTCGGAGACACCTTATCGCTTGCTGGCCGACAAATTGAAATTTTGAGTGCGTCACACACGGTGCCGGCCGTGGGTTTTGCGGTGCACACCGAGCGTGGAGCTTGGGTGTATACAGGCGATACCGGGCCGAACCCGGCCCTGTGGAAACGCTTGGCGCAATTTCAGGTGGCTCAACTGGTGATTGAAGTGGCTTTTGCGAACGAGGCACAAAATCTGGCCCGAATCAGCCGCCATCTGTGCCCCTCCGAATTAGAGCAAGAATTGAAGCAATTGAAAGGCAGCATCGAGGTGTTCATCACGCATATCAAGCCTGGTGAAGAAGCTGCAGTGATGACCGAGCTGGCCCAAATTCAAACGCCCCATCGCATTCAGGCCCTGGTGGCAGGTCAAGAAATGCGCTGGGGCTGAAACGCGACTGCGCCCAGATCACGACGAGGGGTCTATCGGCCTTAGGTTTCAGAGTGCCTCGTACAGCGGCAAGGTGAGAAACTCGGCAAATTCGTCTTGAGTGCTCATTTGTATGAAAATTTCAGCAGCTCGTTCGAACTGCCCCTCAAAACCGCCTGCCCGGATGTTGGCCAACTCTTCCGGAACCAGCGCCTTGACCAGCTCAGCCGTTACTTTTCGCCCGTCGTCAAGGAGCCCCTTGGGTGAACGGATCCATTGCCAAACTTGGCTACGGCTGATCTCGGCTGTGGCAGCGTCTTCCATGAGGTGGTGAATTGGCACGCAGCCATTGCCCGCCAACCAAGCCCCAAGGTAGTGAATACCAACATGGATGTTCATGCGCAAGCCGGCTTCCGTGATTGGGGTTTCAGGCTGAAAATTGAGCAGGTCAGCGGCAGCCACTTGAATGTCATCGCGTTGCCGATCGATCTGGTTGGGTTTGTCGCCGAGAACCGCCAAAAACTCATTCATGGCGGGCTGCACCAAGCCCGGATGAGCCACCCAGCCACCATCGTAGCCATCGGTGGCATCGCGCTTTTTGTCGGCGACGATCCCCGCCATGGCGATGGCGTTTTTTGCTGGATCATTTTTGATCGGAATCAAGGCACTCATGCCGCCTATCGCAGGGGCCCCGCGGCGATGGCAGGTTTTCAGCAGCAACAAGGCATAGGCACGCATAAAGGGAGATGTCATGGTGACCTTGGCCCGGTCAGCCAGGCAAAAGTTGCGATCCACCTTGAATTTCTTGATGCAGCTAAAAATATAGTCCCAACGGCCCGCATTCAGGCCCGCTGAATGCTCGCGGAGTTCATAGAGGATTTCATCCATCTCGAAGGCCGCCAGAATGGTTTCGATGAGCACCGTGGCTTTGATGGTGCCCTGAGGCAAACCCAGCTCGTTTTGGGTGAACACGAAAATGTCATTCCACAACCGGGCCTCTTGATGGCTTTCCAATTTGGGCAAGTAGAAAAAGGGCCCGGCACCGCGTTGAATCAGCTCTTTGGCATTGTGAAACATGAACAGGGCAAAATCAAAGAGGCCGCCGTGAACACGCTGGCCATCAATCAGGATGTGTTTTTCATCAAGGTGCCAGCCCCGCGGGCGCACTTGCAAGGTGGCAACCTTGTCATCAAGGCGATACACCTTCCCCTTGGACTCCAGGGTGAGCGTGCGGCGAATGGCTTGGTAGAGATTGATCTGGCCTTGAATTTGATTCGTCCAGCTGGGGCTGTTGCTGTCTTCGAAATCACTCATGTAGCTGTCGGCGCCTGAATTGAAGGCGTTGATAATCATTTTGGCATCTACGGGACCCGTAATTTCGACACGCCGACATTGCAGCGCCGCAGGGAGAGGCGCGATGCGCCAATGGCCCTCGCGAATGTGTGCGGTGTGCGGGAGAAAATCAGGGCGCTCTCCGGCATCCAGCCGCTTGGCCCGCTCGGCACGGGCAAGCAGGATTTCCTGGCGGCGCGGCTCGAAGGCGCGATGAAGCTGGGCCACCAACTCCAGGGCCGGGGCCGACAAAATAGCCTCAAAACCCGGTGAAATAGGGGCATTGATTTCCACACCTGCGGGAAGTTTCATGGGTTTTTCTCCGTATCAGTGAAGGATGGACTGCAGCCCCTTATTGTGTGCCGTACTCAAGCCCATGTGATGCCCACATGCAAACCAAGGCCTCAAATTTCAGGCCCTCTCGACACAATTGCAACAGCCATAGAAGTGTCCACAGGGGGTGAATAGCCCCTTCTTTTGGAAATCATTCATTGCGCCACCTCGTCATTCCTGATGATAAAGTCTGCGCCCCCCAGCCTTCGGGTTCAAAGCTACGCGCCGCTTCCCATTGCATGTCGCGGGGCGCTCCGCTTAAATCTCTCCAGGCCACTTTCAGGGTGATACTGCGCCAGCCAGCTTGGGGGGTGTGAATTTCGCGCGTTACAGTAAAATGAGTGCCTGAGCTCATCAGCCCATCACTGAAAATTTTTTCTTGACCATCAGGCGGGAGGTTGTGCCAAGGCAGCGCTTGCAAGCGTTCGATTTCTGATTCTGCCAGGGTGGTTGCTTGCGTGATGTCTTGAGCCAATTGTTGATGAGCCTGGATCGCCATTTGAGCAGGCATAAGCCCGAGGATGCTGAAGCTAAGAATTGCAAATCCAATTAGGGCCTCCAGCAGCAGGCCACCTTGCTGCGGCCGAATGCCAACCCAAAATGCAGAACCCCATGGCCGCCAAATGCAACAAAGGCTTGTGCTGCTTGTATTGCGCCCGAGTGTCATGAGTCAATCCAAGTGGCGGGCACACGAACATAGCTGCCTGTGCTGTTTTGTAATTTTTGAAGCAAGACAGGGTCAAAATTGACTCGTGGCCGGTGGCCAAGTGTGATATCGGTTTCAGAGATCAAGGCCCCATGAATTTGAAGCGTGGCTTCTAGTGCCTGAGATGTGATGCGACCGGCATAGAGAACCCCGTAAAGCGTTATGGGGCCATTCAACTGCGCCAATTCATCCACAATGAATAAAACAGGCCGATGGGGAGAACCCAGAGTAATCGGGCTGTCGACTCGAAGTTCTCGCAAATGAACCATGGTGACCGACTCATCCGCAAGATGCTCTGCCAGGCTCTGAGAGCAGTTGTGCTCACATTGAAGCCTCAGCAGAGAGGGTTGGGTTTGCCACTCATGTTTGTCAAAGCCAAACATTGATTTGAATAACTCTGAAGACTGCTTGACCGACGGCGATGCGTTTTTCTCAGGGGGCTCGTTGAGGGGCCTGATAAAACCCGGCTGATGATCAACGGGGCTACCCGTGATGGTCTGTTTGGAAAAGGCAGGGGACATTTTTTTTTGATCAATCAACTCGCTAAAGCCCGAGATTTGGACAGAACCCAAGGCCATCAGAGCCGCACTCGGAAGACGATGCAAGCCTCCCATCAGGGACCATGTTTGGTGCAATTCAGCCCCGGGTTGATGCCCACATGCGGGGCTGGCTTGGGCACATGCACGAGACCTGACTTGTACACTGCGCTCCATGCTGGAAGGCAAGAGATCAACGACAAAAGCAGGCCCGGCCGCAGGCGTAGGGAGGTTTTCAAGGGATAAATTGTTGCCGCATTGACAATGCCAGGCGGAGTCATGATGTTGACAGGCCAAAGAATGGCCGGCCTGCCCTTTGGGAACCTGGCTGCCTGGCCTCAATTGACAGGAAGAGTGGCCCAAAGTGTGAATTGAATTCAGATGCGTCTGAGCCCAGGAAAGCCCGGTTTCTGCCGCAGCCATGGATTGAGATTTCATCGCATTGTTATGGGCGGCTCTTTGAGCAAAAAGAATGTGCTGATAGACCCAGCCAGCACTCATCACGATCCCGCTGATCAACAGGATCAATAGAGTCAAGACCGTCGATCCACGCTGATGGATACTTGATAATGGAACCAGACAGAGTTTGTGCATTTGAAATGTAGAGGGTCAAGATTGTTTCAGGTCAATACCAGAACACTGGTTTCTTGACGGAAGTTTTTCGCAGTCACAGGCCCCGAACCTGACATGATTGCGCAGTGTGACCAGCGACTCGTGACGCCGGGTCAGGGATGAACCGCCGGGGCTTTCGGCCACAATGACAAGCTGTAGCGCCAGCCCCTCTTGGGGACGAGCACAGTGCATAAGGGGTGATACTGGACGGAGTTCAAATGAGCGTACGCGCAGCACATGGGGGTCTGTCAGTGCCTGCCAATTTTGAGCCCCTAGCGCAAATTCGAGCACACCCTTCTTGAGGCGAACTCCGAAGACATCATGGGCATCAACCTGATGATTTTCTGTGGCATCCCGCGAGGTATGAAACACAAGCCCTTGCTCGGTGAGTTGAATCTCAGCGTAAGGGTTCAAACGCGTCACTTGCGGGCTGGCCCAATACCCGGCGCGTCGCACATGGCTGATGATCAGGCGGGCGCTGGTGCGCAGGTCATGGTCAAGGCGGGCTTGCTGAACTGAGGCATGATGTATGCGAGTGTACTCGGCCCATAGCAGCACCCCCGCACTCAGCAGGATCATGCCCACGGCACTTCCGACCAAAAACTCAACCAGCGAAAAGCCTGACTGGCCCTTGGCTTGTAGAGCCAAATCAGCCCGAGCTGTGGGCCTATGGACAACAAACGGCTTCATGATGACCAGCAACTCCGGTTTTGCTCATCGCTATTGCGAAGTGCCATGCTGGTTCCCGAGCGCTGTTTCATTTCGAGGCCCTGCCACTCAATTTGCAGATGCTGACAAGGCGAATCATTGGCTTGGGCAGCCTGCGCCCATGCAGACACAATGTAGCCGTTTTGATCATATTGATTCATTTGAAAGGCATAGTGCCGGGCCTGTGGACTGCCGCGCCATTTAATTTCTTCAAGATTACCGTAGCGGCCATGGCTGCTGCGGTAACGTGCCTGGGCCAGTTGAATTTGCTGCAGGCCAGACCAAGCTTCAGCGCGTCGGCTTTTAAGTAAGGCTTGGCTGAATGAGGGGTAAGCCAATGTGGCGAGTGTGGCTGCAATGAGTAAGGTGATGATCGTTTCAATGAAGCTGAACCCTTTGAAATCACTTGCTGAGTGACGCTGGGACAGCGAGAGGCCGGGGCGATGGGCCTGAGTTGATGGAGCAGCCGATGGAAGTGGAAATTTTTCCATGATCAACACCCTGGCAGGCCCAAACGGTTGTCAGGGGTAGAACAAGTGCGTATCCGGCCCATGATGTTAATGACATGGTCAATGCTCTTGCCTTGCGATGTGGTGAGCTTGAGCCGGGCGGCTGGAGTGCTTGTTCCGAGGGTGGGATCAAAACGAATTGAAGTGACATTGGATTGGAGAGAAATTTGATCTTTCCTGCCCCAACGCACTGACTTCAACAGCAGGCTTCCGGGCTCGCAGTGGACAGACAACAGAGTGCAAGGGCAACTGGTGGATCTGCCAGTATGCAAGATGTAACAGCTTCCCTCAGGGTAGGGTTGCCAACTCCAGCGCACAGGCAGATTGCGCAGAGCTGATTCAGACCGGGCCAACTGCAAGTCAGTGACAAGCTGCATGGAGGCTTGCTTGAGCCGCACATAATCCCGGTGCGCAGCGAATGCAGGGACCGCCCCGCTGAGGGTGATTGCAAGCAGGCTGAGAACAACGAGTATTTCCGGGAGCGTCAAGCCGCCATGACGGTAAAAACAACACACTTTTTGATGCGCAAAATGAACACGGCGGCCACTGTAGAACGACTTTGCAAAAGTGACGCCCCTCTCTGGGGGGATGCTTGCAAGCACACCCCAAAGGGGGTACTCAAGCCCTGGTCAGGCAGACAAGCTGGAGAAAAAATGCCCCTGATGGTAGAGCAGAGGCTGTGCGGTTTCGGTCTGCCAACAGCGAATCACCTCTCCGACAAAAATCAGATGATCCCCACCCGGATATTGATACCTATTGATACATTCAAATACCGCTGCACAGCCTTCAAGGAGGGGGGTTTGTGATGCACCAGACTGGAAAATAACACCCTTAAAACGATCATCTGTAGAGCAGGAAAATTGTTCTGCAAGGGCTTGCTGCTTGGCCGTCAGGACATGAATTGCAAAGTGGGAGCATGCTGAAAATGCAGGCAAAGAGCGAGATTTAAGCGCCAAACTCCAAAGCACCAAGGGCGGAGACTCTGAAACAGAGTTAAAAGAGCTGACAGTGAGACCGACCTTGCAGCCTTCGGGTGAATGGGCTGTCACAATCGTCACGCCCGTGGCAAACATGCCTAGCGCAGATCTGAAATCAGAGGAACTGAACTGATGGAGAGGCAATGGGGAAGGCATGTTGACGAGTTGCAATCGGGTGAAATTGAGCGGCACCCTAGGGCCTGTTAACACTAAAGGGTGTGAAGACAAAAGTTTACATGGCGGCAACAAGCATTTTGATAGAGACCGCACCGCATACTCAACCAGAATTTTAAGATTGAGTGATTTCTTGGATTATGTCGTCACAAGAACGCCCTATGATGGAAGATTGAATCTTTTGCGCGAAGCCGAATGACATCCGCCCACCGACGCCACGATATGCGCGACCATGACAAGCCCCTCTACCGCCAGCGTCACCCAGTCGAGAATGCTTTTTTGCACCTCAAGGGATGGCGCGGCATTGCCACGCGTTACGCTAAAAATCTGGCTTCATTCCTCGCTGCTGGACAGATTCGATGCCTCGCCCTTTGGCTCCGAATCTCATGACGACAGAATATAAGGAAGCCTCTGTAAAATCCGTCTTCCATCCCCCATCCCGGAAAGGCGCGCTCATCTACGAGGGGTTTTGCCGAGGCTCCTTAATGATTCGGCCATGAGCCATTAACGCGCTACACGTTTTACCCTGAAATTCCTGAAGCTATGAAGATGTTCTGAGATGAACACCTCCTGCTGGGCGGGAGGTAGCTGCTCCCACGCCACACTGAACCCCTTGATGACAGTATCTTCTCTGGAGGTCATTGATAATCTCGATCAGGCTGCCGACATTCTGAATCTCGTCGTGATGACGCTGAAGAAACTTACTGGCCAGCTGAATGACCTTGGCATTTTTTGTTTGAGAGCTGATGACCATCAAAGCCTTGATCGTAGTTAAATAAGACCCCACAAGGCTGTGGCTGATTGCTACTTCGACTTCCTTGCTGATGTATTTCTGACTTTCCTGAATCAGGTTGATAAAATTGGTGTGGTTTGATGCAGCCATACAGAGCATTTCTGTTGATACTCTGGAAGTGCAAAAACGATGGGCCAGTACACTGACCCAAGTATTGGATTCCTCCAGAGTTATCTCAGCTTGAGAAAACTGAGCGAGGGTTGCCGTCAGATTAATAGAAGCTTCAAAATCAAAATTTTCAACAAGAATCTCGGAGGACATCTCACGAATTTTAGTGATGGCTTCAGAAATTTTTTTATTAATTAATAATTTTAAAAATTTGCAAATAGCGTAAAACCTGCACAATCGGGCACTATTTGGCGATTTTTCATAGAAAGCTTCCATGCTGGAATAGGCCCTTAAAAACAATTTATCATCTTGACGGGAAAAATAAATTATACATAAAAAAACCAAAACTTGGCAGTCGAACAGTTTAGAGCGGATTCCTGTTCTGACCGCTTTTTCAAGCATATCAGTAGCAACATCGATATTTCCCATCAGAAATGCCAAAAAACCATTCTTTTGTAATCGTATAATGTCAAATGGTGTCATCTGAGTGGAATTTTTGTAGGTGAGCATCGCTCCCTGAAAATCGCCTTTATCAATTTGATAACGAGCCATGACATCATAAGCGTCGATGTAAGTGGGCTGCTCTCCAATCAGGCTTTCCAAGGTTCGCTTGGCAGCAGGGTATTGGCCTTCTTCGATTTGCACCCGAGCAATTCCCAATTTGGCCCATGGTAATGCCTCGCTTTTCTGGACCGCTTCATACAATTCGCGGGCTTCATTGTGACGGCCTAGCCTGATTTGAACCTCTGCACCAATCCGTGCAGCATATAACCAATATGGATCTCGACGCTTAAAACGCTGCAGGCAAATCCCGGCGGCTAATTCAAAGTCTCCGAGTTCAATCGCAGAAAATATCGGAGCCATCACTTTTTTACTACGATAGATACGTAAAATTCGATCCTGCAATGCCGCTATACTGTAGGGGCGTAACAAATAACTATCTACAGCAGATTCTACAACCTCAGCCACTTTTTGATAGCTGGCTTCGCTACTCAGCATGATAAAAACAGTTGAATAGCGCAATATATGGCGGCGGCGCAAATCCTCCAAAAGATCTTGCCCGGTCATGGAAGAATTGCTAAAATAATAATCACAAAAAATAAAATCAAATTTTCTGCTTTCCAATTCTTTGCGCGCATCCGACAAACGAATACATTGATCAATATTTCGCATACCTATTTGAACCAACATACCTGCCAGTATACTACGAGAGGTTTGATTGCCATCAATAATAAGTGCACGACAATGACTGACATTTTCAATGTCAGCTTCCTGACGCATCCAAGTTTTGATGTTTTTTTGAGCACGATTCACGATTGTCGTTTTATGAATATATTTACCAGAGTCAGAAGTGGATTTATTCATAGCAAGCCTTGGCTGATTTTATGAAAAAAATCATCTGTCAATCAAATGCAAAAACCACCATCAAGAACACTTAAGGAAGCTCTGCAAAACCGATCCTGGATAAGTGCGCCTTTCCAGGATGGAAGATGCAAGGCTGGTTTTTCAACCTGTCGCAGGCGCTACAGGCAAAAAAGCCAACGCAGCAGACCTCATCCGGGAAAGGATGCGATGGCCGCGAGGGGTTTTGCAGAGGTTTCTTGAATCAACTGTCATGCCATAACACAACGCCATCTTCTGCATGTCATTCACCTACTCAATCAAGCGATGCTGCCGTGGTTTTAGGGCCTGTCTGGAAAGTTGTCATCAAGCAAGAAATGGTCTATTGAAGTGAGCTGCAAGCCACAAAGTACAGCCATACCAGGGGGTATTGCCAGGATTTGCAACGCCGCAGATCCCTTCAAGAGACCGTTTTAGGGTTCGCAAGAACTTTCCGAACAGGCTTTAAATGCCATTGGGTTCCATGGTGATATTTTTTTCGGCATATAAAGGGCTGACTTGAGGATAAAGTTGATGTGGTTGGCCCTGCAACACCTCTCCATGCCCTATGAATGGTCACACCGGAGCATGTTGGGCGATAAAAAGCCGCCGGGTTTTATCGCCACTTTGATAAATTCTTGAGTGAGCTTATGGGGCCATGAGGGGGATTTTCGCTGCGCTCAGCCGCGATACTTCACAGAGACAAGTTGAGGAAGAAGCGGTTTTTGCGAGTCAGAAAGCAGGGATTACTGACAATACATGGTGGCGCTCCCCCTGCCCTCTCCCAAAGGGAGACAGCAGGAGGAGTCAGCGTTTATCAAAATGAGGCAGGGCTTGGTGCGGGCGTGGGCGTCTGTGGCAAGCGCCACAGACCGGCATCAACATACCACCCATGATTTTTAACGCTTGACAGGCGGCAAATCGGTGCAGGCGCCTTTGTAGGCCTCGGCTGCCAAGCCAATACTTTCACCCAAGGTGGGGTGTGGGTGAATGGTTTTGCCGATGTCCACCGCATCGGCGCCCATTTCGATGGCCAAGGCCACTTCACCGATCATATCGCCAGCGTGCGTTCCGACAATACCTCCTCCCACAATGGCATGGGTTTCTTCACTGAACAACAGCTTGGTAAAACCCTCGTCGCGGCCATTGGCAATGGCACGCCCTGAAGCCGTCCAGGGGAACAGACCTTTCTTGACCTTGACACCGCGGGCCTTGGCCTCATCTTCGGTCAGACCCACCCAAGCTACCTCGGGGTCGGTGTAGGCTACGCTGGGGATGACGCGGGCATCAAAAGCGGCCTTGCTGAAGTGGGCATCATCCCACTGCTCACCGGCAACCACTTCAGCCGCCACATGAGCCTCATGCACTGCCTTGTGGGCCAGCATGGGCTGGCCAACGATATCGCCGATGGCAAAAATGTGAGGCACATTGGTGCGCATTTGAATGTCAACGGAAATGAAACCGCGCTCACCCACGACCACTCCAGCTTTTTCCGCACCAATGCGCTTGCCATTGGGGATACGCCCCACCGCCTGCAAGACCAAATCATAGAGCTGAGGCTCTTTGGGGGCAGATTCACCTTCAAAGTGAACCAAAATACCGTCTTGGGTGGACTGAGCGCCGATGGTTTTGGTTTTGAGCATGATGTGATCGAAACGCGGGGCGTTCATCTTCTGCCAAACCTTCACCAGATCACGGTCTGCACCCTGCATGAGGCCGTCCATCATTTCGACCACATCCAGGCGGGCACCGAGGGTAGAATAGACCGTGCCCATCTCAAGGCCGATAATACCGCCCCCCACCACCAGCATGCGCCGGGGCTGCTGACGCAACTCCAAGGCTCCCGTGGAAGTCACCACACGGGGGTCATCTTGGGGTAAAAAGGGTAATTTAACCGCTTCAGAACCCGCAGCGATGATCGCCCGCTTGAAACGGATGGTTTGGTTCTGGCCGTCAGCCATGGCCACACCCAGATGGAAGGGGTCGAGGAACTCGGCTGTCCCCTGCACCACCGTGACCTTGCGCATTTTGGCCATGGCAGCAAGGCCTCCGGTCAGCTTGCTAATGACCTTTTCTTTGTGGGTCTTGAGCTTGGCGAGGTCTACCGATGGCGCGCCGAACGACACGCCAAGGGATTCGAAGTGCTTGACCTCGTCCATCACGGCAGCCACATGCAGCAAAGCCTTGGAGGGAATACAGCCCACATTCAGGCAAACCCCGCCGAGCGTGGCGTAACGCTCCACCAGCACCACCTTCAAGCCGAGATCAGCGGCACGGAACGCCGCAGAGTAGCCTCCAGGGCCCGCCCCGAGCACCATCAGATCACATTCAAGATCAATGCCGCCAGAGTGGCTGGCTGCCACAGGCACAACAAGCGATGTGGCCACAGGGGCTGACGATGCAGCAGGGGCTGAGGGGCGGCTTGAAGAATCATGAACTCCGGCAACCTCCAAAGACAGCAGCACGGTCCCCTCGCTAACTTTATCACCGAGTTTCACCTTGAGTTCTTTGACCACCCCAGCATGGGACGAAGGAATTTCCATTGATGCTTTGTCAGACTCGACCGTGATCAAGCTTTGCTCAGCCTTGATGGTGTCGCCCACCTTGACCAGCAACTCAATGACCGCCACCTCTTTGAAGTCACCGATATCGGGAACTTTGATATCAATCAATGCCATGATGGGTTCCCCTTAAAGCAAAATACGTCGAAAGTCGGCCAAGACTTGGCACAAATAAGCATTGAAACGGGCTGCCGCTGCACCATCGATGACGCGGTGATCCCAGCTCAAGCTCAGAGGCAACATCAGGCGCGGCTGGAAAGCCTTGCCGTCCCACTGTGGCTCAATGGCACTCTTGCATACCCCCAAAATGGCGACTTCGGGCGCATTGATGATGGGCGTGAAGTAGCGTCCGCCGATGCCACCCAAAGAGGAAATCGAAAAACACCCCCCCGACATTTCCGCCGGGCCAAGCTTGCCATCGCGGGCTTTTTTGGCCAGCTCGCTCATTTCTTGAGAGATCTGCAACACGCCTTTTTGATCGGCATTTTTAATCACCGGCACCACCAGACCATTGGGGGTGTCTGCGGCAAAGCCCACATGAAAATACTGCTTTTGAACGATCTGGTCGCCATCCAGCGAAGCATTGAACTCGGGAAACTTCTTCAAAGCCGCAACACTGGCTTTGATGAGAAAGGCCAGCATGGTCACCTTGACCCCGGATTTTTCATTTTCCTTGTTCAATTGAACCCGGAATGATTCGAGGTCAGTGATGTCGGCATCATCGTGGTTGGTGACGTGTGGAATCAGCACCCAATTGCGATGCAGGTTGGCGCCACTGATTTTCTTGATGCGCGGGAGATCTTTGCGCTCAATAGGGCCGAACTTGGCAAAATCAAGCTGAGGCCAAGGCAGCAAACCCGGAAAGGCGCCCCCTGCCGAAGCACCTGCCGGAACGGCCTGGGCAGACTGAGCCTGGGTGCGAATGTTGCCCGCCATGACCGCCTTAACAAACTGGTGAATGTCTGCCTGCGTAATGCGACCTTTTGAACCAGAACCCTTGACCTCCAGCAAAGGCACGCCCAGTTCGCGGGCCAAACGCCGGATCGAAGGCGAAGCGTGCGGCATCATGCCAACTTTGGGCGCCGTGGGCTCATGCACCGGCATGGAAAGACTGGCTGCAGGGGCAGAAGACAAGGCAGGAGCTGATGCGGCCACAGGCTCGGAACCCTTCGAAACTGCTGCAGAAGCAGGCACTGAAATAGCACCCGCAGCCCCAGCAACTTCAACCAGGGCCAAGAGGCTACCCTTAGACACCTTATCACCAAGCTTGACCTTCACCTCTTTGATGATGCCCGCATGGGACGAAGGGATTTCCATCGATGCCTTGTCAGACTCGACCGTGATCAGGCTTTGCTCCACTTGAATGGCGTCTCCGGGCTTGACAAACACCTCGATCACCGCCACCGAATCAAAGTCGCCAATGTCGGGAACAAGCACTTCAACCAGACTGACAGAGGATGACAAAGCCACTGCAGCAGGCGCAGCAGCTACAGGCGCTGTGGCCGGGGCGGCCAGAACCACCGCTGAAGCTGGAGCAGGGCTGGCCGCAGGCTCACCCGAGGCTTCAAGCCACAACACCAAAGAGCCTTCGCTCACTTTATCGCCCACCTTGACCTTGAGCTCTTTCACCACCCCGGCATGCGAGCACGGGATTTCCATCGATGCTTTATCACTTTCGACCGTGATCAGGCTTTGTTCCGCCTTGACTGTGTCGCCGGGCTTCACCAAAACCTCAATGATTTGCACATCCTTAAAGTCCCCGATATCAGGAACCTTGACTTCAACCAATGACATGGAATGTCTCCGCTATGTCGATGTTCTTGATGCTTGCGCAAACTGCACACAAGCCTGAGCAGGATGCTTCCCCCCGGGGTGAGGCATCCTGGCTGTGTTGTGCCCTGGATCAGGCGTAGAGAGGGTTGATTTTTTCGGTGTTGATGCCATACTTTTCGATGGCTTCGGCGACCTTGGCAACGGGCACGCTGCCTTCGTCGGCGAGCGCCCTGAGCGTCGCCACCACAATATAGTGGCGGTTGACCTCAAAGTGCTGGCGTAACTTGGTACGGAAGTCACTGCGGCCAAAACCGTCCGTTCCAAGCACCTTGTACGAGCGACCCTTCGGCATGAAGGCCCGGATTTGCTCGGCATAGTTCTTCATGTAGTCCGTCGAGGCAATGACGGGGCCCGGGTGTTTGTCAAGCTGCTCCGTGACAAACGGAACGCGAGGCGTTTCGCTTGGGTGCAGCAAATTCCAACGCTCAACGTCCTGGCCATCACGCGCCAACTCATTGAAACTCGGGCAACTCCAGACATTCGCCGCGACCCCCCAGTCGGCTTCGAGCAAACCTTGAGCCGCCATGCTTTCACGCAAGATGGAGCCTGAACCCAACAAATTCACACAAGGAGTTTTCTTCGCGGCCTTGCCTTCTTCAAGCAAATACATGCCTTTAATGATCTGCTCTTGTGTGCCTTCACGCAGCCCTGGCATGGAGTAGTTTTCATTCAGGAGCGTGAGGTAGAAATACACATTGTCTTGCTTTTCGACCATGCGTTTGAGGCCATGGTGCAAAATGACCGCCACTTCGTGAGCAAAGCTGGGGTCATAGCTGATGCAGTTCGGGATGGTGCCCGCCAGGATCTGGCTGTGGCCATCTTCGTGCTGCAAGCCTTCGCCGTTCAGGGTCGTGCGGCCGGAAGTTCCGCCCAGCAAGAAACCACGCGCCTGCATATCGCCGGCTGCCCAAGCCAAGTCACCAATGCGCTGAAAACCGAACATTGAGTAGTACACATAAAACGGCACCATGATGCGATTGTTCGTGCTGTAAGACGTGGCTGCGGCAATCCAGCTGCTCATGCCGCCGGCTTCATTGATGCCTTCTTGAAGAATTTGGCCGCTTTTATCTTCGCGGTAGTACATGACCTGGTCTTTGTCGACCGGGGTGTAATTCTGACCCGCAGGGTTGTAAATGCCAATTTGACGAAACAAACCTTCCATTCCGAAAGTACGGGCTTCATCGACCAAAATCGGGACGGCCCGCGGGCCGAGGTCTTTGTCGCGCAGTAGCTGCGTCAGGAAGCGCACATAGGCTTGGGTGGTCGAGATTTCACGGCCCTCCGTGGTGGGCTCGAGAACCGCTTTGAAGGTATCCAGCGGCGGCACCGCAAGCTTCTCGTCCGCCTTGGTGCGACGATGTGGCAAATAGCCCCCCAAGGCACGGCGGCGCTCATGAAGATAGCGCATCTCGGGCGTATCGTCGGCGGGCTTGTAAAAGGGAATGTCCTTGTCAATTTGCTCATCAGACACTGGAATATTGAAGCGGTCCCGGAAGCCTTTGATATCGTCGTTGGTCAGCTTTTTGGTTTGGTGCGCCGTATTCTTGCCTTCACCGCTTTTGCCCATGCCAAAGCCCTTGACCGTCTTGACCAGCAACACGGTCGGTTGGCCCTTGTGGTTCACGGCGCGGTGGTAGGCAGCGTAAACTTTTTGTGGGTCATGCCCCCCGCGGTTCAAACGCCAAATGTCGTCATCGCTCATTTTGGCCACCATTTCAAGCAGCTTGGGGTGCTTACCGAAAAAATGTTTGCGCACGAACGCACCATCATTGGCTTTCATGGCCTGATAGTCACCGTCGACGGTTTCCATCATGACTTTGCGTAAAATTCCGTCCTTGTCGCGTGCCAGCAAGGGGTCCCAGGCGCTGCCCCACAACAATTTGATGACATTCCAGCCTGCACCACGGAATTCGCCTTCGAGTTCTTGAATGATTTTTCCATTACCACGCACCGGGCCATCAAGGCGCTGCAAGTTGCAATTGACGACAAAAATCAGGTTATCGAGCTGCTCGCGGGCAGCGAGGCTGATGGCGCCCAAAGATTCTGGCTCGTCCATCTCGCCGTCGCCACAGAACACCCACACCTTGCGGTTTTCGGTGTTGGCCATGCCACGGGCGTGCAGATACTTCAGAAAACGGGCCTGATAAATCGCCATCAAGGGTCCGAGGCCCATCGACACGGTCGGGAATTGCCAAAACTCAGGCATCAGCTTGGGGTGCGGGTAACTTGAAACTCCCTTGCCATCAACCTCCTGGCGAAAATTCAGCAATTGCTCTTCAGTGATGCGGCCTTCCATAAAGGCCCGCGCGTAGATGCCGGGCGAAGAATGCCCCTGCACATAAAGGAGATCACCGCCGTGGTTGCCGCCCTTGTCGGTGTTGTCAGCGTGCCAAAAATGATTAAAGCCAGCCCCAAAAAGTGTCGCCAATGAGGCAAAACTGGAAATGTGCCCGCCCAGGTCGCCTCCATCCGCAGGACTGAGACGGTTGGCCTTCACCACCATCGCCATGGCGTTCCAACGCATGTAGGCGCGCAAACGTTCTTCGATTTCAAGATTACCGGAGCAACGTTCTTCCTGGTCTGCCGGGATCGTGTTGACATAAGCGGTTTGAGCGGAAAATGGATGATCCACCCCGGCCTGGCGTGCGTGGTCGATCAAGCGTTCCAGCAAAAAGTGGGCGCGTTCGCTGCCTTCAGCAGCCATAACGCCTGACAAAGCATCTAACCACTCACGAGTTTCTTGCGAATCGCTGTCGTTGGCAGCGGCCCCGATAAACGACTCAGGCATGGCGGACATGTGGTCTCCTGTGTTGGTGTTTTAAAAACGGTTTCACAGTGTCGCACAAGCCTCGTTATTTTTCAAATAGCGCTATGCAGTTTCACATTAAGAAAAATAACCTGGTGAGGCGCCCCTGTATGGAATGACCCTACCCTGTGTCCTGCCGGCTTTTGAAGGGCAAGGTCAGCTGCGTCAGAATGATGGCCCGCGGAACAACCTTGGCGCAGATACCCACACACTACGCCACAATTCCACAACTTTCAAAAAGTCAGGCCGCCATCAACAAGGTATTGACCCGATGCACATAAGAAGAAGGGTCTTCCAGTTGGCCGCCTTCAGCCAGAAGGGCTTGGTCAAACAGAATATGCGCCCAATCATCAAAGCGCGGGCTTTCTTGCAGCCGCTTGATCAGAATATGCTCTGCATTGACCTCCAGGGTTGGAAGGGCCTTGGTGGCAGCCTGACCTGCCTGCTTGAGCATACGCGCGAGGTGAGCACTCATGTCCCCCTCCTCGACCACCAGGCAAGCCGGTGAATCTACCAAGCGGGTGGTGACCCTGACGTCTTTGGCGCGATCTTTGAGGGCTTCTTTTAATTTGTCAAGCACAGGCTTGAAGGCTGTGGCAGCTTCCTCGGCTTGTTTTTTCTCGGCTTCATCTTGCAATTTGCCGAGATCAATGGCCCCTTTGGCCACACTTTGCAAAGGCTTGCCATCAAATTCATACAAATGGCTGAGCATCCACTCGTCGACGCGGTCAACCAAGAGAATGACCTCAATGCCTTTTTTACGGAAAATTTCGAGTTGCGGGCTGCTTTTGGCTGCGGCGAGAGAATCGGCCGTAATCACATAAATGGCTTCCTGGCCCTCTTTCATGCGACCGACATAGTCAGCAAATGAAACGCCTTCATCAGCCTGCGTAGATGCAAAGCGGAACAGTTTGGCCAAGCGATCTTGATTGGCATGGTCTTCGCCAATGCCTTCTTTCAGCACACTGCCAAAATCTTTCCAGAAGGCGGCGTACTTGGCACGTTCGGCGGCGTCATCGCTGTTGGCGAGGGCTTCAAGCATCCCCAGCACACGCTTGGTACTGCCCTCACGAATGGCTTTCACATCGCGGCTTTCTTGAAGCAACTCTCGGGAGACATTCAAGGGCAGGTCTGAGCTGTCAATCACACCTTTGACAAAACGCAGGTAAACCGGCATCAATGCCTCTGCGTCGTCCATGATGAATACGCGCTTCACATAGAGCTTGACCCCGCCGCGCTTGTCGCGATTCCATAAATCAAACGGCGCCTTGCCGGGAATATAAAGCAGTTGGGTGTATTCGCTACGACCCTCCACCCGGTTGTGAGTGTAGGCCAGCGGGTCTTGCTGGTCATAGCTGATTTGCTTATAGAACTCGTGGTATTGCTCAGGAGTGATGTCATTTTTGGGGCGTGTCCAGAGGGCAGCGGCTTTGTTGACCGCAGTCCATTCCTCTTGCTTGACCTGTTTCTGGGCCTCAGCATCCCACTCTTCTTTTTGCATCAGCACCGGCAGTGAGATGTGATCTGAGTATTTGCTGATGATGGAACGCAGCTTCCAGGCGGTGAGAAATTCTTCTTCACCCTCACGCAGATGTAAAACGACCGAAGTGCCGCGCTGGGGCCGCTCGATTGACTCGACCTCGAACTCGCCTGTGCCCCCGGAAGACCAACGCACTCCTTCCGCAGGCGGCAGGCCAGCGCGACGCGACTCAACCACAATCCGATCAGCCACGATAAACCCGCTGTAAAAACCAACCCCGAACTGGCCGATCAATTGAGCGTCTTTTTTCTGATCGCCCGCCAAAGCTGCCATGAATTCGCGCGTACCGCTTTTGGCAATGGTGCCCAGGTTCGCCACGGCCTCATCAAGTGACAACCCAATTCCGTTGTCAGTGATGGTGATGGTTTTGGCCTCGGCATCCACCGATACCCGAACCTCCAGATTGGGGCTGTCCTCAAACAGGGCTGCATGATTCAGAGCCTCAAAGCGCAACTTGTCACAGGCATCTGACGCATTGGAAATCAATTCACGGACAAAAATTTCCTTGTTCGAGTACAAGGAATGCGTGACAAGGTGAAGGATTTGTGTGACTTCAGCCTGAAAGGCGCGGGTTTGTTTTTCCATGATTGATTGATGAAATGATTAAAAGTGGACGCGGGAACTTTATTTACCCCCCAGATGAAACCCGGGGGGATTCTTGCGGAGTTTTCCAACGGATTTTTTGCATCGGTGCTGCTTTTTTACAAAAATGCCCCGAATGAGCGCCATAGTTCGGGGCTCAGGTGCAAATTTCAAGGTTCCGCCTTGGCAGAATCAAAGGCTTGTGCCCCCACAATACAGCGAGGCTTGCGTGTTGCAAAGCCTTCTGCGCCCATGATTTCACCTTGACACACCCCATTTTGAGGTCATTGTTTTGCAGCCCGCTCCAGACAGATCACCGTCTTCTGGAGGGATGATGTTCCATTCACACTGAAAGCCACACCATGCTCTTCGATACTTTTTCTCTGGGTTCGATTTCTTTGGCCAATCGACTGGTCATGAGCCCCATGACACGCAGCCGCGCCGTCGAACACAACACCCCCAATGCTTTGATGGCAACTTATTATGCGCAGCGGGCCTCAGCCGGCCTGATAATTGCCGAAGGTACCTCGCCTTCGCCGAATGGCCTCGGATACGCCCGCATTCCGGGGCTTTTCAACCGTGAGCACGTGAAAGGCTGGAAGCTTGTCACTGAGGCGGTGCACAGCGAAGGCGGCAAAATTGTGGTGCAGCTCATGCACACCGGTTGGGTCACCCACCTGGCCAATTTGCCTGTGGGAGCGCGCGTGCTCGGGCCCGTCACAGGCCAATGCCCCGGCACCCTCTGGACCGACACCCAAGGCATGCAAGCTCACTCGCTCGCACAAGCCATGACCGAAGCTGACATTGCCGCCACCGTGAAAGAGTACGCTCAGGCTGCCGCCTTGGCCATGGAAGCCGGGTTTGATGGCGTGGAAGTACATGCCGCCAATGGCTACCTCATTGAGCAATTTCTTAATGCCAACGTCAATACCCGCACCGACGACTACGGCGGCAGCATTGAGGGGCGCAACCGATTTACCCTCGAAGTGCTTGCAGCCACGACTCAAGCCATTGGCTCACAGCATGTGGGCCTGCGTTTGTCTCCTTACGGGGTCTTTAATTCTACGGGGCCGTTTCCAGAGGTCGAGGCCCAGCTTCTGGCCCTGACGCAGGCCTTGTCTGAGTTGCGTTTGATGTATCTGCATGTACTGGACCACTC
Source organism: Burkholderiales bacterium (assembly GCA_046342195.1). Lineage (GTDB taxonomy): Bacteria > Pseudomonadota > Gammaproteobacteria > Burkholderiales > Burkholderiaceae_C > CANHBY01. The sequence continues at coordinate 54,470 of JBKDQE010000020.1, forward strand.
CGCGATGGGCGCCCCGCCAGTTCCCGAAGCCCTCAAGCAGCAAATGCGCAAGACCTTCAAAGGGCCTTTTATTGCCGCAGGAGGGTTTGACCGCGACAGTGCCGAAGCCACCTTGCAGGCTGGTTCGGCAGACTTGATTGGCATTGGGCGTGCATTCTTGGCCAACCCCGACCTGGTTACCCGCTGGAAGGCGGGTGCTGCCCTGAACACCCCGGATATGTCCACGTTCTACACGGCAGATGCCAAGGGCTATACAGACTACCCAAGGATGGCGGTTGCAGAATGAGCCGCTTTTATTGATCAGATTGAATTTTGCAGGGCTGGCGACAGGGGCTTGCCCAGCCTGCCGTGCATGAGGGGGTTCGCTTTCAGCAATGAGTGCCATGTGCCGAGGTATCAAGCAAGTTTTGAAAGCCCCTGATTTTTGAGGCAAGTCCCACGGTATAGAGGGGAATTTCTGCTTTTTTTGTCGCGGCAATACTGCCTCGTGGGGAGTAGGATCAGTCAAAAATATAAAGAGATTCTTCTCTTTAGCTTTTCAATGGAAGTGCCGATCAACAAGTTCACCTTTGGTTCGATCAAGACCTATGGCCTTTACTGAGCATTTTTTAGGCGTTCCTGTTGTCGCCGCTTCTTCCCTGCCTCCCGGTCTGGGTGGCCACCCTTTGCCGCCAGACCTTGAGAGGAAGGAAAAATGATCACATCAAATACCTTCTCGCCCAGTAAAGCCAGAACCTCCCTGCTACAAAAATACAGCCTGGTGTTTGGCATAGTGGTGCTGTTTTCACTGGCGCTCAGCGGCATGACCAGCCTTTATTTTTTTTATGAGCAAAGCCGTTCTGCGGTGCTTGCCCAGGAAAGGGAAAAAGCCATTGCCGCTGCCGACAAAATCGGCCAATATATCACCGACATTGAGCAGCGAATTGCTCACATGCTCCCGGCAAAGAAAGGCCTCTCAGCCCTGCAAAAGCGAATTTCTGAAGTCAGTTTTTTAGCCCAGATTCCGGCCATCACTCAAGTCACGCTTCTGGATCAAAACGGGCGTGAACGTTTTCACAGCAGCACGTCCAGCCCCGATGTTTTTGACAGCTTGACAGACCACTCAATGACCGAAGCTTTTCGTCAGGCCAAGCCAGGGCAACCCTACAGAAGCCAGATTCAATTCAAGAATCAAGTACAGCCCTATATGGTCATTGCCATGACCGTCGGGCCACAGGATGCAGGTATTACCATTGTCGAATTGAATCTGGAGTTTTTGCTTGAGGGGGTCAGCCGGATCAAAATTGGTGAAAGCGGCTATGCCTATGTGCTCGATTCCCATGGTCAATTGGTGGCACACCCCAATTTGAGCCTGGTCATGAGTCGGGAAAATTTCTCTGGCCTTCCGCAATGGTCTGCCGCAAAAGCGCGTATTGCCGAATCAGATCAAGCCGCCACCAAGGCTGTCGACAGTCATGGCAACCGGGTATTGGCCGCCTATGCGCTCATTCCTCACCTTGAATGGTGGGTGTTTGCAGAACAGCCCCTTGCTGAAGCCTTGGCACCGGTTTATGCCTCGCTGTTACGGCAAGGGTTGTTCTTGTTGTTGGGGCTCATGGGGGCCTTGATTGCCAGTGTCGTGATTGTTCGAAAAATGGTATCTCCTGTCCATGCCCTGCGCCGTGGGGCCATGGCGATTGGTGCGGGGCTGCTGGATTATCGAATCAAAGTTCAGACGGGTGACGAACTTGAAGACCTCTCTGATCAATTCAATCAAATGGCGCAACAATTGCAAGCCTCTTACGCCAATCTGGAACAAAGGGTTTTAAGCCGTACCGCTGAATTGACACAGCAAAAAGAGTTGGCGCAACAACAAAACTGGGAATTGGCTGTTTCTCACAGCAACCTGCAAGAAACCCAAGAGCGCCTGAAAAGCGCCTACTTGTCTCTCAAAGAGCACGAAACTGAATTAACGCAGGCCCGCATGGTTGCAGAGGATGCTTCGAAGCAAAAGTCGGCTTTTTTGGCCACCATCAGCCACGAGATGCGCACCCCACTGGGGGGAGTCATTGGCATCCTGGGGCTGGCCTTGCGCGACACACGACTGTGGCCAGACATTCGACAGCAAATTGAACTGGCCCGACGCAATGCAAAATCGCTGCTTTACATCATCAATGATGTTCTTGATATCTCGAAAATTGAAGCCGGCAAACTCACCTTGGAGTCTGTGGATTTTGATCTGCCCGGCATGATTTGTGAGGCAAGCGCTTTGCTGAATGAACGCGCCCATGACAAAGACCTGCTGCTGAACCTTGACATTGGCCCTGGCGTTCCTCGATTTTGCCTGGGTGACCCCACAAGAATCCGGCAAGTCATCATCAATCTTTTGGGGAATGCCATCAAGTTCACCAAACAAGGTGAGGTGCGCCTCAGTGCCAGGGTGCTGGAATTAAAACCCAACCTGACATGGGTTGAGTTTACCGTGAGCGACACAGGGCCGGGTATTTCTGAGAAAGCCATAGACCGCCTGTTTGAAAAATTTGAACAGGCCGATGCCTCCACAACCCGACGTTTCGGGGGCACCGGCCTGGGCCTGGCCATTTGTAAAGAATTGGTGTCACTGATGGGCGGAACCATTCAGGTGAAGAGCACTCTCGGTCAAGGCTCGGTATTCAGCTTCAGGCTGCCCTTGACGCATGGTTCCAAAACCCTTGCGCTGCCCGACAACGGATGGATTCCGCAGAGCCACTTGTATCAGTTGCGCATTCTGTGCGCCGAAGATGGCCCCACCAACCAGATCATCATCCGATCGCTGCTTGAAGAAATGGGGCATATGGTGGACTTGGTCGAGGACGGCCTCAGCGCCATCAAGGCGCTTTCGGAAAAAGACTACGATACCGTGCTCATGGACGGACGCATGCCCTTCATGGATGGGCAGGAAGCCGCTCAACGAATTCGGGCCGGGGGTACACAGCAATACCCCATCAAAAACACCACGATACCAATTATCGCCCTGACGGCCAACGCCAGCAAGGAGGATCAAGGCCTTTACCTTGCTTCGGGGATGGATGGGTTTTTGAGTAAGCCTATTGATGAAAAAGCCTTGTTTGAAGAATTAAAAAAAGTAATTACCAGCCTCCTCAGCAAGGGAGTCAGCCTTCCACCACTTACCCCCAAAGAGGACGTCGAGCCAGTGACCAGTGCCTTGCCTCTTTCTGGGGGCGCCCTCGACCCATGGCCCGAACTTCACAGCAGTGATTTTTTGGCGACCACTCCGCAGCAGCCAGCATTCACAGAAGCCCTCAAAAAACTGCAACCGGCATCAACTCACTCAGGCGCCAAAATGCCGCTCATGTCTCGCATGAGCTCAGTATTCATTGAAGAAGCTCCAAAGCGTATGCTTTCAGCCCAGGCGGCACTTCGTGCTGGTGACGCCCATGCGGTGGCCCTGGAAATGCACACCCTCAAGAGCTCGCTGGGCTACTTCAAATTGGCCACCCTGCAGGGCGAATTCGATCGCCTCGAAGCAATGGCCGAGGCTGGCAACTTGGCCTTGATTGAAAGCCACATGGATCGCCTCAATCAAATGCTTTCCAGCTGTATTGATACCCTTTCGAATACATCGGATGATTCTGACCCAAAACGTATGAACACGGTTAATCTCGGCTCATGAGGCGTCATTGGCGTGGCAAAATTTAATCATTTCGCCATTCCTTTGCAGACCAAAATAACGGGGGCAACTGCATTTTCCGGATGCTGCAATGGCACGCCGCATGACAGGTTTAGCGTGGCAGTTCGCTGCTCCCCATGAGAAACTCATCAATGGCCTGTGCCGCCTGGCGACCTTCACGAATTGCCCACACCACCAAAGACTGCCCTCGGCGCATATCCCCCGCAGCAAAGACCTTGCCTATATTGGTGCGGTAACTGGCCTGTCCGTCGGGGGTGGCACGCGCATTGCCGCGGCTGTCTTGATGAACCTGAAAGGCCCCCAGTACGCTGGCCACGGGGCTGACAAAACCCATGGCCAAAAGCACCAGGTCGGCAGGGAGTACCTGCTCAGAGCCTGGCAGCTCGGTGAACTGCCCCCCTTGCCACTGCAATCGAACCGTCTTTAAGCCCTTGACCCGGTTTTTGTCCTGACCCTCGCCAGGCAAAAATTCTTTGGTGGCTATGGCAAATTCTCGTTGGCAGCCTTCTTCGTGGCTGGAGCTGGTGCGCAGCTTGATCGGCCAGCAGGGCCAAACCAAAGGCTTGTTTTCGTGCTCTGGGGGCATGGGCATGAGCTCAAGCTGTGTCACGCTCAGGGCCCCATGTCGGTTACTGGTACCAACACAATCGCTGCCGGTGTCTCCGCCACCAATCACCACCACATGTTGGCCATCAGCCCGAATTTGGGCTTTCAAGGTGTCGCCGGCATTGACTTTGTTTTGCTGGGGCAAAAATTCCATCGCAAAATGAATGCCTTCCAGGTTTCGCCCAGGCACAGGAAGATCGCGCGACTGCTCGGCTCCTCCAGCGAGAAGCACCGCATCAAAATGTGCCAGAATTTCTGCTGCACTGACCTGCCCTTGCGACCAGTTGGTCACTTTGCTGTCAGAGGGAAAGTCACCAACCAAAACACTGGTTCGAAATTCAACCCCTTCAGCGGCCAATTGCTGCTGACGCCGTTCAATCAAGGCTTTTTCAAGTTTGAAGTCAGGGATGCCGTAGCGAAGCAGCCCCCCGATGCGGTCATTTTTTTCAAAAACCGTGACCGCATGACCCGCTCGTGCCAACTGTTGGGCCGCCGCCAGACCGGCCGGCCCAGAGCCGACGATGGCCACCTGGTGACCCGTTTTTTGGGCCGCGGGCTGAGGCAAGACCCACCCCTCAGACCAGGCTCGATCCATGATGGCGCGCTCAATGCTTTTGATACCCACCGGCTGGTTGTTGACATTCAGGGTACAGGCGGCCTCACAAGGAGCCGGGCAGACCCGGCCGGTGAACTCAGGGAAATTGTTGGTCGAATGAAGCACATCAAGGGCGTTGCGCCAGTCACCTCGGTAAATCAAATCATTGAAGTCAGGAATAACATTATTCACGGGGCAGCCATTGCTGCAAAAGGGAATGCCGCAGTCCATACACCGGGCCCCCTGCTTCTGAGCTTGATCGGCCTTCAAGCTGATCACAAATTGATGGTGATTTTTCAACCTCTCGGAAACAGGGGTGTAGGCCTCTTCGATGCGATCAAATTCCATGAAACCAGTGACTTTTCCCATGTGTGGCTTTCAACGTTGAAATGTTTCCGTCTGAATGGATGAAGAAACTCACTACCGACAATCGGCTCTGGCTCCCAAAGCCCCTGAGCGCTTCCCTCCCTGGCTTTGCAAAGAATCGGCCTTGGCTTTGTGGGGGGTGTCTACAGTTTGTTGAACGGTCTGAATTTCACGCAAGGCGCGGCGGTAGTCATTCGGGAAGACTTTGATAAATTGAGCGCGGGAATCTGCCCAGTGATCAAGGATATCTCTGGCTTTGAGGCTGCCGGTCCAGCGATGATGGTTTTGAATCAATTGCCGCAGCAGGGCTTCGTCGGTTTGGCCCAAGTGCCACGCCGTTTGCAGATCTTCAGCTTCTTGCTGGTGACTGGGCAAAACCCGCTCCAAGCTGACCATCTGCGTGTTGCAACGCTGCGCAAAGCAGCCATCTTCATCCAACACATAGGCCACCCCGCCACTCATGCCCGCAGCGAAGTTACGCCCTGTGAGGCCAAGGACAACCACCGTTCCACCCGTCATGTATTCACAGCCGTGGTCTCCGGTGCCCTCAACCACGGCTGTAGCCCCAGACAGCCTGACAGCGAAGCGCTCTCCGGCCACACCACGGAAAAAGGCTTCTCCCTGGGTGGCGCCATAAAGAACGGTATTGCCCACGATGATGTTGCGGCTCGAATCTCCACGAAAATCAAGGCTGGGCCGAATGACAATACGACCGCCAGACAAGCCTTTGCCAGTGTAATCATTGGCTTCACCAATCAAATCAATGGTGATACCTTGGGCCAGAAAAGCACCAAAACTCTGCCCACCTGTGCCCTCCATCTGGATATAAATGCTCTGATCCGGCAGGCCCTCCGGGTGGCGACGGATCAACTCACCTGACAGCATGGCACCGACGGAGCGGTTGACATTGCCGACCGACTGAATGAATTGAACCGAATCGCTTCGCTCAAGGGCGGGCAGGCTTTTTTCGATGAGCTTGAGATCAAGTGCGGCATTCAAGCCGTGGTCTTGAGTTTCTTGGTGACGCCGAGGCACCTCGGGAGGGGCCATGGGGGCCCAAAAAATACGGCTGAAATCGAGGCCTTGGGCCTTCCAGTGGGCCAGCCCTTGGCGGGTATCGAGAAGGTCTACCCGGCCCACCAAGTCTTCAAAGCGGTCAATTCCCAACTGTGCCATGATCTGACGCGCTTCTTCGGCTACAAAAAAGAAATAATTGACCACATGCTCTGGCTTGCCTTGAAATTGGGCGCGCAAGACGGGATCTTGTGTAGCAACCCCGACGGGGCAAGTATTCAGGTGGCACTTGCGCATCATGATGCACCCCTCAACCACCAACGGCGCAGTGGCAAACCCGAATTCATCCGCGCCGAGCAGTGCAGCGATCACCACATCGCGCCCGGTTTTCATCTGCCCGTCAGCCTGAACGCGAATGCGCCCACGCAGCCGGTTCAGTACCAAGGTCTGCTGGGTCTCGGCCAGGCCCAGCTCCCAGGGAGTGCCCGCATGTTTGATAGAAGTCCAGGGGGAGGCCCCGGTGCCGCCATCGTGGCCTGCAACCACGACATGATCGGCTTTGGCTTTGGCGACTCCGGCCGCCACGGTGCCGACCCCCACTTCGCTGACCAGCTTGATACTGATGCTGGCACGCGGATTGACATTTTTCAGGTCATGAATGAGCTGGGCCAAGTCTTCAATGGAATAAATGTCGTGGTGAGGCGGCGGTGAAATGAGGCCCACTCCGGGCACGGAGTAACGCAGGAAGCCAATGTAGTCACTGACTTTGCCGCCAGGAAGTTGCCCCCCCTCTCCGGGCTTGGCCCCTTGAGCCATTTTGATTTGAATTTGATCTGCGCTGACCAAGTATTCGGTGGTGACCCCAAAACGGCCAGAAGCGACCTGTTTGATTTTGCTGCGTAAAGAGTCACCCTCTTGCAAAACGAGGTCGGAGGCCATGATTTTGGCGCCGATGATGTCGCTGACACGGGTGCCTGAGGTGATGGGGATGCCTTTGAGCTCTTGCCGATAGCGTGCAGGATCTTCACCGCCCTCACCTGTATTGCTCTTGCCCCCGATACGGTTCATGGCGACAGCCAAAGTGGTATGGGCTTCGGTTGAAATCGAGCCCAAGGACATGGCCCCGGTGGCAAAGCGTTTGACAATTTCAGAGGCTGGCTCCACCTGATCCAGCGGAATGGCCTTGGCCGGATCAAATTTGAATTCAAACAACCCACGCAGGGTCATGTGGCGCCTGGATTGGTCATTGATGAGTTGCGCGTACTCTTTATAAGTTTCGAATTGCCTGGACCGGGTACTGTGCTGCAACTTGGCAATGGCATCCGGAGACCACAGATGAGATTCGCCTCGAACACGCCAAGCGTATTCTCCGCCCGCATCGAGCATATTGGCCAGAATCGGGGCATTGCCGAAGGCCTCACGGTGCATGCGAATGGCCTCCTGCGCCAGCCCGAAAACATCCATTCCCTCGACTTGGCTGGCCGTTCCGCGAAAGTATTTTTCGACCAATGCTTTTTGCAGCCCAATGATTTCAAAGAGCTGCGAGCCGCAATAAGACATATAGGTTGACACGCCCATTTTGGACATGATTTTTGACAGGCCCTTGCCAATCGCTTTGATGTAATTGGCAATGGCTTTTTGAGGGCCCAAAGCCCGCATGGGTTCATCGACAGGGCTGCTGGAAAAACACCCTTGCTGCAAAGTTTCCAAGGCCAGGTAAGGATGCACGGCTTCGGCCCCATAGCCTGCCAACGTGGCAAAATGATGGACCTCCCGGGCCGACCCGGTTTCCACCACCAGCCCCGCCGTGGTTCGCAAGCCTTCCCGCACCAAGTGTTGATGAATGGCCGACAAAGCCAGTAGCGCCGGAATAGCCACCGCCTCTCGCCCCATCCGCCGGTCGGTGATCACAATGATGTTGTGCCCGCCACGAAGGGCATCGACACACTCAGCACACAAGGAAGCCAACTTGGCCTCAACACCTTCGTGGCCCCAGTCGAGGGGGTAGGTGATGTCAAGCTCATAAACCCTGAATTTGCCCGAGGTGTAGGCAGCAATGCCGCGCAGACGGGCCATGTCATCGAAATCAAGGATGGGCTGCTGCACTTCCAGACGAATCGGCGGGTTGACCGCATGAATATCAAGCAGGTTGGGCTTGGGCCCAATGAAAGACACCAAAGACATCACGATGTTTTCGCGAATGGGGTCGATCGGTGGGTTGGTGACCTGGGCAAACAATTGCTTAAAGTAATGGTAGAGCAGCTTGTTTTTGTCAGACAACACCGCCAAGGGCGAATCATTGCCCATTGAGCCCATGGCCTCTTCGCCTGTCAGCGCCATGGAAGACAGCAAGAGCTTGAGATCTTCTTGGGTGTAAGCAAAAGCCTGCTGCCGGTCAAGCAGGCTTTCAGTGAAAGGCAACACACCACTCGAATCAGGAGGCTGCGGAACATGATCCAATTTAACCCGAACACTTTCGATCCATTGGCGATAGGGCTGCGCCGAAGCCACCTGACGCTTTAATTCTTCGTCTTCGATGATGCGGCCTTGTTCCAAGTCAATCAGGAACATCTTTCCAGGTTGCAAGCGCCATTTTTTCAAAATACGATGCTCAGGAATCGGCAAGACACCGGCCTCAGAGGCCAAAACCACCAAATCATCGTCTGTCACAATAAAACGGGCCGGACGCAAGCCATTGCGGTCGAGGGTGGCGCCGATCTGCCGGCCATCGGTAAACACCATGGCCGCCGGGCCGTCCCAAGGCTCCATCATGGCCGCGTGGTATTCATAGAACGCTCGGCGTCGTTCGTCCATGGCAGTGTGTTGCTCCCAGGCCTCGGGAATCATCATCATGGCGGCATGCGCCAGCGAGTAGCCGCTCATGGTCAGCAACTCCAGCGCGTTATCGAACGTGGCGGTGTCGCTTTGACCTTCAAAGGTAATCGGGTAAAGCTTGGGCAAGTCATCACCCAACACCGGAGACTTCATCACCCCTTCACGGGCACGCATCCAGTTAAAATTGCCCTTGACGGTATTGATTTCGCCATTGTGCGCCACCATCCGATAGGGGTGGGCCAAAGGCCACTCCGGGAAGGTGTTGGTGGAAAATCGTTGATGCACCAAAGCCAGCGCCGACACCACTCGGGGGTTGGTCAGATCTTGGTAATAAATGCCGACCTGATCGGCCAGCAACAAGCCTTTGTAAATCACGGTGCGACAGCTCATGCTGGGCACGTAATACTCGCGGCTGTGAGTCAGCTTCAAAGCCTGTATCGCACTGGACGCTGTTTTACGAATCACATACAGCTTGCGCTCCAAGGCATCAGGGACAATCACATCAGGGCCGCGGCCAATGAAAATTTGTCGAATGACAGGCTCTTTCTGGCGCACGGCTGGAGACATCGGCATCTGCCGATCCACCGGCACATCACGCCAGCCCAGAAGAACCTGCCCCTGAGCCTTGATGGCGCGCTCAAGCTCTTGTTCACAGGCCAGCCTTGAGGCATGCTCTTTGGGTAAAAAAATCATCCCTACACCATACTCACCAGGTGAAGGCAATTGAACCCCTAAAACAGCCATTTCTGCACGATAAAACTCATGCGGAATCTGAATCAAAATACCTGCCCCATCCCCCATGAGCCTGTCGGCCCCCACCGCGCCGCGATGGTTCAGGTTTTCAAGAATTTGCAGCCCTTGGGCCACAATGGAGTGAGATCTCACCCCTTTAATATGCGCCACGAAACCCACGCCGCAGGCGTCGTGCTCTTGGGCCGGGAGGTACAAGCCGCGCTCTGACGCAAGCTTGATGTCAGCCGGGCTGGCCCCCCCCTGCTGATGAAACTCTGTGGATATCAATCGGCTCATGGGCAAGCTGCTATCAAGGTGGTGCACCCAATTGCGCACGGTTCTTTTCCTGCCCCGAACCGTCTTGCAGACCGAATTCGTCACGGACAGGCATGACTTTCCCGACGGCCTCTGGAACCATTCCAGGGGCAGTGCGGCCGTTACCGGCCAGACTCGCCACGGGTAGGGCAGTTGCGGTTGCCAGCCGTTTCAGCCAAAGTCAAGCTCAGGGCCTGTTAACACTAAAGGTGTTTTTCGAAAAACTGCTCATTTTCGGTGGACCCCTTCAAGGCAGCGGTGGAAGCGTCGCGCTCGATGATGGTGGTCACAGCGTCAAAATAACCGGTGCCCACTTCACGTTGGTGCTTCACGGCCGTGAAGCCGCGTTCTGCTGCGGCGAACTCACGCTCTTGCAATTCCACAAAGGCTGACATATTTCGGCGTGCATAACCATGGGCCAAGTCAAACATGCTGTAGTTCAAGCTGTGAAACCCGGCCAAGGTAATGAACTGAAACTTGTAACCCATTTTGCCCAGATCGGCTTGAAAGCTGGCAATGGTGGCGTCGTCCAGGTTTTTTTTCCAGTTGAAGCTTGGTGAGCAGTTGTAAGCCAGCATTTTGCCCGGAAATTGGCGATGGATAGCATCGGCAAAGGCCTTGGCAAAGGCCAAATCAGGCTTGCCTGTTTCACACCAGACCAAATCAGCATAAGGGGCGTAAGCCAAGCCGCGGCTGATCGCCTGTTCAAGCCCGTTGCGGGTGCGATAAAAGCCTTCAACCGTGCGCTCGCCCGTGGTGAAGCTTTGGTCATTGTCATCAATATCGCTGGTGATCAAGTCAGCGGCTTCTGCATCAGTGCGGGCCACCAGCAGCGTAGGCACACCCATGACATCGGCGGCCAGGCGCGCCGCGACCAGTTTGGAAACGGCCTCACGGGTCGGCACCAACACTTTGCCACCCATGTGACCGCACTTTTTCACAGAAGCCAATTGGTCTTCAAAGTGGACTCCGGCAGCGCCGGCGTCAATCATGGCTTTCATCAGCTCGAAAGCATTCAAAACCCCGCCAAACCCGGCCTCGGCGTCTGCCACAATGGGCGCGAAATAATCAATGCCTGCACTGCCTTCTGACCATTGAATCTGGTCTGCACGCTGGAAGGTGTTATTGATGCGGCGAACCACTGCGGGCACCGAGTTGGCCGGGTAAAGTGATTGATCAGGGTACATTTCACCCGCCACATTGGCATCACCGGCCACTTGCCATCCACTGAGGTAAATGGCTTTCAGCCCGGCCTTGACTTGCTGCATGGCCTGGTTGCCGGTCAGGGCCCCGAGCGCATTCACAAAGGGCTCTTCGTGCAACAACTTCCAGAGCTTTTCAGCCCCTTTCTTGGCCAAAGTGTGCTCAATTTGAACCGAACCCCGCAAGCGCACCACGTCCGCCGCGCTGTAGGTTCGCTGAATTCCCTTCCAGCGGAGGTTTTCATTCCAGTCTTTTTGCAAGGCAGCGGCTTGTTGCTCACGGGTCACGGTGTTCATGCGGGCTCCAGAAAAAAATGAGGGGCATTGAGGACAGCATTACAAACAATCACTCGACCAAGAAGGCTTGCATCTTGTACAAGGCCAACTTTTAATCCACTTAAATCAATGACTTAATCACATTTTACCACAATGTAAAATGAGGTGATCGTATGGAAAAAATTTTGCGCAGTGCAACATGATCGAGTATCACCCTGCCAAGGTCAATCGTCAATGATGAACTGATGCGACACATCGGCCTTGATTCATTTCATGACACAAGTCTTCGCCATCTATGCACATGTCAAACCACTGGACAGCTTGAAGGTATCCCAAGTGGTCAAGCCTGGTGACCCCATTGGCAAAGTGATTCCGATACTCGGTACACCTTGCTATAACTCAAAAGAACACGTTTACTACGAGCTGCGCATCAACAATATTCGCGGGCTGCACATCAACCCACATCAGTATTGGGTCGATGACCCGAACAGGCCGACCTGTTTCAAAGCCCGGGCAGCCGTTCCCGCTGGAAAGGCCGTTGCTCGTTTGAAATGTCAAGCTTCTGAATCCTGATCTGGGGTATTGGCATGCGGCTGCATCGGAGCCAACCGCAGCAAAAAATCCCACTCACAACCCCCAAGGTACCGAGTTTTCAACTCCGGTAATCAGCATTGATTTTCACATAATCTTCGCTGAGGTCGCAAGTCCAGAGGGTGGTTTGCTCAGGGCCTCGGCCCAGATCCACACGGATGGTGATCTCGGATTGCTTCATCACCCGAGCACCGTCTTCCTCGCGGTAAGAAGGGTTGCGCCCCCCTTTTTTGACCACATGCACATCGTCCAGATAGAGCTCAATACGCGAAGCGTCAAGGTCTTCGATACCCGCATAGCCTACTGCGGCCAGAATTCGACCCAAGTTGGGGTCACTGGCAAAAAAAGCCGTTTTGACCAAGGGCGAATGCGCAATTGCATAGCCGACTTGGCGACATTCATGCACTGATCGTCCGCCAGAAATATTCACAGTAATGAATTTGGTGGCACCCTCACCATCTCGCACAATCGCCTGTGCCAGAGTTTGAGACACTTGCAAAACAGCCAACCTCAAGGCTTTTCCATCGGGAGAATCCAGGCTTTTGATGGTACTGTTGCCGGCTTTGTGGGTGGCAATCAAGGTGAAAGCGTCATTGGTTGAAGTGTCTCCGTCGATTGTGATGCAATTAAATGACTCGTCAGCCACTTCACGCACCAGTCGCTGAAGCTGAGTCAGGTCAATTGCGGCATCGGTGGCCACAAAGCCCAGCATGGTCGCCATATTCGGGCGAATCATGCCAGCCCCCTTCGAAATACCGGTCACGGTCACGGGCTTGCCACCCAAGGAAATTTGGCACGAAGCAGCCTTGGGCAGGGTGTCGGTGGTCATGATGGCCTGGGCAGCCTCGGCCCAGTGCGATTCATCCAGTGCTGCCAAGGCTGCCGGCAAAGCCGCCTCGATACGATCACTGGGAAGCTGCTCCATGATGACCCCCGTCGAAAATGGCAACACCTGCCGGGGGTCAATCTCAAGAAGGCGGCCCAGCGTTACGCAGGTTTCCCAGGCGCGCTGCAAACCCTCTGTGCCTGTGCCGGCGTTGGCGTTGCCGGTGTTGATCAGCAAGGCTCGAATATCCCTGCGGGCCGCAAGATGGTCTCGACAGAGCTGAACGGGAGCGGCGCAAAAACGGTTTTGAGTGAACACGGCGGCCACACTGCTGCCTTCAGCCAGGGTGATCACGGTCAGGTCACGCCGGTGCGCTTTGCGCACACCCGCCATGGTGATTCCGAGCCGCAACCCGGCAACAGGATACAGGGCGTTGGCTTGAGGGGCTTGAAGATTGACGGGCATGGGGGGGGTCTCCTGCTGAAATGCCAACCGGCCCACAAACCATGCTGGCGTCACGGCAGCCAAGCCGCCGCAAAAGGGTCAAAACGAAGCGATGAGTCAATCCATCACCAGGCTATTTGAGGGCACCATGGCAGTGCTTGTATTTTTTTCCACTGCCACAAGGGCAAGGGTCATTGCGGCCCACTTTGGGCACCTCAGGCAAGACAGGGGCCGGCTCAGTTTCTTGCTCAACACCCCCATCTTCAGTGGGGTGGGTATAAGTCACATTGGAAAAATGTTCCTGTAGCCCCAACGCAGCCTGCTCAGCTTCCTCACGAGTTTGAATGACCACATTGAGCAAGGTTCGGGTAACATCCATCTTGATGGTGTCAAGCAATTGACTGAAAAGTTGGAACGACTCGGCCTTGTATTCCTGCTTGGGGTTCTTTTGTGCATAGCCACGCAAATGAATGCCTTGACGAAGGTAGTCCAAGGCGGCCAGATGATCACGCCAGTGGCTGTCAAGAGAATGAAGCAAAATCATGCGCATGAATGGGCCGAATTGCTCATTCCCCACGCGCTCGAGCTTTTCATGAAAGACGGCATCTGCCGCCTTGATCACTTCCTCGAGAAGATCTTCATCGGTCAGCGAGTCACTCTTTTCAAGCCGGCTTCGCAGGTCAACTGGCACTTGCCACTCTTCTTTGAGAACACGCTCCAGGCCGGGCAAATCCCATTGCTCTTCCAAACTTTGCGCCGGAACAAAGGAGCGCACCACGCTCTCCATGACACCAGCCCTCAGATTGTTGATGATGTCAGCACAAGAAGGGTTTTCCAGGATGTCATTGCGCTGACGGTAGATAATTTTGCGCTGCTCATTGGCCACGTCATCATACTCAAGCAGCTGCTTGCGAATGTCAAAATTACGGGCCTCGACCTTTCTCTGCGCACTGGCAATACTGCGCGTTACCATACCGGCTTCAATTGCTTCACCGTCGGGCATCTTTAAGCGCTCCATGATGGAACGCACCCGGTCACCTGCAAAAATACGCATGAGAGGGTCATCAAGCGACAGATAAAACCGTGAAGACCCCGGGTCTCCTTGGCGTCCTGAGCGGCCACGAAGCTGGTTATCGATTCGGCGCGATTCATGCCGCTCGGTAGCCACAATCCGAAGCCCTCCGAGGGCCTTGACCTTCTCGTGCAATTCCTGCCATTCATCACGCAGCCTTTGTGCGCGGAGTTGCTTTTCGTCTGCAGACAACTCAGGGTTGGCTTCAAGGGCCTGGATTTGCGCCTCCACATTGCCGCCCAAAACAATATCGGTGCCGCGGCCCGCCATATTGGTGGCAATGGTGACGACCCCGGGCCGCCCTGCCTGGGCAATAATTTCAGCTTCCTTGGCATGCTGCTTGGCATTGAGCACCTGATGCGGAAGTTGGCTTTTTTCGAGCAGAGCCGACAAAACCTCCGAGTTTTCAATCGAGGTGGTCCCCACCAATACGGGCTGACCCCGCTCATGACAATCACGAATATCCTGAACGACGGCCTCAAATTTTTCACGCGCTGACTTATAAACCAAGTCATTTTCATCGCGACGAACCGTCAGCTTGTTGGGCGGAATCACCACGGTTTCGAGGGCATAAATTTCCTGAAACTCGTAGGCTTCGGTGTCGGCGGTACCGGTCATGCCTGACAGTTTCCCGTACATACGGAAATAATTCTGGAAGGTGATCGAGGCCAGAGTCTGGTTTTCGCTTTGAATAGATACCCCTTCTTTGGCTTCAACCGCCTGGTGCAATCCGTCAGACCAACGGCGCCCAGACATCAAGCGGCCTGTGAATTCATCAACAATGATGATCTCGCCGTCCTGAACAACATAATGTTGATCGCGGTGATACAGTTGGTGCGCCCTTAAAGCGGCATAAACGTGGTGCACCAAAGTGATGTTGGAAGCATCGTAAAGGCTGGCTCCTTGAGCCAACAGGCCGGCCTGGGTCAGCAGCTCTTCGGCTTTCTCGTGGCCCATGTCAGTGAGGTAAACCTGCCGGCCTTTTTCATCGACAGTAAAATCACCCGGCTCAATGACCCCCTCCCCCGTGCGGGGGTCAGCCTCACCAATTTGGCGCTTGAGAAAAGGCACGATCGTATTGATACGCACATACATCGCGGTGTGGTCTTCAGCCTGACCACTGATGATAAGCGGGGTACGGGCTTCGTCGATCAAAATAGAATCAACTTCGTCAACGATGGCGTAATTCAGGGCCCTCTGAACGCGCTCAGAGGGGCTTTGTACCATGTTGTCGCGCAGGTAATCAAAACCATATTCGTTGTTGGTGCCGTAGGTGACGTCAGCTGCATAAGCAGCCTGCTTTTCGCTTTTTGGCACATGGGGCAAATTCACCCCCACACTCAGGCCGATGAATTGATACAGGCGGCCCATCCACTCAGCATCACGACGCGCGAGGTAATCATTGACGGTCACGACATGCACGCCTTTGCCCGAAATGCTATTGAGGTAAACCGGCAAAGTGGCCATGAGGGTCTTGCCCTCGCCTGTGCGCATTTCAGCAATTTTGCCATAGTGCAAAGCCATTCCGCCCATGAGCTGCACATCAAAATGCCTCATTTTCAGCACACGCTTGCTGCCCTCACGAATGGCCGCAAAAGCTTCCGGCAAAAGCGCATCGAGAGATTCACCCTTGGCGTGACGCTGTTTGAATTCTTCCGTTTTAGATCGAAGTTGATCATCGGACAGGGAAGTCAACCCAGGCTCAAGGGCGTTGATTTCTGCCACCACTTTGCGGTACTTTTTAAGAAGTCGCTCATTGCGACTGCCGAAAATCTGGGTGAATATTTTTGGAAACATGCTGCGTGGCATTGAAATTGAAAAGTGAGCAAAAGCGATGCGTTCAAAGCATTCCGCCCATGCCCCCCGAAAATGATTGCCGGGTTTGATGAACCCGATTTTCTCAAGTTTAACTCGCCGCCCCTTCGCACGCAGGGCATGAACAATGACGATGAATATGGCCTGATACCCGGTGAATATCAATCGACCCTTGCGCCTCGCGCCGCCCACCCTTGCTGAAAGGCCTGTGCATCAAGCCGCACTTGAGTTCGCGGGTGGTGGCAATGATGCAAGGAGATGGGGCTGAAAAGCCAGGGTAAAGAACAGACTTCAAAGGCCCAAGAAGGGGCCCATGGATTTGTCGTTGACCTTGAGAACCCCGTTTTCCATTTTAAATTGGCTACTGAGCATCTGACCCTCACGTTTCACATAACCTTCATCAATTGCTTGGGTGATCATGGCTTCCAGCATGGCTTGATCTTGGGCTTGGCGCGTGGGGGTTGCATCAACCATGATTTTCTCAAGCCAGGGGGTGGGGATTTCGATGTGACCGCTGGCATAGGCTTTACGAGCCACCGCCTCGCCAAACAGGGGGCCTGCTGAACCGTTGAGGTCCTCTGCCGTGAGGCCTTGAACACCAAAAGCATACGCCATTTTTCCAGAAAGCCCATCCATATCAAGCTCAAGGGCATCCACCGAGAACTCGGGGTTGTGAGTCAGCAAAGCCGCCCCAGCCGCCATGATGGCTTCGCCCTGCACAGCCCAAGCTTCCAGGCCTGTGACAGAACCACAAAGCATGCCAGGATGAAAAATTGTCTGGAGAATTTGCGCATAGGTACCCGCATGGATTCGCTTGAAAGAAGTGTTCAATCGAAGCTTGGGAATTGGTGTGTTGTTAATAGATGCTTGAGCATCCAAGTGGCTGACGTTGTTGAACAAACCGTTTTCAAGGCTTGTTTTGCTGTCCGTTTTGATGTTGGAAAAAGCGATTTTGGTTTGATTGCCATGAACATGGCCGAGTACCATCAAAGACTTGAGTTCTGAGCTGGAAGTGTCCATGACAAAGCCCAAGGGGTTATTTTCATCAAATCGGGTTTCACCCCGCACACTCAAAGCGTCAATGTTCATGTTCCCGGCCGCGCCTTCCTCACGGCTCACGGCTGACATGCCGGGCCAATTCAGCTCATAATGAATTTGGCCGTTCGCAGCATGACGAA
Organism: Burkholderiales bacterium; assembly: GCA_046342195.1. GTDB lineage: Bacteria > Pseudomonadota > Gammaproteobacteria > Burkholderiales > Burkholderiaceae_C > CANHBY01. The sequence goes on from JBKDQE010000020.1 coordinate 72,007, forward strand.
TTTGTAATAAAAGCGCCTTGACGCTGAGTTGCGTTTTTTTATTTTGTTCTTCAAATTCCAATGCGGCTGTGGAAATTTGAGTCACTCCCCCTCCTAAAAGATTGAGCAGCGTGTGGGCCTTGATGAGCGTTGACGCCTCAGCACCGTTTTTAAGCAGAGTACGAAGCTCAGAGGGAGTATCAATCTCGGTGTCTATGGCAACACGACCCAAGCTGGTGAACCCAGGCACCGGGCCGTGTTGAATACGTTGCCGAACAGTCAGCGCCGGCGAGTTGACGGCGGCATCCTGATCACAACCCGCGTGGATCTTGAAGGTGTATTTCGATGAAAAAATACCGCGTTCGTAAGCTGCTTCAGAAATTTTCAGGGGCAACACCTTCTCGAGATGCCCCCACTCGTTTTGAAGGCGATGCTGACTGACTGAACCGCTCCAAACCGACCCGCCCACCACGATGACTGAGGCCACAACGCCCGCCACACCGCCCCAAATTGCTGTTTTTTTCATGCTCTGACCATTGGAAAATTGATTGAATTCAGAAAAACCCTATACCATGAAAAAAATGATCCCACCATCAGAGGATCATGGGCTTCTATATAAGGCGCGCTCATCCACAAGGGGTTTTGCAGGGGTTTCTTGGGGCCTGTCACACTAAAGATGCCAGTGCGAACGCGGTTATTGGGGCGCAGGGCAAGGCGCGCGGCGCTGCAAAACCTCGCCGGGGGCCTGCCCTAGCTTCGTTTTGCGCCTTGCTCAAGGCCTTTTGAAAAACAACGCATCTGACATCTTTAGCGTGAACAGGCCCTAGCCAACTTATTGATTTATATTTGAAAATTTTAGGCAGTATTTTTCGTAACAACCCAAGCCCAAACATGAGAATGAAAGGCAGAAAACTCCGATTTTTTTCTGTACTACGTCAATATGACACAAATCTTTTACTATAAATGCCAATTTCAGGACACAATGCAGCCTGTGAGGTGATTGGGAATGCCCGAAAACAACACTTTGGACATCACGAAGCAGTCAACTTTTTGCTGTGTGTGGTTGAATGAATTGATAATGAAATTTGCTGTGTCTGGTAGCCGCGCCGTCGCTTGTACGATTCAGGATGGGTTAACGCTCCGCATGGTTTTTCCCTCTTGAGTTATACCGAATTTTAGAAAGGCGCTCTCCTATGGGCAATAAACTCTACGTTGGCAATTTGTCTTACAGCATTCGCGATGACAGCCTCCAAAAAACTTTTTCCGAGTTTGGTACTGTAGTTTCAGCCAAAGTCATGAATGATCGTGAAACTGGTCGGTCAAAGGGCTTTGGTTTCGTGGAAATGAGCTCTGACTCTGAAGCTCAGGCGGCCATTAATGGCTTGCATGGCCAGTCCCTCGACGGCCGGGCCTTGGTTGTCAATGAAGCCCGCCCCAAGGAAGATCGCCCTGGCGGCTTTGGCGGTGGTCGCTCTGGCGGCGGCGGATCCTATGGTGGCGGTGGTCGCTCTGGTGGAGGCGGCGGCTATGGCGGAGGCGGCAGTGGTTACGGCGGCGGTCGCTCCAGTGGCAGCGGTTACGGCGGCGGTGGTGGCGGTTACGGTGGCGGCCGCGGAGGTAGTTACTGATTTTGACTGTTTAGGGCTTGTTAACACTCAAGATGCCAGATGCGTTGTTCTTCAAAAGGCCTTGAGCAAGGCGTAAAACGAAGCCGGGGGAGGCCCCCGGCGAGGCTTTCCAAGGCCTCGCTGCGCCCCAATGACCGCGTTCGCACTGCCATCTTTAGTATCTTTAGTGTTAACAGGCCCTAAGCCCCTCATTTTTTGTCCAGCCAAGCCCGTTTTTACCGAGAGCCATCTGGGGTGCCGCGCACAAAGCAGCAACCACAGCCACCCAAGATCATCCCTATGCTGCGCCTGATTTCCCCAGAAATTTTCGAGAGACAGGCCGGGGAAACTGCCAACGCAGCACATTGGCGCGCAAGCTTGAACTTCCCCGCAGAAATTCTCCTGAAGGCACAAGGCGAAGGCGACCTGCCAAGCATGAAGGCCGCTATTTTTGATGTTGACGGCGTTTTGACCGATGGCTCACTTTACATCAGCGAACAAGGCGAGTCTGTCAAAGCCTTTCATAGTTTGGATGGCCACGGGCTCAAGCTGCTCACCCAAGCGGGCATTTTACCGCTGGTGATCACTGGCCGTGACAGCCCTGCCGTGCGCCGGCGCCTGAGTGACCTTGGCATTGAGCACGCTCTGTATGGAATCAAAGACAAGCTCGCTGCCGCCGAGGCTTTGCTACACACTTTGAAAATCACCTGGCAGCAAGTTGCCACCATGGGCGATGACTGGCCCGATCTACCCCTGATGGTTCGAGCCGCTTTTGCGGTGGCCCCCCCCAATGCCCATGCCGAGGTCAAGGTGCGCGCTCACCATGTGACCACTCTGCGCGGTGGCGAGGGAGCTGCACGCGAATGCTGCGATATCCTTCTTGTGGCCTCAGGGCGGTATGCTGAACTTTTACAAGGGCAGCTCAATACCCTTGATCGCAGCACACCATGAAATGGCATGCGCGTTTCATGGGCTGCAAAGCTTGGCTTCAAGATGTGATCAATTGGGCTTCAAGCTATCTGCCTATTTTGCTCATGAGCCTCCTGGCCATGGGCACTTGGTGGCTGGTTCAAAATTCTCCCGTTTTTGATGGGCCCCGAGAAGCAGCCGCTCCCAGCCATGCCCCTGACTACACCATGGAAAACGTTTCTTTGCGGCGCTTTGACCTGCAAGGGGCCTTGAGAAACCACATCCAGGGTCGGCAGCTACGCCACTACCCTGACACCGACACTATCGAAATTGACCAGATCCGTTTGCGCGCCCTCGACGCCCAAGGAAACATCACCACTGCTCAAGGCCGCCTTGGCTGGAGCAACCGCGATGGTTCGGAACTTCGCCTCGAGGGGGCCGCGCGCGTGACTCGCAAAGCCACGGAAAACGAGCCACGCATCACATTTCTCGGCGAATCCATCACAGCACGACTTCCTCAGCGACAAGTGCTCTCAAACCAAGCTCTCACGATTGAGCGTGAAGGATTGCGCATCACCGCAGACACAATCACCTACGACAGCTTCACCGGCGTGGCCCACGCTCAAGGACGGATTGATGTAAGCTACCAGCCCCCAGGAAGCCCATTTGAAAAAAAATAGCCCGCCTTGGCTCCTGTCCGATTAGCCCCCCCTCAGATTGGCTCCAAAGCCAGAAGTTTTACCATTTTTTATCAAAACAAAAGCTGCTGAGCCTTAAGTAGAACCCCGATTTGTCCGTAGCATAAGGAAGCTCTGAAAAACTTCTGGCAATGATCGCAGGCAACTCTCAGGAGACCATCTTGCAAACAATGGCTCAAAGTCAACTTTCACTTTCAACTTCCCCCAGCGCACTGGATGGCGCGGTTGGAGAACAAGTTTGTGTCGCATGGGAAAGCTTGGCTGAACAATTAACCCCTTTGCTTTTACATCCCAAATCCAATCCTGACTTCCTGAAAGAAATCACTCAGCTTGCCCTTGCGTTGATCAACCTTGTGGCTTGTGACCCAGATGTCGCCATTTTTCAGATTGTGAATCCGACCAAGACGGCTTTATTGAACTATGGCGTAGAACACAGCATTCATACCGCTATTCTGATGTCTTTGATTGCCAAACACAAAGAATGGACTCCGGTTCAAACAGCCAATGCGGTGTGTGCCGCACTGACCATGAACATCTCTATTACCCAGTTGCAAACAGACCTTGCAAGGCAGCCAGAACCCCCAACGCCAGAACAAAAACGTGATATTGTTGAACACCCCTCTCGCAGCAGAGACATTTTGATCGATCTGGGGGTCATGCAAATAGAATGGCTGCGAGCCGTTCATGAGCACCATGAACAACACAATGGCAGCGGGTACCCCCAGGGTATTCGAACGGTGAGCCCTTTGTCAGATGCCTTGCGAACCAGCGACATGTTTTGCGCCAAACTGAGCGAACGGGCATCGCGCACTCGCTTGCTATCCACCCGTGCGGCACAAGAAATTTTTCGTCAGAACAGTTACGGATACTTTGGCGCAACCATTGTGCGCATCCTGGGCATGTACCCGCCTGGATGCTTGGTGCGCTTGCTTTCTGGATGTATCGGAATTGTTTTGCAACGCAGCACCGACCCCATGCGCCCTCGCGTGGCATTATTAACACACGATAACGGTGAGCCTCGAGAAACCCCTATTTATTCCACCACGGGCGTCGGGCCAGGCTCGGGCATCATGGGTGCGGTTGCCAATAATGAATTGGCTCAGCGATTCGCGATTGGCGAACTGTATTCACTCATCCCTAATCAATAACCGACCTTACGGAGCCATGACCGACAATTTGGGCCCATGAAAAAAGCTGGGCTTGATTGCACGCGCACGCCCGTATCGCCATATGAAGCCTTTCCGCCCAAGCAAGCCAAAGCGCTGCAGGATCGATTCCAATTCGTCTACACGCCCAAGCACGACAGTTGGCTCAACATGGCCGAGATTGAGCGCAACGCGATGATCGGCCAATGCTTGAGCCGTCGAATCGACAACATCGACACTGTACTCAGCGAAGTCGCTGCATGGCAAGCCAGCCGCGATCAGATCAACGCCAAAATTGATTGACCATTCAGTTGCGACAAGGCCCTAAGGAGCCGTGGCTAAATTTCATCGCAAAACAGGCTGCCCTGTCAGTATTCATCAGGTTTTTTCGGTTTTGCAGGGGCGACCAAAGAAGCTGCCCCGATGCTTTCCGTCAATTCTGCTGCTTTCCTGGCCTTCAATAATTCATCGCTGTATTGACTATTCCGAGCCATCGAGACCTGACTTTGGGCTTAAGGAACCTGGCATGGACATCTTGCATGGACGTTTCCAGGAAAGAGGTTCCTTAAGAATCGTGGCCCCTCAAAATCAACCAGGATGATTTAAAGTGCATGATCAAGCCAAAGATTTTCAGCAATTGTTGCTGGTGAATAGCTTCGATGTGGAACCTTGGTGGGCCACGGTACCACCTTGCGTCAGTCTGGATTGTTGGGAAGAAATGCCTGATCGAAGCGAAGCGCCATTGCTTGATTATCTTGATCTTTGTGATGAAGCGGGTGTCAAAGGAACTTTCTTTTTTGTAGGATGGCTGGCCCGACGTTATCCCCAACGACTCGAAGAAGTCGTGCGCCGTGGTCATGAGGTGGGCTGCCATGCCATGTTCCACGAGGACATTGCAAGCATGTCTATTCGTGAGTTTCGATCTTCGACGCGAGATGCAAAAGCTGTCATTGAAGATATCGCAGGAACTGAAGTCATGGCCTATAGATCGCCTGGATTTTCCTTTCCCCTCCATCGTTGCGCTGAACTCTTTCACGAATTGGCGAATATGGGTTTTCGGATTGATTCATCGATTTCTACTGCGGTGCGGTTCCATGGAGGTGGGCATGACCGGACTGAATTTCAGTGGCCAGGGACAATGATGCACCGATTCGGAGCAAATATTTATGAGGTACCAATACCCGGGGTCTTGGTGGCTGGTGTGGAATTGCAGGTTTTTGGAGGGGGATATTTGCGGCTTACGCCCGAGCTTATCGTTAAGGGGTTGGCTCGCCGCGAGCGTTATCAAGTGCTCTACCTTCATCCGCATGATTTTGATGCGGATTTGCCTGATATTCCCAACACGCGTTACATCGCTAATTTAAGTCGTCGCTTAAGGGTGGGCAATCTTCGACGAAAAGTTGCGGCTTTATTTGCTGTGGCAGACGTGCGAACTTGTGGGCAGCTGTATGCTCAGGATCAAAAATTATCAAGCGATTCCAAGGAAATTGCATGGACGTCGATGTAAGGTTCCTTAAGGAACCATAAAAAGACTTTGAACACGCCGTTATAAAACCATGATAGATCAAAAAAATACCCGCGACGAACCTTTATTAAAAGGGTGGCAGGCAGCACCCAAATTATCAAAACGTATGGCCTGCCTTATCTATGAGATCATGATTTTGTTCGGGATTGGTCTTATTCCTGGCGCCATAGGTGCCCTGTTTTTTAAATTAACCGAACAGCACCATCCCCTGCAAAGTGATACATCTTTGAGAATATTTGCATTTTTGATTTATGGAATTTACTTTACTTGGTTCTGGTCCAAAAAGGGGCAGACCCTCCCGATGCAAACTTGGCACATTCGTGTTGTCACAGTCACTGGAGAGCCGCTGAGCCAAGTTCGAGCCCTGTCGAGGTATCTGCTCAGTTGGATATGGATTGTGCCTGCTGTGCTCCTTTCATTCTTGGCGGGGTGGTCAGGAGGAGCCTTGTTTTTGGCTATCTTGGTGGGCGCAAGCGTCTATGCCAGCCTGACCTATTTACGGCCTGATCGGCAATTTTGGCACGACATTTTGGCTGGAACTCGCCTGATTATGGCCATTCCGCCAACAGACCAAACAGCATCCTCTCATTTAGACTGAGTTGCTCATCGTGATCGAGAGATCGCAGGGCCTTGGCTCAAGCCATCAAGCCTATCTATACCGCAGTCAGTGCTGAGACTACACTTGCTGAGCTTGATGCCTTTGAGCAAGGCTCTTGAGTGGCTCAATGAGCCATACCCGGAAATTGAGACACCAGCGCGAACCCACCCATTGACCCGCCTCGGGCAGACTTTTGCGTTTGCGCCGAACATAAAAAAATCCCGCCCAAAATTGAGCGGGATTTTTACTTTTAATGGTGCGGCTGGCAGGAATCGAACCCACGACCCCTTGGTTCGTAGCCAAGTACTCTAATCCAACTGAGCTACAGCCGCAAAGATAATGATTATAGCGTATTTTTTGAGATGATGGGGGGTGTTGGAAAAACGCTTCACATTCCAAGAATAGCCGCCTCGCGGTAGCACTCCAGTACTCTGGCATCTTGCCCCTCCTGCTCGGCAATTTTGGCCAAGGAAAGCCAAGCCTGGCGGCGGGTGCGTTCGTCGCAAGAGGGGTCTTGGGCGGCTTGGACCAGGAGAGGGTGGGCCTTTCCCCAAAGACGCCAATGAGCCAAGGCCACGCCCACAGCATGAGCCACCGCTGCTTCTCTGGGGAAAGCCTGGGTACAGGCGTCCAGGCGGGGCAGCCAATCGGCCGGAATACCTTGAATGCACGCCACAAGGGCATTGGAAAGCACCATACGCTCTTCCGGGGTGAACGATTTGAGGTCGTCCCAGAAAGGGCGCAACCAGCCTCGACCATGCTCTGGTGCCCCCAAGTCGGCCACACGCGAAGCTGCTTTGGCCACCACAAAGGGGTCCCGTCGGTCTGCCGCATCAAATTCAAGCCATAGACGTTGCAGCTGGCTGTCATCACGCGCGGCCTCAATAGACTCAAATGCCAGCGATCGCATCAAGCTGGTGGCGGCGGCGGGCGAGATGACTTGATGCTTGACCAGCAAACGCGCCGTTCGTAAGGCTTCCTGGGGGCGCCCATCCAGGCGGGCTGCTTGAAGCTTTAGTTGCAACGCTTGAGTTCGACGCGCCACCCCCGGAGGCAGCGCTTCAAGCAGAGACAAAGCACGCAAGGCATCACGGTCATCCAGAGCCCACTCGGCTGCCAAGAGCCGCGCGCCTTCCTCGACGGCCCGGTGGCCACCACGCTGGGTGGCTTCAGATACCAGCGCCAACTGCCTGTCCCGATGGGTGTGATTTTGCAGGCGATGAGCGCTGGCGGCTCGGAGAAGGTGCGCCAAGGCCATAAAGTCATTCTCCTGGGACTGAATGTCTGAATCTGAATGAATCAGCAACGCCCTTTCAGCGAGTTTTTCAGCGCGGCCATAGCGCCCCCCAAAATAAAGCGCCAGCGACTCTCGAAAGGCCGCCTGGGCACTGCGCTCCTTGCGAATGGCCCGCCATTCCCGAGCCCTGCGGGGCAATCCTACCAAGGATCGCACGCCTTGCATCACCAGCACGAGGATAAAGCAGGCTTCAATCAGCAACAGCAAGAACAGATTAATAGATAAATCAAGCCGATAAGATTTCCAGAAAAAAGAGACCAAGCCATCATTACTTCCAAAAATGGTGGCGCAAATCACCGCTCCCACGAAAAGCAGCACGAACCACACCACAAAGCGCATCAGGGTCTTCCTTTTCGATCAGCGGCCAGGTTCGGCCATAGCGAGGGCCGCAAGCGTGTCATCGGGCCGGGGAACCGACACCATCCGGGCATGAGCAGTGACTTGACGCAAAATCTCGGTGACCTGGATGGTTCTGCGCGATTGGGGATCAAAATAGCGGGACAAAGCCTCTTGAACCAGTTTGAGGTCTGCCTGTACCGTATCAAATTGGCGACTGAGTAAAGCCAAGCGGGCATTGAGCAAGCGGAGCTTGAGGTTTTCCCGAAGAAAGAAAGACTGCTCGGGAGCCAGCAACACCGCCTCAGGCTGATCAATGCGCGAGACACGAACCAAGGTTTTGACCTCGGCCCAAATGTGTTGACCCAAGGCGCGACCGGCTTTCAGCCAGGATGACTCTGCGGGAGCGGCCCCGGATGAGGCGGCGTCGGTAGAGGCACTCCCCTCTTTCGTGCCTGCGAGAGCATCCGCCCGATCATCGTGCAATTTGGGAGCAGACAGCAACGGCAGGTCGTCCATCAAGGCCACGGCCTCATCCAGACGCAAAGTCACCATAGAAACATCGACACTGCCGGCTGCACGCACGCGATCCAGGTCACGCAAAATGGCTCGTTGAACGCCCTGAAGCCGCGGTTGATAAGTGCGTGTCAGGCGTTCATCGGATTGTTTCAGCACAGCCAGCAAGGGCTCGGAACTGCCCGTGATGGCTGATTGTTGAATGGCCACCCGCACGGCCGACTCAATATCGGCCACCAGGTTTTCATCGCGTGAACGGTACAAAGATTGAACCAATTCTTCGAGCTGGGTGCGCTGAAGTGAGACCTCCGCCACCTTGGCTTCCAGGAGAGCCACTTTGGCCGCAAAATCTCGCACCATGTCAGAGGACTGGCGGGACAGCATTTGGGCCTCAAGCGCCTGGTTTTGGCTGGCCTCTTGGCGGCGCACCAATTCTTGTTCCAGCAGGCCGACCTGTCTTTGCGCCCTCCAAGCAATGACCAAACTGATGAAGCAGGCGAGAAACAAGACACCCGCACCAATGCACCAGAGAATCAGTTTCCAGCGCATCAGACCTCTTGGGTTTGGCGCTGGCGCATGCTCAATGGGTCGTGAAGCTGCCGAGGCAGGGTGGGAAAATGCCGCAAAATCAGGGGGAGGTTCGGTCACCATGATGCAGATTGTATGCAGTTGACGATAGAGCGTGGATCTGGAGGGCTCAGAAGAATGCGGCTGAACCCGGCCTGACGGGTGCGCTCTGAAATGCGCAGGTGTGTGACCAAAGCGCGAGAGCGGGGCCAAACGGGTTGACCCTGTGGGCAAAGTTGCAGCAGGTGATCCACCGACTGACTGCTACTGAAAAGCCATAAATGCTCATCGGGAACCTCCATGGCCTGTTGTGCCAGGGCCTGCTGAAGGGGGGTCCAGGCGGGCAGAGTACGCGTGTAGGCTTGCACAAAAGACACTTGCGACCCTGCGGCCCTGAATTGGCTGGCCAGCCAATCACGCCCACCATCGCCCCGGACAATCATCACCCGACGCCCTGACCAACCTTGCTTTGCCAATTCATTCCAAAGGGCCTCGGAGTCAAACTGCGGCCCCTGTGCGGGTGGCGCGGTGATCTGCTCAAGCGCCAAGCCTGAGTCAAGCAGAGCCTGAACCGTGCCTGGCCCCAGCCCACCCACCCGCACGTCATCCGGCCACCCCCAGCTTTGGCGTGATGCGGCTTGTATAAACTGTTGGACCGCATTGGGGCTGACAAAAATGATCATGTCCAGGTTCTTTAGTGCGGCAGCAAGCTGTTGAACCTGAGAGACGTCGGGGACGGGTTCGATGGTGATCAGGGGCAAGGCATGGGCATCAAGCCCGAAAGAATTCAGCCTCTCTACCAAGCCATGGGCCTGCGACAGGGGGCGGGTCACCAAGATTCGCAATCGAGTACCGGAAGCCATCCCATCACCCGGCCATTTGTAAATAAGACAATGCCCCCATTGCCATCAAATCGGTGGCGACTTGTTCTCCGAGGGCCAGCGCCGACGCATCATCTGCCACCATGGCCCACCCCTGTGCTTTCAACAATGGAGCACAGGCATCAAGCGGGTGGCCCAGCAGGGCACGAAGGTGAAGCCCCTGAGGGGACCAGACTGCATGAGCCGCCAGCGGCATGCTGCAACTGCCCCCCAGAGCCCGAGACACGGCACGCTCGGCCTGGGTGGCCCACCATGTGGGCGCATGACTCAAGCCTGACAGTCGTTGACACAGTACAGCATTGGCACTGAGCACCTCGATTCCCAGGGCGCCCTGGCCTGCGCAGGGCAGCAGAGTGTCGACGCAAAATACGGCCCGAATGCGTGACTCGAGCCCCAGCCGCTTGAGTCCGGCGGCGGCGAGCACAATGCCGTCGTAGCCACCTTCATCCAGCTTGCGCAGCCGTGTATCGAGGTTTCCCCTCAGGGCTTGCACATTCAAGTCTGGCCGCAGGGCTTTCATTTGAACCAGGCGACGTAAACTGGAAGTGCCCACAAGCGCTCCAATTGGCAGATCAGCCCATGAGGCAAAGCGGTTCGATACCCAGGCATCACGAGGGTCTTCGCGCGCCAAAATGGCCGCCAGCACAAAGCCTGGCGGCAACTCCATGGGAACGTCTTTCAGAGAATGTACCGCCAGATGGGCTCGACCTTCGAGCAAAGCCGTTTCGAGCTCTTTCACAAACAGGCCCTTGCCGCCGACCTTGGAAAGGCTGACATTCAGAATTTGGTCACCACGGGTGCTGAGGCCCAAAAGCCCCACAGAACAACCCCAGGCGGACTGCAAAAGGTCGCGCACATGCTGCGCCTGCCAAAGAGCCAAACGGCTTTCGCGTGTGGCAATGATCAAAGAAGATTGCATTTTATGGATACTAGCAGCATCAAACCCCCTTGGCTTGTTTCATAGTCAAGGGCCCCGGTTTGGTTTCAACGACCGTCTTCCCAAGAACATCATGCCTTCACCCGATATGCCGATTTCTCAACCCGTGCAAGGCCTCACTGAGCTTGAGGCTCGCGAACGTTTGGCGCGTGAGGGGCCCAATGAATTGCCTGTATCACCTTCAAGAGGTCTTGTACGTTTGCTGACCGGGGTGGTTCTTGAACCCATGTTTCTCCTGCTATTGGCCTGTGGAGTCATTTACCTGCTGCTGGGGGATGTTCATGAGGCACTGATGCTTCTGGCTTTTGTCTTTGTGATCATGGGCATTACTTTGGTGCAAGAGCGGCGCTCAGAACGCTCTTTGCAGGCCCTGCGCGACCTCTCCAGCCCGCGCGCGCTGGTCATTCGGGGGGGGCAAACCCAGCGCATTGCCAGCCGTGAGTTGGTATTGGGTGACGTGGTGATGCTTGCCGAAGGAGATCGAGTTCCCGCAGACATCGCCCTTGAGCAAGCCTCTAACTTGTCGATTGACGAATCTTTATTGACAGGGGAATCTGGCGCCATAAGAAAGTGTGCACAGCATGCTTCGCCCGACAGGGTTGAAGAATATACGGCATTTTGCGGTACGCTGGTCACCCAGGGTAATGCTTGGGGCCGCGTGGTTGCGACGGGCAGGCAAAGCAGTTTGGGTCGGATCGGGCACTCTCTGGTGAGCATCGCTACCGGGCGCACTCCCCTTCAGCAAGAAATTGGCCGCCTGGTACGGCTGGCTGCCATGGGTGGCTTGCTGCTGGCGGCCACCTTGGCCTGGGTGTATGGCTGGACCCGCGGAGACTGGCTGCACGGGCTGCTTGCCGGACTGACCCTGGCGATGGGCATTTTGCCCGAAGAATTGCCGGTGGTCCTGACAATTTTCATGGGCCTTGGCGCTTGGCGCCTGGCCAAAGAAAATGTGCTCACCCGTCACACCCCTGCCATTGAATTGTTGGGCGCCACCACAGTGTTATGTGTGGATAAAACCGGCACGCTCACCACCAATCACATGGTGGTGCGCCAGTTGTACTTGGCCCATCCAACTTTCGAAGCCCACACCCTTCCGCCCCTGCCCTCCAAAGATAAAGAGCCCCCTCACCCATTGCCTGAATCCTTCCATGAGCTGCTTGAGTTTGCCATATTGGCCAGCCACCGCCGGGCCTTTGACCCGACTGAAACCGCCATTGCTGAGTCCGGGCATCTGCTATTGAGCCAAACCGAACCCCTGCATTCAGATTGGCGGCTGATTAAAGATTACCCCCTTTCAAACGAACTTCTGGCCATGTCCAGGGTTTGGCGTTCTACCGGATGCCAAGAATATGTGGTGGCCTGCAAAGGAGCCCCTGAGGCCCTTTTGAGCCTGTGCGGGGTCGAGGGCCCAGAGCGAGATCACATTGACACTCAATTGCTCCAGATGGCCCACCAAGGCTTGCGTGTACTGGGTGTCGCGAAAGCCCGGTTTCCTGAAGGCCCCTTGCCTGAGCGACAAGAAGACTTTCATTTCACCTTCCTGGGCTTGGTGGGTCTCGAAGACCCCCTGCGCGCCGATGTGCCCGAGGCCATTGCCGAGTGTCAATCAGCCGGTATTCGTGTGGTGATGATCACCGGAGACCATGCCGCCACAGCCCTTTCAATTGCCCGTCAGGCCGGGCTTGGCACAGCCACACACGCCATGACCGGAGCCGAATTGGCTCAACTCAGTGATGATGACTTACAAAAGCGTTTGCTCAATACCCCTGTGTTTTGCAGGGTCAAGCCTGAGCAAAAATTGAGGCTGGTCGATGCCTTTCGAGCCCGGGGTGACATCGTGGCCATGACCGGCGATGGTGTCAATGATGCCCCTGCCCTGAAAGCCGCCCACATTGGGGTGGCCATGGGAGCCCGAGGGACGGATGTGGCCCGTGAAGCGGCCTCACTGGTGTTGCTCAAAGATGACTTCGCTTCCTTGGTCACCGCTGTACGCCATGGCCGGCGGATATTTTTCAACCTCAGGAAAACCATGGTGTTCCTGATTGCCGTTCATGTGCCTATTATTGGCTTGTCTGCTTTGCCGGTGATGTGGGGGGCGCCGCTGTTACTGATGCCCGTGCATATTTTATTGCTGCAACTGATCATCGACCCGGCTTGCTCGATTGTTTTCGAAGCTGAACCGGCAGAACCCGGCACCATGACCTCTCCTCCGCGAGCCCCGAAAACGAAGTTGCTGGACCGCCAAGTGCTGGCACGAGGCGGCTTGCAGGGCTTTGGCTTATTGAGTGTCCTGCTGTTGACTCACTGGATCAGCCAAAATTTGCTGCAAAACCCGCCCAACAGCGCCCGGGCCATGGTGATCACGCTGCTGGTGCTGTCCAGCTTGGGCCTGATTCTCATCAATCGATCCTGGACATCCATGAGCTGGTTTCAAGCCACCACACGCAACCCTGCATTCATCATCAGTGCTGTGGGGGTGATCACCTTGATGGCTTTGATTTTTCAGGTGCCCCCCCTGCAAAAGCTACTGGCATTCGAAGCTTTCACCCAAACCACCGCATGGTTGGTAATAGCCTTTGGCCTGGCGATCAATTTGGCTTGGTTTGAATGGGTTAAGCGAATGCATTCCTAGTTGTCATGGCCTCTGCCTTTTGATTATCTCGGTTTTTTTGAGGCGGAGGCAACCTGACTTCTATTTTATAAACCGGCCCATGACTCAAAACCTTGAGGTGCTTCACATCCACCCCCAGCCCCTTGGCTAAAATCCCTTTGATTTTATCAAAATTGCCATTGACCGGCCCTGTGTCTTTCAATTGAAGCTGGCCATTCGGGCTTTGCCTGAGTTCCCAACCCTCTTTAGCGATTTTATTTTGTAATTGAATGATGTCTATTTTTTGAAGAAAATTTATAATGCCATTCATTGATTGTTTTTTTGGTGGAAGAGTTGGCCCTGTGATTTTAATACCAAAATTAATGCCATACGAGTTGCGCAAAGAGTCTGGGCTGATTTTTCCAGAATCAAATCCTTTTTGAATGTTGGATCGTAGCCAATTTTCAGCCTCTGATCGAAGTTCTTTATAGGCTTGTTCATCAGTAGGCATGCCATTGGGTTTTCTTGGAATGTTGGAAATTTTTTCTTGTATTTTCTCCAAAGGCCCAAAGTTCACACCTGAATTTTTCAAAACATTCAGGGCTTGTGTGAGAACCCCCAAGCCATCATGCCCATGATTTCGATAAAAACCATCGGGGCCAGGCTTGATAAAAAGCAATAGATTTATCAAGCCTGGGTAAATATTACCATGGTTTATTTTTTGAACCCTGTCTAAATATTGAACAGCCAATAAAGATGCATTGTCAGGTACCCCACCATTCATGTTTAAATTTTTTTCACTTGTAGAATCAAAATCACAGGAAGCGGGGTTTAATGTAAAACTTTGAACGCTTTGGTCATGGCCAACAAGGCTAAGCTTCAATTGGCCGAGACCCTTTGGGTTGACACTCAAACCCAACTGAATTTGGCTGATATTTTTATTTTTTTCCAAGGTTAAATTAATTGTTTTTGACAAGCTCAAATTTTGCTTGACCTGCAATTCGCCCTTATTAAAAGAAATTGTTCCTAAATTAATTTTGCTTCCATCTTTGGTTGCTATACTCATTTTATAAGTCAAGCCGGATTTTCCAATAACTTGATTGATCTCAATCACGCCTGCCCGGGTGGTTAATTTGTAAGTTTTTGGTGGAATCGCGTTTTGAATTTTTTTTTCGATTTTTTTTTCTGTTAAAGTGTTGAAAAATTGCTGAACAGGCTGGCAGGAGTTTTCTTTTTGTGCGCTACTGGTTTGCGCGCCCCCTGGGTACACTATTCGGGCTGCCAGTTGCCGCGAATTCATACCCTTTGGCAAATTTCCCCCTGCGGTTTTTACATCTTCCAAAATTTTATTAATGATTTGTTGAGCTTGTTCTGGCTTCCCGGAGGCCATTAACACTTGAAGTGCGTGCTTAACACCTTTTAATGCTTCCATTCTTTCTTGCCATGTGGGTTTTGCAAAAAACTCCAGCGCTGGCTTTTGTTGTTTTAGATTTTCCAATAACCCATCCATGAAAGCATCTACGGCTTTGCGGCCGTCTATTTGCGCTAAAGCTTGACGGATAGGGTAGGAGGTTCGAAAGTCAGCGGTGTCTCCGCCTAAAAAAAGCAAGGAGGCAGTTACACCAACACGAACAAGCGGCTGAACCCAATTGACAATTTTGAGAGCTTGTGCACCATTCACTGGCGCAGAACTACGATATAGGCGTTCAAGCAGCTCCCGCTGGGCCGTCAGGTCAAGGGGAGTTGTTGAAGGAGGCCGCAATGCAAGCTCCTGCCCTCCTATCCCCAATCCACGCGATCCCAATTTCATTTCCATGACCAACTCCCATACAACTTGGCGGCCTGTTGAATTTGACGCCCTCTTGCCGCTTTGAGGTGCGTTTTTCTTCCGTTTCGCTCCGGCTATCGCTTCAGAACCAGACGTTCTTCAGCAATCCATGGGCCTGGCTACCCAAGCCCTTGAGGGCAGACAAACTCCTTGCGTGCCTTAAAACGCCATGCGCCGCTGACACCATGGGCCGTATTGGTTGTTGCCGTGTTCGGCATGGGCCTTGAATGGCCCTGATTTTTTAGGGGATCTGCCAAGCTGGATGGCAGCGAAGAAGCTTCAGCAGGAATCTGGGCTGGGGTGCTGGTGCGGCTGACGCCAAAAATAAAGCACTGATGCTGTGCGAAGGTCTGTGCTTCATTTGCTGAAGCCAAGGCATCAACAGGCCTTGAACCCTGACTTAAAAAAAGCCCCTTGAACTTTGCCGTGGCCCCTCGCATGGAAGAGGCTGAGGAAAGCCACACAATGATGGCTTGATGATCAAAACCGGGCTTCAGACCAAACCTGAAGCTTTGCAAAACAGGCCACTGCATACAACACCTTCAAAACGACTCAGGCATGCCTAAAGTACCTTTCAGGCCTCAGTGTGTCAAGCCATTTTGATTGAATCGGCCTCAAACCAGTGAAAACCCCGAGTCAACTTAAGTGTCTGAGAACATGCTGTATCCATTGAACTTTGGGGCTTGGCACGGATTGATCTGAAAAATATCGCCTCGCGACTGGCAGGGCCTGAGGTTTGTACGGGTGTCAATGTGAGGCGGGTGGTTTGGAGTTCAACAGGGTCATGGCGGTGCTGATCAATGAGGCCACTTCGGTCATGTTGCCAGGCACAATCATGGTGTTGTTCTTTTGAGCCAGTTGGGCATAGGCTTCAACCGCTTTTTCAGCCACTTTCAGGTTGACGGCTTCGGTGCCGCCAGGCTGCTGAATGGCTTGCGCAATTTTTCGAATGGCCTCTGAGGTGGCTTCAGCCACTTGCACAATGGCCGCTGCTTGCCCTTGCGCTTGGTTGATGTCTGACTGCCGTTGCCCTTCAGAACGGGCAATGGCGGCTTCGCGCTCGCCCGTGGCAATGTTGATCTGCTCTTGCTTGCGACCCTCAGAAGCGGCAATCAAGGCCCGTTTTTCCCGCTCTGCCGTAATTTGGGCTTGCATGGCATGGAGAATTTCTTTTGGTGGGGTGAGGTCCTTGATTTCGTAGCGCAGCACCTTTACTCCCCAGTTGGAGGCCGCATCATCGAGGGCGCTCACCACGGCGCTGTTGATGGCGTCACGCTCTTCAAAGGTTTTGTCGAGCTCCATTTTGCCAATCACTGAGCGCAGCAGGGTTTGAGCCAATTGGGTGATGGCCACGACATAGTTGCTTGAGCCATAGCTGGCGCGCATGGGGTCGGTCACCTGAAAATAAATGATACCGTCAACCTGCAACTGAGTATTGTCCTTCGTGATGCACACCTGACTTGGCACATCGAGGGGAACTTCTTTAAGAGAGTGTTTGTAAGCCACGCGTTCAATGAAGGGCAGCACGAATTTCAGGCCCGGCGTGAGGGTTCGGTCATAGCGCCCAAGGCGCTCGACAACCCAGGCATTTTGCTGCGGCACAATTTTGAAGGTTTGAAAGATGAAGACAACAGCAACAGCGAACAAAATCAGTGCAATTTCCAAAAGATTCTCCTTGGTTGATAAAGAAGTGGACGCCCATGTAAGGTTCCCTCAGAATTTTTTTCAAAATTCAGCGTGCCGCATCATTGAAAATAGCAGATTTTGTGGCGTCTGTTTTTTTGGGGGGGTAGTTCATATCGCACGAGTCTGTGCGCAAGACGCTTACTGGCATGACCCGAGCGGATCATCCGGAATGATGGAAGAAAATTCGGGGGTGCGGATTCAATCGTAAGCGCGCGCCAAACCCATCTTGACCCCTACGCGAAGCTCTGCTCAGGCTGGGAGGGGGCGTCCAGCGGTGCGGCAGCAACTCAGCCAATCGGCTGTTGGGCCAGGTGGGGAGTTTGGTGAGGATGTCTTTGAGATAGGCCCAGGCGTCGTGGCCGTTGAGCTTGGCAGACTCGATCAGGCTCATGAGCGTGGCGGCGCGTTCGCCGGCTTGTTCTGAGCCTACGAAGAGCCAGTTTTTTCTGCCCAGTGCGAGCGGCCGGATGGCGTTTTCGGCCGGGTTGTTGTCGACGCCAATGCCCGCGCGGCTCAGGTGGGCGGTAAGCGCGGCCCAGCGGTTGAGCGTGTAGTCGATCGCTTTGGCTGTCACGTCGGCATTGAACAAAGTTTGACGCGTGGCTTGGAGCCAAGCCATGCTTTCGCTGCTCTTGCCGAAACGCCACTGCTTGAGCCGGGCCACCTCGATGCTCAGGGCCGTGTTGCGGGCTTGCTCGAATTTGAGTTGGGCAGCTTGGGTTTCCAGTCTTGCTGCTTGATCCACCTTCAGGCTATGCAGCCACTGCGCCAACTCCGATCCCCGCGAAACCGGCCACTGCATCACCACGCCCGCGCATTCGATTCGAACCGTCTCATGAACCCCAGTGGACCTCACAGCCCCCCTCTGATCAGACACCTTCCTGACCGCCGCAAACCCTTCCATCTTGACCTTCGCTGGCGAAGACTGCCCCGCCAGCCTGGCTCGCCAACGAGCTTCGTAACCCGA
>JBKDQE010000021.1:0-67000 GCA_046342195.1 Burkholderiales bacterium
ACTGCTTGTGCAGGCGGTGCTGCTGGTGATTGGCGCTGTTGGCGCAGCCAAGGCCGGGGCCAAACTGGCTTCGGTGGCAAAAGAGATCGCCTCTGGCAAAGTGCGTACCTTGGGGCAAATCAAGGCGTGGATGCAGGCATCAGGAAATTCGGGGTTGAACTCTTCCCAAGCTATTAAAAAAATTTCTAAAAAAATAAATCTTGAAAATATGACATCTGAGCAATTGCTTGAAGAAATTAAAAAACTTAAAACACCATCCAAAGCAGCGCAATGGTTTGAAAAAAATCAAAAAATGCTTGAAAAAAACTCAAATTTCAAGCGTAAGAACGTTCAGGAAGCACTTCGAGAAAGTTTTCAAGGGAGCGGTATTCCAAAAAATATACCAGTCATTGTGGCTGAGATGACAAGTCCGATGAGATCGATCATAGGAGAAGCAGGAACAATAGGAAGGAGTTATGAAAATCGCTTCCCAATTCCTTCTCAAGCAAACAGGGTGAGCAGAAATCATGCAGAAATTTTGGATTTACCGGATGGGCCATCAATCAAAGATCTTAATTCATCATATGGAACATGGTTAAACGGAAAAAAAATCCCACCCAATACAAAAGTGACCCTACCAGAGTTTAGCAAGGTATTGTTAGGAGACCCAAAAGTCCCGAATTCTTTTTATGAATTTATTTATATCTCAAAAGAAGTTCAGGAAAATTTGAAGACAAACCCTTTCATGAATTCCAATAAATATTCGAATTTGGAATCTCTAAATGAACAAGGAATAAAAATATCGAGAGATCTCGCGACCGCGCGCTTGCCGCAAGATCAGGAGGCCCTCAATAACGCACTTAAAAATGTATTTGAAGCACAATTATTCCGATTTAGGGATAAATTTAATCCCGATCTGATTGAAAGTAAAATTTATGCATACAATAAGCATCTTTATAATATCAGGATATCGAAAAATGTTCGCCAGTACGAAGAATTTGGAAGGTACCCGGGAAATAATGGCAAGCCTTTCGATTTATTGTATATCGAAAAAAGCATTGCGGCACAAAATTATTTTAAAGATAAGCTTGTCAAGTTAAATAAAATCAGTGTGAATGACTTCATAAAAATAACTAAAGAACAGCATGAAATATTAAATTACAAATCAGATTACCCAGGATTAATTAGATATCAAACTGAGGCCTTAAGATCGCCCCGTCCACTGGCAGCAGACTACACAAATGCCATTTTTGAAAGATATAAGCACCTTGACCTTGGTGAGGTTCCCAATGGAAAAATACAGATTGATGGGATATCAAATGATAATTTGCCTCAAAGCTTTTCAGTGGGCGAAGGTTATGGCATTCATTTTTACCCAAAAGGCTCTTCCCTGAAGGCTTACTTTAACCAGGGCGTACAACTGCTCAATCAAATTCAGGCTGGCATCAGGCAAGGAAAGCCAGCTGAGGAGGTGCAAAGACTGATCGGAAAGTATTATCATGTGATGGCAAATGCGAGGCCATTTTACGCCACCAATAATTCATTATTCATGATCCAAGTCAATGTTCTTTTGAAAAAAACAGGCCACCCTGGTTTTAAAAATCATGGGGACTTGGATCACTTATTTATGAGAATAAATTCAGATCAAGCAGAAAAACTTTGGCGCGAGGCACTCAAAGGCAATTTTCCAAATTCTCGCGATTTCGGAATAAATAATCTAAAATAAGCACCAAATGAAATGATGAAAGATATATTTAATAACTCAAAAATCAAGCGGGCTCTTGTCGGCGCAATCCCATATCATGATTATGACGAAACAGTTTGGGAGACATGGGATATTTTCGTGTTGGCCGATGCTGAATATTCCCTTGGTACGCAAGCTCCACAATTTCCTATAGAAATCCGGGCTGAGCATGGTCTGAAGAACCCTGAGGTACAGGACTCACTCGAAGTGCTGCTGCAATCTGAAAATATTCTTACTGCCAGCCATGTGGGCCTCTTCCGTGTGGCCTCCGCGGAAGGAGGTTCATGGCAGGCGACCACCTCAGAAGATGGCCGGTTCGCCCTGATTTCCGAGAACGGGCCCTCGCTGGTCTCCGTGAGCCTCTCGCCTGACGTGGCAACGAGACACCGCAAAATAGCGATTCGAGAGGTGATTTTGGCACTTTCAACTCCGATGTTTTAATTTTACTGTGTCATAAAAAATCTCGCCTGGCTTGTTCAAAAACATGCTGCCGATGAATACCAAAAACGGAACCAATGAATCCGTCGTTATGCGCGGTCTCATGCGCCCCTGACACCCCCCCGGTCACGCCAAGCCTGACCATGCATGCCCCTTGAAGATCATCGGCTAGCACGTTGGCGAACCGCTTCAATGTAGGCCAAACCATCGGGGGGAAGGCCCTGTTGCTGAGAAGCCCACAGCATGGCACCGAGGCACTCCATGACCTCATGATGGGCATCGTGGAGCGAGCTTTTGCGTGCCGCCAAAAGCTCCACTGCCTGACGAATGCCGCTCGGCTGGTCAATGCTGGTTTGCTCGCTGATGCTCAAGTGCATGGAAAGGTGCAAGAAGGGGTTGCTGCCCCCCTCTTCAACACGGTAAACAGCATTCAGTGCAGCCTCAAGGTTGGACAGTGCTTCCGCATATTCCGGGTGCTGATCAATCCATTGTGCGGCTTGGCTTTCAAGCGGCGTCAAGGGGCTGCTTTGTTGAATTTTGGCGTAAGTGTTGCAAAAAAAAGTGCGAACGTCATTTTGTGAGGGAGCGTACATAAGCCTCAAAAGATTCAGTGATTACCAATCAATTTCAGTCATGCCGGTGAGGCTCGAAGAACCCGCAGGCTCGGCTGGGCGAAATAAAACCACTCATTGCCCGGGAGCGCTTGGGGGTTAGGGAACACAATAAAACCGTCTTTGGGGGCACAAACCTCCCCCCCATCGTGCCGAAGGCCGATCAAATCTCCGGCATGCAGGTGGTCATAGCTCGCCCAATGGCGCACGAAACGGTCTTCCGGGTGCAAGCGGTCAGTGACTTCGGCAAGACGCAGGCACTCGATGTCGGTGCGCACGGGGGGGGCCGGGGCGTTGATCAGGGCCAAATGAGCCAAGGCATTGCGAATGGCCTGGTAAGCCACTTCGGGGGCCTCAGGGTCATCGTGCTGCCCGCATTCGAGGGTGATGGCATAGCCACCCTGGCTGCGCATGTACTCGGTGGTGCCCACCCCATAGCTGGGGTCTGTGTTGAGTATTTGCATCCGTGCGCTGAGCTGCTCGGCACGGGCCGTTTGAAGCCTGCTCAAACGGTTTTTGACGCCAGTGGCGTAGGTATCCAGCCAACCTTCCACAATGCGCCGGGGCCCTAGTCTGAGCGCAAGAGATTCTTCCTCGGCGGCCCGCGTGAAGGGCTCAAGCGGGCCCTGGTTATCGAGCGGGCCCAGCATCACGAAAGGTTGGCCTTGGGTGTGAAAAGAATGAAGGTCAAGCAAGACATCATGCGCTTGCAAGAACGGGCACAAGGCATTGGCAACGCGGTCTTCATAATCCATAGGCTGGGCTTGGGGCCTCAGATTACGATTGAGGTTTCGATCACCGGCTCGCCCCATTTTGACGTAAGCCAAAGGGTTGGCGATCGGGATGAAAGTGACCTTCCCGCGGGCCAGTTGCAAATCACCCCGGTCAAACTCGGCCACAATGCGCTCAATGGCCAGCGTGCCACAAATTTCATTGCCATGAACAGCACCCAATACGATCAAGCTGGCCCCGCTTTCGAGGCCAGAATAAGTGTGGGCGCGCAGGGAAGTCAAGCTGGGGCGGTGAGTGGGCATGGCAGCGGCAGTTGATAGGGGGATCAGGGGCGAAAATTTCAGGAGTTTAAAGCTGCCGCAAAGGTGTGTAAGTTATGCTGCATCAGTTGCAGGTAGGTGGCGGCCGGCCCATCGGGGGTTGAGAGGGCATCAGAATACAAGGTGCCTCCGACACGAGCCCCTGATTCGCGGGCAATTTGCTGAATCAACTTGGCATCGCTGATGTTTTCCAGAAAAACAGCACGCACCTGATGGGTACGGATTTGACGAATCAATTGAGCCACATCGCCGGCAGAGGCTTCTGCATGACCGCGCCAATTGCGGGGAGACAATAGCGTGATCCCGTAAGCGTCGCCCAGGTAACCAAAGGCGTCGTGAGAAGTGATGGCGCGGCGCTTGTCTGGGGCTATGGCGCTCAGCATCTGCCGGGCGTCTTGGTCCAGCTTGCGCAAGGCGTGGGTGTAGTTTTTTGCACGCTCTTCAATTTGAAGCCCCTGAGCGGGCACTTGGCTCATCAAGGATTGCTGAATATTGCTCACATAAACCATGGCATGGGTAAGGCTGTGCCAAGCATGGGGGTCGATGCTGCCTTTGATTTTTCTGGGTGTGATGCCTTCACTGGCCAACACCAACTTGCCTTTGAACGCCGAGGCCCGCAGCAGGCGATCGAGCCAAAATTCGAAACCCAAGCCATTCACGATGAGCAGGTCTGCTGAAGCCACTTGCTTGATCGAAGCGGCGGTGGGTTCAAATACATGGGCATCCGAGTTGGGCCCCACGAGTGAACTGACAACAGCCGCATCGCCTGCAAGCTGCTGAGCCATGTCTGCCAAAATGGAAAATGTGGCCACCACTTGAAGCGGACGGGTCGGCGTTGACCATGCCGGCATACTGGCGCCCAAGCCACCCAGCAAGGCAGAGAGCAGCAACTTGCGTCGTGGTGTACTGGCAGGGCATATTGAAAAACCTGAAGGCTTGGCAACGCAGGCCCGGGGGACATTGGCTGAATAGTGTGTAAATGGTGTCATTTGACGCGTCCTTATAATGAGCCTTTCAGGCTTCTCGATGGCTCCGCAAGGCGAGTTTACGGCCCAGCCAACCTCCATGGATGCCCAACAAAAGAGACAGGCCATACAGGCCTCCTGCCATTAATACAATGCTTGGCCCGGTGGGCAAAGAAAGATGAAAAGACAGTATCAAGCCCAGCAGGGAGCTGATCATCGAAAGGGCTCCTGCCACCAACGACAAGGCCGCCACATCATGCACCCAGAGCCGTGCGGCAATGGCCGGCAACATCAGCAAGCCCACCGACATCATGGTTCCCAATGTCAAAAAACCGGCCACCAGATTCAACACCACCAAACAAAGAAAACACAAATGCACCAGAGCGCCCGGCCCTCCGGAGGTCCGCAAAAATACAGGGTCAAAACATTCCAAAATCAGCGGTCTGTAAATCAGGGCCAGCAAAATCAGGATGATCGAATTGGCAGCCGCCATTCCCAGCAGGGCGCTTTCATCCACTGCCAAAGCGCTTCCAAACAGCAAATGAAGCAAATCAACCGCGCTGCCATGCGCAGAAACAATCATCACCCCCGCGGCCAGGGCAATCAAATAAAACGCAGCAAAACTGGCATCTTCTTTTTGATCCGTCACCCGACTCAACCAGCCCGCCAAAAGGGCCACCCCCAAGGCGGCCAGAAAGGCGCCCAGGCTCATGGCCCCCAATGAGAAACCAGCCATGGCAAAAGCGATGGCGGCCCCTGGCAAAAGTGCATGGGACATCGCATCACCCATGAGGCTCATCCGTCGCAACACCAGCAAGGTTCCGAGTGGCGCCCCGGACACCGCCAGGCACAGACAGGCCACCAGAGTGCGACGCATGAAGCCGAATTCCGTGAAGGGCTGAATCAGCAGTTCGTGCAAAGTCATGGCGCTGCGGTCAATGGCAAGGCCAGACCCTGGGCTGCCTGAACCTGAGGGAGCCCTGCCGGGCGGAAACAGTGGGCTGCGTTCTCATCCCAATGGGTGGAAATTTGACGCGCCCGAAGCAGGTTTTCAGGGGTCAGGACATCTTGGGTCAAACCCCAGGCAATCGGCTCCCGGGCCAAGAGCAAGGTCTGATCAAAATATTCACTGACTTGGTTCATATCGTGCAACACGGCCAGCACCGTGCGGCCTTCTTTGCGCCATTGAGATACCACCTGAAGGAGATCTTCGCAGGTGCGGGAATCAATCGCATTGAAAGGTTCATCAAGCAGAATCAGCGGCGCATTTTGCAACAGTAAGCGGGCAAACAGAGCACGCTGAAACTGCCCGACCGACAACTCACCCATAAAGCGGTTTTCAAAGTGATGCAAGCCGACCGTTGCCAGCGCTTGCTGGGCCTGAACCCGCAGCGTTGACGAAGCCGCCCTGAAAGACCCGAGCAAGCGCCAGGAACCCATTTGAACAGCATCCAGAACCCGCACCGGAAAGTTTCGGTCAACCAAGGTTTGCTGTGGCAAGTAACCGATGTTGTCGCTCAGGTCTGGTGCAATCGTCAGGGTTCCAGTGGCTGTAGGGACGCGCCCCACCAAAGCCTCCAGCAAGCTACTTTTTCCGGCGCCATTGGGGCCGATGACAGCCGTCAGTGAACCGCGGGGCACGCTGCCACTGAGGTGATGCACCACCGGGTGGCGATAGTGGGAGATGGTGAGATTATCCAGATGAAGGGCAAAATCT
Source organism: Burkholderiales bacterium (assembly GCA_046342195.1). GTDB lineage: Bacteria > Pseudomonadota > Gammaproteobacteria > Burkholderiales > Burkholderiaceae_C > CANHBY01. Next base: position 6,507 of record JBKDQE010000021.1, read on the forward strand.
AGCATGTGATTGTTCTCAGGCCTGTAAAGCCCAGGCCACAGCCACCCATAAGGGCAGCAACAAAAGGGCTGCGAGGCCCAGCCTTTGCCACACCCCACAGGACAGCATGGAGGCAATCCGGCGGCGTACCGGTGTCAGTGGATGCGAATGAGGAGGAGGATGTTGATGCGGCATGGGCCCAAAGGGGTGATCTGAACCATTCGGCTCCCTTGTGTCTTGCATGGCCTGGGGCCTGCCCCGGCTTTGTTTTGCGCCTTGCTCAAGGCCTTTTGAAGAACAACGCATCTGGCATCTTTAGTATTACAGGCCCTAGATACTGCGACTGCGACCGGCATGACGGCGCGGGGGGCCCTTATCGGCCAGGCCAAGAATGAAATGGATGAAATGAAAACCTACAGACTGCCCCAGTATCTCCAATGGGGCATGAAGCCTTGAACTCTTGTTTTCAGGCGAAATGATAACGAAAACTGATTTGCAATAGTCATTTTTGACCCATCAAATCGGGGGGAGTGATCAAACCAGCCATTTCATGACCCTACTCAATGAGGTAACGCCATAAATCTTCACATTGCGAGGGGGTCACTTCGTAACGTGGCATGGTGCGCGGCACGAGTACATAAGCAGGGTCGACGCCGGTGGTCAGGAGGCGGCAAAAGCTCTCTTGATTAAACCGGGAGGGAGGCCCACCCCGCCTGGAAACTTCCTGCGTGAGCAGGAGGGGCGTCAGAATGGGCGCTGCGGGCACCCAGCCAGAAGATGCCTCCTTGGCGGCATCGGGTGGATTGACCCCTTCATGGCAATTGCTGCAACGGCTGGCTTCAGGCTCCAGAACGTTGCTGATGCCATTGATGCGGGCTGCCAGGGGGTCTTCGCCTTTGAACAGTCGTTGACCAGACGCTGTACGTTGCTGGGCAGCTCCATGAGCGCGCGCCACAGTGACTACCAGCCCCCCGCAGGCCACCATGCCACAAAGCAACAAGACGAGGTGAACATGCCTCATTTTCCAAAAACCTCCACTTCAGCCAAGGCTAGCGGGCCTTTCAACTTTTTCACAATACGCACAAAACGGCCCCGGGATGATACTTCCACATCCAGAGGGTTCCCAGGCGCTGCCCAACGTGCCCAGACAGGCCAGCGACGAAGAGAGGGGTCTGCCAATAAAGACGACAGCGACCGGCCCGACATATCAGCATCAGACACCCATACTTCCATATCCGACATTCGATCAGCGCAGCAGTCGGTGCGGGGCCAAAGGCGAATGGCGTCAATGTGTCGAATTGAACCCAGATCAACCTGCCACCAACTTTGCGGCCCACGCAGGGTCTGGGCCACCGACCCCTGGGCATAGACCCCGCGCGTTTGACCATCGACCGCCCGATGGGCTTCACCCCCAAGATCCGTCGATGACTGGCTCACCCGCTTGCCACGAGCAAGGTTGGCTGATGCCCTTCGGATCACCGGGAAAAGCTGTGCCGTAGGAACCCGCACAAACTCTGAAGCGCCTGGAGGCTTCCAACGCAGATCAATACGCCCCGAAGCTACGCGGTTTTGGTATTCAATGACCATTGAATAAGGCCGACCAGCCACCCAGCGTAACGGGGGCGACTGATCGCGACCTTTGGAGGCCGTTTTTTTCGAAGCAATCACCTGCTGCCCATCGACCCAGACTCGAACACTTTCATCAGACAAAGCCTGCAAAATGAAGACGCCAGAGGCAGGCGCCTGAATCAGGCCTGTCCAGCGAACCGAGGCAGCGCCTTTCAAAATGCCCCCTAACGGCGAGCCCTGCGCCCAGTCAGCATGAACAGCTTCGGTTCGAACCAGGGCCGGCACCCCGGAAAAATCAAGATTGGAAAAATAAGCCGCACTGAGGCCCGTGCCGGCCGATCGTGTCAAGGGTGCCGCAGGTTCCTCGGGGCCAATTTGTTGCACATAAGCTGACACAGAAGCCAACTCAGAGGCCAAAAGGTTCAGCCCCAGATGGGCCTCCACAGCGGCTTCGATTGTGGGAGCGGAACCATCGTGCAGGTAAGGCGCACTGCTCCAGACCCCGCGCAGTGAAGGGGTGGCCAAGCCACCGAGCACCGTCCCCAGGCGTTGGCCACTCGACGATTTCAGGGTGCCGATGTTGTGCAGCCCCTGTCCTGAGCGATCACCAAAAGCAGGGCCACCATGACAGCTTGCACAATGGTTCAAGAATACCGTTTTGCCCTTGAGCCCTTCCGCACTTAATGCGCCACCCGCAGAGCGATGTGGGCTTGGATCAGATTGACTCAAAGAGGCCACGTAGGCTGCCAAGGCATCCAGCTCAGCCGAAACACCGGCTTTTTTATCTCCCAGAGGCAAATGGCGAGTGCCTGAGTAAAATGCTTCATCCGACATCAAGCCCTTGCCCCCTGCCAAAGTACGGATTTGTTCTTCAAAGTCGTGAATTTCATCAAAGCGATCTGTCCAATTGAGCATACCTTGCCCTGCACCACGACCCCGCAGAGCCGGCGTATTACGCAGCCCTTCGCCAAAGCCGGTGAAGTCCCAGGTTCGTCCATCATGAGCGCCATCCATATGGCAACTGGCACAACTCAAGGAGGCATCGCCTGCAAGACGGGGGTCCTTCGCGTCATAAAATAATTGTTTGCCCCAAAAAACTTCAGGAGCCAGTTTTTCTGAAGCCACCGAAGAAATCGCTTTGAGCAGCGGCACACGGTGCTCTCCCCAGTTCACCAAGGGGCTCAAGTCATAGATGGCCAACTGGCGGTCCATGAAGTTGTTGACGTACAACTGAAGGCCATCTGGCGATACCATCACCCCCTCAGGAGCCCGTCCGGTATCAAAGCGAAACAGCTCAACTTTGCCCACGGGGTCTGTCACGGCAATTTCACGACTGGTTTGCAAGGCCACAAACAAATAGGCTCCACTGGGATGAAAAACCGCATCTGAGGCCCAACCGGATTGTGGATAACTCACTCGACCGGCCAAGTCTTCAGTCAGAGTTGTCAGGTTGATTCGTGAGCTGATTGCCCGAATTGTATTATTTGGTACAAGGGCTTGAGCGTCACGCAGTATGCCCCGCTTGATGTTGTCTTGCTTGGAGGGAACCCAGGCGCTGTATCCATCGGGAGAAATCACCAACGGCCCCAGATAGTTGGGAACCCCCCTCCCCCTCTTTTCGGAATCTGTCTCGTCGCTATGAGCAAGCACGATGGTTTGGCGTATTTGGAAGGGCTCGGCATCAATCAGCAGCAGCTCGCCCCCCATCATGCCTGCGGCGCTGCGGGTTTGAACCTGGGCCGTGGCCTCACCGGGCAGAGGTGACGTGATGAAGCGTGATACAAACACTTGGGTACTGTTGTGGTTGACAGCCACATGGCGGGCATGTATTCCTGCCGATACCGAAGCCAATGTTGCACCAGATCCGGGATCAAGCTTGAGTAATTGTCCAGTGGCTGCCAGAACCACATAAGCGGCCAAACCATCAGGGGCAAATACCAAGCCATACGGCTGGGAAGCTCGGGGCAGTTCGATATGCTGCACGACCGTCAAGGTGACTGGGTCAATGACACTGATCGAATCGCTGCGCTGATTGACCACCCAAACTCGGCGATCCGGGGCGATTGCCAGTGTGCGAGGTGACTCCCCTGCGGGAATTTCTGCCTCACGGCGCTGAGTGCCGGCATCAAACACGGTCACGCTGTGGTGATCCGGGTTGGCCATCCAGATGCGGCTCGAAGCGCCCGGCCGGTCTTCCCAAGCCAAGCTGGAAGATCGACTCGGAATTTGATCCGTGGGGCGCTCAAATACGGCCTGGGCATGGCGTCGAAGCCCCAGTACCTGCCCACTGGGCGAGAGAGCTTGAACTTCGACCTGATAAATCCCTGCCAAAGAAAACCGGTGCGTTTGGCGGGTGGCTGCCGTGGGCCCCACAGGCGGCGTGCCATCGCCAAAATTCCATTGAAAACGCAGACCATCCGCCGCTGCGATACCGGCCTCAAAGACACGCTCCTGACCCACCCTCAAGGGCGGAGACTCTGTCAAGGCCAAAGTCACTGGAGCGGGTTTGACAGACCATGCCACTTGCAGGCTGCTTGAGGCTCCACGAGGGTCAGTGGCCCGCACCGTCACGGCAAAATCACCCGTTTCAACCGGACGTCCGCTGATGGTGCCTGAAACAGGATTGATCTCTACACCCAGCGGGAGGTTTGTTGCGGAAAAGCTCAACACCTCACCATCCGGGTCTGAGCCAGATAACAACACGGCATGCTGACGCCCCAGCACCCAATTTTGATCTGGTAACTGGGCGAGAATCGGGGGCTGATTCACCGGCGTACCAAAAACCTGCACTTCAGCCAAGGCCAGTGGCCCAGATCGATCCCGCTGAATGCGCACATAGCGACCCGCCGTACGAGCAGGTACCGTCCATTGAGGCCCGACGATTCCAGTTATTTTTGTATGCCACACCGAGGTATCAGCAAGCAGGTCATCCAACCCTCGATCAGACATATCGCGAACCGATACCAATACATGCCATTTTGCCCAGCGGTCTACGCAACAATCCGTGCGATTCCACCATCGAATTGCCGCAAGAGACTTCTCGCTGCCCAAGTCCACTTGCCACCAACCCTGCTCGTCTGCCTGGGTATGACTCACTGAAAGAGACTTGAAAAAATCACCATTGATATTTCCATCTACGGCACGAGACGCCACGGCCCCGAACTCGGTTGAAGACTGCAAGGCAGGTTGATTCTGAGACAGATTGTTAAAGTAGACGGTTCGCTCGCTGACCTGAGACCCAAAGTCCTGGAAATGACCCCGCCCCATTTCATGCCAGTTCACCCCATCACGGCTGGTATCAAAGCGCCACTGGCCGATGGCCCCTTCCGGAAGGTCAATGCGAGGCAAATACTTAAAACCGGTTACGATACGAGGCGCCCCCAGCTTGATCACTAATTCATGCGGATGCTGCTTTGTGACATTACTATACTGAGAATACCAGGCGGTCTTGGGGTCACCGTCGAGAGCTTGGGCAGCCCGACCCGGATCCTGGGTTTCCTCACTGCTCGCCATGGCCGTCCAGCCCCCGCGCGGCATAACACGGCCTTGCGCATCCAGCAAATTCAACTCAGCAATTGAAGCGGCAGGGCCGCCGTCCATGGCCGAAAGGGCGACCAAACGAACAAAATTGACTTCCTCAGGACCGCCATCTTGAACGGCCCACAGAACTTGCGTGCTGGTAGCAGCAATTGAATTAGAAACAGAGATGATTGATACAAACTGACCTGGATGGCTGGGTAGCCCCGAAATCAGGCCCGTTTCCGGGTGAATCGATAAACCTTCCGGCAAACCCCGGGCCGAAAAACGAAGCTCCCCCTTCTTGGGCGAGCTGGCTTCAACAGCCAGCCGAACCGGTGAACCGACGGAACTGATCTGGGAGTCGATCAAGGCCAATTGAGGGGCCTCTGTGCCATTAATGTGCATCATGTGCGCCACCGAGGGCACGCCACGCTCATTCATTGCAAACAGCATGTATGAGCCCGGCAAAATGACCGAAGGATTGCTTGGCAAATCAACCTGATAGCGCCCTTCTCCCGCAACAGAAAAACGCAGGGGAATGCGCCGCTGACCATGGTTTACCGTGTGGGACACTGCCGACAGCCGAACCAAGGCGAACGCCACAACTGCCGAATCAAGTTCCACCTGAATCCCGGTTCCATGGCTTGCTTTGGTGGGGGCATTTTTGATCACGGGCCGTTGCGCAGAAGTTCCATCAGGGTTCAGAAGGTAGTAGGGGGTATAAATTTGTGCATCGGGATGGTTGGCCCCGCAACCCGAGCCGCACAAGCCCCCGCCTGCTGTCAATACCCTGGCATCCGGCAGAAGCATCGCCACACTGTTGTCGTTCCGGGCCACAGCCATGGGTGCCAAGGTGGTGAAGCGCTCTGTAACAGGATCCCACAGCTCACCCGGTAAAACAGCCAAATCATCGGACAAGGGCCTGTGGGCTGTCTGCCCGCCAATGATCATCACTTGGCCATTCGGCAACACCACCGAATGAGCATTCACCCGGGGGTAGGCCATGGGCGCCAGCTTTCGTGCAGACAAACCCGTGTTCATATCAATCAAGTAAGCTGCCCGTGACCCCGGTTCGTTCTGACGACCCGCCATGCCCCCCACTTTAAGAGCCTTGCCCACCTCAAATAATGCGACAGAGCCTTGCTGGGTCAGATCATCGTCACCACGCAGAGTGGCCCAATTCAGCTTGCCGCGCCCACGGGGGTCGATCCAGTGCATGGCAGGCCCAGGCCCTGCCCGTAGCACCATGCCATGAGGTGCCGTGAGCATCCAAGGGTGCTGTTCAGCGGCATTCAGGCCCACCCCACCCTCATTCGATGAAAGCTCAAAGGTCAGATGACTGAGCCTTCGCCAGCCTGAAGCCGAATTCCATACCTCGGCATACTGGTCTGCAGAGGCGCCACCATACCCCCCCCCGGCCGTCAGCACTTCCCCGTTGGCCAAAATTGTATTGGCAGCATGGCAACGCGGCGCAGTCAAGAGGGGCCCGGAAGACCAGCGAGCGCTGCCGGGATCGTAAAGACTGGTTTTTTCGCTTTGATCTCCCCCGCTCACCAGCAGCGAGCTATCAGAGAGATGAATGATGCCGGCGCAATACATATCGTGCCCGGTCTCGGTCACGCGGCGCTCAGTGACTTCGCCTGACGCAGGATCCCATTCACTGGTAAACGTGCCACCTCCAGCCCCGACACTGAATTTGCCACTGGACGACCAAAAAAGCACTTTACCATTGGGTAATTGGGCTGCAGCGGCAGGAACAATGGGCAAAGATACCAACCCCGACCACTCTCCCTTGGAGGGATCTGCCAAAGGCAGCACAGGGGGCGGTAGCGGATCAGCAGGCCGCTCTCGTGATAAAGATGCTCCCCGTGCAGGAGGCACAGACTGTGGCGACTCTATCGGGTCTGAGTCACTGCCACAACCCCCTAGAGCCAAGGCTGCCCAAAACCATAGAATTCTCATTCGCGTGAAAAAATGCATACCCCTGCCAAAATGATTCAGACAAAAAAAGAGTGACCACCTGCAAAAAAACTGCTCGCACAAATTAAGCTTGGACTGAGCGTAAAAAAGACCCTGCTGATCTACTAAAACCAGCAAAAAAACCATGGAATCTGGAAACTTTAGAGAGAGATTGAGGGCAATTAAACCCCCTGATCGGGGGAAAAAATCATGGATGCCAGCTCAATCGTTGCCGGGTGAATAAGCCACATCCGCCTCAGGCAAGAATAAACTCAGCACATCGTTGAGAAAATTGAAGCCGCGCCCGGTGGGGTAAATCTGGTCACCATCGAAGGCCAGCCAATCACGCTGAACAGCGGCATCAATTGCCGCTTCAGCCGCCGACCAGGGCAGGCCAGTGCGCTCAGAGAACATGGGGCGAGCAAAGCCATCTTGAAGCCGCAGGGCGTTCATCATAAATTCGAAAGGTAAATCGGCACGCGCCACTTCAATATCTTGAGAGACAGCATCGCCCAGACGAGCTTGCATCATGTAGGCCTGCGGATCGCGATAGCGCACTTGCCGAATAATGCGGCTGGGGTAACTCAATTTGCTATGAGCCCCTGCTCCAATACCCAAATAATCACCAAACTTCCAATAATTCAGGTTGTGAACACAACGATGATTGCCCCGTGCAAAAGCAGACACTTCATAGCGGGCCAATAAGCTCCTGGATGTACGCTGCACAATGAGGTCAAGCATGTCAGAAGCCAGGTCATCGTCGGGCAATTGGGGCGGGTTGTTGGCAAAAGCGGTATTAGGCTCCAGCGTGAGGTGGTAAATTGACAAGTGAGGGGGGCGCAGCGCCAAGGCTTGGGCCAAATCTTGGTCAAGGTCTTTCAAGGCCTGACCAGGCAGGGCATACATCAAATCAATGTTGAAAGTTTCAAAAAACTCGGCCGCCTCCTGAACAGCAGCCAACGCTTGATCCGCGTCATGAACTCTGCCTAGGGCTGCCAAGTGATGATCACTGAAGCTCTGAACCCCCACAGAAAGACGATTCACCCCAGCCTGCCGAAAAGCCTTGAAGCGTTCTCGTTCGAAAGTTCCGGGGTTGGCTTCGAGGGTGATTTCACAATCAGGCTCCAGCGGCAAAACCGACCGCACATGCCCCAGCAAACGATCGATACGGTCGGGCTCGAACAAGCTCGGGGTACCGCCGCCCATAAAAATGCTATGCACCTGCCGGCCCCAGATCAATGGCAAACTGGCCTCAAGGTCAGCCTGCAACGCCTGAATATAGTCGTCTTGGGGAAGCCCCCCCCCAACATGGTCAGAACGACGCCCCCACTCGTGGGAGTTGAAGTCACAGTAAGGACACTTTTTAAGACACCAAGGAAGGTGAATATAAAGCGACAAGGGTGGCAAAGCCGGTAAGCTGAGGGTTCCCGTGCGCATGTAGCGCATCAAGCGCTGGGCAGCCGTCTCAAAGACCCGACCACTTTGGGCACGGGCCAGAACCATGTCAACCAAACCAGACCTCACGCATCAAGCCGAGCATCTGGGCCATGGCCTGGGCACGATGGCTGTATTGGTTTTTGACTTCAGGAGCCAACTGGGCCACACTTTGCCCGAGCGAAGGTATCCAGAGGAGTGGGTCATAACCAAACCCGCCCTGTCCGATCGGCTCGCGCAGAACCTCACCATGCCAACGCCCCAAGGCCACAAGAGGTTCGGGGTCGTCAGCACATCGAACGGCCACCAAGGCACAAACAAAACGGGCTCGCCGATGAGATTCACCCATCAAATGCTCAAGCAACAAGCGGTTGTTATGCGGGTCTCCAGCAGGTTGACCCCACAAAGTGGCATACCGTGCTGATTGAACCCCCGGGCGGCCCCCGAGGGCTTCAACGCACAAACCAGAATCGTCGGCAATGGCTGCGCATCGTGCCCCTGCTGAAGCATGGCGAGCCTTGGCCAAAGCATTTTCAATGAAGGTGCCAAAGGGCTCCTCGACTTCCGAAATACCCAATGAGCCTTGGGTCATCACATCAAGGCCGAAAGCCGCCAGCAAAGCCTGTAATTCGACGAGTTTATGGGCATTATTGGAGGCAAGAACCAGCTTCATAAAACAAGCCTCTCAGCTGGCCAAAGCCAAACGCTGGGACACCAAAAGCTCCCGAACCCCCTTGTCGGCCAGAGTCAACATTTGAGCCATTTGATCCCGGGAGAAAGCCGCCCCCTCAGCAGTACCCTGAACCTCCACAAACCCACCCTGCCCCGTCATGACCACGTTCATGTCCGTGTCGCATTCAGAGTCTTCGCTGTAATCAAGATCAAGCAAAGGCATTCCACGCAGCATGCCCACCGAGATCGCCGCCACCTCGGTGCGAATCGGCGAAGCGGTCAAAACCCCGCGAGCCAGCAACCACGAAACGGCATCGTGTGCGGCCACATAAGCTCCTGTGATGGAGGCTGTACGGGTGCCCCCATCGGCTTGCAGGACATCACAATCCAGCGAAATCGTGCGCTCGCCCAAGGCAGCCAGATCAAATACGCAGCGCAAAGAGCGCCCAATGAGGCGCTGAATTTCCTGAGTGCGCCCGCTTTGTTTGCCGCGGGCCGCTTCACGTTCACTGCGGCTGTGGGTTGATCGAGGCAACATGCCATATTCGGCGGTCACCCAACCGCTGCCGCTGCCGCGCTGATGGGGCGGAACTTTTTCTTCGACAGATGCTGTACACAATACTTGAGTATCGCCAAAAGACACCATCACCGAGCCTTCGGCATGCTTGGTATAACGGCGGATGATTGAAACAGGGCGCAAAGCATCAGCCGCCCGACCATGCTCGCGATGAATTGAAAAAGTACTCATTGGAATTTTCGTTGAACCTCAAAACAGCCCTTAAAAAATCAAGCATCAGGCCTTTTTTTGCACCGACGATCGGCGAATGGCTTCATTAATTTCCTTGATTGAGCGCTCAATCTCGGCTTCGTCAAGCTCATTTCGCGCGCCTTGCCCCAGCATGCTCGCCTGAATGGTGGAAGCAAAAACTTCTTCCCCCAAAGATCGGGTCGAGATACCCCCATTTTCAACATCATCCGAGGCTTCCCATTCAACCGCCAAAACCGAAACGTTGTCGCATTGCGCACCACCTATACGCAAGGCCTGTTCCACCAAATCAGGCACGGCCTCTGAGACAACTTTCCGAGTCAACTGCTCAGTAATGAACGTATCGCTGAGATTGCTCCACAGGCCATCGGAACACAACATCAGACGGTCACCGTCTTTCATGGGCAGCGGCCCGACAGCATCCACCACAGGCCGCCCAGGGCTACCCAAACAGGTGAACAACACATTGCGATTGACTTTTTCCTGGGCCATCGGGCTGCCCTGACTCAAAGCATTTTGGAGCTCAGAATAAGAATGATCTCGCGTGCGGGTAACGAGTTTGTCGCCACGCACCATATACAAACGCGAATCACCGCAATGCGCCCAATAGACTGATCGACCTTGAATCAAGCAGGCCACGATCGTTGTGCGTGGGGTATCGATCAGTGCCCTCTGGGTAGCGTAACGCAGTAACTGATGGTGGCCTGCCAAAATGGCTTCCTGGAGAAACCGAATCGGATCAGAAAGGCTGGGTTTGCAGTCGCGCTGAAACATGGCCGCCATGGTTTGCAATGCCAACTGGGAAGCAACCTCTCCTTCCGGATGGCCACCCATGCCATCAGCAAGGGCAAATAAACCAGCATCACGTGTATAACAATAACCAAGGCGATCCTCGTTTTTCTCACGTCCCCCTTTGCGACTGACTTGATACACGGAAAAGCGCATGCGATCTCCAGACCTCAGGGTTTAGACCCCATGGAGCCCAAGTTTTCCAGTTGCAATTTCAAGCGCTCACTCAGGCTCAGCTTGGTGTAACGACGTTCAGTTTCACACGCTAATTCCTTTTGCAAAGAAAAAACACTTTGGGGTCGCGAGAGGGGGTCTAACGACATGCACCATTCAGTCACCTCGATCAGGTTGTCAGAATAAATGTTGCGCAGCCTCGATAAGCTCAAGCCGAGGCGGTCTTTTTCAAGACGCTGAGGGGCGTCACTCGGGGGATAACCGTGCATACAGGCGTAAATACACGCCCCGATGGCGTAAATATCTGTCCAAGGACCAAGGCTGCCATCACGGCGATACATTTCAGGGGCTGCAAAACCAGGGGTGTACATGGGGCGAATAAAATTACCTTCTTTGCTAAGAACCTCGCGCGCTGCGCCAAAATCAAGCAGCACCGCTTTATTGTCATTGGTAATAAAAATATTGGCTGGTTTAATGTCAAGGTGCAACATTTTATGCTGATGCACAATCCGCAAGCCGCGCAAAATTTCGTCAAATAAGGATCGCACCGATGATTCTCTGAACACTTTGTCTTGTTTAAGGTCTCGCGCTGTGACGATAAAATCCTGGAGGGTATCGCCCTGCAGGTAGTTCATCACCATGTAAACAGTTTCGTTTTCTCGCAAAAAATTCAAAACCGACACCACACTCGGATGTGAAATTTGTGCGAGAGACCGACCTTCTTCAAAAAAACTGCGCAAACCAAGGTGATAAAGAGGCAGTTTTTCAGGCTTGACGCGGGGGGTAAGCTCACCGGGCGAGCGTTCGGCCAGAGAAGATGGCAAGTACTCCTTCAGGGCGATCAAGCGCCGTTCGGAGTCTTCGGCCAAGTAGACCACCCCAAACCCCCCTGCGGCCAGCTTCTTGATGATCTGGTAACCGCCGACCACGGTGCCTGGAGGCAACGGAGCTGGCTTTGGTTTTGACATAATGAATAATTTATTGGGTCGAAACGTCCATGCCAGTCTACAGCATGACCGGCTATGCCGGTATTACATTCCCTCCTCAAAGTGACGCCTTATCGAGCAGATCTCTCGAAGCAGCTCCAATTAAAACGGGCAGCACGGCTTGCCAGAGCGTGCATGTTGAGCTGCGCTCAGTCAATAGTCGTTTCCTGGACTTGGTTTTCCGCATTCCAGATGAATGGCGCGGTTTGGAGCCCGCCCTGCGGGATCTCCTCAGCCAATCACTCAAACGGGGCAAAGTTGAAGTCCGTCTGAGCACCCGCTCCGAATCTGGCACTGACTGGCCCACCCCATCGATGGATCAACTGATTCGCCTGTCACGACTGGAATCCTCAGTGCAGGCATGGCTGCCCAAGGCGAGCGGCCTGTCTGTCCACGAGGCGTTGCTGTGGCTGAAGTCTGGCACGTCTCCAGCCCCCGCCGAAGAAATGGTCATGGAAGCAGTCAAACAAGCCATTGCCGGGCTGCTTGAATCCAGAGCCCGCGAAGGCAGCAGGCTCGTCAAGGTTCTGTTAGAGCGGGTTCAGCGGCTGCGGGCACTGACCGATCAGGCAGAGCCCCTCATTCCGGCGGCCATTGACCGTCAACAGCAAAAATTCCTGGTGCGCTGGCATGAGGCCCTTGATCTCAGCAGTGCCATGCAAAGCATCGTGCCGGAAGCCCTTCAGGAGCGCGCCATTCATGAAGCAGCGACCTTTGCCATTCGGGTCGATATTGCTGAAGAACTGACCCGACTGCGCACTCATCTGGATGAAATCTCCCGCATCCTGAGCCAAGGAGGCGAAGTGGGTAAACGCCTTGATTTCCTCATTCAAGAGCTCTTGCGCGAAGCCAACACCCTCGCCTCCAAAGCTGCCTCCATCGAATTGACGACAATTTCGTTAGAAATGAAAGTGCTGATTGAACAATTGAAAGAACAGGTTCAAAATTTAGAGTAAATTGATTTGTTACAACTTACTTGACCCGCTTCAAAGAGGGCCGGCCTGTCCCCCCCGTGCTGCCGCCTCCCGTCCCGGGGCCCTCAGGCCATGATGGTGGCTCGTTGTTCAATGATGATGAATCAGAGGGCTCACTGGCTTCAGGCAATTTCACCTTGCTGGCCAAGCGCAACCCTCGCTCCGACGTGATTTCTGACGCGCCGGCTTTGTGGGGTGTGGAGGCCGATTCATTGATCACTGGCGCAGGAAATGCCATACCTTGCCCATTCTCACGGGCGTAAATCGCGATCACGTGGTCAATGGGAACATAGATATCACGCGCCACCCCTGCAAAACGCGCCCTGAATTCAATGGCGTCATTTCCGAGCCGCATCGAAGAGGTTGCATTAAAGCTGATATTGAGAACAATTTCATTGTTCTGGACATACTCCACAGGAACCTTGACCCCTGGGCCTACAAAGACCGCCAGATAGGGCGTGAAGCCATTGTCTGTGCACCACTCATGAAGAGCTCTGACCAGATAAGGACGGGTTGAAGTGCCACTGGGCGCTGAAGGCGGAATGCTGATGCTCATGAGCAATGAAAATAAACGATGAAGCTGGATTATTTACGCATAACCTTTTCAGAAGGCGTCAAGGCCTCAATGTACGCTGGGCGCGAAAAGATACGCTCGGCATACTTCAACAAGGGCACTGCATTTTTGGACATTTCGATGCCATAGTAGTCTAGGCGCCATAACAAAGGCGCAATGGCCACATCAAGCATCGAAAAATCATCGCCAAGCATGTATTTATTTTTCAGAAAAATCGGGGCAAGCTGAGTGAGCCGATCCCGGATTTGGGCGCGCGCACGATCAAGCTGCTTCTCATTGCCCTTCGGACCTCCACGACCCTCCAGAAGGTTCACATGGGCAAACAATTCTTTTTCAAAATTAAACAAGAAAAGTCGAACACGCGCACGCGCTACAGGGTCTCCAGGCATCAGTTGGGGGTGAGGAAAACGCTCATCGATATACTCATTAATAATGTGCGACTCATAAAGAATGAGATCTCGCTCAACGAGAATAGGCACCTCGTTGTAGGGGTTCATCAGGACGATGTCTTCGGGCTTGGCAAAGAGATCCACATCGCGAATCTCAAAGTCCATGCCCTTTTCAAACAAAACGAAGCGGCAACGGTGCGAATAAGGGCACGTGGTTCCAGAATAAAGCACCATCATGGTGGCAGGCTCCCAATAAGGGTCAACGAGAACAACAAAACCAAGAACAAGGCGGCAAGGCTGAAAAGCCATGAGACACGCAAAGCCTCTGCTGAGTCAGCAGGCAAGCAAAGCCGTTACTTGATTTCTTTCCAAAAACTGGCATTCAGACGCCAGGCAATCACCGTAAAGATTCCAAGGAAAAGCAAGACCCACACACCGACGCGAACTCGCTTGGCAGCGCCAGGTTCGCCCATCCACTGTAAATAGGCCACCAGATCTCCGACAGTCTCATCGTATTCGCGAGATGACATCTTGCCTGGGGTCAACGGCTCAAAACCAACAAATCGATGCATCTTCTTGGTGTGATCATGTGGATCCGTGACTTCTTCAAACTTGGCTGTACGCTGGCCTTGTAATTCCCAAAGCACATGTGGCATTCCAATATTGGGTTTGGCCAAATTATTCCAACCTGTAGACCGAGTGTCATCGCGGTAGTAGGTGCGAAGATATGTGTAGAGATAATCAGCGCCTGAGCCCTTGGAGTTGTCGGCGGAGGATCTTGCAATCAAGGTCAGGTCAGGTGGGTTGCCACCAAACCATTCTTTGCCCTGTGCTGGTGTTTGGGCAATTTTCATGGTCTCACCCACTTTGTCAGTGGCAAACATGAGATTTTTTTTGATTTGATCCTCGGAAATGCCGAGATCACGCAAACGGTTATAGCGCATGAACGATGCGCTATGGCAGTTCAAGCAGTAGTTCACGAAAGTCTTGGCACCATTTTGCAAGGCGGCCAAATCAGTGAGTTTTTGAGTGGGAAATCGATCCCAGGGAGCGCCGTCGCCAGCAGCAACGACAGAACCCGTCAAACCCAGAGCCAGGGCGATAAAAAGAATATGCTTTTTCATGGATGAAATGCTTCTGATCTTTCAGTGGGCCACGAACAAAACGCGATCGGGGGCCTTTTTAAACTGACCCAAACGGCTCCACCAAGGCATAAGCAAGAAAAAACCGAAGTAGAACAATGTGCCCACTTGAGAAATACGCTCAAAAATAGGCGAAGGAGGCAAAACACCAAGAATGCCGAGAATCACGAAAACAATAACGAAAATACCATAAAGCACTTTGTGCCAGGTGGGACGATAGCGAATCGATTTCGCGGGGCTGTAATCCAGCCAAGGCAGAAAAAACAAAATAACGACGGCCAGACCCATCACAACCACGCCCCAAAATTTGGCATCAATATTGAGCATGCCCCCCCCTACCAAAACAGCCAAGCCAAGAACCCCGAACTTCAATGCGGTGGGCAAACGGGTTTTGGCCACCGCCAGCAGCGCCCCCAAACCCACACACGCCACGAGCACATACATCATCTCACTGGTGATTGCACGCAGCATGGAATAAAACGGAGTGAAATACCAAACGGGTGCGATGTGGGGAGGTGTTTTGAGAGGATCCGCAGGAATGAAGTTATTAAACTCCAGGAAGTAGCCCCCGAATTCAGGAGCAAAAAACACAATGGCACTGAACGCCATGAGGAAGACACTCACGCCAAAAATGTCATGTACGGTGTAGTAGGGGTGAAATGGAATGCCATCCAAGGGGCGGCCCTGATCATCTTTCTTGTCTTTAATTTCAATACCATCAGGATTATTCGAGCCAACTTCATGGAGTGCAATGATGTGTGCGGCCACCAAGCCAAGCAGTACCAAAGGCACTGCAATGACATGAAAGGAGAAAAAACGGTTTAGCGTGGCATCACCGACAACATAATCACCCCGAATCAGGATGGCCAAGTCAGGGCCGACCAGAGGAATGGCTGAAAAAAGGTTGACAATCACTTGGGCACCCCAGTAGCTCATTTGCCCCCAAGGCAAGAGGTAACCCATGAAGGCCTCGGCCATCAGGCACAGGAAAATGGCGCAGCCGAAGATCCATACCAATTCACGCGGCTTACGATAGCTGCCATAAAGCAGGCCGCGAAACATATGAAGATATACCACGATAAAAAACGCGGATGCGCCCGTGGAGTGCATATAACGAATGGTACTGCCCCATGGCACATCACGCATGATGTATTCGACGGAAGCAAAAGCCTGAGCAGCGTCAGGTTTGTAATGCATCACCAGAAAAATACCGGTCACAATTTGAATCACGAGGACAAGCAGAGCCAGTGACCCAAAGAAGTACCAAAAATTCAGGTTTTTGGGTGCATAGTATTGAGCCAGATGCTCGTTGTACATTTTTGACAGGGGGAACCGGTTGTCAACCCAGGTCAGCAGCTTTTGCGCCGCATGGGCATTGGCGGGGGCTTCCTTGAATGTGGCCATGTGTTTCTTTCTGCGGAAATTGCCGTTTTGATATTTTCAAGCGATCCGGGCTCAGGCTTTCTTGTCTTCACCAATCAGTAAAGTTGTGTCTGAAAGGTAGGTATGAGGAGGCACCTCAAGGTTGTCTGGGGCAGGTTTGTTTTTGAACACACGGCCCGCCATATCAAAGGTGGATCCATGACAAGCACACAGAAAACCACCGGCCCAGGAATCGGGTAACGAGGGCTGAGGGCCCGGGATGAATTTTTCAGTTGGGGAGCAACCCAGGTGAGAACAAATACCTACTGCCACCATAATTTCAGGCTTGATGGAGCGATACTCGTTACGGGCGTATGGGGGAGTGATTTCGTTGGGCTTGCGCTCGGAATTGGGGTCAGCGAGTAAATCGGTATTTTTACCCAGAGCCGTGAGCTGCTCTGGGGTACGACGAATGATCCAGACAGGTTTACCGCGCCACTCAACGGTCATTTTCTCGCCAGGTTTGAGGGCGCTGATATCAACCTCTACGGCCGCACCCGCGGCGCGGGCACGTTCTGACGGCTGAAAACTGCTCACAAAGGGGACGGCCACACCCACCCCCCCCACCACACCTGCGCAGCCTGATGCAATGAGCCAAGTCCGTTTGCTGCTGTCTACTTGCTGATTACTCATGGATTTCCTCGGTAGCCTTCAAATCACACAAAGCTTTTGATTGTAATCGAGCGACCAAAACGATCGGACCCAAGCCGGGTGATTGATACTCTCAGATCAAGGTTCCAGGGTTTTGATAGAGACCTTGAAGCGTTTTTTGAGAGCCTCATCGTAGGCCCTTTTTTCAGCCTCCTGAACAAGCTGAGCAAAGCCCATGCGAAGAGCCTCCGGGTCTGCCCGGACGACAGGATCAGGCCCGATCACGCGGGTGATTAATACGAGTGCATAGCCTTTATCGGCCATGTCGATACCGACCGTAACAGGCAAAGTGCCGACAGGAGCTCTCATGACTTTTTCCAGATAAGCCAAAGGGAAATTGCCGCTCCCGGCACGCGATACCAATTCTATGGGCTGAGACAAGGTGGCTGGCGGCTTTTCCTTGGCAATTGCGGCTTGCTTTTCACCCTCTTGACGGGCCAAAGCGGCAGATTCTCGATCAACATAAGCTTGACGAACTTGGGCCTGAACCTCACTCAGAGGAGGCTGACGAGGTGCCGTATGACTGAGCACCCGGAGGGAGACAAATTGTTCGGGTGAAATTTCAATCGCGGGGGTGTTGCGCTGATCACGCACAGATTCAGGGGAAAAAACAGCCTGCAACACTTTGGGATGCGCCAGTACAGGGTCTTGGCTGGCAGCCCCGGCAGGCTTGAGATGTTTGGCTGTTCGAACTTCCAGCTTCCACTTTTCAGCAATGTTCTTGAAGGTATCAGACTGCTCAAAAACCATATTGCCAAAATCAAGGACAGCATCGGCAAATTTTTTTCGCGCCTGAGACTGTTGAAGTTCGGCCATCAGGTCGGATTTCACGGACTCAAGCGGCTGAATCTCGCCAGGTCGCAGGCCGGTCATGAGAATGATATGGAACCCCTGCTCGGATTCAATGACCTCGCTGATGGCACCCAGCTTGAGTGCAAAAAGTGCTTCAGAAAAGGGTTTGATAATATCATCGCGAGTCAAAAAATCAAGGTCACCACCGGAGGCCGATGACCCTGCATCATCGGAGTTTTGCTTGGCCAACTCAGCAAAACTGGCGGGGTTCTTGCGGAGCGCTTCCAGCAAAGCTTCAGCCTTGGCTTTGGCCTTGACCCGATCTTGTTCCTTGGCCCCCGGCTTGATCAGGATGTGACTGGCTCGACGCGCTTCAGGCTTGGTAAAACGAGGCGGAGTGCTTTTGAGGCCCTGATCATAAGCGGCCTTGATCTCGTCATCAGAAACCTGAACCTGGCGAGACAAAGCTCCCGGAGAGAGGGTTACATACTCTACATCAGCTTGCTCGGCTTGCAAAAACCGCGCAGCCGTTGCAGGTTGTTGATAAAAAGCCTCTAGCTGCGCATCCGTAGGGGATACCTGGGAAGCATAAACACTTGGATTAAAGAATTGAACTTGTATTTCACGTTGCTGAAAGAAAGCTTCTATAGCCTGCTGAGTGAGAGCGGGAGGGACAAAAGCGCCGGTATCCAGGCCTGCACTCAATCGTTGGAGGGCCATGCTTTTGCGAAGCATTTCAGCAAAAGTGTCAGACTTCAAACCTTGGGATTCCAAAATGGCCTTATTGACAGTGCCGTCGGGATTGCGCAAAGTGGCAAACTGAGGGTCTGTGGCAAAAACCCGCTTGAGCTGCTCATCAGTGACCTCCACATGAAACTCCCGGACAGCGGACTGCATCACCCGGCGACGGACCAGATCATCAAGCACTTCACCGCGGAGTTGTGGCGTGTCAAGCTCTTTAATGTCCTTGTCGGGATTTTGGCGACGCTGGCGATCAAGGACTTGTTGCACGGCATCATCTAACTCGGCCTGAATGATGGCCTGCCCTCCTACACTCGCAACTTCTTGGAGAGCGGGATTGCGACCCATCAGCCGATCCAGATGGCCCACTAACAGGAATGAGGGAAGAACAATCAATAGAAGAGCGAAAAACAGAATGCGGGTATGTTTCCGAACGAAATCAAACATGGATCGTGCCGGGCAAAAATGGGGGGGTCCAAAAAAACAAAGGCGGACCGAGGTTCGCCTTTGGGATATTGATACCGGTGGTGGGTGCTGAGGGGCTCGAACCCCCGACCTACGCCTTGTAAGGGCGCCGCTCTACCAGCTGAGCTAAGCACCCGGAATCAGTCCAGCCATGACACCTCAGTTCACAGCGTCTTTCAGTGCCTTCCCTGGACGAAACTTGGGCACCTTGGCTGCTTTAATTTTAATTGGCGTGTTGGTACTGGGGTTACGCCCCATGCGAGCAGCGCGCTTGGTGACAGCAAAAGTTCCAAACCCGACCAAAGCAACCGAACCATTTTTCTTGAGCGTTGACTTGACCCCACCAATAAAGGCTTCCAAGGCGCGTTGAGCCGCCGCCTTGGAGATATCAGCCTGCTTGGCGATGTGTTCGATCAATTCGGATTTGTTCACGAAGGTATTCCCCACAAAGAAATGACTTGCGATGACGAAAAAGTGAAGGCAGCAAACACCCCAATAAAGCACCTTCTATGTGCCTCGTCAGCACCCGCCTCAGAAAAGCAAAAATGAAAGCACTATTGTACGCAGATTCGGCCTAAAGATTAAAAATCATGCCAAGAGGACATCACGATTGACCGATCGAGGGCTGACCAAGCCAGGATTTATCGGGCTTTCGCACGAATTTCTGGTAAAGCTTTTTTCAGATAGTACACCATGGACCAGATGGTCAGCACCGCAGAAACATAAAGCAAGACCGAGCCCCAGAGATGGGTATCAAGGCTGCCGAGCAAAAAACCGTCGTATAAAAGAAACGGAATGGCCACCATTTGAACTGAGGTTTTAATTTTACCTATTCGATGAACCGCCACGCTTCGGGAAGCCCCGATTTGAGCCATCCATTCGCGCAGGGCGGAAATGGCGATTTCTCTTCCTACAATGACCAGAGCGATATAGTCGTCTACCCGCCCCAGCTTGACCAGCACCAGCAGCGTGGCGCAAACAAGAAACTTGTCTGCTACAGGGTCCAGAAATGCACCAAATGACGAGGACATGTTGAGCTTGCGAGCCAAGAAACCATCAGCCCAGTCAGTCAGTGCTACACCCACAAAAAACAAAGTGGCAAGGAGATTTTGGGTTTGCGGCGAAATATCCAGGTAAAACAAACCCACGATGACGGGAATGGCCAAAATGCGGGCCCAAGTCAGGATGGTTGGAAGATTGAAAAACATACCCTCATTGTGCCCTCCTACAGGGTCATGTACCAAATGCTATTTGTTGACCCAGCATCAATAAAATTGAATTTTGATTGATTCAGGCGAGCCGCCAAAAAATTTTGTCAGGCCGTAGATTGAATTTGCAGCCACACTTTCTCCAGTCGCTTGGCACTCACTGGCTGGGGGGTACGCAACTCTTGGGCAAATAAACTGACACGCAATTCTTCGAGCATCCAGCGAAAATCTTCCAATCGGGCGTCAAAAATGCCTTTACGCCCAGCTACCTCACGCAGATAACGCTGCTCCAAAGGGCGTATTTCGGCCATCCGGCCTGCATCGCGCACTGGATCAGTGCGCAACTTCTCCAGCCGTGAACCAATGGCCTTGAAATAACGCGGCAAGTGCTGCATTTGCCCCCAAGGGGTTTGCAAAATGAACCGCTTGGGTAAAAGACGGGAGAATTGCGCCTGGATATCTTGCGACACTTCTGGGGCAGGGCGGCTGTCTTTGAACTTGCGCAAGGCTTGCGCATAATCAGTCAAAACTTGCAGGACCAAACGCGCAATTTCAAAGGCAATCAGGGTCAGTCGCCCTTTACCCTCCTCAATGCGCTGTTGGAAGCTCGGGGCATCCAAGGGCAAGGGGGCATTCAAAAAAGCACGGTCAATGGCCAAGCTTACAATTTGATCGCGGAGCTCTTCTGCCGTCCCCAGAGGCATGAAGAGCATGGCCAGTTTGGCGCTATCTGGCAAATTTTTTTCAAGGAACTTGAGAGCATCCCGTATCTGCAAAGCCACCAGCCGGCGAAGGCCTATTTGGTGCTGAATGGCGGCCTCTTTGGGTTCGTCAAAGACTTCAATGCACACATGATCTGTCTTGTCGATCAGGGCAGGAAAGCCGATCAAAGATTGGCCCGCCCTTCGCACTTCAAGCAATTCTGGCAGCGTACCAAACGACCAATTGACATAGGTTTGAGGTTCAGGCTCAGCAGGAAGCACAGCCTCAGTACAAGGCTGAGACATGAGGCCCCGGTTTGAACCGGGCCTCAGCCGAGGCCGGCTTGGGGGGAGCATTTTAGGTTGCTGCGAATCAGTGCCCGGGGGGCTGGTGACCCCCATCGTGTTAACAATCTTTAATTGGGCCAAAGCTTGAAATGCAGAGCGGGCCTGCCCCCCAAGAGAGCCCTTGAGCGCCGCCAAGTGGCGACCCATCGCCACTTGGCGGCCATGGTCATCTACGACCTTGAAATTCATGAAAAAATGAGGAGGCAAAACCTCGGGCTTGAAGTCCGCTTTCTTGAGATCAAGCTGTGTAGATTCGCGCACCGTTTTGAGCAGTTCATCGAGCAAACTACCATGACCTGATGTCACCATTGCAGCCATATGATCGACAAAACTCTGGGCATATTCGGCTAAGGGCACCAAGCGCGATCGGGGCTTTTGATGCAAGGTTTTCAGCAAGGCCAAGACCTTGTCTTTCAACATCCCTGGCACCAACCACTCGCAGCGGCTTTCATCCACTTGATTCAACGCCCAAAGCGGCACAGTCACAGTCACCCCGTCTTTGGGATCACCGGGCTCATGCAAGTAGGAGCAAGTACAGTCTACCCCCCCCAGGCGCAGCAAAGTCGGGAAAGATGCGGCTGTCACGCTCGAAGCCTCGTGCCGCATCACTTCATCACGGGTCAACATGAGCAATTGGGGATGGCTTGTGCTCTGTTGACGGTACCAGCGCTCCAGGGAAGCGGTACTGCACACCTCAGGCGGGAGATGTTCGTTGTAAAACGCCTCGATCAAGGCGTCGTCGACCAGCACATCCTGCCGCCGCGATTTGTGCTCGAGTTCTTGAATTTGTGACAGCAGGCGACGATTGGCAGTCAGAAAAGGCAAGCGGGTGTCGATTTCATCGGGCACCAAGGCTTCCCGAATAAAAATTTCACGGGCCCGCGTTGGATCAACCCGGCCAAAATTTATCCGCTTGTTGTTGTAAATGACCAAACCGTAAATGGTGGCCCGCTCCAAGGCGATCACTTCACCTGCTTTTTTCTCCCAGTGGGGCTCCAGGAGCTGGGTCTTGATGATATGCGAGGCCAAGCCAGGCAACCATTGAGGCTCTATGTTGGCGATGCCGCGTGCGTATAAACGCTGCGTTTCAACCAATTCCGTCGCCATGATCCAGCGGCCTGGTTTGCGCGACAAATGCACTCCGGGGTGCTTGTGAAACTTGATACTTCGCGCTCCGATATAGTTGTCTTCGGTGTCGCTTTTGCAACCGATATTACCCAGCAAGCCGGCCAGCAAGGACAAATGCAATTGCTCATAGGTGGCAGGGCTCGCATTGAGCCTCCAGCCCTGCTCGCTCACCGTAGTGTGTAATTGGGAATAAATGTCTCGCCACTCGCGTACCCGGCGCGGCGAAAGAAAGTTTTCACGCATCGCTTGCTCTTGTTTGCGCACCGAAAGCTTGGGCACCGTCACCTCTGCTGCCTGATGCCCACGCAATGCCTCAAGCCAATCCCATAACTTCAAGAGCCCTGTGAACTCAGATTTTTCATCGTCAAATTTTCGATGGGCTTGGTCTGCCGCTTGCTGTTGTTCCAAGGGGCGCTCACGAACATCCTGCACGCTCATGGCGCTGGCAATCACGAGCACTTCAGTCAGCGCCTGTCGTTGGCGGGCCTCCAGAATCATCCGACCTATCCGGGGGTCCAGGGGCAAGCGGGAGAGTTCTTTGCCAATGGGAGTGAGTTCATTGGTGTCATCTACAGCACCCAGCTCATGCAAAAGCTGATAACCATCGACGATGGCCCGCCTTGGAGGCGGCTCAAGGAAGGCAAAATCTTCGACACGACCGAGACCCAAAGCTTTCATACGCAAAATCACTCCGGCCAAGGAAGATCGCAGAATTTCCGGGTCTGTAAACTTTGGACGGCCCTCAAAATTTTGGGAATTGTAGAGACGAATACAAACACCATCACTAACGCGCCCACATCGGCCCGCACGTTGGTTGGCGGCCGCTTGACTCACAGGCTCAATCAGTAATTGCTCAACTTTGTTGCGGTAGCTATAGCGCTTGACTCTCGCGGTTCCTGCATCAATCACGGCCCGGATTCCTGGCACCGTCAGGGATGTCTCGGCGACGTTCGTTGAGAGCACAATGCGCCTTGCACCGTGAGGCTCAAATATGGCATCTTGCTCTGCTTGACTGAGCCGGGCAAACAAAGGCAGCACCTGAGCCCCCGGGGAGTAATGGCGACGCAAGTGCTCAGCAGCATCTCGAATTTCACGCTCGCCCGGCAAAAAAACGAGAACATCACCTGATGCACTACGCCAGATCTCTTCAACGGCATCAGCAATCGCCTGATACAGGCCATAGTCCCGACTTTCCTCGAAGGGTCGATAGCGGATTTCTACGGGGTACATCCGCCCAGAGACCTGAATGACGGGCGCCGGGCCTGTCGTGCTGGCAAAATAGCCTGCGAATCGGTCAGCATCTATGGTGGCTGAAGTCACGATCAGCTTGAGATCAGGTCGACGCGGCAAAATTTGCCGTAAATATCCCAGCAAAAAATCAATGTTCAAACTGCGCTCATGAGCCTCATCAATAATGAGGGTGTCATAGGCCTTCAGCAGCGGGTCACTCTGGGTTTCGGCCAACAAGATGCCATCGGTCATCAGCTTGATTGACGCCCCCCGCCGTAGTTTGTCTTGAAAGCGAATTTTGTAGCCCACAATCTCACCCAAAGGTGTATTGAGTTCTTGGGCGATTCGTTTGGCCACGCTCGATGCGGCGATTCTGCGTGGCTGCGTATGCCCGATCAGACCTTGGCCCCCCACCCCGAGCCCACGGCCCAAACTCAAGGCAATTTTGGGCAATTGGGTGGTCTTGCCGGAACCCGTTTCGCCGCACACGATCACCACTTGATGGCCTTCGATGGCGCAGGCAATTTCCTCACGCCGGTGCGATACCGGCAAGGATTCAGGAAAACTCAAAGGCTGGGTAAGGGGGGTTCCCTTGGCTGGAATGAACATCAAGACAGGTGTCAAGTTAAAAAAGACCAGGGCATGAGGGATCATGCTGACCTCAAGCATATTTCACCGCTCAGTCTGCTATCAAGAATACCCCCTGCAAGAATGCGCCTCCCCAGACAATACCAACCTATCTTGGCTTGGCCGCTGAAACCAAACGCACACCTCACACCCTGAGGCTTGAACAATCACAAGCAAGCTATAAAGAAATGGTTACGCACTGCGGCACAATCTGCGCAATTTTAATGCGAATGCCATGGATCTCGTTTTTCCTCATACCTTCGTTCCCCTGCTGCGCGGGGTTGCCCCCTATATTCACGCTTACCACGGAAAGACCTTCGTCGTGGCCATGGCCGGGGAGCTCATTGCCGCCGGGAAGCTCAGTTCCTTTGCCCAAGATCTCGCCATCTTCCATGCGATGGGGATCAAAATTGTGCTGGTCTATGGGTTTAGGCCCCAAGTCAATGAACAGCTCAAAGCCAAAGGGCATACTTCGCTTTTCAGCCATGGTATTCGTATCACCGACCCCGTGGCCCTGGATGCAGCCCAAGAAGCAGCCGGCCAACTTCGATTTGAAATTGAAGCGGCCTTCTCCCAAGGGCTTCCCAATACGCCCATGGCCAATGCCGTGGTTCGGGTGGTGTCTGGCAACTTCATGACGGCCCGCCCCGTAGGTATTCTGGATGGGGTGGACTTCATGCACAGCGGAGTGGTTCGCAAGGTAGATGGTGAAGCCATCCGCCGCGCCATGAATACCGGCGCCATGGTGCTGTTATCCCCTTTTGGTTTTTCCCCCACCGGTGAAGCCTTTAACCTGGCCATGGAAGATGTGGCCACCAGTGCCGCCGTTGCCCTCAAAGCAGATAAATTGATTTTCCTGACAGAAATTGCAGGAATTCATGAAAACCCGGCAGATATCGAAACCGCTATTGATACTGAACTTGCCCTCGCCGATGCCGAGAAAATGCTGGCTTCATTACCCAACCCGCAGCAGCCAACAGATACCGCGTTTTATCTTCAGCACTGTGTCAAGGCTTGCCGTGGCGGAGTTGAACGAACACATATTCTCCCATTTAGTGTGGATGGCTCCCTGCTTTTAGAGGTTTTTACTCATGATGGTATTGGAACCATGGTGGTTGATGAGAAACTGGAGAGCCTGCGCGAGGCCACTGTGGATGATTTGGGCGGTATCCTCAAACTGATTGGCCCCTATGAATCAGACGGTACACTGGTGAAACGTGACCGGACTGAAATTGAACGCGATATTCATCTTTACACCGTGATTGAGCATGATGGCATTATTTTCGGTTGTGCGGCACTGTACCCTTTTCCAGAGTCGCGAACTGCTGAAATGGCCGCACTCACGGTATCCGGTATTACTCAAAACAAAGGAGATGGAGAAAGAATACTCCGACGTATTGAACAACGCGCGAAGGCCATGGGCCTGGAAAGCCTCTTTGTTCTGACAACCCGAACCATGCACTGGTTTCTGAAACGAGGCTTTGTGGGAGTTGACCCAGATTGGCTTCCTGAAGCGAGAAAGTCTCGTTATAACTGGGACAGACGATCCCAGATTCTGGTCAAAAAACTATCCTGAACCTGTTTTCATTCAGTCAGCCTGCCCCCGCATGGCATACAGTATGTTTTGAACCCACCCCCACTCGATCAGTCAAAACCAATCATTTTTTGGAGTTAACAATGCCACGAATCATTCAATGTACTTACCTGAATAAAGAAGCTGAAGGGCTTGACTTTGCCCCTTACCCCGGCGAGCTGGGCTTGCGAATTTATCAGCAAATTTGCAAGGAAGCCTGGCAACTGTGGCTGAAACATCAGACCATGCTGGTGAACGAAAACCGATTGAATCTGGCCGATCAACGCGCTCGCGCCTACCTGGTGAGGCAAATGGAAAACTTTTTCTTTGGACAAGGGGCTGATCGGCCTGCTGGTTTTGTCCCTCCTCAAGCTGATTGAATATTCAGCCTTAAAAACCTTGTAGGCGCTTTAAAAAGTACAATCCGAATTTTTGCAGACAACTTGCCAAGATGTTTTACATTCATGCAGGCACCATCCAAGCTTGAACTGACGGCGAAGGTAAGTAAACTCAGAATCTGTTTTGATGTAAAATTTGACCAGTCTTTCTTATAAAAAAGACAAACCATCTATTATTTGTGTATATACTTGATTGTGCATTGCATCAGTCATCAAATCTACCCAAAAAAGGAATTTTACATGTCCAATCTGCAACAACTTCTCGATCAGAAAGCCGAATTAGACAAACAAATCGAAATTACCCGCAAACAGGAACGTACAGACGCATTGTCTCAAATCAAAACATTGATGGAGCAGCATGCCCTGACTATTGCTGACTTAGGTTTACGCAGCACCAAATTATCAACCCGAAAAGGCAACAAGGTTGCTACTAAGTATTCTAATAGTGTCACCGGAGAAACCTGGAGTGGCCGTGGTTTGCAGCCTAAATGGCTAAAGACTGCCCTCGAAAATGGCCGCCAGCTTAGTGATTTTTTGATTTAAGAGAATTTTTTAAAAGTAAGGGGCTTTTTAAGAGCCCCCTACAATGACATAACATAGGGCGATTGGATTGAGGTGTATCACCATTCCGCCGCCACTTTGGCATTCCGCCGGCCAATCATGAAACAATAGGCCCAAAGGCCTACTGATTTGAATTTTGCAAGGCTGAGCTGTTCAGATAAAAAATCTGCCCCATTCTCGATCGGAGCATAGATTCACCGTACTCATCTACGGCCCACCTCTTCTGACGCCCCTTTAGGTTCCTGGCGTGCCAATACCGGCCGATCGCCGTTCCATCTCAAGCCGCATCTGTTTTCGTACTTCAGCAGCCGCATGGCGGCGGCGCTCATCGGGAGTGAAAGGGCGCAAGGGAGGAATTTCGACTGGCTTGCGGTGTTCATCGACCGCCACCATGGTAAAGAAACAGCTGTTGACATGTCGCATTTCCTGGGTGCGAATATTTTCCGCAATCACCTTGATGCCAACTTCCATCGAAGTTTTGCCTGTGTAATTGATCGCAGACAAAAAAGTGACCAACTCACCAACATGGATAGGCTGCTTGAAAGTGACCTGATCCACACTCATGGTCACAACATAGCAACCAGCATAGCGGCTGGCACAAGCGTAAGCCACTTGGTCAAGCAGTTTAAGAATGGTTCCTCCGTGCACATTGCCAGCGAAATTTGCAGTATCGGGGGTCATGAGGACAGTCATGGTCAGTTGGTGAGCGGGCAAGCTCATGGGCAGAGTTCCTTTTTGATCAACATGAGAGGGGGTTAAAACAGAAATCCAGAATACAAACGATAGATCAGCAAGCCTGCCCCAGAAATTTGCCCTTCGGCTGAGATTCTGGTCAGCCTATTTTTCGCAAAACCAAAAAATCGCCAAGCACAGCCCAGAATTGAAGCTTTTTGAGCACAATCAAGAAGGTATGTTTTTTTGATTCAAAGGCTTGTGATTTTGGAAAAACAAGATTACCATCGAAATGCGTTCTTCAAAGACGCATCAAGTGACGCAGCAATTGCGTCCAGGGGCCCCGAATCGAAATCTCCGGATCCCCGAATTGGCGGTTACTCAGCCGCCCACCCCTCTGGCGTAAAAACCAGAGGGGTTTGTGTTTTATGGTTGGCAAAAAATGTTCGGAACAGGTCTTACTTAGGCGCCTTAATTAATTGCACCAAAATTTCATGGGGTTTGACCATCCCCAAATCAAAACGTGCCTGCTCTTCAACCATTTCGAGGCCATCCTTCAAGTCCCGGACTTCGGCGCCAAGCTGCGCATTCCGTTCTCGGTCAGCGTCGTTGATGGTGCGCTGAAGATTGAGCCTGGATCTCAATTCCATAACGCGGGGAACGCCCCCTTTGCCTAACCAAAGTTCGGAATGAACCATGGCCAAGAGTAAAACAAGGCTGATGGTCACAATTCTCATGGTGGGTGTTTCGAGGGCGAATCAACCAAGCTGATGGAAAAATCAAGGCAGGTTGTAAAAAGCGTCCCGCCCAGGGTAGCTGGCCACGTTGCCGAGATCTTCTTCAATGCGCAGAAGCTGGTTATATTTGGCCATACGGTCACTGCGGCTCATTGAGCCGGTTTTAATTTGTAAGGCGTTGGTGCCCACAGCGATGTCAGCAATGGTGGAGTCTTCGGTTTCGCCGGAGCGATGGCTAATCACGGCGGTATAGTTGGCGCGCTTGGCCATTTCGATGGCGGCGAAGGTTTCAGTCAGGGTGCCAATTTGATTAATTTTGATGAGGATCGAATTGGCAATTTGCTTTTGGATACCCTCACGCAGAATTTTGGTGTTGGTGACGAAAAGGTCGTCACCCACCAGTTGCACCTTCTTGCCCAGGCGCTCACTCAGGTGCTTCCAGCCTTCCCAGTCGCCTTCGGCCATGCCATCTTCGATGCTGATGATGGGGTATTTGTCGCACCAGGTGGCGAGCATATCGGTCCATGCGGCGGCCGAAAGCGACAGGCCTTCGCCAGCCAATTGGTAGGCGAGCTTGCCATCCGTGCCTGGTCTGTAAAACTCACTGGCTGCGCAGTCGAGGCCGATGGCAATTTGTTCGCCAGGAATAAAGCCCGCTTTATCAATGGCATTGAGAATCAGTTGAATGGCAGCTTCGTGGCTTGCAATGCTGGGGGCAAAGCCACCTTCGTCACCCACTGCGGTGCTCAGGCCTTTATCATGAATGATCTTTTTGAGGGCATGGAAGACTTCGGCGCCATAACGCACGGCCTCACGGAAGCTCGGGGCCCCCACCGGAATGATCATGAGCTCTTGAAGGTCGAGGTTGTTGTTGGCGTGCGCACCGCCGTTGATGACGTTCATCATCGGAACGGGGAGTTGCATGGCGGCCGAGCCCCCAAAGTAACGGTACAGGGGCAGGCCGGCGTCTTCGGCCGCGGCACGCGCCACGGCCATACTCACTGCCAGCATGGCGTTTGCGCCCAGACGGCTCTTGTTGTCAGTGTTGTCGAGTTCGATCAGGGTGCGATCCAGGAAGGCTTGCTCGGTTGCATCCAGGCCCAAAACCGCTTCAGAGATTTCGTGATTGATGTAGTTGACGGCACGCAGAACACCCTTGCCCAAGTAGCGACTCTTGTCACCGTCACGCAGTTCGATGGCTTCGCGAGAGCCGGTGGAAGCCCCCGAAGGAACGGCGGCACGGCCCATCACACCAGACTCCAGCAACACATCACACTCGACGGTGGGGTTGCCACGGCTGTCCAGAATTTCGCGACCGATGATGTCGACGATAGCACTCATTTCAGGGTCTCCAGTATTGAGAGGTTTGATGTCAAAATAAAAAACAAGGGGGAGAATTTTTCGCAGACTGAGGTTGTTTTCTCAAGGGAAATCGTTTTCCAGCAAAGATTGCTGTTTCACCACGCGGTCCAAGGCTTGCAATTGCTCAAGCAGGCTGGCCATGTGTTTCAGGGGGACGGCATTCGGGCCATCGCTCAGGGCGCGGGCCGGGTCAGGGTGGGTTTCCATGAAGAGGCCTGCAATACCGACGGCGACCGCTGCGCGAGCTAATACAGGCACAAACTCGCGTTGGCCGCCACTGCTGGTGCCTTGCCCGCCCGGCAGTTGAACCGAATGGGTGGCATCAAAAACAACGGGGGCGCCAGTTTCCCGCATGATGGCCAAGGATCGCATGTCGCTGACCAGATTGTTGTAGCCAAAGGTGGTTCCGCGTTCGCAGGCGAGGAAGTTGTCGGTGGGCAAGCCCTTGGCCTGAGCGGCTGCACGGGCTTTGTCGATCACGTTTTTCATGTCATGGGGCGCAAGGAACTGCCCTTTTTTGATATTCACCGGCTTGCCTGACTCGGCCACCGCGCGGATAAAATCAGTTTGACGGCAAAGAAATGCAGGGGTTTGAAGGACATCTACCACTGCAGCCACTTGAGGCACTTCAGCTTCGGTATGGACGTCCGTCAGAACCGGCACTTGCCATTCACGCTTGACTTGGCCCAAGATTTCCAAACCTTGATCAATGCCCAAACCGCGGAAAGAGCTTCCACTGGAGCGATTGGCTTTGTCAACGCTGCTTTTGAAGATGAAGGGAATGCCGAGCTTTTGAGTGATTTCTTTCAACTGGCCGGCAACATCCATTTGCAGTTGAGCCGACTCGATCACACAGGGGCCAGCGATCAGAAAGAAAGGACGATGCAAACCGACTTCAAACCCACAGAGCTTCATGCGGCTTCCTTCTCACCCGTGCTGCGCGTGCCTTGGTAGGCCAATGCGGCCTGGATGTAGGAATTAAACAGAGGGTGGCTGCCCCAAGGGGTTGATTTAAATTCAGGGTGGAATTGAACACCCATGTACCAAGGGTGAACACTGCGTGGCAGCTCAATGATTTCCGTGAGCTTCTCGTGCTGAGTGAGAGCTGAAATGACCAAACCTGCCTGGCTGAGGCGATCAAGGTAATTGACATTGGCTTCGAAGCGGTGGCGGTGACGCTCAGTGAGCACAGGGCCATAGATGTCATGGGCGAGAGTGCCGGTTTTGACGTTTGAACTTTGAGCACCTAAACGCATCGTGCCGCCCAAGTCGGAGCTGACGTCTCGTTTGTGGATCGAGCCATCGGTGTCTTGCCATTCGTCGATCAGGGCAATCACGGGGTATGGCGTGAGGGGATCAAACTCGGTGCTGTTGGCCAAGGGAAGATGTGCTTTGTGCCGGGCATATTCGATGGTAGCCACTTGCATGCCGAGGCAAATGCCCAGGTAAGGAATTTTGTTTTCCCGGGCATACTGAGCAGCAAGAATTTTGCCCTCCACCCCGCGTTTGCCAAACCCCCCAGGAACCAAAACAGCATCGATTTCGGAGAGTTGCCTGATATTGTCGGGGTTCAGGCTTTCGGAGTCGATATAGCGAATGTGGATCTTGGCCTGGTTATGCAAGCCGGCGTGGCGCAGGGCTTCATTGAGCGACTTGTAAGAGTCAGACAGGTCGGTGTACTTGCCACACATGGCGATGGTCACAGCCTGCTTGGGGGATTCGACCTGTTGAACCAGATCATCCCAGCGCTTCAAATTGGCTGGCGGAGTGCTGAGACGCAGCTTGTCGCAAATCAGTCCGTCAAGGCCTTGTTCATGAAGCATACGCGGCACTTTATAAATGGTGTCAGCATCCCAGACGGAGATGACGCCCCATTGCGGCACATTGGTAAAAAGTGAAATTTTTTCGCGCTCTTCGTTGGGTACGGCACGGTCTGCGCGGCACAGCAAGGCATCGGGCTGAATACCGATTTCACGCAGCTTTTGAACGGTATGTTGGGTGGGTTTGGTTTTCAGTTCGCCGGCCGTAGCAATCCATGGGACATAAGTCAAGTGGACAAAAGCAGTCTGATTGGGCCCCATGCGCAGGCTCATCTGGCGAACGGCCTCCAAAAATGGCAAAGATTCGATATCACCCACCGTACCGCCAATTTCGACAATGGCCAAGTCGACCGCATGGGAGGGGTCAAAGCTGTCTTCCTGGCCCGGGATCGGCAACAGACCCGCCCCACGTTTGATAAATTCCTGAATTTCGTGAGTCACATGGGGGATCACTTGGACGGTTTTACCAAGGTAGTCGCCGCGCCGCTCCTTCTCAAGGACACTTTTATAAATTTGCCCTGTGGTGAAATTATTGGAACGCTTCATTTTGGTGGTGATAAAGCGCTCGTAGTGGCCCAGGTCAAGGTCGGTCTCGGCGCCATCGTCTGTCACGAAGACTTCGCCGTGCTGAAAGGGCGACATGGTACCGGGGTCGACATTGAGGTAGGGGTCCAGCTTGATCAGGGTGACATTGATGCCGCGCGATTCGAGAATCGCTGCGAGCGACGCAGCCGCGATGCCCTTGCCCAGGGAAGACACGACACCGCCAGTGACAAAGACAAACTTGGTCATTGCATGCAGCACGGCTGAGTGCCGCGCGATGATGGTAAAGCAAAATTATAAATGGGCGGCCCTGTCAAGAGAGTACCGATGGTTTGCTTTTAATGGGAATGTGTTTTTGCACCCGGCCCCGACCCCAACCCTGATTGTCATGAAAAAAACCGAAATCGAACCCTTCTTTGCCACCCTGAAAAACGCCAATCCCGAGCCACAAACCGAACTTGAATTCACCAACACCTTTGAACTGTTGGCTGCTGTGCTACTGTCTGCACAGGCCACGGATGTCAGTGTGAACAAGGCCACGCGGGCATTGTTTGCCAGTGCCAACACGCCACATCGCATGTTGGCGCTGGGTTTACCAGCCCTGACTCAAGCCATCCAAAGTATTGGGCTGTATCGAACCAAGGCGAAAAATTTGTTTGAAACTTGCAAGATTCTCGTCAATGATTATGGCGGACACATTCCCAGAACCCGCGAAGCACTCGAGTCATTGCCGGGTGTGGGCCGAAAAACGGCGAATGTGGTGCTCAATGTGGCCTTCGGTGAACCCACCATGGCGGTAGATACGCATGTTTTTCGTGTGAGCCATCGAACCGGTTTGGCACGAGGAAAAACCCCGTTGAAAGTTGAACAACAACTCTTGAAGCGGGTGCCCACAGACTACTTGGTCGACGCGCATCACTGGTTGATTTTACATGGCCGGTATGTCTGCAAAGCCCGCAAGCCTCTTTGTGAGCACTGCCTGGTGAGCACATTCTGTGATGAAGCCCAACGACAACGCCAATCAAGACGCTGAGGTCCTTCCAGGGGCCTCGGGCAAGAAGCAAGCTTCGAACACTTGAAGCCGGTTATCACGGGCAAAATTCATCACAAAGTCCCAGGCCATCGGCTCAATTTCACGGAGGCGCTCATTCACAATGACACACTGGACACCATTGACTCGACCGGGAAAACAAAAAGGCGAATAGCCAATATGGGCACCCATCCCGCCTGTGCCTGTCCTTGGGCGGAAAGACGAAAGAGCGCCAGCCAAGCGCTCAGCCCAGTCACTGGGGCGAAAAGGCTCGCCCTCCAAGGTCAACCCTTGAATAAAAACTTCTCGCGATAATGTCATAAGTCACGTCACACAGGGTTTGTCTGTGATTTAAAACCCCAAGAAGCGCCAAAGCTTCAGGAAGCTCTGCCAAACCCATCTTAAAGCACCCTGCCCCTCAGGCCCTTGAACTGGCTCAGAACATGCTTGACCCACGAGAAAATTCCGACATCCAGGGCCACGCTCAAAGCTGGAAATATTCGTCAAGCAGGCTTCTCAGCCTTAAAATAGTTTTTGATCTTTCATCGCTGAACATCATTACCGCCTCTCTTGGTGTTCAATCAGGCCCGCAAAAGCTCAGCCCGGTTCAAGTTTCACCTCTAATTTCCAACAGCGCATGCCATACGCCTCTCTTTCTCCAGCCTCTGAGCCCCACGTGATGCACACCTATGCTCGCGTGCCGATTGCGTTGTCGCATGGAAAAGGCTGCTGGGTGTGGGACCTCAATGGCAAAAAGTATCTTGATGGCCTGGGTGGAATTGCCGTCAACACCCTTGGGCACGCCCACCCCCGCTGGGTGTCTGCGCTGCAATCCCAACTTGCCACGCTTGTTCACACGTCCAATTATTATTACAACCCACTTCAGGAAGAATTGGCCGCCAAGCTTTGCGCACTTTCGGGCCTGGAAAATGTTTTTTTCTGCAATTCCGGCCTGGAAGCGAACGAAGCCGCCTTAAAAATCGCCCGCAAATTCGGGCATGACAAGGGCATTGAGTTTCCAGAAATTATCGTTTACGAAAAAGCATTTCATGGCCGCTCGATCGCCACGCTCTCAGCCACTGGCAATCCGAAGGTTCAGGCGGGCTTTTACCCTTTGGTTGAAGGCTTTGTGCGAATTCCCTTCAACGATATCCATGCCCTTTATCAGACAGCCGAAAATCGACCCCGGGCGGTGGCCGTATTTCTTGAGGTCATCCAGGGTGAAGGAGGCGTCAACCCAGCCACGGTGGAGTATCTTCAGGCGCTCAGGCAACTCTGCAATGAGCGCGGCTGGCTGCTGATGCTTGATGAAGTGCAATGTGGTATTGGGCGCACCGGAAAATGGTTTGCTCACCAATGGGCAGGCATTCAACCCGATGTCATGCCGCTGGCCAAGGGCTTGGGTTCTGGTGTCCCGATCGGTGCCGTGGTCTGCGGCCCCAAAGCGGCCAAAGTCTTTGCGCCGGGCAATCATGGCACCACCTTTGGGGGCAACCCCTTGGCCATGAGGGCTGGCATTGAAACCATTCGTATCATCGAAGAAGATCATCTCCTGCATCATGTTCAGCGCGTTGGAGACGCCCTGCATGCTGGCTTGGTGCGCGAGTTGGGCGAGGTTCCAGGCGTTGTTGAGATTCGTGGACAAGGCCTGATGCTGGGCATCGAACTTGACCGACCATGCAGCCCCCTACTCGCTCAGGCGGCTGAAGCAGGCCTTTTAATGAGCGTCACTGCCGACAAGGTCATTCGCCTGGTTCCGCCCCTGATCCTGTCGATGGATGAAGCTGCTCAGATTGTGGCTTTGTTAAGCCCTCTGGTGCGCCAATTTCTCCACACTCCTGCTTGACATTGTTCTCATGAAACCTGGCCCGCAACCGATTCGTCATTTTCTTCAGTTCAAGGATTTCAACGCTGAAGAGTACGCCTACTTGTTCGAACGGGCTGCGATTATCAAAAAGCGATTCAAAAACTACGAAAAGTACACCCCCCTGACGGATCGCACGCTGGCCATGGTTTTTGAAAAAGCCAGCACCCGTACGCGGGTGAGTTTTGAAGCCGGCATGTACCAAATGGGCGGCTCGGTCGTGACGCTAACGACAGCCGACAGCCAGCTTGGGCGCTCAGAGCCCATCGAAGACAGCGCGAGGGTCATCAGCCGCATGGTTGATCTTGTGATGATTCGCACCTTCGAACAGGCCAAAATAGAAGCTTTTGCAGCCCACTCACGAGTGCCCATCATTAATGGCCTCACGAACGAATACCACCCCTGCCAGATCATGGCCGATATTTTCACCTACATCGAACACCGTGGCAGCCTTGAGGGCAAAGTGGTGGCTTGGGTGGGCGATGGCAACAATATGGCCAACACATGGCTACAGGCTGCCGACATCCTGGGTTTCACTCTCCATGTGAGCACCCCGAGTGGCTACGAAATTGACCCCAAAATTGCCGGCATCACCAACAGATCATGCCTCAAAACTTTCAAAAACCCTCTGGACGCCTGCCAAGGCGCTCATTTGGTGACCACTGACGTCTGGACCAGCATGGGTTTTGAAGCTGAAAATGAGGCCCGCCGAGCCGCTTTTGCCAATTGGTGCGTGGATCAAAACATGATGGCTGTTGCTCAAAGCAATGCCCTTTTTATGCACTGCCTGCCGGCCCACCGTGGCGAAGAAGTGACGTCAGAGGTGATTGATGGGCCTCAGTCTGTTGTTTGGGATGAGGCGGAAAACCGAATGCATGTGCAAAAAGCACTGATGGAATACTTGCTCAATGGCCGGATTGGCTGACGCTCAGCTTTCAAGCCCTGCAAGCTGGCCGCCACCAAAGCAGAATGAAAAAACAAATTCAATCAGCCCGCATCCATTGGATGCCCTGATCAGTATCTGTAGTAACGACGATCAGCTGAGCGATCATCACCCCAGTAACGATCATCATGATGACGGTGGTGGCGACCGCGCCAGGGGCGCTCATAAACCACAACCGGAGGCTGGTAAATCACCTGAGGAGGGGGAGCGTAAACCACGGGCGGCGGTGCATACACGATGGGCGGAGGAGGCGCGTAAATGATGGGGGGCTGAACATAAACGCGCGATGAATTGGAAATGACGGTTTCGATAGCAGGGGTGTTGATGCCGATAGACCAATAAATGCGGTCTGCATGCGCAGTGCCCCCTGAAACAGCAGCAGCCATGATAAAACAGGCCATTAGAATTTTTTTCATGTCACCCTCCTGAAATAACAATGCATTTGTGTTTTGTGGGGATCTCTGCAAAACCGATCAGGGAGGCATGCAGCTTTTGGTGCTGACGCAGACTGATGAAACCAGGGCCTGTTAACACTAAAGTGCCAGATGCATTGTTCTTCAAAAGGCCTTGAGCAAGGCGGAAAACGAAGCCAGGGAGGCCCCCGGCGA
The DNA here is from genome assembly GCA_046342195.1 of Burkholderiales bacterium. Lineage (GTDB taxonomy): Bacteria > Pseudomonadota > Gammaproteobacteria > Burkholderiales > Burkholderiaceae_C > CANHBY01. The sequence continues at coordinate 42,857 of JBKDQE010000021.1, forward strand.
GCCTTTGCAACGCCGCGCAAGGCCTTTTGGGGAACAACGCACTGGCACTTTAGTATTAACAGGCCCTGGACACTGGAGAGGTTTTGCACAGCCTCCTTAAGTTCAACGCTAATTCTTTGACTTTGGTTGACTGGAGAAAAATGATTAGGGCCTGTGAAGCCTAAGTGGGTGCTGCATCTGCTGTCACAATCAAAAATATCGGTACGGAGGCTGACATCCATTGGCATCCCGAAGGCCGGATCAGCCTGTCTTTCGAGGGGGTCGCTAAAATAAGCCCTGATCCTCCAAGCCCCTGATTTTTATCCTTCCATGAAGAAAACACCGAAGCAAGCAAACGAGTCCAAACCCAGTCACTTTCTCAGGCAAATCATTGAAAAAGATTTGGCTCAAGGCACTTATACGCATCGACGGTTTGCTGGTACGCCAGGCGGACGGGCTCACCATATGGATGCAGCGCTTGACCCCGCAAAGGTTCGCACACGATTTCCTCCTGAACCCAATGGTTTTCTTCATGTGGGACATGCCAAGAGCATTTGCCTGAATTTTGGCCTGGCACAGGAATATGAAGGAGTGTGCCACCTGCGCTTTGACGACACCAACCCAGAAAAAGAAGAACAAATTTATATTGATGCCATCATTGATGCGGTGCGCTGGCTTGGTTTTCGCTGGGACTCAGAAATTCATGGTCAGCGTGTTGAGCACCTTTACTACGCCAGCAACTACTTTGATTTCATGTATCACGCTGCCGAGGCCTTGATTGAAGCTGACCTGGCATATGTTGACGAGCAAAGCAGTGAAGCCATGCGCCTTCACCGAGGAGATTTCAATACCCCCGGCACGAACAGCCCTTTCAGAGGGCGCGCCCCCTCTGAAAATTTGACCAGGTTTCGGCAAATGCGGGCAGGAGAATTGCCCGATGGCGCCGCGGTATTGCGAGCCAAAATAGATATGGCCCATCCAAATATCAACTTGCGAGACCCTGCCATCTATCGTATTCGACGAGCCACCCACCACAATACAGGCGATGCATGGTGTATCTACCCTATGTACACCTTTGCTCATCCGATTGAAGATGCCCTGGAAAACATTACCCACAGCATCTGTACTCTGGAATTTGAGGATCAGCGGCCCTTTTATGACTGGCTTCTGGAGCATCTGTGCCGACTTGGCTTGCTGCAATCCCCTCCCCCTCATCAGCATGAATTCGCACGCTTGAATTTAACCTATGTTGTGACCAGCAAACGCAAATTGAAAAACCTGGTCGATACGGGCCATGTCGAGGGCTGGGATGATCCGAGAATGCCTACCATTGCCGGATTGCGTCGGCGAGGGTTTACCCCCGAATCACTGCGCCTGTTTGCCGAACGCATCGGGGTGAGCAAAGCCGACAGCTGGATTGATTACAGCACCCTCGAGATTGCCCTGAGGGATGACCTTGACCCCAAAGCGGCCCGGGCCTGTGCGGTGCTTGACCCCTTGAAACTAAAACTGGTGAACTTTTCTGAGGTTTTTGGTCGAGAAGATCATCGTCAGCTTTGCCGGGCACCCGTTCATCCGGCCCAGCCCGAGCGAGGTCAGCGGGAATTTTATCTGACCCATGAAGTTTGGATTGAACGCGAGGACTTTATGGAAATTCCAAGCCAAGGGTTTTTCCGCCTGAGCCCACCCCGCATGCAAGACGATGGTCAGGAAATTCCAGGAAGCAAGGTTCGTCTCAAATATGGTTATGTGATTGAATGTACCGGTTGCGAAAAAAATGCTTACGGAGACCTCACTGCCGTGCTGGCCCGAATCATTCCTGACACCCAAAGTGGCACGCCCGGAGCCGATTCAGTCAAGGTCAAGGGGGTGATCACCTGGGTTAGTGTGGCGGAAGGGCTGAATGCCGAGGTACGTCTTTATGACCGCCTCTTCTTGGAAGCCCATCCTGATGCCGGTGGCCGGGATTACTTCTCTGCACTGAACCCGCGCAGCAAGCGCGTGGTTGCAGCGATTGTGGAGCCTGGCTTGGCAGCAGCCCAAGCGGATGAAAAATTTCAGTTTGAAAGACACGGGTATTTTGTGGCCGACAGGCTGGATCACTCCGCAGGGCGCCTTGTTTTTAATCGGGCCACCACACTGAAAGAAACGTGGCCTCAATGAACTAGGGCCTGAGCGGTTTTAAGCGCTCAGCGCTTGGCTCAAGCCCCGAGGGGCTTGAAGAGTTCGTCAAAATCTTGTGGCGTGAAGGAGGCGTCGCTCGCTACTCCGCTCAGAAGGCCATCAGCCAAACCAGCCTTACGCGCTTGGAGTTCGAGCATTTTTTCTTCGACCGTTCCGCTGGCCACCAATTTATAAACAAAGACTGCCTTACCTTGCCCAATGCGGTAAGCACGGTCAATGGCTTGCTGTTCTACCGCCGGATTCCACCAAGGGTCATACAGGATGACGGTATCGGCGGCTGTCAGGTTTAACCCCACCCCACCGGCTTTGAGGCTGATCAGAAACAGGGGCACTTTGCCTTCTTGAAATTGCGCCACCATCTCTGCCCGGTCTGTGGTTTCTCCAGTGAGTTTCAGATAAGCCATATTTCTCTGTTGAAGTTCAGGTTCAATGAGGGCCAGCATCTCGGTGAACTGGGAAAATACCAAAATGCGTCGGCCATCTTCTACCAGGGTCGGCAGAAGATCAAGCAGCAGTTCGAGTTTGGCGGAGACAAAGTCATCTGGAGGTGATGCGGGAATTTGGTGGCCTTTGAACAATCGAGGGTCACAACACACTTGGCGCAATTTCAGCAGGGCATCCAAAACAACGATCTGGCTGCGGGCCAAGCCTTGCTGCGCAATCACCTCTCGCAGCTTTTTGTCCATGGTGGCGCGGATGGTTTCGTACAAATCACGCTGAGGGCCATCAAGCTCAACCCGCAGCAACGTTTCGATTTTTTCCGGCAGTTCTCGCGCAACCTCATGTTTGGTGCGCCGCAAAATAAATGGGCGAACCCTCCTGGCCAAACTTTCAGCTTGGGAAATATCTTGACGCCTCTCAATAGGAGTACGGTAAAGCTCACGAAACTGAGCCTCTTGCCCCAGCAAACCGGGGCTGACAAAGTCCATCAAGCTCCAGAGTTCCCCTAAATGGTTTTCAATCGGGGTTCCTGACAGGCATAATCGGTGCCGAGCCTGAAGCCTTTTGAGCGCAGCAGCTGCTTGGCTGCGGCTGTTTTTGATGCGCTGCGCTTCATCGAGAATGAGATAGTGCCATTCAATTGAGGCCAGCACTGCGGCATCCCGCACCACCAATGGATAGCTGGTGACCACCACATGGGCATGGCCGATGTCAGAAAAATGCTGCGATCTCTGTTTGCCATGCAAAACCAGCAGGCGTAGCTTGGGTGTAAAACGTTGAGCCTCGGCTTTCCAGTTACCCAGCAGGCTGGTGGGAACCACAATCAGGCAGGGTTGATCCAAGCGCTCAGCATCCAGCTCACCCTGAAGCAAGGTCAAGGTTTGAAGTGTTTTACCCAACCCCATGTCGTCAGCCAGAATGCCGCCAAACTGGGATCTGCGCAAAAAATCCATCCAGGTGACTCCGTCAAGCTGATAGGGGCGCAATTCGGCATTGACATGCGAAGACACGGAAACTCTGGGCAAAGAGGCACCTGTGCGGATCTGACCCAATTGATCCATGAGTGCCACCAAAGACGGCGGCGCACTGACCCGCAAGCCAGCTGACACTGACTCCAATGCGCCAAGCTCGTAGTGCGATAGGCGTGGTAATTCAGCATTCTGAGGGCTGCCATGTTGTAAAAAAATGCTGCGCAACCACGATACCAGCGGAGCCACTCGGGACGCAGGAAAACGCAGTAGCCGCTCTCGGCGCAAGGTCAATCGGCCATTGTTTGTGGGGGCAGGTTGATCGGGATAAGGCCAGGGAATCAAAACCTCTCCATCAGGGTCGCGCATGGCTTCTTCGAAAGTGAGCCAACCGGCTTGAACCAGACCCACCAGCAAAGGCACAAGTTCAACAGACTGGCCAGAGACAGTCACGTTCAAACCTACCTTGAACCAATGCAGCCCTGCGCCAGGTTCATCAGCCAAGCTGATTTCAAAATCATCAGCATCGTACATTTCGTAAGGAAAATCAGGGTCACGTTCAATAGCCCAGCCTTCAGCCTGCAACAGGGGCAGTGAATTGCTCATGAAGCGCGGCCATTGATCACGGTCAAGTGGAACCACAATCAACTGCCCTTCTTGCAGAGCCGGTGGCAATGGACCTGACTGCACTGACTGCAATAAGCCGGCCTTGAGCGCCGCCAGCCTCTCCAAGGCCCAGCCGGCAACACGGCTCCAGGGGCGTAATTGAAGTTGATGAAAAACCCGCTCAATGACGTTTAATTCCTCGTGAGTCTCGCGCTTGAAGCAAGTGAGTCTTGAACTGGTTGCTGTCAGGCCAGGTTGCTCAACAAAAACACTCTCCGAGCCCCCGACAGGAAAATGGTAATCCAGCGTCCGGCCAGCGAGTTGTGGCCTTGGGGGCAAAATATAGCGAAACATGATTTGAATCGCGGCTTGGCGGCTCGGCTGACCTGACGGTGGCGGGCGCTGATGCCCCTCCAGCCACATTTCAGAGGGCATGTTAGGGCAGGTTATCAGACGCAAAACCGGCTGCAAAGGCAAAGAACCTACATCATGAATTTTCTGGGCATGCTCTTCGGGAAGAGGAAAAGAAAGGCCACGAGACACCCGAATACGCCCCAGGCGCAACACCATTTCGGGCAATACCTCGGTGCTGACAGCGGGCATCCGAAAGAGGCTTTCGAGCAAAGAAGCTGAAAGATTGATGTCTTTCAAAACCGCAGGTTGCAAAGTCAAACTGACAGGGTCAAAGACGTGAGGCTGGGGAAGCAAGAGAACCGTGAGTGACGGGGCAATGGGCTCGACTGCTATCTCATTTTTCGCAGATTCCGCCCGCTCCCATCGCGGGGCCCATTGCCCCTTTTCGTTCGCACGCCATACAATCTGGACAACCAAGGGTTCATCAGACCACTGCAGCGGCTCACCGGGAGGTTTTGAAAGCTGAGGGGGATTCAAAGAATGGCTGGGTACTGGCGCAGAACCTGACTCTGAAGCGGGCACCACAAACCAAGCGCGACCGCTGCGAGCCATTTGTGCGACTGCCGCGGCCGCGTGAGGGCCTTGAAGACGTATCATTCCATACCAGGAATCCGTAGCGTAGGGCAAAATTGCCGCAAGCAAGGCATCATCGATCGGGGAAAGATAAGAAGGCCGGGTACGCAGGATGTCTATCGGAGATGGCGAATGAGGCCGATGACTGCTGATCTGCCCCCCTTTGCGTAGGCTTCCTAAATGCAGACTGAGCATGAGTTGAAGCCCTCGCGCTGTCAGTATGTACATCAATTGCCGATTGACCTTTTGAGAATTGCGCTCAGAAGCGGGGGCGATCGAGCCCATCGATGCAAAATCAGCAAGCCAGTCTTCCAAGACCCGAGGAAAGCTTGGCGAAACGACAGCGGGCTTGGCTTGTGCAGCTTGAAGTGGGGGGGACACACTGGCAGGGTTGCAGGGCATGCGATGGGCCACAATGGTTGCTGCATCGGGCTCTGGCTCAGTGCTTGTGGATAGCTTGGGTTGACGCGATTGAGCTCGGGACTCCCGGAGCATCTGGGCTTCAAAATTCATGAGTGCTGCAGCTACATGCTTGCAATTGAACCCCACCGGGCAGGTACATAAGCCACGCAAATGCAAACCGGTGTGACGATCAACATAAAAACTGATCGTTTGTTCGTACACCAAATTGCCGCCTGCTTGCAAACGAGTGTGCAGTTGCTCGCCCTCAAGATGCCGTGACAAAACAGCTTTTTGGGGCTCAAGCAACATGGCCTGCGTCAGGGTGCGAGTGTCAAAATACTCACTCAAATCAAAATGCTCAGGCAAGGAAAAGTCTGGCATCGTGCGCTTTCAGCTTCCGCAAAAAAGATCAATGAATCAGATATTGTGACGCGGCAATTTATCTTTGGGGAGATGTTTTGAGCCATGCCTTGTTCAGTGGGGTGTTTCACAGACCTTTAAACCACAGCTAAAGCCAAACTGTTGTTAGCCCGCACACTCTATGTACAAAGCTTTTGTGGCCTGCCCAAGCATCGATGAGTGTGCCGTCCACACTGAAGTGTTCACCCGAAAGCAGGCCTTGTGCGTCAGCCATCTCCAACACCTGCTTGAACAACTCAATGACCGCGTCGTGCTCGATCAGCCGTTACGTGAGTTCACGAACGCAGCGCTACTGGATCATCGATTGGCGGGTGTACGCGCCGGATAGCGATGCCAAGTCCAAGCTCACCCATATGCAGGAGATGCTTGATAACGCGATGAAGGTCAAAATGCTGCCGTTTCGCTCGGTGCTCATGGATTCCTGGTACGCCACCAAGGATTTGATGCTGCGCCTGCATCGGGCAGGCAAGATTTTTTACTGTCCGCTCAAGAGCAACCGCAAGGTGGACGATAGCAGCGGCGCTGAGCCCTACAACGCAGTCAGTGACCTGCAATGTTGCGCTTAAGTGGCGCCATTAACCCCGCGCAGTACCCTTTCAACCCCGCTTTCCGGTCGGCGTGCGCAAGGCCCTCGCCCAAGTGCTTCAGATAGGTCTCAAATTCCTTTACCAAGTGCTTCAGATAGGTCTCAAATTCCTTTAAATTCTCCATCTACCTCAAGCGCCTCCTTTACCCTCAAAATCAAGCTCAAAATTCATGACACAGTCAGAATAGGGACAGGGCAATCAAGCGCCCTCGTTCTAAAAATACGCATCAAACCCAATGATGCACAAATAACTTGCGATCCGAAAAATATCGGATATCATTTGCGTCATGATGATTGATGCACAAAATTTCACCATGGGAAGCCTAACCACTCTGCAAGGTGGTTACCCCTTCCGGGGCTCGATTGAAGAGTCAGCCAATGGCGACGCCCTGGCCGTACAAATGAAAGACGTCGATCCAGACCTTGGGGTGAGCTGGTCAGGCGTCATGCGCACCACCCTGGCGGGCCGCAAACAGCCAGACTGGCTTAAAGCTGGTGACGTCCTATTCGTCTCCAAAGGTGCACGGTTCTATGCGGTCTGCATTGACGAACCGCCAGGTGCGGCCGTGTGCAGCCCTCACTTCTTCTTGCTGCAAGTGTTGCCACGGGCCGAGCTGCTGCCAGCGTTTTTGGCCTGGCAGATCAACCAGCCCCCATTCCAGCGTCAGCTTCAACAAGCCGCTGAAGGCAGCAGCCAGCTGAGCATCCGTCGCCCGGTACTGGAATCGCTCACGCTGAGCCTGCCGTCGCTGGCAGACCAGCAACGAATCGTTGCCCTGGCCGATCTTGCGCGTCGTGAGCGACACACCCTGAACCAACTCATCCACAACCGCGAGCAACAACTCCAGGGGCTTGCGGAAGGTCTGGCACATGCCGCACAGGCCGCTCACTGAACAACCCAGGGAACCCACACCATGAACGACACCACCACCGAAATCACCTCTGTCAGCCAGGACGACATCAACGCCGCCGTCTGGGCCGCCTGCGACACCTTCCGCGGCACTGTGGACCCCAGCATCTACAAGGACTTCGTCCTGACCATGCTCTTCCTCAAGTACGTGTCGGATGTCTGGCAAGACCACTACGACGCCTACAAAAAGCAGTACGGCGACCACCCCGAGCTGATCGAGGAAATGCTCAAGAACGAGCGTTTCGTGCTGCCTGCCAGCGCCAGCTTCTATGCCCTGCACACCCTGCGGCACAGCCCCGGTAACGGCGAACGCATCGACAAGGCCTTGCACGCCATCGAAGAGGCCAACATCACCAAGCTGCGCGATGTGTTTCAGGACATCAGCTTCAACTCGAACAAGCTGGGCGACGAGCAGCAGAAGAATGACATCCTGCGCCACTTGCTGGAAGACTTCGCAAAGCCCGAGCTGGATTTGCGCCCCAGCCGTGTCGGCCAACTTGACGTGATCGGCAACGCCTACGAGTTCCTCATCAAGAACTTTGCCTCCACCAGCGGCAAGAAGGCTGGCGAGTTCTATACCCCGCCCGAGGTCTCCGCGCTCATGGCGCGCCTGATGGTGCCGCAAGAGGGCGATGAAATCTGCGACCCCACCTGCGGTTCTGGGTCGCTGCTGATGAAGTGCGGTCGCCTGATTCGTGAGAACACCGGTTCACGCAAGTACGCGCTCTATGGACAAGAAGCCATCGGCAGCACCTGGGCGCTGGCCAAGATGAACATGTTCCTGCACGGCGAGGACAACCACCGCATCGAGTGGGGCGACACCATCCGCAACCCCAAGCTGCTCGACGGCGCGGCCAGCCTCAAGCACTTCGACATCGTGGTGGCCAACCCGCCGTTCAGCCTGGAAAAATGGGGCTTCGAGGGGGCCGATGCCGACAAGTTCAGCCGCTTCCGCCGGGGCCTGCCGCCGCGCACCAAGGGCGACTACGCCTTCATCCTGCACATGATCGAAACCATGAAGCCCGGTACCGGTCGCATGGCGGTGGTCGTGCCGCATGGCGTGCTGTTCCGTGGTGCCGCTGAGGGCCGCATTCGCCAGAAGCTGATCGAAGAAAACCTGCTCGACGTGGTGATTGGCCTGCCCGAAAAACTGTTCTACGGCACCGGCATCCCCGCCGCTGTGCTGGTGTTCCGCAAGAACAAGATGGATAACAAGGTGCTGTTCATCGACGCCAGCCGCGACTTCGAGGCTGGCAAGAACCAGAACCTGCTGCGCGAAACCGACCTGCAGCGCATCCTGGCCACCGCCTCCACACGGCAGAGCGTGGACAAGTACGCCCACCTCGCCACGCCTACCGAGATCGCCGAGAACGACTTCAACCTCAACATCCCGCGCTATGTGGACACCTTCGAGGAAGAAGCCGAAATCGACCTGATGGCCGTGCGCAAGGAGCGTGAGCAGCTCAAAGCCGAGTTGGCCAGCCTGGAAGCGCAAATGGCCGTCTACCTGAAGGAGCTGGGCTATGAGTAAATCAGCAAAAACCTTACCCAGCCTCACGCGCTCTTCGGCCGCCGAGTACCTCACCTTTGTGGCCGCCGCAGGCCAGGGCGGTGTGGAGGCCCTCTACGCCGACGAAAACGTCTGGTTGACCCAGAAGATGATGGGGCAGCTCTATGACGTGGAGACGCCGACCATCAACTACCACCTCAAGAAGATCTTTGCCGACCGCGAACTGGCCGAAGAGGCAGTTATTAGAAATTTTCGAATAACTGCCGCCGACGGCAAAAGCTACGACACCAAGCACTACAGCCTGAGCGCCATCATCGCGGTGGGCTACAAGGCCAACTCCGAGCGGGCGGTGCAGTTCCGCAAGTGGGCCAGCGCCATCGTCGAGTCCTTCACCATCAAGGGCTTTGCCATGGACGACGAGCGCCTCAAAAACGACGGCAGCGTCCTGACCAAGCAATATTTTGAAGAACAGCTCCAGCGCATTCGGGAAATCCGCCTTTCCGAGCGCAAGTTTTACCAAAAGATCACCGACCTCTACGCCACCGCCATCGACTACGACAGCCAAGCCCAAGCCACCCAGCGTTTCTTTGCCACCGTGCAAAATAAGCTGCATTGGGCTATTCACGGTCAGACCGCCGCCGAGGTCATCGTCAGCCGAGCGGACGCCAGCAAAGACCACATGGGTCTGACCACCTGGAAAGATGCGCCCACAGGCAAGGTTCAGAAGTTCGATGTGGTGGTGGCCAAAAACTATCTGACCGAAGACGAAATGGCGCAACTGCAACGCCTGGTATCGGCCTACCTCGATCTGGCCGAAGACATGGCGCTGCGCCAAATCCCCATGACCATGCACGACTGGGAGACGCGCCTGAACCGCTTCATCGAAGCCACCGACCGGGCAGTGCTACAGGACGCAGGCCAGGTCACGGCAAAAATCGCACGCGCTCACGCCGAGAGCGAGTTTGAGAAATACCGCATCGTACAGGATCGACTGTATCAGTCGGACTTTGATCGGCTGCTGGAAGGCCCGAGCAGTGGCGAGGAAGGGGGGGCGTGATGCTGCCTAAAGGATGGACCCAGAGCCCGCTGAGAGAGAGCATCCGAATTCACTCCGGTTATGCACCCAGTGACCTAGTTCTGCTCACCGAAGGAGAAATACCCTACGTCAAGGTTGAGGATCTCAATAATTGTGAGAAGTACCAGACCGACAGCCGGGAATACCTTAGCGTCTGCCGCTCCGTGGTGCCTGCGCAGTCACTGATCTTCCCCAAGAGGGGTGCTGCGATTTTTGCAAACAAGATTCGCATCGCAGCCCGACCACTGGCACTTGACACAAACTTAATGGGCGTAGAGATTGTTTCCGGGCTTGACCCTGAGTATCTCTATTACGCCATCTCATTTGCTGGCCTGCATCGACTCGCAGATACATCCACCATTCCGCAGTTAAACAACAAGCACGTACTCCCGCACGTACTTCCGCGACCCAGCATGAAGGAACAGTGCCGCATCGCCCAAATCCTCTCCACCTGGGATCAGGCCATCGCCGCTGCGGAGCGACTGCTGGCCAACAGCAGAAAGCAAGCAGAGGACTTCAGCAACGCATTGCTTAGTGGTCAAAGGCGGTTCGGCAATTACGGCCAATGGAAACCGAAGCCTTTGTCCGAGATGATTAGCGAAAGCCGCGTGGTGGGCTCAGGCGGCCATGTGGCCAAGAAGCTCACGGTCAAGCTCTACGGAAAAGGGGTTGTCGGCAAGTCGGAGAAGCGGCTAGGCAGTGAATCGACGCAGTATTACCGCCGCTCCGCCGGGCAATTCATTTACAGCAAGCTCGACTTTTTGAACGGTGCGTTTGGAATCATCCCCAATCCGTTGGATGGCTATGAGAGCACGCTTGATCTGCCGGCCTTCGACTTTCTCGGCGAGGTTAATCCCAGGTGGTTCTTGCAGTACGTCTCAAGGGAGGCGTTCTATGTCGCGCATCTTGGTTTGGCCAACGGCGGACGAAAGGCCCGGCGCGTTAATCCGGCCGACCTTCTGCGCATTTCAATTAAAGCGCCATGCCTGGAGGAGCAAACACGCATCGCCGATGCCATAGGCCTCATGCAGGCGGTCGTAGACCTCCATGATAGGCAGCTCGTCCTGATGCGAGAGGAGAAGCGCGCCCTCATGTCCCAACTCCTCACCGGCAAGCGCCGCGTCAAGCTGCCGGACGTCAAAACCGAGGAACAGGCATGAACAGCACACCCAATTCCCGCGAGCAGTACAGCGCCCACCTGCCCGCCCTGCACCTGCTGTGCAACCTGGGCTGGCATTTCCTGACCACAGCCCAGGCCCTGGCCCTGCGCGGCAGCACGCGCGAAGTGCTGCTCAAGCCCCGGCTGATCGAGGTGCTGCAAACCCGACGCTACGAATACAAGGGCCAGTGGTACCCGCTCTCACCCAGCGGCATCGACCAGATCGTGCGGGAGCTGTCGGCACTCAGCCTGGCCGAAGGGCTGATGCCCGCCAACGAGCGGTTGTACGGCAAGCTGGCGCTGGGCATCACGGTGACGGAGTTCATGCCCGATGGCAAGAAGCACCAGCCCACCATTCCCGTAATCGACTGGACCCAGACAGAAGCCAACCGCTGGGATGTGAGCGAAGAGCTGGAGGTGCTGGCCGCGCAGGGCACGCACCACCGCACGCCCGATGTGGTGGCTTATGTGAACGGCATCCCGTTGGTGGTGATCGAGGCCAAGCGGCCGGAGTCGGGCGGCGGCAGCCACCCCGCCAAGGCGATGGTGACGGAGGGCATCAGCCAGCACCTGCGCAACCAGCGGCCAGACGAGATTCCCAACCTGTTTGCCTACGCCCAACTGCTGCTGTCCATCAACCAGACCGAGGGGCGCTACGGCACCACGCACACGGCGGCCAAGTTCTGGGCCAAGTGGCGGGAAGAGGAATTCGACGACGAGCACCTGCAGGCGCTCAAGAACAAGGCACTCAAGCCGGATGTGCGTACTGCCCTGTTCGAGGGCAAGCCTGCCGCGCTGACCGCGTACTTCGACACACTGTGGAGCGCCCCCATGCAGGCCACCGAGCAGGACCGCTTGCTGGTGAGCTTGCTGACCCCAGCACGGCTGCTTGAATTCCTGCGCGGCTATGTGCTCTTCGATCGCAAGGTGGGCAAGATCGTGGCCCGCTACCAGCAGTTCTTTGGCATCCGTGCGCTGCTGGCGCGCATCAGCCAGAAGAAGCCCGAATCGCAAGGCGGTGGCCGCGAGGGTGGCGTGGTGTGGCACACCACGGGCTCGGGCAAGAGCTTCACCATGGTGTTCCTGACCAAGGCGCTGCTGTTGGTGGATGCCCTGAAGGACTGCCGCGTGGTGGTGGTGACCGACCGCATTGAACTGGAAACCCAGCTCATTCGCAACTTCATGACCGTTGGGGCCTTTGGTTCCAGCATCGCCACACAAAAAGATGGCGAGAAGAGCCGGACTCTGTCTGGCCGCGATCTGGCACAGCGCATCGGTAAGGGCACCGAGCGCATCACCTTCACGCTGGTGCACAAGTTCAACACGGCGTCCAAGTTGCCGGAGTGCCGCAACGACTCGGCTGACATGATCGTGCTGGTGGACGAAGGCCACCGCAGCCACGGCGGCGAGACGCATGAGCGCATGAAGAAGGCACTGCCCAAGGCGGCTTACATCGCCTTCACGGGGACGCCCTTGCTCAAGGACGATAAGACGGCCAACAAGTTCGGTTCCATCGTGCACGCCTACACCATGCAGCGCGCGGTAGAGGACGAAACTGTGGCCCCGCTGTTGTACGAAGAGCGTGTGCCTGAGTTGGATATCAACGAAGAGGCCGTCAACCGCTGGTTCGAGAAGATCACCAGCAACCTCAGCGATGCCCAGCGCACCGACCTGAAAAAGAAATTCGCCAAAAAGGGCGCCATCTATGGTGCAGCCAACCGCATCGAGTTGATTGCCTGGGATATTGCCACCCACTTCAACGAAAACATCAAAAAGCTGGAGCTCGGCCTGAAAGGGCAAGTGGCCACCGACAGCAAGCTCGACGCCATTCGCTACAAGAAGGCGCTGGACGACACCGGCTTGGTGACCAGTGCGGTGGTGATCTCGGCGCCGGACACACGTGAAGGCAACTCTGATGTGGACGAGGACACGCTGCCCGAGGTGCAAAAGTGGTGGAAGCAAGCCATGGCCACCTGCGGCAACGATGCCGAGACTTATGAGAAACAGGTGGTCAATGACTTTGGCACAGACGGAACACCTGACTTGCTGATCGTTGTGGATAAGCTGCTGACCGGCTTCGACGAACCCCGCAACAGCGTGCTGTACATCGATAAGCCTTTGAAAGGGCACAACCTGATTCAGGCCGTGGCGCGCGTCAACCGCCTGCATGACGCCAAGCGGTACGGCGTGCTGGTGGACTACCGCGGCATCTTGAAGGAACTCGACACTGCCATCCGCGCCTACCAAGACCTGGAAGCCCGCACGCAAGGTGGTTTCGACATCAGCGACCTGGAGGGCCTGTACCACCAGTTCAGCACGGAGTACAAGCGCCTGCCAGCTTTGCACGACGCGCTTTGGTCGTTCTTCAAGTTGGTGACCAACAAGCTCGACCGCGAACAGTACCGGCAGGTGCTGGTGCCGAAGTTTGTGAAGGGCATTGGCGGGGAAGATGGCGAGGAGTACGACGAGCGTCAGAAGCTGCGCGATGACTTCTACGAAGCGCTGACCGCCTTCGGCGCGTGCTTGCAGACTGCGCTTTCATCCCATAGCTTCTTCGAGGACAAGAGCTTTTCCGAAGCCTTGATTGCCCGGTACAAGGCCGACCTTCGCTTCTTCACCGAGCTACGGCAGACTGCCCGCCGCGATGCCATGGAGACGGTGGATTACAGCGTCTACGAAGAGCAAATCCGTAAGCTGGTGGACAAGCAGGTCATCGGGACAGAAGTGCGCGAACCCGAGGGCATCTATCTGGTGCACCAGCTGGGGCAAGCAGAAGACCCGAAGGACTGGTCGGAAGAAAAAACGCGCAACGAGACGGACATGATCCGCACCCGTTTGCGCAAGACCATCGAGCAGGAACTGGCGGCCGACCCCTATGCACAGAAGGTATTTGGTGAACTGCTGCGTCAGGCCATCGCAGAAGCGGAAGCCATGTTCGATCATCCATTGAAGCAGTACGCCCTGTTCAAATCCTTTGAGGAAAAGCTGGACGCCCGTGCCACCCCGGATATGCCGGATGCACTGGCAGACAAGCCACATGCCAAGGCCTACTTTGGCGCGATGCGTCTGGTCCTGGGGGATGAAGCCTTTGCCGTGCTGAGTGGCGATGCGACGGGCAAGCTGGTGCAACAAGCAATTGCCATGGACGCCGTCGTGCGCAACGCCGTGGCAGAGAACTCGCTCAACCCTCAGAACATCGAGGCTGCCATTCGCAAGGGCCTGCTGCCCCTGTTGTTTGGCTCGCTGGGTTTGGACAATGCCAAGCTGGTCGTCGAGCAAGTCATCCAGATCACGCGTGTCGGATTGAGCAAGTCTTGAGCATGCAGGTCACTGAACGCGTCTCCCAGCACTGCATCGCCTATGGCGACGAGGTCATTGACTTCAGTCTGCGCCGCCAACCATCGCGCACTGTGACGCGCCTTGCCATCCATGTAGAGCCTGACGCAAGCGTGCTGGTGGATGCGCCCGATGCAGCGCCTTTGGTTGACGTGTTGACTGCCGTGAAAAAGCGGGCACGCTGGATCAGCCAGCATGTGGAAGCAGCGAGGACACGGCTGGCCCATGTGCTGCCCCGCGAATATGTGAGCGGCGAATCGCTGCACTATCTGGGCCGCCGCTATCGCTTGAAGGTCGTTATCGACGCAGGGGCCAGAGCAGAGGCACGGATGCGCGGCGCTTTCATCACCGTGACAATAGCCGAACAAGCCCCGGCCCCGATCAAGATGGCCTTGGATGCCTGGTATCGGCACCGAGCACGGGAAGTGTTTGCGGATCGCCTTGCCGCCGTGGCAGCCCCCTTGCGATGGGTCAAGCAGCTTCCACCAACACGCCTGCAGTTCATGACCGTGCAATGGGGAAGCTGCTCACCGTCGGGCCGCATCACACTGAACCCGCTGCTGGTGAAGGCGCCACGGGAGTGCATCGACTACGTGCTGCTCCATGAACTGTGCCACCTGCTCCACCACAACCACAGTCCCAAGTTCTACCGCACCCTCAATCAGCATATGCCGAACTGGCGAGCGGTGAAAGCGAAGCTGGACAACATGGCTGAGGAAATATTCAGGGCCTGTTAACACTATTGATCCGGCACGAGTTATTCATGAAGCGGCGTCAGCGACTTTGGGATCACCGGAATATTTCTTCACCCGCTCGGGGGTTTTCTCCGGCATCGTCATGTGCTCCGTCGCGGCTTGCCTGAGTTTTGCAGTAGCTGACCGCAAACCTTGCTACACCAGCGCTCAAGGAAGTGGAATGAGACTGGTCTCAGCGATGTGCCTGTTGCAGCGCAGTATAGGCCCTATCCCGGAAAAAAGAAAAGCCACAGACCCGAAAAGGCTGTGGGTTTGGGTTTGGTTTTGACTTGAATGGTCGGGGTGAGAGGATTCGAACCTCCGGCCTCTACGTCCCGAATTCCATCCGGACGCCTTTTTGGGCCTCTTCTGAACGAAGAATCAACATCTTAGCGTGTTCTTGCATGGCGTTGCGCGACGTTGCATGAAGGGTCACTGGAGCAGTTTTGGAGCAGCGGCACTACGGTCTGCTCCAGACAACCGTAGCCAGCTGGGTCGTATAGCAACCGACTTATACGGTGGGCCAGATTGGCCCACCGCTCCCCGGCTGAACCCGGCAGGAGCGGCTCTTGGAGCCCTTTCCGTCAGCGCCCAGCCAAGCGCTCAGAGGTACTCGTCCTTCCAACGCGCCGCATCCGCCACAAGCTGGGTCAGCCGCTCGGCCTGCTTGGCCACGAAGTCGGCAATGCCTTGCACGAAGGCCCGCTCGGCCTCGCCCTCGTAGTCGGCGGCCTGGGCTTGTGCGGCGGCCTCTGCTGCGGCCAGCTTCGCCAGCCGTTGGCCTTCCCGGCGCATCAGCTTGCGGTCAACGCCGCAGCGTGCGGCAAAGTCGGCAAAGGCAAAGGCCGAGACCTCGGCGTGGCTGAACACATCGCCGTAGGCCATGGCCAGCTCGGTGTCAAAGCCGTCGTATTGCAGGACGCTCACCAGGTCGTACCAGGGGGTCGGTTCCAGCAGCCCGCCCGGGCGCACAAAGAACGAAAAGTTCTTGCCGTGCGCGTCGCTGTTGCCAATCAAGAACTGGAAGAGCGCCCAGCGCAGCATGGCCAGCCGCGCAGCAGCCTTGTTGGCGGTCAGGTCGGCACAGCCAAACAGCCTCTCGAAGCTCACCCCATCGCGGATGTGGCGCACCGCCTCGGCACTGCCCAGATTGCGCTCGTACTTGTAGGCCACGGGCAGGTCACAGGCTTGGGCCGCGTCGATGATGTGCCGGCGGTGAACCCGCGGCTGACCGCCAGCTGTCTCGACTTCGCGGTCGAAGCGCCGCACGACCAGCACCGGTCGGGGCGTGCGCAACAGGGCCACCTCAGCAACTGGCAGCTTCATGCGGCGGGCCAGCGACATGCAGAAGTGCTCGTTGACCGCCAGGTGCGGCGTCTGCGGGTTGCCGGTGTCGGGCTTGAGGATGTGGGTGGAGGCCAATCGCTGTCCGTCCACCAAAAAGAGTCGCCCGCCCTCCAGCAGTGGACGGTCAAGGTAGACCAGCAGCTTGTCCTGCAGGCCGGCCACCGACATGCGCACCTTGCCGTCCCACACCGTCAGTGGTACCTGCTCGCGCTCGGCGATGCGCCGGTCGAGTTCCTGGATTGGGATTTCTCGCAGCGTGGGTTCACCTTCTGGCTGCTCGGCTGCTCCGTCGCCAGTGAAGCGCAGAGCACCCGCTGTTTCGGCACCCAGCGCCCAGATAAGGCCAAAGACATTTGTCTTGGCCAGACCGTTGTAGTCCACCGCTACATCCAGGGCACGCCCTTCGGGCAGCAGATGCTCAATGAAGCGCTTGATGGATGGAAACGCGTAGTCAGCCGCCGGGCGCATCAGGGGCAGGGCCGGAGACAGCGGGAAAGACTGGGCGTCGGCGACCCACGGCTCGGCGTAGTTCAGGCCCCAGCGGTCATCGCGCCCCTCGTGTTCGATGGTCGCGACCTTGGCTTCCTCAGCCCAGACGTGGAGGGTGTGCGTCATCTAGGTCGCCTCACGCTTTCGTCTCGTCGGCGGGCTTTGAGGCGACAGCGGCTGCTGCCTCCCGTGCCCACGGATGCTCCTTGGGGAGAACTAGGAGCGTGAGGCCCAGGCCATCGAGCACCGCCAGCGCTTTGTCCAGGCGCACCGACCCCTGGCCGTTCTCGAGCCGAGACATGAGGTCCACTGATACGCCCACCAGCCCAGCGGCATCGTCGATGCGCAGCGACTGCGACTTGCGCCGCTCGCGCACGACCGGCCCCAGGTCAGGGGCTGACTGGAGCAGTGTGGGGCGGTGGCTGGCAGAGTCGGTCATTTCGGAGTTTCAGTTGCTGAGCTTGTGGAGCATACCTTGGGCAGGAAATTTCTGCTATTCCGAAATCATAGACGATTCTGTGGATTCATCGACTAAAATTTCGGTAAATCAGAAATACTTGGGGCTGGAATAGATGACTGGCAAGAATTTCTGATTTTCCGAAACTTTGGCTGAGGTTGCAGAGGTCCGCCCGGCCCCGTATTTCCGCCATGGAACACTGACGCGATGACCGACCAACCTAGGCCCCAAGGCCAGCTCGACGTCCAGCGTTGGCTGGGGCGGTGCATGCTGCGGTTGCAGCAGTACGAGCGGCTGATGAAGTTGCTGCTGGCCCACCACGAGCTCGCGGGGCCTGCCGACAGGCTGGAGGCCCAGCGGGCCGCGAACTTGGAGAAGGTGTCGGACAAGACCCTGGGTACGCTGGTCAAGTCCCTCTTCGAGAGCTACGCGGTGCCGGACGGATTCGAGCGCGAGTTGCTCCCGGAGGACAAGGTCCTGACCGACCGCATCTCCATGGCCATCAGCTACCGCATGACCATGGCTCCGGAGCGGCTCGCCGAGGCCAGAGCCCAGATTGAGGAACTGGTCGTGATGCGCAACGAGCTGGTGCATCACTTCATCGAGCGATTTGACCTCTGGAGCGACCCGGGCTGCGAGGCCGCCTTGCGCCACCTCGAGCACTGCTACCAGCGTATCGACCACCACCACAACGAACTGGTCGGGTGGGTCAAGACCATGGACGAGGCACGAGCCCACATGGCGGCATTCGCCGAAACCGACGTCTTTCACGACATGGTGGTGAACGGCATCGCGCCTGACGGAACCTTTGATTGGACGCACACCGGCATCGTTCGAGTGCTGCGCGAGGCGTCCGAGGCGCTGTCCGAGGGGGGCTTGACCAGACTGGACCGAGCTCGCGACTGGATAGCAGCCCACCATCCGGACCAGACCCCGAGCAAGTACGGCTGCCGCACCTGGCCGCAGGTTCTCAGTGAGTCCAGGCTGTTCGAGCTGGTCTACAGGGTCGGGGATGACGGGAAGAGGGTGGGCTGGTTCCGCAAGCGCTTGGCCAGTTAGCTGCGGCTGCTCTCGAGCAGTTTGGACAGCACTCGCGGATGCAGTCCGACGGCTCAAAGAAGCACGGCTTCTAAAGTCGACTAAGCGCAGTCTCTTCGCCGAATTTAGAGCCGGGCGCAGGTTGCCTACACGGGTTTCCATCAACTCACTGGAGACACGTATGACCACCACCAAGAGCCGCCAATCGACTGATGACCACCTGACCGACGAAGTCCTGCAGAACGCTCACGACCTGCCGCGGAACGCTTCGAGCGCAAACGCGACGCCAGTCAGCATGGTCCAGAAGCCGCTGACCAGAAAAGACGTTTGTGGCTTGCTCGGTATCTCCGTGCGCACGACCCAATACTGGGTCGAGCAGGGACGCTTGCCAGAGCCTTTATGCATTGGCCGTAAGCGGTACTGGCTGCCCCATCAGCTTGAAAAGCTGCTGCAGCCTCAAGCCCAAGAGCTGTGTCTGCAGTCCATGGAGGCCGCACAGCCGCCTGGTCTGCCCGTGACAGAGACCCAGGGGCCGACGGAAGTTGCCCGGACTCGTAAGCGCCGCAAGAAGTCATCCGAGTCCATCCCATGTTCTGAGAGCGTGAAGACACGGACGCAATCCAAATGCGAAGAAATCAAGCGAAGGCTCAACCTGATTCCAGCTGACCTGACCGTCTGACGGGCTCCCGGCCCGTTGAGGAATCGGCTGCGCCGACCAAGCTATCTGAGGTGCCTACACGTCATGCGCCTGCCACTGGGCGTGAAAGGACACGACGTGATGAATGAAGATGAACAGCACCTCGAGCAGCTGCGTGCCGTGGCGCGTATGCTGGACAACGGCCAATTCGCCATGGCGACCCTGCTGCGCGAGACCGAGCACGGGCTCTGCGCCACGAACGAGGCGGGCTCTGGCCTGATAGTCCTGCACGGCATCGTGCCGGCCAAGTTCTTGGAGCGGATGAAGCGCGGGCGGTGGAGACGCTGCACCGAGCTGATGACGACCTCGGACCTGTGTTCAGCGCTCGTTGCGGGCTTTGAGCTTGGGGATGTGCAGCTGCGGCTGATCCTGCCGCTGCTCGGGCGTGAACTGCGAGAGGCGCTGGCGACCTTGCCGGCCGACGAGCCTCTTCGTCTCTACATGGTGGCCGAAGAGGATGGAAGGCAGCTGAACCTCAAGGTGCGAATGGGGCCTGAAAGCGCTCAGGCGCTCGCCGCGATGGTCGAAGATGACAACGAAGACTCCGCATTCACGCTGGGTGCGTTGCTTGAGCTATCGAGGGACGTGGCCTGCTGGAAGATGGGCGACCCGGATGGACGTCAGTGGCCGCCACTGAGCCCCGATGTGGTGGTCATGACGGTGCTTCCGCCTTCGCTTGTGCGCGCGACAGCTGAGCTCAAGGCCTTGGTCCACGAGATGGTGCATTGATTCCGAAGGGCTGGCGAGAGCTGGCCCTTCCCCTTTGGGCGAACGCCAGCGCTCAGCCGTTATCACCCTTCTTCCAGGTCACCTTACCCTTCACCACTTGCCAACCCGGTTCCACCACTTGGTTGTGCTCAAGGATGGAGAGGGCTTCCCGCAGCGATGCGGCAAAGTTCTTGGGCTTGGCCTGTGAACCGCAGCGACTTTGCAGCAGCGTCAAAGATGTAGGGTTGAGGATGCTCTGAGAACGGACGTATCCCAGCAGCCAAGTGGCCAGCCCAGGCGGCAATTCTGTTCGCAGCCGACGGTCCATCCAGATAGCCTGCACGCCCGCGAAGAGCTGCGTGACCTTCTCATCCAGCCGAATGAACCAGTCGCCATATGGGGGATAGTGGAAGAAGCCCACCAGCTGCACGCGGAAGTCTGGCCCCTTCAGGAAACTCTCCTGCATACGCTGGATGGTTTCTTGCAAATGATGGCGCACGCTGCCGCCTGCGTACTTGATGCCCAATGACTGCAAGAGTTCCACGGGGCTGAAGAACACGAGACGACCGGGCTTGAAATCCTGGGCCAGGTGCAGCAACGCCATGAAGACCAGTCCGTCCGACTGTCGCAACTCCGGGCCCTGATAAGTCAGCTCGCAAGCGGCTGTGTGGGGAATCGTCATTTCGACCTTCTCGCGGCGTCTGCCACTGCGGGCGATGCCAAACAAAGGGGTGCACAGCAGGCTCTTGGGGCTCAACAGTTGCTCGTCGTGGTGCCAGGGCACCAGCTGCATCTGTGCCGTTTCAACCTCTGCTCGCAAACATTTGATTTCTTGAGTCAGCGTCGTTGTATCCGAGACCAATGGGCTGGACGCGGACAGCTTGCCCAGTGTCGCTTCGAGCTTCTTGATGTGACCTCTGAGGCCCTTGAGCCGCGCACGGTCGGATTCGAACCCATGGTCCACTTCGGCGGCGTACCCGCGCGGAACTGGGGGCAGCGAGGGAGTCGGAGTAACAGAGGAAGCAGGCCTGGCGGCATGGTTTTGGCTCATCACCAGTCAAACACCCGGGTTTAGCCACCCCCCCGACTCCAAGCGTGGCGAGTGCCGACTTCCCTTGTCACGGAGGGCCATGTCAAATGACCCGCTGGGCATGCCAAATGAGCCGCCGCTCGTGTCATTTGACCCGCTGGAAAGCTGCCACTTTCCCTCTAGAACGCCCGATTCCCACCTACCACTCCTACCTCCCTAAATGCCTAAAGCCGGGCCAAGGGGTTCATGCCAGGGCGGGACTGGCTGGCGGGCCCGGAGGCGGCTTGAAGCTCGGCCGTGTGCATGAGTCTTGACAGCCGGAGGGCATGGAGGGGAAGCCGGGGTGTTCCCCAAGGGCAGGACGCTGGGCGGCTTTGCGGTGACAGCCGCTGCAGATGCAATGGCGGGCGCGGCAAAGAAAGCGGCGCCACGTGGGCGCCGCTCAGAGTCATGTCATGACGTGTGGCCTATAGGGGTCGGTTCGCTGGCCAATCAGGTCTCAGCCGCTTCTTTGGCGATGGCCGGTTTGGCAATCTTGGTCGCTTCGAACGCGATGATGAGCAACGTGCCCGTGGGCTTGCCTTCGCGGCTCAGGTAGTAGTCGACCTTGAGCTTGCCGGTGACCTTGACGAAGTCACCTTTGACCAGCTTCGGGTCTTCGGGAGACATGCGGCGCACGGTGTACCAGCAGGGACTGTCGTCCTGTCCGCGCTGCGACTCACAGATGCGCCACTCCCAGTACACCTTCCCACTGGCTTTGCTCTCCTTTTTGACCGGTTCGGTCGCCACGTTCCCAAAAACTTGCATGCTTGTGTCCTTCTGCAGAAGACGGCAAATGCCGTCTCAACGTATAGCGACCGCGCTCGCGAATCAGGGCGCCGACTTGAGGAGCGGTGATAGCAGCGGGGACGTCAGCGCTGGCCAGGCCGTTCCAGTACCCGCGCGCCTGTAGGGCAGGTAGTCGTCGTCCATCCATTCTTCGGTGCGCAATGCCTCACCGGCAGTGATGCGAGCCTTGGGCAGCCAGGTCGGCAGCAGCTGAATCACGACATGGCCTGCATGCACGGTCTTGTCCAGCTTCCGCCCATCGGACAGCCTCAGCGTCTCTGCCGCCAGGACTTCGAAGGTGCCCGGAGCGACCTCCTTGAAGCTCCGGCGACCATCCACCAACTCCTTGCCCTGACTGCCTTGCGCCAACCCGCGCAGCAGGGCCAGAGCTCGGCCTTGGATGCGCTCATTTCTGCAGAACACGACCACCCGCCGTAGTCGCTGTCCGTCTCGCAGCAGAGAGCCAACAGACAGGCTCAAAGCCCTCAATGAGGCTTCGCGTTCAGAGCCGCGTTTGCTCCGGTCCACTTCAGCCCATGTCACGCCACTATCAGGTTCTGTGAAAGCAGCATCTGGGCGCAGCGTTCGTCCAAGCGCGCGGCCTTCCATTCGCACCGTCACATCCAGCAGCCCCTGAATGCTCTTCTGGCCAGGGCCAACATGCCGGTTGAGTCGGCGCAGCAGTTCTTGTTCTGTTTCCGCCTTCAGCCCGCGCGCTTCTGCAGCCAGGACGAGCAACTGCAGCCAAAGCCGATGCTCTGGATTCGTCATGTCGCTGACTCGGCGAACAGACGATGCCGCGCCTTCGTGGCCATGGTCCTTGAGCCATTCGGCGCCGCGTGCAGTGAGGCCGTAGATGGTTTGGAAGCGGTCACTTCTGTAGCGCTTGATGAGCTGTTCCTTCACAAGCCCGCGGACGCACCTCTGCGCGGCCGTCAACGCCGCTTTGAAGGGGCGCTCTGGGTAGCAATGCACAGCGACGTCTATCGTTCGCATCACCCGGAACCGGTCCAGCATCAGCAGCGCCCGCAAGCGCGCCGAGCTCTGCAGTTTCATCGTCGAAAGTTGCGCAGACAGTCCTCGTCGCACCGCTGGGGTGCTGGGGCGCTGCTCTGCCGGGTGCTCGCCGCTGACACCGTCGAGTGCGGCCGCGTGCACCTCGCTGGTGTCTTGACGATGACCTGATGGGCCAGGGATGGAAGCTCCGTGCTGCCTAGCGACAGGCGCTGCGGAGTGCTTCTGAGTGGAGGCTGGCGTTGGCTTGGACCTCTCCGATGGTGAGCGTGCGGTCATGGGTCTCCTCGTGGAATGGTGTTTTCAGGAGCCGCTGCCCTTCCGTTGGTGTTTCCTGGGCAGCGGCGTGTGTCCCACGTGTAGTGACCGCGCTACCAGCAGCCAATAGGCTGCACACCACGCCGCTGCCCATCAGCTGTGGGTGTCATCGAGTTCCGATGCACGGCAGCCCGAGGGCATGGGGCAACTGTTCTTTCCCCTCGTGCCGCCTCGCGCGCAGGGGTGCGCGCGTCACCGGCGTTTTCGTCGCGACGTCCTTCAAAGCGACCGTGTTTCCCGACCGGCTTCGCCGGTGCGAACCGCCGCCGTCCCATAACGACCTTTCAAGGGTGAACGTCTTTTCTGGACGGCTTGCTCAACTGTTCTTCCAGCACGCCGTGCCAGCGAGGCTTGCCCCGATTGATGTGCTTGCCTCGCGGCAATGCCCATCACTCGGGGACCCCGCGCCTCAGCAGTAGCACCGCGTAGTACGCGGCGCTCCGTGTCATCGAGGCCTGCGCGCGCTGGGACGGCGGCGGTTCGCACCGCCTTGCCGGTCCCGGTCGCGAGCAGCTGTTTCCTCGTTGTCGTTCTGCCGAGGCCTTGCGTGACCCGTGCACGCCACAGACGCCTCATCACGGGGCGCTGGCTGGACGCCAGCCCGTCCGTCGCTGGTGCCATCGGGGGTGCCCTTCGGTGCCTTCAGGCCGGGCGTGACAGGAAGCCGTACTGGCCGATGGTGAGGGCCTCCTCAACTGCCGCGCGCCCAGCGGTGCTGGTCGCCGCACCCGTGACTACACGTCTCATCACCAACAACTGGGGAGAGACCCATGTATCGTAAGCGCGCGCCAAACCCATCTTGACCCCTACGCGAAGCTCTGCTCAGGTTTGGAGGGGGGCGTCCAGCGGTGCGGCAGCAACTCAGCCAATCGGCTGTTGGGCCAGGTGGGGAGTTTGGTGAGGATGTCTTTGAGATAGGCC
>JBKDQE010000022.1:0-2797 GCA_046342195.1 Burkholderiales bacterium
GCCTACCGAGAGTTTCTGGAGCCACCTGAAGGTCGCTTGTGTACTGTGGCAGCGGTTTGCCACCCGGGAGCAGGCAAAAGCCGTGATCCTCGATGGGATGGCCTTTTACAATCACTCGCGTTTGCACTCGTCTCTGGGCTAGCAGAGCCCGATGCAATAAACGCTGGCAGGCGGCTCAGCGTAAAAACGCCGCATGACAAACCGAGCTAAGCGCTCCGAAATTCAGGGGCAACCTCAGACAAGAAGAAGTGGTTGTCCAAGGAGCACTTCAGCGTGGACGGCACGCTGATTCAAGCCTGGGCGGGCCACAAGAGCTTTGTGCGCAAAGACGGCAAGGGCGACGACGCAGCCGAGTTCATTGAAGCGCTGCAAGAAATGAAGGTCACGCCGCATGTCGCGCAAAACAAATCCAACCGGGCATCAGCCGTGCCTGAAGAGATCGCAGCCACTGACGGTGATCGCATTTCGCAGCAAAAGCGCAAGCTCATCGAGCAGGGCTTTGGCTGGGCAAAGTTCATCGGCCCGATCCGCCAGGTGATGGTGCGCGGCATCAAGAAAGTGGACCAGGTGTTTGTGCTGGCCATGGCCACCTACAACCTCGTGCGCATGCGCACCTTGGGACAAGTCCGTCTGCAGTGCGCACCATGAGAGCAAAACACCCCGAAATGGCCTCGAATCGGCTGCCGTTGGACTTTAAGTCGAGCAATTGGGCGCCAAAGCGGGCTCGCGCTGCCGAAAACCGGGCCTTCACCCAAGAAGCGGAGATGCGGGCGGTGGGTATTTCAGCAGCCTGCTAGCCTGACTGTGTCATAAATTTTGAGCTTGATTTTGAGGGTAAAGGAGGCACTTGAGGTAGATAGGGAATTCAGAGGAATTTGAGAGCTATTTGGAGTACCTGGGCGAGGATCTTGGGCACGCCGCCGGAAAGCGGGGTTGAAGGGGTACTGCGCGGGGTTAATGGCGCCACTTCAGTGCAAGAGCTTGGAGCCCATGGCGGCCCATTGGGAGCCTGCTCATACGAGGGCGAAGCATCAGTCGCTGCATCATTTTGTTTCTCAGACAGCATGGCCTCCGAAGTTCGATACTTCGCCCCTCTTTTTTTGACCGTTTTTGAGGGGTGGGGTCGTTATGAATCAAGGACTTGCATCTAATTTTCCGGATTTTTGTAGTGGCAATTTTATGATTTATTTGTATTGGCAATAATTTACCAATTCACTACACTCCCGGTCGCCATGTTCGTTAAGCTCACCCGCTCAGGCGGCCACACCTATGCCCAGTTGATGGAGTCCTTCCGCGACGCCAATGGCAAGCCGCGCCAGCGCATCATCACCACCCTCGGGCGGCTCGATGAGAATGGCGGCCAGGTTGACGCGGTGCTCTCCACACTGCTGCGGGCCAAGGGCCGCTCGGCTGATGTGGCAACGCCGCAGATCAGGTTTGAATCGGCTCTGACGTTGGGTGACGTGTGGGCGCTTGATCAGTTGTGGCGTCAGTTGGGGTTCGATTCCCTTGCCGGTGTGTTCCGTCGGGCACGCTACACCACGCCCGTAGAGCAGGCCATTCGCGTGATGGTCTTCAACCGTCTTTGCGATGCTGATTCCAAGCTGAGTGCCTTGCGGTGGCTGCAAACCGTCGCGATGCCGGGGGTTGAGCCCAGCAAGATCACCCATCAGTACCTGCTGCGCAGCATGGATGCGTTGATCGACCACCAAGGTGCCGTCGACGATTGCGTCGCCCATTTGCTGCGCCCCTTGATCGATGACGAGCTCTCGGTAGTGTGTTACGACCTGACCACCATCCGCACCGAGGGCCTGAGCACGCAGGAAGGCGATGTGCGCCACTTCGGCATGTCCAAAGAAGGCACGGTGGCACGCCAGTTCCTGCTGGGCGTGGTGCAAACGGCCGATGGCATGCCGATCTACCACGAGGTGTTTGACGGCAACGCGGCCGAGGCGCCCACGATGTTGCCCACGGTGCGCAAGGTGTTGGTGCGCTACCCGCACATCCGCCGCCTGGTGATGGTGGCCGACCGCGGATTACTGTCGGTCGACAACTTGGCCGAACTCACCCGCATCACCCTGCCCAGCGGCAAAGCACTCGAATTCATCCTGGCGGTGCCAGGGCGGCGGTACGGTGAGTTCGTTGAGCTGCTTGGGCCGCTTCACGATGCGGCCACCGAACACCATCGCGAGACGATCACCGAAGCAAAGTGGGAAGGCCATCGCTTGATCGTGGCGCACGACCCGGCGCGTGCGCAGGAAAAAACGGCCCTTCGCGCCACGCGCATCGCGGCCCTGCAAGCGCGCGCCCAACATCTGGCTGGCAAGCTCAATGACCAGGATGCGGGAGCAGTTCACCGTGGACGCAAGCTCAGTGACTCTGGCGCCAAGGCGCGCTTTTTCCACGAGGTGGCTGAAGCCCATCTGTCCAAGATCATCAAAGTGGATCTCAAGTCAGATCTCTTCACCTACGACATCGACGCCAGGGCGCTGGCAAGGGCGCAGATGATGGACGGTAAGTTGCTCTTGGTGACCAACGTGGCCGACCTTCAGCCCGCCGAGATCGTCGACCGATACAAGAGCCTGGCCGACATCGAGCGCGGGTTCAAAGTGTTGAAGTCTGAGATCGAGATTGCCCCGGTGTTCCACCGCCTGCCCCCGAAGTTCGACAGCAGCGAGCCTTTTTTCGTGATTTCGGCGAGATCTCTTCGTTGCAAATCAACGGCTTACGCCGATTTTTGACTCCAAATTGAAAAATAGCTGTAGTGGCACGTTTTATACTCTGGGTAGTTGCATGT
>JBKDQE010000023.1:0-26738 GCA_046342195.1 Burkholderiales bacterium
AGCACCCTTGAGGGGCAAGACCGGGCCACGCAAGCCATCCATACCTTGCTGGCCGTGTACGGAGGCGCCAAGCTCACCCAAGCCGGGCTCAAAAAGCTCGGGATACGCCTCAAAAAACCGAAAACCAGTGCCCTCGTGCCGCTCAACCAAACACCAGGTCCAGTTCAAGCTGCGGGGAGTTTACCCTTGGCGCTGGAAAAACTTCAGAAGTTGACCGACCAAGTTGACGATGCAATCAAAAATAATGACCCAACACAGCTCATAAAGCTCCGTAAGAAGATCAACGACGCTTTGGGTGAGGCCAATTTATATTGGGCAGAAAGTGGCAAGGTCAAAAACAGGAATTTCATAAACACCCAGGTTGCTGCCCATCAGGCCTTGGTGCGCATTGACGGGGCGATCAAACCCAAAGTGCCTCAGCCTGCGGCAAAGAAGATCGAGCCACCGCCGGGTAAAAACAATATTGTCGGTTTTCTGAATTTAAAAACCACATCGCCAGAAAAATTGGCTAGGGCCATCAAAAAATATTTTGTAAATATAAAGCCAAAAGACGCATTAATACAAGTTGCAAATATTTCAAAGTATTTGAAAACACAAAATACGGCTTTATACAAGCACCCAGACGTTCAAGGTGCTTTGCAAGAAGTCTTGAATTCTTCCTCGGGGAGCAAAGTGCCTGAAATCACTTCGATGGCAAGGGTGCCTGCGCCAACCGCCAATTTACCCACGCCAACAAGCTCTATAACCACCCGCGAAAATATTATTTCACAACGCAATCCACCCGATATCCAAAATAGCGCAATCAATAAAAATCCTCAAGATAGTCAGAATTCCTCAGATTTTATTGGCAATTACGCAGTTCCGCGCAATTCACGCGCTCGCCTTCCAAGTCCGATTTTGATTGGTTCAGTACCACATCATATTGTTGGAATCAATAATCAAGGCATTTTACGATTGCGACCAGATGGGTGGCAGCGCCGTATCATGCCACTGCGTGTGCTCAGTACCAAAAAATTCAGATACCAGAATGATTTCTGGGAAGTTGAAGACTTCAATAAAGAAGGGTGCCTATTGCGCTATGCCGGTCAAGACCCAACAAAAAAACGATCAACTCTTTTTGTCGCCAAAGAAAACGCACACCTTATTCATTTGCAATTTCCTGGTGGAGGCGAATATAGGCTTGGCCAGGGAGCGCAAAATGCAGTTTCCCTTGAACCCGTTTCTTTACCACAGACCATACAAAAAAATTTGACTCCCGGGATGCGTTTTGAATCGTACCTGCGCGGTCGTGAATTAGAGGGGCCATACATGATACATGTCAATCCTAATTACACTTTGCAGGCACAGGGCATCAACCGTGAGGGCCAAAATATTACATTAAAAGTCAGACCGAATGAATTAAATAATACCTACACTGAAGTTGCAAACCATGATCTTGGCGGTCACTTCCCTGTCAGAACCTTCTATATAGCTGAGCAAAATTCGCGAGTTATTCCTTTTGGACGCATATCGACGGACTATATTCCCACACTAATTAATGGCACAAGCTACAATCAAAAAATAATTGATATATTAGAAAATCCTTCAACGCAAGGAAGTATCACCATTTTTACTTTTCGTGCTGACCTGTATGGCGATATGTTGCCGTTGAAAAATGCTATCGCCAAATATACCAAACGGAACCCCACAGCCCAAGTTCGATTGATTGCCTCAGTGGTTGATATGGGCGATGGCTGGAAAAATGCGGAGCGTTCTATTCAAGAAGCAAAGGATCAGATACAACGCTTTAAGGAGGACACAAGGGCACAGCTCATCATGCCCTATGGCGGAACAAAAGGGGTGATTAATCATTCAAAGGGATTTTTTTACGAGCTTCCAGATGGAACAACAACTGGGTGGCTGACGACAGCGTCTCTAAAGCCAGATGGTCGCAAAGTAGACGCCTTGATTCCTGTGCCACCAAAAGCTGGTTTTACGATCCTGCGCTTGCTTGATGAGATGCTACTCAAACAACCTTCTCATTCGAACAGCCACACAACCAACGCACTTATCGCTGAGCTTGCACAGCAGGGCATTCTGTTTGATAGCCCAACAATTCCAACTTGTGCAAATGCCATGTCAAGCCTTATTCAAGGTGCCCAAAATACACTGTATGTACGGGTGAATGCATTACTTGATCCGCGCGTTATGCAAGAACTGATCGACGCCGCCGAGCGTGGCGTGAAGGTAGAAATTGGTTACCGAAGAATCGATGAAGTGAGTTTGACTTTATTAGAAAAAGCTTCATCAAAGCTTGATACGTTATCTTACAAGAATATCGGGACAACAAATCCAGATGAAAATTTTACCCACGCCAATACCATCGTCGCTGATCGCAGCGACGCTTATGTAGGCAGCGCCTTTTTTTGGGGGCCAATGAGGTTTGAAAAAAAACACGGGTATGGTGGAGGCGGAGTCGAAGCGGGCGTATTGTTAAAATTCGATGAGGCTGCTCAGGCCGACGATTTCATCAAAAATTTTGAAACTGCAAAGAATCAAAAGCAACAATAAACTGAGAGGCTTGATCATTCATTCCGTGACCCCCTCATTCCACGCGTCGGTCACGAAATACAGAAAGTCTGCACTCCAATTTCACCGTTCAAGCCAAGCGCAAGTCACGGAATCAAGACCCCACGACGGCGCGCCGCATAAGGGCGCGCCTAGAGCGTGGCACCTCGGCCCTCAGTTAGATGGACAGGGCAGGCGAGCGAAGCTGTTCACTGGGTGGAAGCCCGGCGTTCAACGTGCCGACGTTCCTGGACAGGTTGGGGACCGGTTGAGCTCCCGGAGGAAGGGTGCTGATGCTTTCCAATTTTTCTCCGAAGCGAGCTCGAAGCTGATTTTCCAGCTGATCAGCAGGAAGAGTCGAGTTGTATACCAAACTGGTAATACCGCGAGCCTCCTGGGGGCTCAGACCCTTGATAAGGAAATAATTATTCTCAAGGGAAATGGCCAGATCTAGTTTTTCAGAGGATGACAGGGAGGACAGTTGTCTGCGGCCACTTCCTCTGTGCGGGTTTGGGCTTTGAGGTGCTCCGGGAGGTAATTTTGGAGATTCAGCTTGAGCTATTTGATAAACGACAGGCATTTTTGACTCTTCAAAGATTGTGATCTATGTTGCATGGCAGTGCAAGATCGGGAACCTGCGATTCACCCAAGCCCAGGTGACTCGATGTGTTCAGAGAGGGGCGCGCTCGGCGCCTGCCACCCCAGAGAAAACCGAACCCGGGTGCTGGGCGTGAATTTTTGCCACCTTGTAATTATAGCCAAATTGAACTTCAGCATTCAGCCATCCCATGACACACACTGGCGCTGCAGTGGCCCCAAACCTGGTTGGGCAGAACTCCCCCACAGGGTCACCCGTACCATGCCCATGACAGCCAAGGATGATCGCAAGACATCATGATGGGGTGCGGCAGCGCCCCCCCATGAGCACAGCAAAAAATCAAGCCAGATCGCGGCTGGCACGCTTGCGATCATGTTCTTTCAGGTGACGCTTGCGGATGCGAATGGATTTAGGTGTGATTTCAACCAACTCATCGTCAGCAATAAACTCAACCGCATATTCGAGGGTTAATTGAATGGGCGGCGTCAGCTTGATGGCGTCTTCTTTGCCGGAAACACGAAAATTCGTCAGCTGCTTGGCCCGCACTGGGTTGACCACCAGGTCGTTATCGCGGCTGTGAATGCCAATGACCATGCCTTCGTACAAAGGGTCTCCGGGCTTGACGAACATCCGGCCACGATCATCCAGCTTGCCCAGGGCATAAGTGACCGCATCTCCATCGTCTTGGCTGATCAGCACGCCGTTTTTACGGCCTTCGATTTCCCCTTTATAAGGCTCGTAACCCTCAAAGATATTACTGATCAGGCCCGTGCCACGGGTGAGGTTCAGGAATTCAGTCTGGAAGCCAATCAGGCCGCGTGCCGGGATGCGGTATTCGAGCCGAACACGACCCATGCCATCAGGCTCCATATTGAAAAGCTCGGCCTTGCGCTCGCCAAGTGCCTGCATGACAGCACCTTGGTGCTGCTCTTCGACGTCGGCAGTGACCATTTCAATGGGCTCATGACGCACACCCTCAACGTCGGTAAACACCACACGCGGCTTGGAAACAGCCAACTCATAACCCTCGCGCCGCATGTTTTCAAGCAAAATGGTGAGGTGCAATTCACCCCGACCCGAAACCTCGAAGATCCCGTCTTCATCGGTATCCCTGACGCGCAACGCCACATTGGATTGCAATTCACGGTCCAGGCGGTCACGAATTTGGCGGCTGGTCACGAACTTTCCTTCCCGACCGGCCAGAGGCGAGTTATTGACACAGAAGTTCATGGTCAAAGTAGGCTCATCAACTTTGAGCATGGGCAAGGGCACAGGGTTTTCGGTGTCGGTCAGGGTAACACCAATACCGATGTTTTCAACTCCGTTGATAAGAACGATATCGCCCGGGCCGGCCTCTGTGGCCTGCACGCGCTCAAGACCCTCAAATTTCAATACCTGGTTGACGCGGGCGCTCAAAGGCTGGCTCTCCGGGCCACTGTACACAGCGACATTTTGCATCGGTTTGAGACGCCCCTGGTTGATCCGGCCAATTCCGATACGACCCACATAGCTGGAATAATCAAGGGAGCATATTTGAAGCTGAAGTGGGGCATCGGCCTGACCTTGATGAGGGGGGACATGCCTCAAAATAGCATCGAACAAGGGGGCCAGATTTTCGCCTTTTTCACCCTGCTGAAGCGCAGCCCACCCGTTCAGCCCGGAGGCATAAATAATTGGAAAATCAAGCTGCTCTTCTGTGGCACCCAGTTTGTCAAACAGCTCGAAAGTGGCATTGATGACGTAATCTGGACGGGCCCCTGGTCGGTCCACTTTATTCACCACCACAATGGGCTTGAGCCCCAAAGCAAGCGCCTTTTTGGTCACAAAACGAGTTTGAGGCATGGGCCCCTCAACGGCATCGACCAACAGCAAAACACTATCAACCATCGAAAGCACACGCTCGACCTCGCCGCCGAAGTCTGCGTGACCCGGAGTATCCACGATATTGATGTGGGTGCCCTGCCATTGAACCGCGCAATTTTTGGCCAAAATGGTAATGCCCCGCTCCTTTTCCAGATCGTTGCTGTCCATGATGCGTTCAGCCACTTTTTCGTTCTCGCGGAATGTGCCGCTTTGACGAAGGAGTTGATCAACGAGAGTGGTTTTACCATGATCGACGTGGGCAATAATGGCAATATTTCGAATGGGTTGGCTCATGATGTGCTCGTAACAGCGGGATAAGATGCAGCTTGACTCAGGAGACCCGAGACCTCCAGAGGGCTGAGAAGGCGATCAGGAATGAGATCACCTGCAATAATGTGGGCACTGCCCAGAAAGGCTTGAGTTTCGGGGCCATACACCCTCAAATGAGGTGTGTCTGGAGCCACTACCCGGCGACGCAAACCACTGAGAAAACGTGCAGATTCAGGGGCATTCAGACGATGAACAGGCCAATGAGTGAGCAAGCCATCGGGGGCTTGAAGCAGCGCATCGCGTTCCAGTTCTGAAAGCCCGCCCAGCCGCTCCAGGGTGTGAGCCTGATCCAGCTTCAAGTTGCCATGTGCCAAACGTCGAAGCCCCGACAAGTGGGCGCCACACCCCAAGGCTTCGCCAATATCCTCAACCAGGGTGCGAATGTAAGTGCCTTTGCTGCAAGTCACATCCAGAACCCAATCGGCCCCCCGCCCTTGGATCAGACTGATGCATTGAATTTGAACTCGTCGCACCGAACGCTCTACATTAATACCGGATCTGGCATAAACATACAAAGCTTGGCCCTCATGCTTGAGTGCCGAGTGCATGGGTGGAATTTGATCGATTTCGCCGATGAATTGCCCAAGAATACGCTCAAACTCATCGCGGGTGACATGCACGGGGCGCTCTTTTAAAATCTGACCTTCCACGTCACCAGTGGAGGTGGTTTGACCCAATTTGACAAAAGCCCGGTAGGTTTTGTCAGCATTGAGGCCTGCCTGAGAAAATTTGGTGGCCGCACCAAAACACAGGGGCAGCAAGCCGGTGGCCATCGGATCGAGGGTACCCGCGTGCCCTGCTTTTTCCGCACGAAACAAGTACCGCGCTTTTTGCAAAGCCTGATGACTCGACAAACCTAGAGGCTTGTCAAGCAGCAACACACCATGCACGGGGCGCTTGATCCAGCGCGTCCGGGCAGAAAGGGATCCCTTCATGAATCTTCTAGGGCACGGGTGGCGTTGGCCTGCATGATCAGCAGGTTGAGTTCCGCTGCGCGCTCGGTGGTTCGGTCAAATGCAAAATGCAGGGTAGGCACGGTGTGAATCTGCAAGCGTTTGAACAAACCATTTCGCAAGAAACCTGCCGCTTCATTGAGCCCATCTTCACAATCCTGGGGGTCACCCACCAGCAAAGAGAAAAAGACCTTGGCGTGGGCGTAATCAGGAGAAACTTCAACCGCATGCAGCGTCACCATGCCAATGCGGGGGTCTTTCAATTCACGAATCAGTTCGGCCAAGTCACGTTGGATCTGGTCAGCAATACGAAAACTTCGATTAGGAATAGAACGCTTGTGTTTCATGACAACAACCTGTGAAGGCCAACAACGGTGGAGCCATTAAGAAATACAAACCCCGCCATCATCCAGAGGGCGGGGTTGAGGCCACAGCAAGGGAAATCAGAGGGTACGGGCAATTTCCTTGACTTCAAAAATTTCGAGTTGATCACCTTCGGCAATATCGTTGTAGTTTTTGAGCTTGATCCCGCACTCAAAGCCTTCCTTGACCTCGCGTACATCTTCTTTGATGCGACGCACTGAATCAACCTCGCCGGTGTAAACCACCACATTGTCACGCAGCAAACGGAAGCGGGCACCTCGACGCACAAGGCCTGAGGTGACCATGGAGCCTGCCACGGTGCCAATTTTGCTGGCGACAAACACGGTACGGATCTCGGCCGTACCTAAAATTTCCTCGCGTTGCTCAGGAGCCAGCATGCCTGTCATGGCCGCCTTCACGTCATCAACGGCGTCGTAGATGATGTTGTAGTAGCGAATATCGACCCCGTTATGATCGGCGAGTTTGCGGGCACCCGCATCAGCCCGGGTGTTAAAGCCAATAATGACAGCCTTTGAAGCAATGGCAAGATTGATATCGCTCTCGGAAATACCCCCTACAGCAGCATGCACAATTTGCACCTTGACTTCACCGGTACCGAGACTGAGCAAAGCACTTGCCAGGGCTTCTTGAGAACCTTGCACATCAGCCTTGATGATGATCGCCAAGGTTTGTAAATCACCCTGACCCATTTGCTCCATCATATTTTCGAGGTTGGCGGCTTGACGTTTGGCGAGTTTCACATCGCGATACTTGCCTTGGCGAAAGGTTGCAATTTCACGAGCACGACGTTCATCAGCCAATACGATGAATTCATCACCGGCCTGAGGAACTTCAGTCAGGCCTTGAATCTCGACCGGAATTGAAGGGCCAGCCTCACCAACCGACATTGAATTTTCATCGAGCATGGCACGAATACGGCCATAGGTGGAACCGGCCAAAACCACATCGCCACGTTTGAGCGTTCCACTTTGAACAAGGATGGTGGCCACCGGGCCGCGGCCTTTATCGAGCTTGGCTTCAATCACCAAGCCTTTGGCCAAAGTGTCTTTGGAAGCCTTGAGTTCCAACACTTCAGCTTGCAAAAGAACCTGCTCAAGAAGATCATCAATCCCTTGACCTGTACGGGCGGAGACGGGAACAAAAGGAGAATCACCACCAAAATCTTCAGGCACGACCTCTTCCGCCACCAATTCGCTCTTAAGCCTTTCTATATTGGCTTCTGGCTTGTCGATTTTATTCATGGCCACCACGATGGGCACACCCGCTGCTTTGGCATGGTGAATGGCTTCACGGGTTTGAGGCATGACACCGTCATCTGCTGCGACGACCAGAATGACAATGTCTGTCGCCTTGGCACCACGGGCCCGCATGGCCGTGAAAGCAGCGTGCCCCGGGGTATCCAGGAAGGTAATCATGCCACGTGGAGTGTCTACGTGATAAGCCCCAATGTGCTGCGTAATGCCCCCAGCCTCACCAGACGCCACACGGGTACGGCGGATGTAATCAAGCAAAGAAGTCTTGCCATGATCAACGTGCCCCATGACGGTAACCACCGGTGCACGATGAACGGCTTCATGATGATTTTCGACCCCCTCTTCGGCCAGAAATGCTTCTGGGTCATCCAATTTGGCCGCATGGGCATGATGACCCATTTCTTCGACCACAATCATGGCCGTTTCTTGGTCAAGCTGCTGGTTGATGGTGACCATCTGACCCAGCTTCATCAAATGCTTGATCACCTCGGAAGCCTTGACGCTCATTTTGTGGGCCAAATCTGCCACGCTGATGGTTTCTGGCACATGCACATCTTGAACAATCGCATCGGTTGGAGGCACAAAAGGCGATGCAACAGTGGCTGTGCCACGATCATTTCGACGTCCGCCGCGGGGCGCACGCCAACCAGCACGAGCCGCAACCGCTGCCACAGGAGGCTCTACCCGCCCTTTGAGATTCGCACGGGCCTTTTTGGCAGTGTCGTCAGCCCAGCTTGATGAGAGCTTTTCGGACTTCACCGACTTTTTATCAGTAGGCTTGCCTGCGCTCGCCGGAGCCGCGGCAGGAGCTGCGGCGGTGGCACCAGCGGATGGTGATGCTTTGTGAATTGTTCCTTTGATGCCTTCTTTGGCAGATTTTGCTTTGGATGGCTGAGTTGCTGCCGGTGCCACTGGTGCTGCCACTGGTGCTGCCACTGGTGCTGCCACTGGTGCTGGTGCAACAGGACCCTTGCGACGAGCTGCCATCATGGCCCGAATGGCTTGAGCTTCATCTTCAGCAGCCTGACGACGCTTGGCCAAATCAGCGGCACGCTGCTTTTCGTCCTCAGACACGTTGGATGCTTTAATCACTCTTAAGGCGGGTTTGGCCTCAATCGGGGTCGCCACTGGAGGGGATGATGAAAGGGGGGGAGCCTTGGCTCTCCCTACTTCTGACGCCTGCAAGACATTGATGGAAGGAGCTTTTTTAGCGGCTTCTGCAACAGCTTCTGCAGCCAGTTTGGCAATTTCAGCAGCTTCAGCCTCTGCACGCCTTTTGAGTTCAGCTTCTTCACGCTCACGGGCCTCTTTGGCCTCGCGCTCTTGCTGAGCCTGAGCTTCAAGGATACGGCGCTTTTCTTCAAGCTCTGCTTCTTGAAGACGAATTAATTCAGCCTGACGTTGAGCCTCAAGCTCGCGACGCTGCAACTCCTGCAGGTCAATTTGGGGGAAGGGTTGGTCCTCGGCGACCGAAGGAATAACATCATCACGCTTGACAAAGGTACGCTTTTTGCGAACCTCAACCTGAATTGTGCGGGCCTTACCAGTGGCATCAGCTTGTTTAATCTCACTTGTAGACTTACGCGTGACAGTGATTTTTTTACGCTCAACCGCTACGGTACCATGAGAAGACCGAAGGAATTCGAGAAGACGCTCTTTGTCTGACTCAGTCAAGGCATCGTCTTTTGAGGCCTTGATGACGCCCGCAGATTGCAACTGTTCAAGCAAGGCAGTTGCTGAACGGTTGAGCTCTGCAGCGAATTGAGCGACGGTAGTCACAGCCATTATTTCATCCTTGCTTAGGTCTTGCGTTGAGCATGTTCGGTAGAGAGTTCCAGCGGATCAATTGAACCAATGCTCGCGGGCTTTCATAATTAAACTCTTGGCTTGCGCAGCCTCAATGCCAATGAGCTCCGTCAGTTCATGAACAGCCAGATCGGCGAAATCATCGCGGGTATGAATACCGCCATCAGCCAACTTGCCGATCATTTCGGCGGTCAGACCATCCAGGTCGGCCAAATCTTGAGAGACATCTTCAACCACCTCTTCACGCTTGATTTCCATGGTGAGGAGGATATCTTTGGCGCGGGACCGAAGCTCTGTGACAGTGTCTTCATCAAATCCTTCAATTTCCAGCATTTCATGCATTGGCACATAGGCCACTTCTTCAAGACTGGAGAAGCCTTCAGAAATGAGGATATCAGCCACCTCAGTATCGACATCAAGCTTCTCCACAAAAAGCTTGCGCAGGCCATCAGATTCCTCAGCCTGTTTGGCAGAAGATTCTTCTTTTGTCATGATATTAATGCGCCAGCCAGTCATTTCGGAGGCAAGCCGAACATTTTGCCCCCCTCGCCCAATGGCAATCGCAAGGTTTTCTTCATCGACCACGACATCCATGGCATGGCGTTCTTCGTCGACCACAATAGACTGCACATTGGCCGGAGCCAGAGCACCGATTACGAACTGAGCGGGATCTTCAGACCAAAGCACAATATCAACACGCTCGCCGACCAATTCGGTGGTCACGCCATTCACGCGAGAACCCCGAACGCCCACACAAGTTCCGATGGGGTCAACACGTTTATCGTGTGAAACCACTGCGATTTTAGCGCGCGAACCCGGATCTCGGGCGCAGGATTTGATTTCAAGCAAACCCTGTTCGATTTCTGGAACCTCCTGATGAAAAAGCTCAATCATGAAACCTGGCGCACTGCGGGACAAAAGAATTTGTGGCCCTCGCAGGGAACAGTCAACCTCCATGATGTAGGCTCTGACCCGGTCACCCGAACGAAAATTCTCTTTGGGAATCATTTCGTTGCGACGCAACCTGCCTTCGATACGACCTGACTCAATAATTATGTCGCCCTTATCGATTCGCTTGACGGTGCCGACGAAGATTTTTTCGCCTCGGGAGAGAAAGTCAGTCAGGAGTTGCTCACGCTCAGCGTCGCGAATTTTTTGCAAAATGACTTGCTTGGCCGCTTGAGCACCAATCCGACCAATCGAAACCGACTCGACTTGTTCTTCGATGTAATCATTGACTTCGATATCGGGAATCTGCTCCTGAGCTTCAAATAATAAAATTTCGGCATCGGGCAACTGCAGGCCCGCTTCGCTGGGCACGACATGCCAGCGGCGGAAGGTTTCGTATTCGCCGGTATGCCGGTCAATGGTGACACGGATATCAACTTCGCCGGCATGAAGCTTTTTGGAAGCCGAGGCCAAAGCCGCCTCAACTGCGCCAAACACAACCTCTCGTTCCACGTTTTTTTCGCGTGAAATAGCATCAACCAGCATCAACAGTTCGCGATTCATTCGTCTCGATCTCCGTCTTCTTTATTGTCCTCGATAGCTGACTCTGCCGGGGGCGTCATGAACCTTCGTCCTTTGAAATCCAGCACCGGAACCAGCCTTGCCTCGCGCACTTCTTGAATGGAAAAACCCAGAACTTGACTGACTTTTCCTGACTGAAACACCAGCTGCCATTGATCGGATACATGCGACAGCGCTTCATCTGAGGCCTCTTTTGAGTCATGAGGAAGCAGAGTGCCCCTGAATTTTTTGCGCCCTGCAAAGGCTTCCTTCAATTGCAAATCAATGTCGAGACCGACAAAACGGGCATAATCAGCCGGTTTACGCAAAGGACGATCCAAGCCCGGGGATGAGACTTCAAGCCGCTCATAATCGCTTCCCTCGACTTCTAGCACATGTTGCAATTGACGGGTGACCCTTTCGCAGTCATCAACGGTGATGAAGTTTTGAGCTGAACCGGGAAGACAATCAATATAGACGCGCAAAAGCCCGCGCGGACCGCGCTCAGCTTCAACCAGGTCATACCCAAGACCTGTGACGGTTTTCTCTACCACTGTTTGCCAATTTAAGCTCAATGCAATGATCCGTTGAACCGAAAACTTGGCTTGGGCACTTAAGTGCCAGCCGCGAAATTTCATGAAGGGAGAAAAAGTGGGCCGGAAAATCCGCCCATGCGAGTTTGTGGAACCGGGGAAACTGCGCGAGTGCCAGCCAAACCAAGCAGGAAGCCCATGATCGCAGTTTCCAATAAGGACTTTGGCGCACGCGAATTCTGTGCCAAGGCTTCCACAACGCTGGATTATAACCCGGGCCAAAGGAGGATTCAAGCCTTGCAGGTGGCTGCAGGTAACAATGGCCTCAGATCAACCACCAAGAAGAAGCGCTTTTAGCGGATCAAAAAGCTTTCATCAGTAGGTTCTCCCTGCCGGGGAGGGGATGGAGTCTGCTGAATCAATCCAGATGGGCGGCTGCCATGAGAGCTCGAAGTTGCGCACGATTAATCTCTTCGAAGGTCATGAACAAGTTATCAGCCGCCTTTCGACAATCGTAGAGAGACTCTGATTCAATCGCTAGAACCAGCTCCATATAGGGGTGGAACGGGCCCGATTCTTCGACCAAGGCTTTATACACAGAATCCGGGACGGGAATGTTCTTGAAAAGCGTTTCAAAGGGCTGTTGAAACATGCGATCCAACAGGGAGAACACCCCACAGATGAATATTTCACTGCGGAGATCTTCATCATGATTTTGAACCAGCTCTTCAAGCAACAAGCCTCGCCGAATGGCAGCAAACATGACGGGCTTGAGATTGGAATCCCGGCTGGAGGTGGCCAGCAAAAGAGCCAACCAGCGCTTGAGCCGATGGTAACCAAGCAACATGATCGCATGCCGGAAGGAGTTAACCTCAACCCGCAGGCCAAACGCCGGCGAATTGATATAGCGCATCAGTTTAAAGGCCAAGGGGGGATCACGTTTGAGGGTTGCCTCAATGCGATCAATGGGTTCCTGGGCATCA
Organism: Burkholderiales bacterium; assembly: GCA_046342195.1. GTDB lineage: Bacteria > Pseudomonadota > Gammaproteobacteria > Burkholderiales > Burkholderiaceae_C > CANHBY01. Next base: position 12,760 of record JBKDQE010000023.1, read on the forward strand.
ACGCGGTGAATCAATTCCACGATCACCTGGAAGTCAGTTTGAGCCCCCGCTTTCAGGTTCTTGGGGCTTGAAGCAGGGGTGAGATCGTCCATCGGCCAACCGATGACTGCAACCGCTTTATTGCGGAAGCTAATCTCCATCTCGGCGATCGTATGCACCCCTTCTTGTACATACTGCATGGCGCGTAAATCTGAGTATGTATTTTTCCCTTCTCGCAAACGCCTGTCATCAGCGAAATCAATGATCGAATACTTGAAACAAGGAAGAATTTCGCGTGGAATTTCCTGACGGGGCCGGCCCTTGAGCAACAAAATGTTTCCGTAACCGTGCAATGTTTCGATAGCGCTGATGTTCTGGGGCTCAACCACAATGAACGACGGCACCTCAATCATGAAGTTGGCAGATGGCTGGGCCTGGAGTAGGTCGTGCAATAAACTTTCGCTGGCCACATTGAGGGAAACAAGCCCTCCATCGGGTGGCCAGACTTGTCCCAGAGCCGAAAGAAGGTGCGCCACGTCAATGGTGGCTTCTGACTGGGTGGGGAAAACCGTCAGCCGCGTGGCACTGACATTTCGATGGACATCAATGAAAGCCGAATAGCAGAAGGCGACCTGAGAAGGTATGTCGATGTCGAGCATGCAAACTCCCTCAAAAAATGTGGGCGCCACCATAAAAGGACAGCGCCACGAAAAAAGAAAGCTGCAAAATCTGCCTTGCATTTTCCACCTGAGAAAGCGGGGATCGCCTACAATGGGTTTTGCAGAGGCTTCTTAGCTGTTAATATATTGGAACAAAGATAGTCTTTGAACCATGGAATATGACTTTAATGCTGCATCGTAGCCGTTTTGTTGGTTTTTGAAGTCAGACAACGCTTGCACAATGTCCAAATCTTCAGCATTTGAGCGATTTTCCTGGTTGGCGAGCTTTTGGTCTTCGAGCCGTCCGGTTTCCACATCGATCAAATTCAGCACATCCCCAGCCCTTGAACGAAACAATTGCAGGTTGGTCATGATGGAGTCGATGTCGCGCAAGCTGTCTGAGTTGTCCTGAGTCATCTGAGCTGAAGTTCTTAGCCCCGTTTGCAGCTCGGAAACGCTACGATCGAGCACATCAAAGACACTCAGGTTGGCCGTGGAAGGCGTGATCTGGAATTGATTGCCAGCGGTCGGAGTGCCCGTGATGGTAAAAGACATTCCATCAACCTGAATGGCTTTTCCCGATGAATAGCTGCCGCCCGACACCACGGTGGTTGGTGGCCCCGGCGGATTGATGGGTGTGCGTGAAATGTCGTAAGTAGCCGCTCCTGTAAAGTTGACCATGTATTGAGACGATGGGGTGGCGAAGAAGGTGGCCGGATCAGTCACGCTGCCTGCATTGACCCAAGCCTGGCTGACCCCTGCCCCGGCACGGGTTTCAAACAGACCATTGCCTGTTCGAGCGTTGAGCCAAGCGGCAGATCCATCCGTTGACATCGGCAAGGAGCTGTCGTTTTCACCCTGAAGAACACCTGGGGTTCCGTAGAACTGCACACCGTTGGTTGTTTCAACAAAGGGAGGCTGGCTGGAACCTTGCCCACCAAAAAGATAACTGCCTGCACCATCGGAACGATTGGCGACGGAAAAAAGATGGTCGCGAATGTCGCGTAATCGGGCGGCCAGACCCTGTCGTTCGGTATCGCTGTAGGAGAGGTTGCCAGCCGCGATGATCAGCTCACGCGCTTGTTGCAATAATTCACCGGCATCGCCAAGGGCACTTTCGGTCTGTACCATGATGGTACGACCGGCTTCGACCGATCGCAAACTGGTATCTGCCCGATTGATGCCGGCCAAGGCCCGCTCAGCCCGCGCTGCGGCGCCTGGGTCATCGCTGGCTTTTTCTACCTGCTTGCCACTGATCAGCCGTTCCTGGGCCTCAATCAAGTCGCGTTGGCGGAGCTTGATATTGTTGAGCCCTGCTTCAAACACATTCAATGTGGTCAGACGCATGATGTCACTCCTTTTAGCGTCCCAGTTGCAAAATGGTGTCCATCAGCGATTGTGCAATTTGGAGCACCTTGGCGGAAGCTTGATAGCTTTGCTGAAATTGAATCAATCGTGCGGCTTCTTCATCCAGGTTCACCCCGACTTTGCTCGCAAGTTGGGCCTGGACTTCTGAAGCAATGACCATGGACTGTTCCGCCGCAGATTTCGCACTTTGAACCCTGACACCGACGTCGGCTACCGCCTTGGCATAAGCGTCGGTGGCGGTGCTGCCAGGTATTGTCACCGGCGGCGGGCCGGGCTGTATTTCTTGCCCGACGATGCCGGCATCCCGAATGGCCAACATCGCGGCAGCATTGCCATTATTGGCTGCAGGAAATTTTGTGGGCGCAATGGTGAACGTATCTCCACTTTTTGGAACCCCTGTCAGAGTCATGCTCCAGTCATTGCGCTGGGGGGGCGTGGCGGGTGTCCAGCTTGCGCTCGTGATGGGTACGGCAGGTTGCCAGGTCGCCGTGCCTGAGCGAACCACCGCATTGTTGGTATCCCGCAAGCTCCAGGCATAGTTGCCGGCGTTGTCAGTGAATTGAATATCGGCGGTAAGGGGATTCAATGCTTGCTGCGCCGTAACAGCATGAATGCTGGTTACAGCCACCGTCCCGGTGTTATTGACACCTTTGGTGGCCGTGACAGGAGCCGCTGCGGCCAATCCTCGAGGGTCACTCATAGCCAAGGTCAGCGTTGAAGACCCCTGCCCTACGGGCTGGATGAGAAATTTGTCGCCAGATGCCGGTAAAGCCGTGGGCTGGATTTGCAGTTTAAAGCCATCAATGGTATCTCCAGAATGGACACTTCGCACCACGTTGTCCACCAGTCTGCGTAATTGATAGGGCCCTGCTGATGCCCCCGTGACTTCCAGTTCATAGTCACTGGCACGCAGTTGAGTGGCATCCGCGACGCTGAAGCTGACACTCGACACGCGATTTCCCCCAGGGTCTAAATAGGATGCCACAGGAACACCCCCGGCCAAGGCGTTCTGAATGTTCGGCAAGACCCGTCCGGAGGTCATTGAAAAAATCGGGGCCCCGCTGCTGGCGGCCCCGAGATCGAGACCCAAAGCCTGTTGTTGATTCATGCGGTCGCTGATGGCTGTGGCCATTTGGCCAATCAAATTGCGTGCGTCAGTGATGTCGGTGGATTGAAATCGCAGCAAGCCAGCCACAGAACCGCCTGTGAAGAGGTAATTTTCGAGCGGACGGACGCCCGCAGAATCATTGATGGCAACCTGAACCTTGGCCGGGTCATAAACATTCGGGACCGCGCTGAGCAAGGTGGCACGCTGCCCGAGTACCAGCTGTTGGCCGCCGCCCATAAACACGCCTAAAGTGCCATCAGAGGCTTTCAGCGTGGTGATTTGAATCAGTTCAGAGAGTTTGGAGAGGGAGAGGTCACGCTGATCCAGCAAGTCATTGGGCGCTTTGCCAGTGCTTTCCATGCGAGCAATTTTTTCATTCAATGATGCAATTTCAGAAGTCAAAGAATTGACGGCAGCGATGGACACCTTGATATCTTGACTGACGCCGGCTTGCAATGAATCCAGCCGCTCTGCCGAAGTGCGGAACCGGGTGACCAGATCACCGGCCCGCGAGAGCACCACCTGACGAGCGGTTAAATCCTGGGGTTTACTGACCACATCGGCAAAGGCGTTAAAAAACTTTCCGGCAGCATCGCCGATACCTGCCTCGCCCAAGCCAAAAATTTTTTCCATTTGCTCAAGCTGCTTCAGTCTCGCTTCATCAGACGCTGTAACTGAAGTGGTGATGGAGGCTTCACGTGTCAGAAATTCATCATGGTCCCGCTTGATGTTGGTGACATTAACGCCATCTCCGAAAAAGCCTAGACCCGTGTAACGCCCGCCCGCGGTTTCAAGCTCAACAGATTGCTTTGAATAACCCTTGGTGTTGGCATTGGCAATGTTGTGCCCGGTGGTTTGTAAAGCCGCAGAGCTGGCGGCCAATGCTTTGGTGCCAATTGAAATCAGTGAGCCCATAGTCCGCCTGTCTGCACGGTCAAATCACTGAGCGCTGCAAGCGCAAAGTGGTGTGAATGACGCGGGTCAATTTGTCTGCATAGGCCGGGTCGGTGGCATAACCGGCTTTTTGCAAACCTTGCGCAAAGCCTTCTGCTGTGTCCATTTGAGCCAAAACCTGGCTATAGCGCGGGCTGTTTTTGATCATGGAGGCGTAATCTTTGAAGGCCGCCTCATAAGAGTCGTAGGCCCGAAACCGGGCGGTGGTTTTACGCGGTTCTCCACGGATGTATTCGGTGGTTGTCACTTCGGCTGTTGGGCCTCGCCAAGCGGGCCCTGCCTTGATACCAAACACATTGAAAGAGGGGCTGCCATCAGCCATTTTGATCTCACGTCGGCCCCAGCCTGACTCATGCGCGGCTTGAGCCACCATGAAGCTGGCCGGAATGCCCGTTTCTGCCGCTGCCGAACGAGCAGCCTGGGTGTGTCGTTTGATAAAATCAGCCTGTTTTTGCTGAGACGGCGATAAGGGTCGGCTTTCAGCGCGATTGGCCGTCAAACCCACGGCTGAATCGGGGAGTGTGGGTCGGTTTTTTTCTGGGACTTCAGGGCGTACTTGATGAATCCTCAGGAAAGGCTCCTGAGGCTTGAAAGGCTTGCTTGCCTGGCCGGCTTCGTCAGGCTTCGTCACGCCCATTTGCTGCTCCAGCTGCCGGGTGATTGCCTCACTCAAGCCACCCCGCATGCCGCTGAGCAGGGTCGCATATTGGCCATCGAGCATCTCGGTGCCCAATTGGCTGCCCGGGTTATCAAGAAACCCTGTGGCAAGGCTGGCCTGCCGCATGCTCTTCATGATTTCTTTCATGAACAGGCTTTCAAACTGTTGAGCAGTTTCCTGAATTGCTGCTTTGGGGTTTTTCGAGGCCGTGCTACGCAGCGCATCCACGCTGCGGGCATCCGAGACCAAACCTTGGGCACCTGCCCCTGATCCAGACCAATTAGAACTCGGGAAGCGGGAGATGCTCATTAAATCACCTCGATCTCGGCATGCAGGGCTCCTGCAGACTTCATGGCCTGCAAAATCGCCAGAAGGTCTTGCGGCGTAGCCCCTAGGGCACTGAGCGCCTTGACCACGTCAGCCAGGTTGGCACTGCTGGGCAGTTGAATCAATGAACCAGGCTCTTGGCGAATGGTGATTTCAGCCTTTTCTGATGCCACTGTTTGCCCCTGAGAGAACGGTGCAGGCTGACTCACCACCGGAGTGGCGTTGATCGTGACCGATAAGTTGCCGTGTGCCACGGCACAGGGTGACAAAGTCACGGCCTGGTTGAGCACCACCGAGCCTGTGCGGGCATTGACAACAATCTTGGCCGCAGGAGCTGCAATTTGAACCGGCAGGTTTTCAATATCGGCCATGAATGCCACCCTGGAGTGGCTGTCTTCAGGCATTTTGACGCGAATGACCCGCGCATCCACCGCAGTCGCCAACCCTCCCCCCATGTGTCTGTTGATGGCGCGCGCAACCTCACGAGCGGTATTGAAATCACTGGCATTGAGGTCAAGTTGGAGAAAATCACCCTGATTCAGAGGGGTGGACACCGATCGCTCGACCGTGGCGCCTTCAGGAATACGCCCGGCACTGAGGTGATTGATTTGCACTTTTGACCCCCCTGCCGAGGCCCCTGCCCCGCCAACGATCAGTTGGCCTTGGGCGATAGCATAAACCTGACCGTCAGCACCTTTGAGTGGCGTGGCAATCAGGGTGCCTCCACGCAAACTTTTGGCATTGCCCAGAGAAGACACGTTGACATCCATCGTTTGGCCAGGTTGCGCGAATGGGGGCAGTTGCGCCGTGACCAAAACCGATGCCACGTTTTTCAGCTGCATACTGGCGCCGGGCGGAATGGTCACGCCCATTTGTTGCAACATGGCGGTGATGCTTTGGGCCGTGAAAGGAGTGGAGGTGGTTTGGTCTCCGGTACCGTCCAGCCCCACAATCAGGCCATAGCCTACCAAGGGGTTGGAGCGAACACCCTGAATGGATGCCAGCTCTTTGATGCGTGAAGTGGCCAATGTTTGGCCCCATGCCGGCACGCAGCTCAACACCGCAATCAGGACCATCAGAACACCACAGAACTTCCCGGTCTTTTTCATGGGTCACCTTCAACCTGATGACCTATTTTGAAAGAACTTAAATCGGTAGAAGGTTCAAAAAGAAACGGGCTAACCAGCCAATTCCTTGAGCTTCAGCCTGGGCCCCACGGCCCCGGTTTTCGATGCGGACATTGGCAATCTGTGCCGAAGGCACCGAGTTGCCAGGCTGAATAGAGCGCGGATCAACCTGACCGGAAAACCGCAAAACATCTACATGGTGATTGACCCCGATTTGTTTTTCCCCGGCAATCACCAGGTGCCCGTTTGGCAATACTTCGGTCACGATTGCGGTGATGTTTCCGGAAAAATCATTGCTGCTGGCTGTGGTTCCTTTGCCTTCAAAGGCATTGGACGATTTGCCTGCCGCAGAGGCGCGCGGTGCCTTGAATGAATTGGCTGACAAACCAGGCAATGCCGTGACATCCGCAGACAGGGAGCCGGTTTTGTCAATTTTGCTGGAATTACTCTGTGAGGCAGAGACCGTCTCGACGATATTGACGGTGATGGTGTCACCCACCAAACGGGCCCGGTGATCTTCAAAAAGGGGCCGATACTGGGCTGACTGGTAAATTGAACCGTTATTGACCGTAGGCACAAGCACTGGTGCAGGGCGCACATAAACTGGTTCGGCCACATCCACCTTCGGAGCTTGATTGACCAGGGCACAGCCCCCAAGGGATGCAACGGCCATACCGAATAAAGACAGTCTGAAAAGTCTCATGGGGTACCTCTTGCATCCATCGGTTTCAGATCTGATTGACTCAACCGATCTGGCTGAGCTTTTGCAACATCTGGTCAGAGGTCTGAATGCTCTTGGAATTGAGTTCATAGGCGCGCTGGGTTTGGATCATCGCGACCAGTTCTTCCACGACATTGACATTTGAAGTTTCGACAAAACCCTGCTGCAGGGTTCCTAAACCATTGGCTCCGGGTGCGGCCGCTGCGGGCGCACCGGATGCCGCCGTTTCACCAAAAAGGTTTTGCCCTTTGGGCTCCAACCCGGCCGGATTGACAAAATTGGCAATTTGAATTTGCCCGACATTTTGTGGGGTGGCCTGCCCTGGCAACATCACACTCACCGCACCGTCAGAACCTACATGGATACTTTGGGCGGTTGCAGGAATGGTGATACCGGCCGTTAGTGGATAGCCATTGTTGGTGACCAACTGACCCTGGCTATTGACTTGAAAAGAGCCGTCACGGGTGAACCCGGTGGTGCCATCCGGCATTTGTATTTCAAAAAAACCGTTGCCTTTGATGGCGATATCGAGCGGGTTGCCCGTCTGGGAAAAACTGCCCTGACTGAATACGCGCGAGCTTGCGACTGCCCGGGTTCCAAGACCAGCTTGCAAGCCTGTGGGAAGGGTATTTTGCTCAGTTGCATTGGCACCCGTTTGGCGCAGGTTTTGATACATCAGGTCTTCAAACACCACATGCGAGCGCTTGAAGCCATTGGTTGACACATTGGCCAGGTTGTGTGAAATGGCATCCAGTTGCCCCTGCTGGGCTTCCATGCCTGTTTTAGCGACCCACAGTGAACGCATCATGGCAAGAACTCCTTGTGCAAATCAGGAAAGGTTCAACAGTTGCGACGAAGCTTTCTCATTGCCTTCAGCGTTTTGCAAAAGCTTCATTTGGGTTTCGAAGTGGCGCGCGGCGGCAATCATGGCCACCATGCACTCGACCGGGTTCACATTCGAGCCCTCCAGAGCGCCCTCACGTAAACGCGCGTTGGTATCGCCAGGCAGGGGCCCCTCAGGATTTCGGAATAAACCATCCTCGCCTCGGGTCAACGCAAGCTCGGGAGTGACCAATTTCATTCGCCCGACCGGGTTGGAGCGGCCATTGACGGCGGCACTGACCGTGCCATCCTGACCCACCGAAATTTCACTGTTTGCAGGCACTTGAATGGGGCCACCATCGCCCAAAACTGGCAAGCCCTGAGCAGTGGTCAGGGTGCCATCTGCCGCCACATTCAAAGCCCCGGCCCGGGTATAGGCTTCGCTGCCATCAAGGGCCTGCACGCTCAACCAGGCATGGCCCACCATGGCCACATCGAGATTGCGACCGGTGGTGGTGATGGGCCCCGGTTCGGCTTTATAGCCCGGGGTGGACTCTAAAGCGTAAACACGGCTGCTGGGCCCGGTACTCAGGCCCTCCATGGGCAGGGCACGAAAGGCTTGCAGCTCCGCCCTGAAGCCCACTGTTGAGGCATTGGCCAAATTATTGGCCAAACTCTCTTGGCGTTGCATCGCGGCCTTGGCGCCCGACATCGCAAGGTAAATCATGCGATCCATCATGAACTCCTGGGGCGATCAAATTCAGCGCAGATTGACCAGAGTCTGTACAATCTGATCCTGGGTTTTGATGGTCTGTGCATTGGCCTGATAAGCGCGCTGTGCGCTGATCATGTTCACTAACTCACCCGTCAAATCCACATTCGATGACTCCAGAGAACCAGAAAGCACCACACCAAAATTGCCGCTACCCGGCGATCCAACAATCGGTTCTCCTGAAGTATGGGTACCCGCCCAAGCGTTGCCTCCCAGAGGCTGCAAGCCCTGTGGATTGCGGAAATTGGCGATCTCGATTTGCCCTGCAGCCTTGATCTGCCCATTCGAGTAGCGCAAGGTGATCACCCCGCTGGAATCCAACCCCACCCCGGTCGGCTGGCCTGGGGCATAGCCGTCTTGCGTCAGCTTGCTCACCGAAAATGTCGAGCCATACTGGGTGGCCTTGGAAAAATCAATGCTCACACCCTGGATCGGTTCAGTGGCGGCCCCGGCAGCATTGGTGGTTGCTGGAATATCCAGGGTCAAAATGCCGTCTGTCGGTGCAGTGGGTGCGCCACCGTTGGATGGAAATTGAAGGGTGGTTGAAGACAAGGGGTTGCCATTCGAATCGGCCTTCACCGGCTTGCCATTGGCTGTGACATACACATTCCATTTGTCTGTATCGGCCTTCTGAAAGTAGTACACCAGTGACACATCTTGACCCTTCACGTCGTACACTGCCAAGGAAGTGGCATGGTTGTAGGTAGCGGGGTCAGTCAGTTTAATTTGCGGCGTTGCGCTGGCTGCGGGTGCAGTCACCTTCATGCGGGCGTCTAAATTGAGCTCGAACGCCACCTCGGTGGTCGAAGCCGGCGCAAGATTACCAGTGGGAATTTGAATGGGCACGGCTTTGCCCGGTTGAATGGCGCCAGTTTCATCGGCCTGATAGCCGATCAGCTTGTGCGCGCTGTTGTTCACCACAAACCCGGCTTTGTCGAGTTTGAATTGCCCATTGCGGGTGTAATTGACCGATCCATCGAACCCTGCCATTTGAAAAAACCCCTTGCCATTAATGGCAAGATCCAAGGGGTTTTCTGTGCTCACCGGGGCCCCCTGTGCAAACTGTTGTGTCACGGCAGCCACCATCACGCCAATCCCTACATTGCCGGTTCCGCCCGTATCATTGAGGGCTGTGGCGTAGAGATCCGAAAATTCAGCTCGCGATGATTTGGCTCCATAGGTATTGGCATTGGCAATGTTGTTGCCAATCACCTCCAGGTTTTTGGATGTGGCATTCAACCCTGACAGACCTTGCTGGAAATTCATGATGCACCCTGACCTTTCTGCTCATGTTTCAACCGTCCACTGATCAAAAAAACGTTTAGCCACTCATCCGAAAGCCTTGACAGAGGCATAAGGCACGCTGCCAGAGCGTTCCAGTTGCAAAGTCAGGTTTTTTCCATCTGCATTGACCGAATTGACACGATCACGCATCAAGGCCTGTGCCTCCTTGCTGATGCCACCGGCGCTGGAAATCACCTTAAAGCGCAGCCCTGCCGGGTCTACGCCCTCAGCCAAAGCTTTTGTATCCCACTCAAAGTTGTGCAAACCTGCAGGTCGAGGCCCCAAATTCAAGGTCTCAAGCAAGGCTCCATCAGCTGAACTGATCTCTACACGTACTTGGCTGGCGGGGGCCTGCAATTCAAAGCCGCCACGCCCTGTGCCGCTTTGAACCGCCAGACGGTTGCCCGGCACCACAACATCCTGACCCACCAGGGCTGCTCCCTGCATAACTTGCAACTGCATAAATTGCCCGGACAAACCTTGTAAAGTGGTATTGACCTTTTCAATGCCATTGACCGTATTGATCTGCGCCATTTGGCTGGTTACCTGCGCGTTATCCATGGGGTTGAGCGGATCTTGATTTTTCATTTGGGCCACGAGCAATTTCAGAAATCTGTCGGCCGATGCCGTGGCTGCATCCGTTGTTCCTTGAGCCGCCGTACTGGCGGGAATGGTTTGGCCAGAAACCCCTGGCAAGGGTGAATAAATGGCTGAGGTACTGGTGACCATGGAATACTCCTTTTAAATGAGAAAGCCAGCATCTGGCTTCAGGCACCATTGCCCAGTTGAATGGTTTTCTGCAGCAGGGTTTTGGCGGTATTCATGACCTCAATATTGTTTTGATAGCTGCGTGAGGCCGAGATCATGTTGACCATCTCTTCAACAGGGTTGACATTGCTGTAGGTCACATAGCCCTGCTCATCAGCCTTGGGGTGGTGCGGCTCATAAGTTTTTCGAGCTGGTGCCTGGCTTTCGAAGATGTTGCTCACGCTCACCCCGGCGCCAGTAGACACCGGCTCGCCCATGGCCCCCACCGTTTGAGGCCCCATGAGCTGGGTCTGAAAAGTAAGCTGACGGGCTTTGTAAGCATTCCCGTTCATGTCAGCCACGGTGTCGGCATTGGCCAGGTTCGAGGCCACCACATTCAGCCTTTGGCTTTGCGCACTCACCGCACTTCCTGATACGTGAAAAATATTCAGCATGGACATATCAAGGTCTTCCTTCTACCGCTGCACTGGCAACCTGTCGGACTTGGGAACCTCGGCATCACCCCTCATGGATGATTTCACTTCACTGGCCTTTGATGGCCTCCAGCATCGTTTTGACGCTGGAGTTGATAAAACGTAAGGTGGCTTCATATTTGATCGAGTTATCGACCATGCTGGCCCGCTCACGATCCATGTCCACCGAATTCCCATCAGGGCTTGTTTGGCTCGGCGAGGCATAAGTCAAATGGCTGGAAATGGTGTGAGAGCTCGATTCCAAACCCAGATGCCCACGGGAGCTGATCACCAGGGTCGGCCTCTTTTGAATTTCCCCGGTTGCTTCCTTGAGGGCCTGGTTGAAATTCACGTCGCGGGCCAAAAAACCGGGGGTATCTGCATTGGCAATGTTGCTGGCCAATAATTTTTGCCGTTCAGCCCGGAGGGTCAATGCCTGACCTTGAAAATCAAGGTGACTCGTCAGCTTGTTGAGCATCGTTTGTTATCCAGGGTTCAGGCCCCGAATCTCCCTAAAAAAACTTTCGGAAGTGATGGCCTCATTGTGGGCCGCTGTGCACCCCACATGATCTGAAATAGCGAACCTTTAATGCCTCAGTTTCTTTGGTATGTGTCATTTTGCAGGCCTACAGTGCTCCTCTGTGCCCATTTGCTACAGAGCACGTCCATGGAACACCCCTTCCAAGCTCAGTTCCGCCATCCGTGCGCGCCGGCCACGCCTATGTGGCCATGCCTGGCTTTGTTAGCCGCGCTGCTTTTTTCTGGCCAAAGTCAGAGTGCCCCACTGGATATGAGCATCACCGAACAAATTCGTGAGTTCACCCTCACTGCGGTCAAAGCCCTTCCTGTTGCGCAGCCTGTCAGTGCCGATGTATCCGCGCCACGGGTTCATCTGGAGGTCGGCTCTCCTGACCCGCGCCTTCAGCTCACGGCCTGCGGCAAGGTCGAACCTTATCTTCTGCCGGGGCTGAGGGTCACCGGCACCACACGCATCGGTTTGAAATGCCTGGAGGGGCCCACACGATGGAGCATTTCCATTCCCATCAGGGTGCGTGTCTATGCCCCTGGTTTGATCGCTGTCCAGCCCCTGAGTGCAGGAACCCGGATTCAAGCTCATCAACTGGCCACTGGAGAAGTTGATCGGGCTTCGGAAGACTCGCCTGCCCTGACTTTGATGCAAGCGGCGGAGGGTCGCATTTTGGCGCGCCCGCTACAGGTGGGGCAAAGCCTGCGGCTGTCACACTTAAAACCTCGCCAATGGTTTGTGGCAGGGGATACCGTCACACTCTGGGCCCATGGCCAAGGTTTTTCAATCTCGACGCAGGGCGAAGCACTGTCCCATGGGCTTGATGGCCAGCCAGTCAGGGTTAAAACCGAGGCTGGCCGAATCGTGACGGGAACGGCCATTGGCGAACGTCAAGTGCGGGTTCCCATGTAAAACCGGGCATGCCAATGTTTCAAAGCAAAAAATGAATGTTGAACCTAAAATGCGTTGACAAGTACACACTCAACAGGGCATGGCATGGCACCCAAACCTCTCAAGTTAGACTTTGGTGAGTCGATAACTTGCTTATGTTGAATGGGCTTCCCCATTTCAGTTGGAGACCATCATGAAAATCGGATCCCCGGGTGACTCGCCTTTATCGGGTACTGGCGCCACCAATGGTGCTTCCCGCACAAATACACCAGACAAAAGCAAGGCTGGCAACGCTTCAGCACCCTCTTCATCGACTGAACCGAGCGCCCAGGTGGCCATTTCGAGCACGGCTTCGTCATTGTTGCAAGGGGTGAACGAATCTAATGCTGATTTTGACGCCGACAAGGTGGGCCGCGTATCGAGAGCTCTGGAAGATGGCTCCTACCGTGTGAACGCGGAAGTCATCGCCGACAAATTGATTGCCAACGCCAAGGAACTGTTGACCAGCACCCAACGGTAAGCCACAGCCGTCCTGAAGCCCCTGTTTGATGTGAGAGCGTATCATGAAGTTTTCCGTGCCCTCCACGCCAGCCTCTGCCAACTCAGAGACTTCCCTGGAAACAATACTGGCTCTTGTGGAGCAAGAACTGTCCAACTTGGGCGAGGCCCTTCAAAGACGAAATGCCGTCGCCATTGACAGGCATGCTGCCGAACTGCACCGCGCCTTGACCGAAGCGATCCATGCGTTTTCCAAAGCAGCCCAATTGGGCCCTTTGTCGCCCGCCTTGCGTAGCCGCTTGGTCAAGGCCAGCGGCCAAGTTGCGGCCCAGCGCGAGTCACTCGCGCGCGCCACCGCCGCGCTAGACCGTGCCATTGAAGTATTGATTCCACCTGAAAAGCCCGCCGTTTATTCACCCTATGGCGCAGCCCCCCGTCCGCTGCGCGGGAGTGTTATTCAGGTTTAAGTTCGTGTTCAAAGCCCCTATGAAAAACTTGGGGGACAAGAAAACAAGATCTCAGCGATATGTGACCCGAGCAATTTGAAGTGATCAGGCTGCTGCTGGAAGTGAGCCCTTGAACTAAATTACTTTTTTGAACCCAACCCCAGGTAAAAGCATATCTAACCGTTCAGCAAGAATCTTTAGTTTGCAGGTGGGAACAGCAGGAAATAAATGATGCTCTACGTGAAAAAACATGCTGTATGTAAGAAAAGATTTTATTTTCCCCCGGATTGTTCGAGCCTGAAATGGGTTGGTTTCGCAATCGTGATGAACTGTCCAAACCGCAAAGAATGCCGTTAGCAGGCTGCTGAAATACCCACCGCCCGCATCTCCGCTTCTTGGGTGAAGGCCCGGTTTTCGGCAGCGCGAGCCAGCTTTGGCGCCCAATTGCTCGACTTAAAGTCCAACGGCAGCCGATTCGAGGCCATTTCGGGGTGCTTTGCTCTCATGGTGCGCACTACAGACGGATTTGCCCCAAGGTACGCATGCGCACAAGGTTGTAGGCGGTTATCGTCAGCACAAACATCTGATCGATTTTCTCCAGCCCCCGCACCATCACCTG
>JBKDQE010000024.1:0-24830 GCA_046342195.1 Burkholderiales bacterium
AGCACCCTTGAGGGGCAAGACCGGGCCACGCAAGCCATCCATACCTTGCTGGCCGTGTACGGAGGCGCCAAGCTCACCCAAGCCGGGCTCAAAAAGCTCGGGATACGCCTCAAAAAACCGAAAACCAGTGCCCTCGTGCCGGTCAAGACAACGCCAGGCCCAGTTCAAGCTGCGGGGAGTTTACCCTTGGCGCTGGAAAAACTTCAGAAGTTGACCGCCCAAGTTGACGATGCAATCAAAAATAATAACCGAACACAGCTCATAAATCTCCGTAAGGATATCAACGACGCTTTGGGTGAGACCACATCAATCTGGAAAAAAGGGGGCAGGATCGGCACCCCAGAGTTCAAATTGACCTCGGGTGCAGCCCATCGGGCCTTGGTGCGCATTGACGGGGCGATCAAACCCAAAGTGCCTCAGCCTGCGGCAAAGAAGATCGAGCCACCGCCGGGTAAAAACAATATTGTCGGTTTTCTGAATTTAAAAACCACATCGCCAGAAAAATTGGCTGGGGCCATCAAAAAATATTTTGCAAATATAAATCCAAAAGGCGCATTAATAAAAGTTGCAAATATTTCAAAGTATTTGAAAGATCAAAACCCGGCTTTATACAAGCACCCAGACGTTCAAGGTGCTTTGCAAGCAGTCTTGAATTCTTCCTCGGGGAGCAAAGTGCCTGAAATCACTTCAGAGGCACCAGCGAATTTAACCTCAAAGGGAAGTGTGCCGGCTGTGGTGAATAGTTTGAATGAAAAAGAAATTTATTTTCAAGGGCTTGCCAAAAAACATGGGCTGGAGTTGGCTGCCACATCAGATGAAGGAGTTTTTCCATACGAACAGAGAACAAATTTTTTAAGTGACATTCGAGAAAATAATCCACAATCATTGATTGATGCGGTGTATTTTTTGTATAATAAAACTGGCACTTTGGAGGGGGCTTATTTGCCCAGAGCAAATCTGAGAGAAATTGACCTGAAAAATATGAACTTGCAGGGTTCAGACATGTCCGGTGCAAATTTTTCATCAAGCAATTTATCGTCTGCAAATCTTATCGCATCAAGTTTAGAGCAGGCGAAATTCGACCATGCCAAGTTGTTGAATGCGGATCTGACGAATGCGTGGATGGAAAAAGCATCTCTTTTTGAGGCCAATCTTGAACGTTCAGTTCTTGAAAATACCAATCTTGTAGGGGCAAATCTGAGGGGTGCAAATTTGAGAGAAGCAAATATGGTATGGGCGAATTTAAGTGGGGCGGATTTGAGGATGGCGAATCTAACTAAGGCCAATTTAGAGCAGGCGAAATTCGACCATGCCAAGTTGTTGAATGCGGATCTGACGAAGGCGAGGATGGGAAAATCATCTCTTTTTGAGGCCAATCTTGAACGTTCAGTTCTTGAAAATACCTATCTTGTAGGGGCAAATCTGAGGGGTGCAAATTTGAGAGAAGCAAATATGGTATGGGCGAATTTAAGTGGGGCGGATTTAATGGGGGCGGATTTAATGGGGGCGGATTTGAGGATGGCGAATCTAACTAACGCCAATCTGACAGGTGCCAATTTGAAAGGCGCCAATTTGGAAAGAGCAATTTTTTTAGACGCAGACCTATCAAATATCATCATCGACAAAAATGTAAAGTCACAATTATTAGCCACTCAACTGCCCCGAGTTGAAAACCTTGCTCAGGAAGAGTGGGGGGTTAAATTGCCGGGCGGTGGAGTTCAGTCCATGTCTTTTCAGCATTTGCCTGAAACCACTAAAAAGGTCTTGAATATTTTATTAAACCCCGAGGAATTAAAAAAACAATTTACCAATCCACGAAGTGAATTAAGTATCCTGATGCCGGAATTATTGAAATATGCCCCAGAACATATTGCAAAAGAATTGCAGGCCGGCCTACCCTACAATGGCATTGAAGCCAGTGGGCCCTATCAACACAGTTACCATAAATATCAAAACCTTCTTCAACACACCCTCAAGGTCATTCAAACCGTTCAGGCTTCAAAAGTTTACCTGAGCGCCAGCAGAGAGCAAAAAATCATCTTGACCTTGGCGGCCCTGAGTCATGATTTAGGAAAGCCCACGACCATGAGAAAAGGGCAGGCCAGGGTCGATGATTCTCACGGCGATGTTTCAAAAAAATTGGCTTATCAAATTGCCGACCGGCTTGACCTTGCTTACCCTATGGGCCGACAAATTGCTGAATTGGTGGGTTTAAAAGAAGAATTGACCAAGTTGACGGAAGTAAATAATTTTAGTTTACCTTCCTCTGAAAAACTGCACCAGTTGGCCGCAAAGATAGGCAGCGAAAAATTCTTGGACATGATCTGGGCGCTTGGTGAGTCTGATAGTTTCAGGGTTCGTGACAATTTGATTTATTGGAATCGGTATGCCAAAAATAGAAAGGTTCTTACGCAAGCCTTGAAACCCTTGATCAGGCTTTACGAACACTTGAATTACCCTCTTATCAACGATGCCCGCCGATTATTGAGCCAACCAAGCCAACGCTTGTATTTTAAGAATGAAAGTGGGGGAAATTTTCAGGTGCCAGTGATAGATTTAAGAGGAAAGAATGACTCATATTTTGTGCATTCCCATGTAACTGATTTCGATAACTTTCGAAGATCGCCTGTGGAGGATAATGCACTTTTGAGCTCTTCTTATTCAGAATTGAATGGAGGGCTCGATCGATCTTTTCTATATCGCAACACATCATTGGTTATTGAGACAACGCCAAATGTTGTTGCCATTGAAAGTATTCACAGCGGCCGCAAAAAAAATACATATAATATAATAAATCACAAGGAGAAATTGGGCTTCAGCAGAACTTCATGGTTGAAGTTTCAATTCATTCAAGACGAGTTTATCAATAAAAGTGATCGGCTTGACAATAACGATATTATTCAATATTTTTATGATGGGGACAATTCCATATCGGGTCATAAATCAGAAGAAAATTTAAAATTTCAAGGAACCATTCAAAAAATTGAAGAAATCAATCGTCAATTAAACCATCTGCAGAATTATGGTCGGGTTCCTGAAGGGGTCAGCAAGGAACATGAAGAAAAATTGAAGTCAACCATGACTCGGCTTTCTTATTTTGTCGCTCATTTTGATGACGTTGAAAAAGTTATTCAATCAAATTATCAAATAAATTATCAAATTGACCCAAAAATGCCCCCGTTAAAGAATAATGAAATTCTTGGGTTTCAGGTAGAGGTGGCTGCCGTGCGAATCAAACTTCCAGAGGGGTCTTCAGGTTCAGTCAAGGAACTTTTGACTCCACAATACCGCAAAGAATTGAATTTTGCTGCAAAGTACAATATTCCAGTAGTGATTCATGAATAAAGTGATATTTGCTTGTTTTTTCGAAAAAAAACCCGCCAGGGGCGGGGAAAATGAGGGCTGACTGTATTTTCAGAGTTTGGCGCGCTGCATGAAGTCGTCGAACCCGGCTTCGGCAAAGCGGAACCAGAGGTTTTGCTCTTTGCGGAAAGCAGCGTAGTCTTCGTAGATTTTTTTCCAGGACGGGTTGGAGGCGCTCAGTTCGGAATAGAGGCCTTGAGCTTCGCGGAAGGCGGCCTCCATGACGGCCTTGGGGAAGGCCACCACTTTGGTGCCCGAGGCCACCAAAGAGCGCAGCGCTGCGGGGTTGCGGGCGTCGTAGCGGGCCTGCATTTCGGTGTGTGCCAAGGCGGCTGCACATTCGACGACTGTTTTGTACTCAGAGGATAAGTCATTCCAGGCCTTGCTGTTGATGTAAAAGTCAAGCTGGGGGCCACCCTCCCAGAAGCCCGGGTAGTAGTAGTAAGGAGCCACCTTGTTGAAACCCAGCTTTTGGTCATCATAGGGGCCCACCCACTCGGCGGCATCGATGGTGCCTTTTTCGAGGGACTGGTAGATTTCGCCGCCTGGAATATTCTGGGGCACCACCCCGAGGCGGGACAAAACCTTGCCGCCGAAGCCACCGATGCGAAACTTCAGGCCTTTGAGGTCTTCGAGGGTTTTGAGCTCCTTGCGGAACCAGCCCCCCATTTGAGCCCCTGTGTTGCCGCCCGGGAAATTGACGATATTGTATTTGGCATAAAATTCACGCATGAGCTTCATGCCGTTGCCCTCGAACATCCACGAAGACATCTGGCGCGAATTGAGCCCAAAGGGAATCGCGCAGCCAATGGCAAAGCAGTCGTCCTTACCGAAGAAGTAGTAGGGTGCCGTGTGCGACATTTCTACCGTGCCGCTTTGGAGAGCATCAACCACGCCAAACGCCGGCATCAACTCACCCGCTGCATGAACAGCGACTTGAAACTTGCCGCCGGTCATTTCGCTCACCCGTTTGGCAAACACTTCTGCCGAACCGTAAATGGTGTCGAGTGACTTGGGGAAGCTGGATGCCAAGCGCCAACGCAGGTTGGCTTGGGCATGAACAAGGGCTGGGGCTGCGCCCGTGGCCAAAATGCCTGCCAAACCGGTACTTCTAATGAAGGAACGTCTTTCCATGAAAGTCTCCGTGGAATGCTGCATTACAGCTTGGCGCGCTGCATGAAGTCGTCAAACCCGGCTTCGGCAAAGCGGAACCAGAGGTTTTGCTCTTTGCGGAAAGCGGCGTAGTCTTCGTAGATTTTCTTCCAGGAGGGGTTGGAGGCGCTCAGTTCAGAATAGAGGCCTTGGGCTTCCTGGAAGGCAGCCTCCATGACGGCCTTGGGGAAGGGCAGGACTTTGGTGCCCGAGCTGACCAAAGCGCGCAGCGCGCCAGGGTTGCGGGCATCGTAACGGGCCTGCATTTCGGTGTGGGCAAAGGCCGCCGCGCTTTCGATGACGGCTTTGTACTCGGAAGAAAGGGCTTCAAAAGCCTTGTTGTTGATGTAAAAATCAAATTGGGCGCCGCCCTCCCAGAAACCAGGGTAGTAGTAAAAAGGCGCCACCTTGTTGAAACCCAGCTTTTGGTCGTCATAGGGGCCTACCCATTCAGCCGCATCAATGGTGCCTTTTTCGAGGGATTGGTAAATTTCGCCACCCGGGATGTTTTGCGGCACCACCCCCAGACGCGACAAGACCTTGCCGCCGAAGCCGCCCATGCGGATCTTGAGGCCTTTGAGGTCTTCGAGGCCCTTGACCTCTTTGCGGAACCAGCCCCCCATTTGAGCGCCTGAATTGCCGCCGGGGAAATTGACGATGTTGTATTTGGCGTAAAACTCACGCATGAGCTTCATGCCGTTGCCTTCGTACATCCATGAAGACATTTGACGGGAGTTCAGGCCAAAGGGGATGGCGCAGCCAATGGCAAAACAGTCGTCTTTGCCGAAGAAATAATAAGCCGCCGTGTGCGACATTTCTACCGTGCCGCTCTGCAAGCCGTCGACCACGCCGAAGGCGGGCATCAGTTCACCTGCCGCATGAACGGCAATTTGGAATTTACCGCCGGTCATGTCGCTGACGCGCTTGGCGAAAATATCGGCAGAGCCATAGATGGTGTCAAGCGACTTGGGGAAGCTTGAGGCCAGACGCCAACGCACATTGGCCTGTGCGTGAACGATCGTAGGGGCCGCACCAGCAGCCAATACACCTGCCAAACCGGTACTGCGAATAAATGAACGACGCTCCATTGAATGGATCTCCTGTTTGAATTGGAATGGTTGATACAGAAAAACGCCCCGAAGTGTAGAGGCCTTCGAGGTGCAAATATTGTTGGTATTTACCCCTGAGAGAAACCCGAAGGTATCGGCCCTGATGAGGGGGCAGGGTCAAGCCGGCTTTTCAACTGCCGCCTACTTTCATGTTTTCAATTAACACCGACCCCAGGGTTTTACTGCCCAGGGTGTAGCGATCTGACCCGACGGCAACGATTTTCCTGAACATATCTTTGAGGTTTCCAGCAATGGTGATTTCATGAACGGGGTAGGCTATTTGGCCGTTTTCGACCCAAAAACCCGCGGCTCCGCGAGAATAGTCTCCCGTGACGTAATTGACCCCTTGGCCGAGCAGCTCAATCACGAACAAGCCCCGGTGGAGCTTGCGTAACATTTCTTCAAGGTGATCACCAGGCTGGGTGAGGCGGCTGGTCAGCTCAAGGTTGTGCGAGCCCCCGGCGTGACCTGTGGTGCGCATGCCCAGTTTGCGGGCCGAATAGGTGGAAAGAAAGTAATTTTGAACCACCCCGCCTTGCAGCACGGTGCGGGGGCTGGTGAGCACCCCTTCGTCATCGAAAGGCGTGCTGCCTTTGCCACGCAGCTTATGGGGGTCTTCGTGGATGTCGATGTGCGGCGCAAAAATTTCTTGGCCAAGGCTGTCGAGGAGGAAGCTGGATTTCCGGTACAAAGCCCCCCCTGAGGTGGCTTGAACGTAAGCTCCCAACAAGCCGGCAGCGACAGGAGACTCAAATAAAACCGGCACTTCACACGTTTTGATTTTGCGAGCTTGCAGCCTCGACAGGGCCCGTTCGGCGGCGTAGCGGCCCACAGCCTCGGGGGAGGATAGATCGTGGGCGCAGCGCATCGAGCTGTACCAGGAGTCACGCTGCATTTCTTCTCCGCCACGACCAGGAACGGAAGCAATGGGTGCCACGGAGATGGAGTGCCTTGAGCTGGCAAAGCCGCCTTGAAAACCGCGTGAATTGGCTGCAAAAAAATGAGACTGCTGGGCCGAAACCCCTGCCCCTTCAGAATTGGTGACACGAGGGTCGGTGGCAAAGGCTGTGGCTTCGCATCGGAGGGCCAGGCCGGCCGCGGCTTGGGCATCGATGGCCCAGGGATGGAATAAGTCCAGATGGTGTTGGGCCGCATCGCCCAAGGCCAAATCGGGCAATTCAGGCAAACCTGCTGCTGGATCTTCGGCGGTAAAACGGGCAATATCAAAAGCCGCTTGCACCGTTTGCCGGATGGCCTGTGAAGAAAAATCAGAGGTGCTGGCATGCCCGCGGCGTTGTCCGAGGTACACCGTGACGCCCAAAGATTTGTCGCGGTTGCGTTCGACGTTTTCGAGTTCACCTTTGCGAACAGAAACCGAGAGCCCACAGCCTTCGGAGATTTCAACGAAGCTATCGGTGGCCCCGATATCAAGGGCTGTTTTCAAGGCGTCTTCTGACAACTGTTGAAATTGATCGCGCGAGTAGGCAAACCCGGGAGCAGGTTGGGCAGAGGGGGTCTTGGGCGATAAAGTCATGGGTGATTGAACAGCAAACAGTGGTTGAGAAGTTGCAAACTGCGTACCCGGCCAGGCTGCACCATGGACACAGGGCATCTTATTGACGGGCCGCACTGCGCCGTCGTCATGAAGCCTGTCATCTTGGCACAAGATGATGCGGCGCGCTATGCTTGGCATCAGGAGGCCAGTCCAAGGCCATCATACCCACGAGCCATGAATAATCCGCAACCCCCCTTTGAGATCAATGAATTTTCACCTGATCGTCCGACCAAAACTCAACGCAAAAAAGCGGCGCATGACCTGCAAAAATTAGGCCTGAAATTGGTGACCTTGTCTGAGCGACAACTGAAGGCACTTCCGATGAATGAATCGCTGCGGGAGGCTTTGATTCAGGACAAAACCATTCGCTCGCACGAAGGGAGGCGTCGTCATAGGCAATTGATTGGCAAATTGATGCGTCAAGTGGATGCCGGCCCCCTGGAAGAAGCCGTGGCTCAAACCGAATTGCGACCAGCCAAGGCAGCCCTCGAACTGCACAAGGCGGAATGCTGGCGCAGCAAGCTGATTGCACACGACGATGCACTGACCCATTGGGTGCAAGCGTATCCGGGGACCAACGTGCAAACCTTGCGTATGCTCATTCGGGCGGCCCGTCAAGATGCTGGCATGACGCCAGAGCAGCGCAGTAGAAAGGCTTTTCGGCAATTGTTTCAGTTCATCAAAAGCCATGACTCTGAAGGCCCACAGGATGCGACAGAGGACGGCAACAATCAAGAGTGAACGGACGCAGGCTGAAAATTGTGCCAGAGGCTCACCAAGGCAGGCCCGATCAAAACGGCCAGCAGGGCCGGAAAGACACAAAACACCAGCGGAACCAGCAACTTGACCGGGAGCTTGGCAGCGGCTTCTTCAGCAGCCAGGCGGCGTTGCGTGCGCAGAGCCTCAGCGTGCACCTGCAAAGATTCAGCCACACTGGTGCCGAAGCGGTCTGCCTGCACCAACATGGAGACCAAAGCATCAATTTCTTTCAGGTTGACCCGCTGTGCGAGATGGCGCAAGCCATCGGCCCGAGCGATACCCGCGCGCAGCTCCAGTCCGGTCAGGGAAAACTCTTCGGAGAGGTCGGGGCTGGCCAAGGCCATTTCGCGCCCGACCCGATCCAATGCAGCATCCAGCCCCAAGCCGGCCTGCACACAAACCCGCATCAAGTCCAGGGCATCAGGAAAGGCACGGAATAAGCGCTGGCGCCGCTGAGCAATCAGCCTGTTGAGCATCAGATTCGGGAGGTAGTATCCGGCACTGGCAGCCAAAACGACCCAGAAGAGTTGATTTGTGCTGTTCACGGCTCCGTCTTTCAGCCAAAAAAACAAGGCAGTGAGTACGGGCAGAAGAAATGTGGCCAAGGTTTTGCCCGCCAGGTACACCAAGCGCGCTGCAGGGTGCCGAGCCCCTGCGTGAATCAAGCGCCAATTCAGTGACTCAGAGGCTTGCGCTGAAGCAGCCAGCGGGCTCAAGCGGAGCAAAATACGATGGATGGCTGGCTGGAGGCGTTCACTCCAAGGCTTTGAGCTTGGCGCACGCCCTTGGCCAAGGGTTTGAATTCTTTGAATTACCGGGTCAGGCATCAGTCGGTACAAAGCCCAAAAAGCCAAGCCTGAGACGGACAAAAAAACCAGGAGCAAAACAGTCGAAGTCATGGTGTTCAGGGCAGTAAAGGCTTTGGCATTGATCATCAAACCCGGATCCTGACCATGCGCCACATCCAGAAAATACCCACCATCATCAGCCCCAGGCCCGAGAGAGCGAGGCGAATGCCCAGCGGATCAGTCCATAAAACAGCAATAAATTCTTGATTGATCAAGGCCAGAAGCGCCGCCACAGCAAAGGGCAGGAGAGACAGAATCACGGCCGAGAGGGTGCCTTCTGCCGACAATACACGCACCACACCGGCTATTTTTTGCCGTTCCCGGATCAGGGTGGCGGTGTTCTTCAAAAGGTCTGCCAGCTTTCCGCCGGTTTCATGTTGAATCAAAACAGCCACCACAAAAAAATGGACATCTTCATGGGCCACCCGCTCAGCCAGACTTTTCATGGCCTGGGGCATGGCCACGCCAAAAGTGAGTTCATCGAGCAATGTTTGCAATTCGCCGCCCAAGGGAGGGTTGGTTTCTTTGGCGGCAATTTGCAAGGCGCTGGTGAAGGTGTGGCCGGCTTGCATCGAGCGCGCCATCAGATCCAGGGCGTCTGGCAAATGCTGCTCGATGAGCCGACTGCGCCGCTTTTGCCGATGCCGCAACACCGCTGCACCAAGCAGCGCCATGAGCCCAAGCCCCCCGGGAAGAAACACCCAAGGCACCCCCAGCAGAGCCACGGTCAGTGCCAGCAGAACGACAACCCGGACGCAGCGCATCAGGACCTGCGTGGGGGGCGAGTGAACCCCGGCACGGTGCAGCATGAGGGGCAGTTTTTGCGAGGCAGACCAAGCATGCAGCCTGCGATGAAGCCACGAGTTTGCCGCATCATCGGTGTGATTCACCAAGGGCGCATTGTCAAGGATGGGAGGCGCGGCTTGTGAATGAGCCAGCAAGCGACGCTCAAGGGCCTGACGACCAGGGTTGCGCCGGCCCAACCACACCTGGCAGGCGCTCCAGGAAAGCAGGGCGACTGCCGCAAAAATGCACAGAGTCAAACTGACAAGAAGCCCATTCATGAGATCAGTGTCAGCCTGGAGGGGTCGAAGAGGTCTTCCCGCAACGTAAGGCCTCGCGCCCTGATGCGCTGATAAAATTTGGGCCGGATGCCTGTGGCAAGAAAACGGCCCTGAACCCGGCCCTCAGGGCTCAGGCCGGTTTGTTCAAATTTGAAAATTTCCTGCATACTGACCACATCGCCTTCCATGCCGGTCAATTCTTGGAGGCTGACGAGCTTGCGTTGCCCGTCTTGCAGGCGCGATACTTGAATCACAACAGAAACCGCCGCACTGATTTGATGGCGCATGGTTTTGCCATCAAGGGTCAAACCCGCCATGCCCAGCATATGTTCAAGCCGCGTGATGGCATCTCGCGGAGAGTTGGCGTGAATGGTGCACATCGAGCCATCATGTCCGGTATTCATGGCCTGGAGCATGTCGAGCACTTCAGCCCCTCGAACCTCCCCCACAATGATGCGGTCGGGGCGCATTCTCAAGCTGTTGCGCAGCAAGGCCCGCAGCGTAATTTCGCCGTGTCCCTCGATGTTGGGTGGCCTGGATTCCATACGAACCACATGCGGCTGCTGCAACCTCAATTCGGCGGCATCTTCAATGGTCACGACCCGTTCATCGGCTGAAATACTGCCTGAGATGACATTGAGCAAGGTGGTTTTTCCGCTGCCCGTGCCGCCCGATACCAGGATGTTCACTCTGGCTTTGACCATGCCATGAATGAGATCAGCCATTTCGGGAGTGAGCGTTTGGCGGGCCAGCAGATCTTGCATGGTGTAAGGAATGACTGAAAACCGACGGATCGACACCAAGGCGCCATCAAGGGCCAAGGGAGGCACCACGGCATTCACCCGTGAGCCATCCGGGAGTCGGGCATCGACCATGGGGCTCATTTCATCAACCCGACGGCCAACCCGGGACACAATGCGGTCGATGACACGCCCCAAGTGTTGATCATCATCAAAGCGGACATCGGTGGGTTCGATTTTGCCAGCCCGCTCGACAAACACTTTGTGCGGGCCGTTGATCAGGATGTCAGAGATGGTGGGGTCGTTCAATAAAGATTCAATCGGGCCCAGACCCAGGATTTCATCCTGAATCGCCTGAATAATTTGACGCCGCTCTTGCTCGTTGAGGGCCCAGTTATTGTCTTCAATGGCGGCCTCGGTCAGGCTTTTGAGTTCCTGACGAAGCCGATCTTGCGGCATTGACTCTATCCGGCGCAGATCCATTTTGGTGAGCAATTCACGGTGGATCTGAGACTTGATGGCGTCGTGCCGGAAGGGCATGCCAGAGGGCTCTGTGGGGCTGGCAAGCAAGCTGCGCCCCTCAGCCGGACGTTTTTCGAGTTGATGTCGCAGGGCGGAGTCCATGGGGGCCTCTTTAAGCCGTTTTGCTGAATAAACGCGGGAACCACCCTTGATGGGCCGGGGCCGGCCGATCCAGCAGGGCTGCGGCGGCCTGGTTCAATGATTTCAGCAGGGGGCTGCCAGGGCTGATTTCAGCCAGTGGCTTGCCAAGATTGATGGCTTGGCTGACCGCAGAAAAATGGTTCGGAAAAGTGTGCCTGACTTTGATCCCCACAATCTCGGTAATGCGTGGAAGCTCGAGCAGCATCGGTGTTTGATGGCGGTTCAGGACCAGTCGCAGTTTGTCATCCGGATAGCCCAGCGATCGGAAAATTTGAACCAGTCGCTTGGCATTCCTGATGGAGCTCATGAAGTTTTGCATGACCATGAAAATGCAGTCTGACATATCCAAAGCCTTGATGGTCAAGGCATCAAGCGAGCGGGCCACATCCAGGACCACCCAGTCATATTGAGAGGTTGCCAAAGCCAGCACACGCTCCAGCTGAGAAGCGCTGATGGCGAGGGCGGCTTCGGGTGCCTTGGGGGCCGCCAAAAGACTGAGCCTGGGGTTCACGCTGTGCATACTGCTCAAAAGCAGTTGGGCATCAAGCCGCTCAATGTGCTTGGTGACATCGCTGATGTTGTTTTGACTGGCGTCATCGCTGAGGTAAAATGTGGCGTCACCGTATTGAAGATCAAGATCCAACAAAGCGCATCGGCGCTCATACTGTTGTGCAATGATGCAGGCCATATTGGAGGCCAAAAAAGTGGCTCCGCTGCCCCCTTTCGATGCCATGAACGTCACGATCTTGCCCTGAGTGCCGGGGGGCAAGGCGGGAGCTTCCAAGGGGTGGTTGGGTGTTGATAAACGTTGAAAGGCCGATGCCAGTTCGGCCGGGCTTGGAGGCAGGGGCAATACTTCGCGCACCCCTTGTTGCATGGCGGCCAGCAAAAACTCGCTGCTGTGATGGCTGCTCAGGAGAATCACCCTGACAGGGCGGCTGGCGACCTCAGCGAGTTTGAGGTCTTGCAGATCGGCCATTTCATGATCAGGAGTCATTTCCACAATCAGCAAGCCCGCCTTGATGTCCTCCAGGCGGGGGGCCAAGGCCTCTGTGCTGCCCCGCCGTATGGCAGATTGAATGACCATGCCCTCCGCCTGCGCGCGGGCCTGCAAAAACTGCATCAGGGGTTCGGTGCGAACCAATAAATGAAGGTTCATGGGTTCAGCCTTTGGCGCCAGGTTTCATCGCCCCGAGCCATGGGAAGAAGACGTTCCTACCCCGATGTTCAGCACATTGACCGGCGCAGGAGGTGACTCGAAGGATTTTTGCAAGCGATCCATCGAGGCTTTGGCGATCATGCCGCTGCTGAGAGGGGGAGGGCGGGACTGTCGAGGCGCCTGAGGGTGGGTTGCTTGAGCTGCCCATACCTTGCGAACGGTCTCGCCTCGGTGATTGTCAGTGTGCAGCAAGGGCAGCGGTGAACATGCTGCCATGGAAGTACTGAGCACCATCAGAAGTACAGGCACCTGAGTCGGCTTGAGGGGTGGCGTCATGGTGAAACTCCCAGGGAAGAGCCTGAGCCTGGCGCTGAGGCGGGCTGGGCCTGGACAGGCTCCAAAGGCGGCGGCCTGTCACCCTCCAGCCGGCCTTCCAAAAAGAATTGGCTGCGTGTGGGCATGGTGCCGACGTCAGTGGGCAGCAACGGCGGCGATGGCAAAGGCCGGGCCAACCGCGGGGTGACGATAAAAAGCAGTTCAGACTGTTGATTTTGAAAAGCGCTGCTGCGAAAAAGCGCGCCTAAAATGGGCAGCTCACCCAGAACCGGTACCGCACGGATGCTGGCCGTCTGGTTGCTTTTGATCAGGCCACCAATGGCAAAGCTTTCACCGTCGCGCAGCTGCACCGTGGTTGATGCCCGTCGTGTGGTGATCGAGGGCAATACGCTGGTTTGCCCCCCTGCGGCCGTGATGCTGGCTCCCACGTCAGACAACTCGGAAACTTCCGGTGTCACCCGCAGATGGATCAGCCCTTCTTCAAGCACCGTCGGCAAAAAGCGCAAGCCCACGCCAAATTCTTTTTCCTCCAAGGTGATGGTCATGGTGCCCCCGGCCCCTCCTTGAGGCACAGGAATAAAAATTCGCCCCCCAGCCAAAAACGACCCCTCTTGCCCGGAGATCGCCGTGATGGTGGGTTCAGCCAGCACTTTGATGATGCTTTTTTTCATTTCGGCCGACACCGTGATTTGGGTTCTCCCGTTCGGGCGTTCGATGCTGAAAGTGCTGGCCCCGGCAGAAAGCAATTGCGAAAGCAAACTTATCTGAGTGTTGGAAATGGTGCGCTGGAGGCTCAAGTCCACGCCCAAATCTTCCATCAGGCTTTTGGAGACCTCCGCCACCTTGACTTCCAGCATCACCTGCTGCGGGCTGTCGACCTGTAAAAGGTTGACCACCTTTTGGCTGCCCAGAAACGCTTCGGTGAGTGCCACGATTCGCGCCACCTTGACGCCATCCCGAACCCGACCACTCAGCACCAGAGAATCTCCCATCGGATCCACCCTGACACCCTCCACCTGAGGCAATAAAGCGCGCAGGGTCCCTTGCAGCTTTTCCAGATCGGTGCCCACAGCAACGTCTCTCACAGAGGCTTGTCCAGAAGGCGTCCATACAAAAAGGTTGGTGCTGCCGGCCCGCTTTCCCAGCAAATAAATTTCGTGAGGGTGAATTAACATCACATCCGCCACCTCAGGGTTGCCAATCGCCATTCGAACCGCAGGTTCTTGCAGTCTGATCAAGGTTGACATCCCTGCCCTCAACTGAATGGGAGGGGCCTTCTCCAAAGAGAAGGCCAAGGTCTCAGGGCTTGAGGCCTTGGCCTTCTGGGCCCCTGCAAGACGCGGGGCGGGTGTGGTTTTGTTCGCAGGGGCATCAGAGGCCCTTGCTGGGTCAGACAGCACCACGGCGACAGTGAATCCGCCGACAGCAAGACACACTCGCCATGGCCAAGAAACATCAGCATAAAGTGTCATGAGCCGTCCATTAATTGGCTGTCAAGCGGGATGACTCGACGGTTCGATGCAGCCCACGGATCACCTCCAACTTTGGGCCAGACTGAGATCGATTGGGCATCGAAGCGGCAAGGGGCGCCGGGTTTTGAGGGGCTTGAGGGCGGCCCGGAAGAAGGTCTTGTGTGCGGGCGCCAGAGGTTTGTACATGTTGCGCATCAAGCTGGCTGCGCAGCACCAAAGACAAGGTGCCAATGTTGCGCGCCAGATCGAGATGCTCAGCTTGGGCGGGGGTCACTTCCAAGGTAACCGCCTTGACCACCCGGGGTTTGTTTTCATCGGTGCCAAGGTCTTGCGCCACGGCCAGCACCTGAATGCGTTCGAGCAAAATTTTGGAAATAGGGCCTCGATGGTCTTCTTGAGTATTGACCATCACATCGACAAAATTCCCGGGCAAGGCAAAACCCGCAACGCCCACAATTTCATTGACCTTCACCGTCACCGCACGGCGCCCTTCGGGCAAGGTGGCAGACAGCCCCCCTTTTTCACCTGCGGGGGCCAATTTGCCCTCAAGAACAGGCTCACCTTTGAGCAGGGGTCGGTTCAGTACCCGGTTTTCTGCCAGTGCTTTGTCATTGAATGCATTCTTCAAGGGGCTGGAAACCGGCCAGGGCAGGGTGTCCAGCATGCCAGGCTCCAGCCGCACCCCGACGGGCAAATCTTTGGCGGCAATCACCACCGGAACCACGGACAGACCGCCTTGCCTTTGCAGCCATCGTCCGGCCAAGAAGACGGCAACCAAGCCCATGGCCACCGAAAACAACATGATCCAATAAGGCGCAGATTTATTCATGATTCATTCAGAAGAAGTGACTCAGGATTGAGCCTGCAAACCATGAAAAACCCCCAGCACACCCCTGTCTTCATGGGGCTCCACCGCGCATGAGCAGATGAATGCCCGTGCCCAGCCCGATGGCCAAAGCGTAAGGAACCTGCCCACTTCGTGGCTGATCCAGGCCCTGCCGGGAGTGCGTCTTCCAGGCCAACCAGGCTAGTGACACCAGCCCCCCCGTGAGCAAGATCGTCAGGCACAGCGAAAAAGACCCCGACACCCCATGAAACATGCCAAGGGCCGCCGCCAGCTTGACATCTCCTGCGCCGATCATGCGAGCCCCATAAAACAGCAGGAAGACGCCCAAACAGACCCCCGCCCCGAGCAAGGCCGAGGCCCATCCCAAACCGCCAGGTGTCATCGACCATAACAAGGCCGCCACCGCCCCCGGGAGAACCACGGCATTGGGGATCCTGCGTTCAGTCACATCCCAAAAAATGGCTGGCAGCAAGAGGCCAGCCATTCCCAAAAGCGTGACCCCATCAAGCATGCCCAGGGTCACAATCTCCTGAACCACGAGGCCAGCGGGCTGTCAGAGCTGACCAGCAATGTCATTGAACAAGGTGTTCAATGCCCCACCCAAAGCGGTGGAACCCGCCACAATGCCCAAAGCAATCAGTGAGGCCAACAGCCCATACTCAATGGCGCTGGCGCCTGATTCATCACGTACAAATTGATTCACAGAGTGCAATAGCTTTTTCATCATGCAATGCTCCTTGTCAAGTTGATTGGCCAGAGGTCACTTGGCTCACTTCACCGGTTCACCTTGCGGCTGAGCGGTGAGCGGCCCAGAGACATCTCAAAACAGTGCTGCTGACGCGATGGGCACTGTCTTGGGCATTGGAAGAGAAAACGATTCTTTCGTCTGTTGGTTCGGGCACACACCGAGATTCAGGGGCATTCGAACCAGTCTTCAAAAGACTGTACGGGCAAGTCACCGATGGCATGCAGCCGCCAACAAAAAATGAGTATTCGTAAAAGTGAGTTGTAGAGGCCTGTCCTGACCAATCCCGCCTCAGTCCGGACAATCGCAAAAGCGTGTTGACTTCACCTCCCCGTTCACGCAGGATGCAGTTATCGACCATCGTAAAAGTGTGTTGTTCCCTATGCTTCATCGCCACCTCAATCATCAGCGCTTCACACTCGCCGCTATCGACGACGTGATCTCACGCGGTCGCTGGCGAGACTGGGCTGAACTGCGCCGGGCTGCCCTGTCCGACCCTGCCGTGCTTGAGAAGGTAGAGCGCGTGTGTAGCGCTTATATCTCTGACCCCTACGCTCAACGCTATCACTTCTGGATGCACTATGCCAAAGAACACCGCACCGTTGCCTGATTGGGAACTCGTCTTGTCTTCTGCGGCACGGCTCCAGCGCATCCTGCCGGATGCCGTGCTGGTTGGAGGAACAGCCTCGGCGATTCATGCCGGGCATCGATTCTCGCGTGATGCCGACCATGTGTTGACCAATCTGCGTCACCGATTTGACGAAGTGCTGGCCGAGCTTGAGTCGGTTGCAGGCTGGAAGACGGCCCGCGTACAGCGCCCCGTGCAAATCCTTGGCAGCCTCGATGGAATTGAAACCGGTGTTCGTCAGCTTATCCGTGACGAACCACTGGAAACGGCATTGGTGGAGTATCACGGTGCGCGAATCACCGTTCCGACAAAAGGTGAGATTCTGCGCATCAAGGGCATACTGATCCTCAAGCGCAATGCCACGCGAGACTACCTCGATTTCGTGGCCTTGGCTGATCACGTCGGCAATGAGAGCGTTGCCCACGTACTGCAATCATTCGACCGGCTCTATCAGCAGGAGAGTGGTGAATCCCCGCTGCAGCAGTTGCAGGTACAGTTGGCCAACGCGCTCCCCTACGATTTGGAAGAAACCGAACTCAGAGAATACAAGAACCTTGATCCTCGCTGGCATGACTGGCAGGTGGTTAAAGCGGCTTGTTCCCACCTCGCAACCGTTATTTTTGATCGGGTGTGCGATATGGATGCAGATTGTTTTTTTCGCGACTGGCGCGCAGAATGACAAGGTAGCGGTGGCGGTGAAAAAATGCATCCCGCACCCCCATGCTGCGCGCAGTCGCAGCATCGAGACAACAAAATGAGGGCTTTTTATCGAAACAGGCTGGGGGGCGAAACAACCCCGTAGCCTGGGCCCAGCCCACTGGAAGAAGTGGGCGGACACTGGGTGCTCATTTCCGCCTGGATGTACTGCTGGTTGGATACGGCATTCAGAATACGCAGGCAGGCAAAAGCCCTGATCGCCGCCAAGCTGTGGGTCTCGACGGTTTGAACCACTGGAACCGCCACATATTCACAGGCACGAGTGCCGGCCGCACTGCATGCGGCCACGGTTTGAAACAAGGTGGTCCTGGTGCCTGGCTGAACCCAGATATTTTGACCGACTTGCAATGGCGAGGGGTTGCCGTTGGCGATCAAGGTGCGAATGGTGGGAACATTGTTGGTGTTGAGCAAAAATGAGGTCCAGTTGCCCGAGGTGCAAGTGCTGTAGTGATAGGTTGAACCCAACTGAAACACATAAGGCCTTCCGGTTCGAGGGTCATTGCGCGGGCCGGGCGGGTAGGTGCCGGTATTCCAATAAGTGTCAAACATACACTGAGGCATCACAAAGGGGAAAGCACTTCCGGCATCCATACTGCCAGGGCTTGTGGGGCCCGCCGTGGCTGTGGCAGATAGTGCCTGAAAATCCCGGCCCCAGATGCGGGCAAAAAAAGTGCTCACAGGCCCCCCGTTCTGCCCCGCAGCTCTGGCCACGGTCACTTCAAGGGCTGGCACGTCATTGGCCGTGGGTGTCATGGGCAAGAGTTGCAAATCGCCAGGGCTGCCCGATACATTCCAATACCCCACCCGCACCGTGGCTTGACTGAGCGGCTGCCCCGCCGCCC
Source organism: Burkholderiales bacterium (assembly GCA_046342195.1). GTDB lineage: Bacteria > Pseudomonadota > Gammaproteobacteria > Burkholderiales > Burkholderiaceae_C > CANHBY01. The sequence continues at coordinate 18,000 of JBKDQE010000024.1, forward strand.
GGTTCAGTGCCACGGCCAGTAAAGCCTGCTGCGAAGCCATGGCCCAGTCGGGAGCATTGCCACCACCGCTATAGAGGTATCGGGCCCCCGCCAAGACGGCGGCATCGGCATCATTGCGAAGTTCATTACGAACCACATGAAAATAGGCGATATCAACGGCCAAGGCTGCAAACCCTAACAAAACGGGCAGCAGGAGGGCCGTGAGGATCAAAACCCCACCCCTTGGGTGACGAGTCAAAGTTCTTTTTCGGCTCATTCGTTCACCATGACCGCAGATGCACTCAAAATCAAAGGCGTTTGAAAGAGTTGCATCAAAGCCCCTGCCGCAAACCCCTGAAACGAAAATGTCACCGTGACCCGCAGCGGGTTGGGAAATGCGGCCGGAACAGACTGCACCACCGTGACCACCGGGGTTTGTCCACCCCCAGGATTGATCAAAGCGCCCTGGGTGTAACCCAGCACCACTTGTTGAATCTCGGCATTGCCAGGCTTGGGGTTGCGAAGCACAATCCCCGCTCGTGCGCCTTCCCGGGCTGCATTGGTGAGAATGGCTTTGTTGTACAAGGCCAAACTAAGATCCATCAAGCCCAAGCTGAGGGCACACAAAACAGGCAGCACCAGAGCCATCTCCACAGCCGCCACACCTGTCACAAAAAATACGCTTTGTAAGGGTTCTCGTCTGGCCAGGTTCATCACACCCCCTGCATTTCGCCGCGCCACACTGCGCAGAGTGATCAGGCTAAAGAGGCCGGCAGTTCTCGTCAGTACGCTGGGGCACCTAGACACCAGGGCTTCGACAAATCACCCATGACCAGCGAAAATGGGCCTGAATGATTTTCAATTCCCTCATCCCTCATCCCTCATCCCTCATCCCTCATCCCTCATCCCTCATCCCTTATGACCAATCCACTGCTGGAAACCCTTCATCCCGAATCCGATCTCCCACGTTTCGACGCCATCCAGCCTGACCATGTGCGCCCCGCCATGGAAACGCTCTTGGCTGCCGCCGAAAGCGCCCTGGCCCAGGTGACGGCGCCCGGGTTCCCCGCAGACTACGATCAACTCAGCGCCACACTGGATGTTGCCACCGAACGATTGGGCCGGGCTTGGGGGGCCGTGTCGCATTTGAGTGCCGTGGCTGACACCCCCGAGCTTCGTGCGGCCTACAACGAGAGCCTGCCCCTGATCACTGAATTTCATACCCGTCTGGGTTCAGACGAGCGGCTCTACGCCCAATACAAGGCGGTCATGTCTGAACAAGGAAGCCGCCTCAGCCCGGCACGCCGTCAGGCCCTGAACAATGCCCTGCGCAACTTCCGCCTTGGCGGGGCCGAGTTAAAAGGCGACGCCAAAAAACGCTTCGCTGAAATTCAGGAAAAACAAGCCGGGCTTGCACAAAAATTCTCAGAACATGTGCTTGATGCCACCGACAAGTTCGCCGACTATGCGCTCGAGTCTGAACTCGATGGAGTGCCCCCAGACGTCCAGGAGGCTGCACGCATTGCCGCTCAAGCCGATGGCCGGGAAGGCTATAAAATCACCTTGCACTTTCCGAGCTATTTCCCCGTCATTCAATACAGCCATCACCGAGGCCTGCGCCAACGCCTGTACACCGCCCATGTGACTCGGGCCAGTGATCTGGGCCCGCCGGAGCTCGACAACAGCGCCCTGATGCAAGAAATTTTGCGCTTGCGCCAAGAAGAAGCCCGGTTGCTCGGGTTGGCCGATTTTGCAGAAGTTTCACTGGTGCCCAAAATGGCAGACTCCCCAGCCCAGGTGATCGAGTTTCTGCGCGACCTTGCACACAGGGCGCGTCCCTTTGCCGAGCGTGACCTCACCGAATTGAAAACCTTCGCCGAAGCGTTCCTCGGCCTCCCTGAGCTGCAAGCCTGGGATGTGGCTTATGCGAGCGAAAAGCTGAAAGAACACCGCTATGCTTTCAGCGAGCAGGCAGTTAAAGCCTACTTCACCGAGCCTCGAGTGCTGCAAGGTTTGTTTCACATCATTGAAACCCTGTTTGAAGTTGCCATCGTGCCGGATACCGCCCCCGTCTGGCACCCGAGTGTCCGTTTTTTCCGTATTGAACGACGCAACGATGCCCAACGGCCCTGCACCGTGGGCTATTTTTACCTTGACCCTTACGCCCGGCCAGGCAAACGCCCGGGCGCTTGGATGGACGACGTGCGGGGTCGCTGGGCCCGCCCTGAGGGGGGCCTGCAAACCCCTGTGGCGCACTTGGTTTGTAATTTCGCGCCGCCTGTCAATGATAAGCCTGCCCTGCTGACCCATGATGATGTCACCACGTTATTCCACGAATTCGGCCATGGGTTGCACCATCTCCTGACCCAGGTCAGTGACCCCGGCGTTGCGGGGATCTCGGGGGTCGAGTGGGACGCCGTGGAGCTGCCCAGCCAGTTCATGGAAAACTTTTGCTGGGAATGGAACGTCATCAAACACCTCACGTCCCATGTGGACACCGGCCAGCCCATCCCCCGGGAGCTGTTTGAAAAAATGCGTGCAGCGAAAAACTTTCAGAGCGGCCTGCACACCCTGAGGCAAGTTGAATACGCCCTTTTTGATATGCAAATTCATGCCCAAGTCGACAGCCCCCGGCGCATTGCCGACATTTTGCAAAGCGTGCGAGACGAAGTGGCCGTGCTCAAGCCCCCCGCCTTTCATCGCTTCCAACACAGTTTTTCACATATTTTTGCGGGCGGTTATGCCGCAGGCTATTACAGCTACAAATGGGCCGAAGTACTCAGCGCCGATGCCTGGAGTGCCTTTGAAGAATCGCCCAGTCCCTCCGCCCCTCTGGATGTCCTCACCGGCCGACGTTACCGGCAAAACATTCTCGAAGTCGGCGGCAGCCGCTCCGCCATGGAAAGCTTCAAAGCCTTCCGGGGACGCGAACCTCAAATAGACGCCTTGCTGCGTCATCAAGGCATGATTGATGACACACCATAGCGGCCTGTCGGATTTGGGCTTCTTGGTCACGACAGCCATCATGCTATGCCTTGGCCACTCTTTGTGCATTGAGGAACTTTTGCAGGTATGGCAGGCCCAGCAGGCATGATCAAGACCCACGCCTTGCGTGACTGGCATGAGGCCTCTGCTTGCCAACTACAATACCCCCATGGATCATCCCTCCACTTTAACCATCATTCGCCCGGATGACTGGCACCTTCATGTGCGCGATGGTGCGGCGCTTGCCGCCGTTATTCCTCATACGGCGCGCCAGTTTGCCCGTGCCGTCATCATGCCCAATTTGCGCCCCCCCGTCACCACGGCAAAGCAAGCCGTGGCTTACCGGGAGCGGATTTTGCAAGCGGTTCCGCGCGGGTTGCAAGAGCGTGGCCTGAATTTTGAACCCCTGATGACGCTCTATTTAACCGACACGCTGCCCCCTGATGAAATTCGACGCGCCAAAGAGTCTGGCGTGGTGGCCGTGAAACTGTACCCCTCGGGGGCCACAACCCACAGCGAGTCGGGTGTTACCGCCATCCGTCGCGTTTATCGTACCCTGGAGGCCCTTCAAAATGAGGGGCTGCTCTTGTTGATGCACGGTGAAGTCACAGACACCTCGATTGATATTTTTGACCGGGAAGCTGTTTTTATCGATACTCAGTTAGAGCCTTTGCGCCGCGATTTTCCCGGCCTGAAAATGGTGCTTGAACACATCACCACCCGTGATGCCGTGCAGTATGTTGCTTCTGCCACCGATGGCCATTTGGCGGCAACCATCACGGCGCATCATCTTCGCTACAACCGCAACGCCCTCTTCAAAGGGGGCATTCGTCCGCATCATTATTGCTTGCCTGTGCTGAAGCGAGAGTCACACCGCTTGGCCCTGTTAGAGGCCGCCACCAGTGGCCACCCGAAATTTTTTCTTGGCACCGACAGCGCCCCCCATGCCACGCTACTCAAGGAGCACGCCTCAGGCTGTGCGGGTTGCTACACCGCCTTGAGTGCGATGGAGCTGTATGTTGAAGCGTTTGAGGCGGCAGGAGCCCTCGATCGCCTTGAGGGCTTTGCCAGCCTGCATGGCCCGGCTTTCTACGGCCTTCCTGTGAACACGGCACAGGTCACACTCATGAAACAAAATTGGACCTTGCCTCAAGATCTACCCTTTGGCGAGGCCCGCCTGACACCCCTGTGTGCCGGCGAGACCTTGGCTTGGCGCTGGGTCGATTGAATGGGCCGATCTCTCTGATGCCTCTCCCCAAAAAATTTTCGCAGGGTGTTGATACAGCAGGGGCTGCATAAAAAATATCAGAACCATCACGAAACCCAAGAATTTCCTTCTGTACTTTTAGGGCCTGTTCACACTAAAGATGCCAGTGCGAACACGGTCATTGCCTTCTCCAATCGCTCCCACTGCGCTTGCGTCAACTCGTCAGTGAGGTCGCAAAACCATGAAGAGAGAAATGAAATCGGAGGGGTCAACCCGCGTGGCGCAAGCTGCCGAACAGACCTGCGGTTTCGTTTAGCGGCCCGGCGCTGAAGTACAAGGCGTTGCTGTCGCCGAGGCTGGCGCCGTTGCCAAACTGCAAGGCCCACAAGCCATCAATGCCATGCACATTGCCCGACTCGTCGCGCAGAAAATCAATGAAGCGACCCGTGACACTGTTAAAAGCGGCGATCTTGCCGGCGCCACCAAAGTTGCCCACCAGCAGGGCGTTTGACAAGGGCCCAAAGTTGGCGGGCGCCAGAGCCACACCCCAAGGCGCGTTGAGTCGGCCAGCGTCGTCATAGACCATCACCTGATCTCCGGTGAGCGTGTACTCGACGACTTTGCCGCGATTGGGCTTGCCGCCGGTGCGTGCTTCCGCGGTGGGGTCGATTGAATCCTCCTCACTGGGCAGGATCTTGCTGGCGTCGGTAATGAAGCCATTCGCATCGCGCAACACTTGGCTGATGCAGTACGTGACGAACACGCGATTGCCGAGCACCTGGATGTTGAATGGTACCGGCTCCCCAGGCTTGGCAGCCTGACCTTGTGATGGGTTGGCTGTGTCAAGAAGCGGACCGGTCGCGAACGGATTCGCAAAACCTTGAGTGGGCACGAGTTTCCAGGTGCTGTCGAACTGACGGATCTGCGGCGTGGTGCCGAAGTCAGCGGCCCACATCTTGTCCCAAGTATCAGTCTTGAAGGCCACGCCGAAAAACGACATGCCCAAGTCAGTACCGTCGTACACCAACGGCGCCGGCCCGTTCACCCGCACGGTGGCCCCATCGCTCTTGGCACGCTCTGTCCAAGCGGAAATTTTCCCTGAGTCGGTGACGAAGACGAAGCGTGCCGAGCCATCAAGATCAATCTCGCCGCTGGCTGTCTGCACCTTTTGAGTGGTGACGCGAAACAAGTTGGAATTGATCGGTGCGCCGTTGAACGCTGTGCCGGTGCCCTTGCCCAAGCTGTTGGCGGTGCTCAGTGAGTCGGCGCCCGCCAAGGTCACCTCGCTCAGTCCGTCCTGGAACAGGGTGCGTAAGGCACGATCAGCAGACGCGGTCACATCGCCGACAAATTCCCAGGATGTTCCGCCGCCCAGGACCCAGAAATGGCCGCCCGCCCCGGCAGGGCGAATAGCGATGCCCCAGGCATTCACCATGTCCTGGAAGACCAGAGGAGCGCCGTAAGAAGCGTCGCTGGCGACCAGGTTGGCTTGGGCATAGGCGTTTCGATTGGCTGTTGCCGGCTGAGGAACCACCGTTTCGCCGGTGAGATCGTCGCCACCGCCGCAGGCCTGCAGCACGGGAAATATTGACAGGCCAGTGGTGATTTGGGCGCTCAAGCGGATGAATTGTCTGCGTTGCATGAGAGTTGGAAAGGTTAGGGAAAAGGTGCGATCATATCAAATGAGAATGAATCTCATTCGCTTTTTGCGGTTCTATATGCAGGCAATGTCGAGGAGTCCAGTGACGCACGCAAACCCGTATCCGTCTTGGAAACCAAAGCTGGCCGCGGCGTTTCGAGACGCATGGATCGCAGCCCGTCGCATCATTGACCGCAGGCCACAAGAACCATCGCGGCGTTGCTTTGACTCCAAAACCTGTCGTGCCCGCAATGCCATCGAGCAATGCTTTGGGCGACTCACACAGTGGCGCCGCCTCGCCACACGCTACGACCGCAAAGCGTACCGGCAGGAATGAGACATCAGACTGAGGTTGCCCCTGAATTTCGGAGCGCTTAGCTCGGTTTGTCATGCGGCGTTTTTGCGCTGAGCCGCCTGCCAGCGTTGCTCGTATTGCATCGGGCTCTGGTAGCCCAGAGACGAGTGCAAACGCGAGTTTGTGCATACGAGGCCAGCCATATTCGGCCTTGATCCCGGTATGAATGGCTCGCATATGCGCCAGCAAGGCCTGGTCGCTTTGGAACCTCATGGGGGTACTGCCGGGTCCATCTTGAGCCTGCTTCCAACTAAAGTACCCACTGGCGCTGACTTCCAGCACCTCGCACATCAGGCTCACAGGCCAGACTTTGCCGCTCATTTTCCGGATCCAAGCGTACTTTGCAGCACATCCTGCGCAAAGTACGCTGCGGCCTTTTTTGCGATGTCACGCTCCATTTTGAGCCGGGCATTCTCCGCCCTCAGCCGGGCAATCTCCGTCTGTTCGGCCGTGACCACCGGAGCCTTCTGGCTCGTCTGCACATCACCCAACTGTCCCTTCGCCTCCAGGCGAATCCAATTGCCCAGGCTCGCAGCTGGAATGCCCAGAACCTTCGCGACCACTGCGCTCGACTGGCCAGCCTTGACCTGCCTGACTGCCTCCAGTTTGTACTCCAGGGTGTACTTGCCCCTGACCAGCTTGTTAACCATTTCTTTGCTCCTTTCC
>JBKDQE010000025.1:0-5435 GCA_046342195.1 Burkholderiales bacterium
TTGCAAAAAGCCCTCTTCAAATCCATCAACATCCCCGCACCAACCCCAGCCAACCTCGCCAAACCCCGTTTGTAGTCTGCACTTTTTGATCCACTTCCATATGAATCAAACACTTACGTTCCGTAAGTGTCGAACTTAAGGGCCCACTGCGCCACGCGCTTGAGTATCTCATCGTCTGACCATGCTGCCTGAGAAACAAAATGATGCAGCGACTGATGCCTCGCCCTCGTATGAGCAGGCTCCCAATGGGCCGCCATGGGCTCCACGCTCTTGCGCTGAAGTGGCACCATTAACCCCGCGCAGTACCCCTTCAACCCCGCTTTCCGGTCGGCGTGCCCAAGGCCCTCGCTCAGGTGCTTCAGATGGCTCTCAAATTCCTTTAAATTCTCCATCTACCTCAAGTGCCTCCTTTACCCTCAAAATCAAGCTCAAAATTTATGACACAGTCAGACTATTTGTATCACTGCAATGGAGCCTCGATTCCTGTGGCCTTTGATCTGGTCAAAAAGCTAACGCAGTACTGTGACATTCAGAAGACGCGCGCGGTCAAGTGCAAAAGCGAGGTGAGCAAAAACGGGCTCATGCTGGTTTTCAGCGACTTGACTTGCGACCATGACGCCATCACCACGACCTGTAAAAGACGATGGAAAGTGGAGGTGTTTCACAAATCTTTGAAGTCCAACGCCAGCCTGGCCAAGTCACCAACAAAAACAACCAGGACACAAAGCAATCACGTGTTCATGTCAATTTGTTCGGCGTTTAAGCTGGAGTGTCTGAGCCTCAAAAACAAACTCAGCCTTTTCGCCATGTGTCGAAAACTGCTGATCAATGCGACTCAGAGCGCCTATGCCGAGTTGCAGCGCTTGCGCTCTGCCGCTGCTTCTGCATAAAGTCAGTAACAAGCTTGAGTGGCGCCGCCTTCATGGGCTGTTTAGAAAACATAACTCGCCCGTTAAAATCCAAGTTTCCCCCACCTTGCTTGCGACGGTTTCTCCGTTGCCTCCTGCCATGCATGTGCTTCATTTTGAGGGCGGAAACGCTCTGTCTACTTTTCGTTCCCAGGCTTTGTTCCAACTCGTTCAATCTAAAGTGCCTCGTGTCACTGGGGTTTATGCACGGTTTGTTCATTGGGTCGCTTCGAATGAATCATTGCCTACAGCCACTCAAAACAAGCTGGAAGCCCTGCTACGCTATGGTGATGCCTATGTAGGAGGTGATCAAATGGAGGGCCTGGTTGTAGTCATGCCGCGCCTGGGAACCGTCTCTCCTTGGGCCAGTAAGGCCACCGACATTGCACACAATTGTGGTTTGATCATTCGCAGAATAGAGCGGGTCACCGAGTATCGTTTTTCCCTTAAAACCAGTCTGCTGGGGGGTATCAAGGCCCTGACCCCCAATGAGCTTCAGGCCATCGCTCTGTTGCTCCATGATCGTATGACCGAAAGCGTGGTTTTTGATCGCGAAGCAGCGGCTCAGATTTTTAATGAGCGACAGCCCGTTTCAATGCAAACCATTAATGTGATTCACCAAGGGAGGCAGGCTTTGGTTCAGGCCAATATTGAGTTTGGTCTGGCCCTGAGCGATGATGAAATCGACTATCTTTTACAGGCCTTCCAAGGGCTTCAGCGTAACCCGACCGACGTTGAGCTCATGATGTTTGCCCAAGCCAATAGCGAGCACTGTCGCCACAAAATTTTCAATGCTCAGTTCACAATTGACAGCGAGCCACAAAGTCACTCGATGTTCGACATGATTCGCCACACCGAGACGGCCTCTCCGCAACACACTGTGGTGGCCTACAGTGACAATGCTTCGGTGATGGAAGGAGGCATGATTGAGCTCTGGTCGGCCCCTTCACGTCCTGATGGGCTCAGTATTTATGAGGCCCGGGAAGAGCTCGCCCATGTGCTCATGAAAGTCGAAACACATAACCATCCCACCGCAATTTCCCCCTTTCCTGGGGCATCCACAGGGTCGGGCGGCGAAATTCGCGATGAAGGGGCCACCGGTCGAGGTTCAAAGCCCAAGGCGGGCCTGACCGGCTTCAGCGTATCTCATCTTTATTTGCCAGGCATGCAAGCGCCTTGGGAGCAAACTGATCAACCGTCCTATGGCAAGCCTGATCATATTGCCAGCGCACTGCAAATCATGATCGAAGCGCCTTTGGGCAGTGCTGCTTTCAATAACGAATTCGGTCGTCCCAATCTTGGGGGCTACTTCCGTGTTTACGAACAGACGGTTGGCGAGGGCGAGCAAGCTTTGCGTCGGGGCTACCACAAACCCATCATGATCGCCGGAGGGGTGGGGGTCATCTTGGCCAGCCAAACTCATAAAAAAACATTTGCACCGGGCACCCTGCTGGTTCAGCTGGGTGGGCCCGGAATGCGTATCGGCATGGGCGGGGGGGCGGCCAGCTCATTGGCTGCTGGTGTCAATGCCGCTGATCTCGATTTTGATTCTGTTCAACGCGGCAACCCTGAAATCGAGCGCCGTGCCCAAGAGGTCATCAATCATTGCTGGGCGCTGGCTGATGCCAACCCTATTTTGGCCATCCATGATGTGGGGGCCGGTGGCTTGTCGAATGCATTCCCCGAGCTGGTGAGCGGCGCCGGTCGAGGGGCCCGATTCGATCTAAGTAAGGTCCCCCTGGAAGAAACTGGGCTCGCCCCCAAAGAAGTTTGGTGCAACGAAAGCCAAGAGCGCTATGTGTTGGCTTTATCCCCAGACACTCTGCCTACCTTCCAGGCATTTTGTGAGCGTGAGCGTTGTCCTTTCGCGGTCATTGGTGTAGCCACCAAAGAAACTGTTCTGGTGCTCGAAGATGGCCCTGGCGGCCCGTCATCCATTGATATGCCGATGGATATTTTACTTGGCAAGCCGCCCAAAATGCATCGCAATGTCAACCGTCTGGAGCGACGGTTCGCAGCCCTGACTCTTGAAGGGGCGGAACTGAGCCGCCTAGCCATGGATGTCCTGCGTCATCCCACGGTCGCCAGCAAGCGCTTTTTAATTACTATCGGCGATCGAACTGTGGGCGGTCTCAGTCATCGTGACCCCATGGTCGGGCCGTGGCAAGTGCCTGTCTCAGATTGCGCCGTAACCTTGGCCGATTTCAAAGGATTCCGGGGCGAAGCCATGAGCATGGGCGAGCGCACTCCGCTTGCAGCCTTGAACGCCCCTGCATCAGGGCGCATGGCAGTTGGTGAAGCCATTACCAATCTTCTGGCTGCCCCCATTGAATTGAATCGTGTCAAGCTCAGTTGCAACTGGATGGCCGCTTGTGGCGAACCTGGTGAAGATGCGGCCCTTTACGATACGGTCAAAGCAGTTGCTCTGGAATTGTGTCCCGCACTGGGCATTGGTATTCCTGTCGGCAAAGACAGCCTCTCCATGCGAACCCGCTGGCAAGACCAAGGGCAGGCGCGGCAGGTCACCGCCCCGGTGTCCCTCATCGTATCAGCATTCGCCAGTCTGGATGATGTCACCGGGACATTAACTCCCCAATTGCAGCGTCATCTTCCTGGCAATACGGCATCCATTTCAGACACCACCTTGATTCTCATTGATCTGGGACAGGGGCAGAATCGCATGGGCGGCTCAATCCTGGCCCATACCATGAATCAGTTCGGCGACCAGGTCCCCGATCTCAACAACCCTGCTTTAATCCCTTCTTTGGTTTCAGCCATCAACTGTCTACGACAGAGGGGTCTTCTTCTTGCTTATCACGACCGTGCTGATGGCGGATTGTGGGCCACTGTTTGCGAAATGGCGTTTGCGGGTCATTTGGGTGTCAGTCTCAATATTGATATGCTTCTTGTTGAAGGCGATGGCATCACCGACAGTTGCATGGATCATGGAGATTCAAAAAACTGGGCTCAACAGGTTACTGCTCGCCGAGATGAACTCACCCTGAAAGCTCTTTTCAATGAAGAGTTGGGCGTGGTTATCCAGGTATCAACCTCTATGCGCAACGAGGTCATAAAGACCTTGCGCTCTTATGGGCTTAGCAAACACAGCCATGTCATCGGCAAAACCAATGACCGCCATGTTATTGAGGTTTGGCGAGATACCAAGCTTATTTTTACAGCGCCGCTGCGGGTTCTGCACCAAACCTGGGATGAGGTCAGCTGGCGCTTTGCTCGCATGCGTGACAATCCCGTCTGTGCTGATGCCGAGCATAACGCCGTAGGTCAATCCGATGATCCAGGCCTGCACTTGCAGTTGTCTGAACCTTTCCTCCGGGCGTTGGAAAACCCCATCGCGCCTTCATTGAAGCTCACTCGACCCCGAGTGGCAATTTTGCGGGAACAAGGGGTCAATAGCCAGATGGAAATGAGTTATGCCATGACCCAAGCTGGCTTCGAGAGTGTGGATGTCCACATGACTGACTTGCAAAGTGGTCGCGTATCCCTCAATTCATTTCAAGGCTTCGTGGCATGTGGGGGGTTCAGCTATGGCGATACGCTGGGTGCCGGCGAGGGTTGGGCCAGATCCATTCTCTTCAACCCCATGCTCTCAGAGGCCTTTGCTCAATTTTTTCTCATGCCTGATCGTTTTGCCTTAGGCGTATGTAACGGCTGTCAAATGTTGGCAGCGCTCAGCCCCATCATTCCGGGTACAGAGGACTGGCCTCGCTTTACACGAAATAAAAGTGAGCAATTCGAGGCACGCCTCAGCATGGTCGAAATCCTGGAAAGTCCCTCACTTTTTTTCACTCATATGGCTGGTAGCCGTCTCCCTATCGCAGTTTCTCATGGTGAGGGCTACGCTGACTTTTCTCAGCGTGGGAACTCGCAATCCGTCCACCGTGTCATGCACTTTGTGGATCATCATGGTTGCGTTACACAAGAATACCCTTTCAATCCAAATGGAAGCCCCGAAGGTCTTACTGCAATCACCACACCCGATGGCCGCATCACCGCGCTCATGCCTCATCCAGAGCGAGTTTTTCGCAACATTCAAATGAGCTGGACGCCTGGTAATTTGCATGAAAGCAGTCCCTGGATGTATATGTTTCGCAATGCTTATCATTGGTCTGAAAGGGCCTAAATAGATCAGTATTTTTAAGGAACGAACCTCTGCAAAACCCCTCGTGGATGAGCGCGCCATTTCCCGGATGGGAAGTGCCAAGCTGGTTTTGCAGAGGTTCCTTAAGTAAAATCACCCCAGTAAACAGTTCAGTTGTTCAAGAAAGCATGCGAGAGAAAAATTTGATAAAATCAACAGCCCTTATGTCTGCTTGAAGGCAGAAGGAGGCTTCGCGAGTACGGCCAGTACAAATCCTTTGCTTGCTTAAAAAAACAAAAAAATCCAGAAATTTTTTATTTTTGAGTTATAGTCTAGGGCTTGGCGCTTTTTTTGCGAAGCGGTTAGAAAAGAAATAAAAAAAGTAAAAATTTTAAGTCAAGTGCAAAAAATTCTTGACTAAGTCAAAA
>JBKDQE010000026.1:0-104660 GCA_046342195.1 Burkholderiales bacterium
TATCTCAAAGACATCCTCACCAAACTCCCCACCTGGCCCAACAGCCGATTGGCTGAGTTGCTGCCGCACCGCTGGACGCCCCCCTCCAAACCTGAGCAGAGCTTCGCGTAGGGGTCAAGATGGGTTTGGCGCGCGCTTACCGCTTACGAGCAAGGGGAAGAACTCAGCGGCGAGATCGTCGAGGCCGTCGAGGTGGACGGCAAGGATTACTACGCCGTCGTTGTTGAGAACGAAAAGACGGGCGAGTCTGAGCGCGTTTTGGTGCCAGCGGGTGACACCGAGCACGAGCCGGGCGACGAGATCACCGCGCGGCACACCCCGCAGGGCGTCGAGATCGAGGAGGCATACGGTTATGGCCGATGAACTGGTGAAGCGCCCGCCGCCCAGCGATGCGGATTCAGGAGGGGAGATTCCAGGGCGATGCGGTACGCCGCTTATCCAATCTGGAGAGATTCAGCTATGGGGTGGCCATCCCAGCGAGGCCGCCATGCGGGCGGCAGAGCTGGCAGAACGCCAGGCACAGACCAGAGCAACGCCACAGGCCGAAGGCCAGGCCAAGCCGCCGCCATGCCCCAGCTTGCTAGGTGCTGCCTTCCTTGGTGGCGTGGTGGCCCTTGCTCTGGATGACAAGCCGCCCATGCCAAAGGACTTTGCAGAGGTGCGCATCGGGTATCCCGATGATGACCCCGACGACGACCCGAACACAGGGAATTGTGACCATGACGACCACGAGGACGGCTACGGTCTATGAGCCGCTTTCGCGGGCCAGGAAACTTGAACAACTGAAAGGAAAAGATCATGGATGCAAGAGAGACGATGTACCAGGTACTCACAGGCGCAAATGCAGTACTCAACTGGATTAGCGACAACTTCACTGACGCCGAGTTGCTGCGGTTCGTGCTGGCCCTTGTGGGCCTGCGCGTGCTTTCACTGCTGGCCGGTGGCTGAATCGTCTATCGCACCACCAGGCAAAACGGAACCGATACAACAAGGCGGCAGAGAACCGGCTTGGAAAAATCTGCGTGATAGCCGGGGATCTCTCAGAAACAATGGGAGCTAAGCCATCTTTCAAAAAATGCGTCGATTTACATACCATATCCATCTTCGTCTCCGTAGCTATAGTCCGTAATTTCGTCACTTGGGATGTTGTTTTCCACCTCGTCTTTGGGGTAGCCAATTTGCTTAGAACTTATCCGTAAATTATGTTGACGCTCAATGGAACCCTGCGGAATGCGATGATGGCCGCAGCAAGATGGTTGAGCGCAAGGAAGCTGCGTTCGAGTTGCTCATAGCGAACGAGCAGTTTGCGGAAGCGGTTGAACCAGCTATGACACACCTCGACCACCCAGCGCCTGGCCTTCTTCTTCGGGTTGCGTCGCTTGATGTCAGCTTCCGTGCGGCGATCGACGACATGAGGGATATAGCCGTGGTCCTTGATGGTTCGCAGGTGCTCCGCGCCGCGGTAGCCCGCGTCGGCGCACAGATGTTTGTTTCGACGATGTGGCGGGTCCTTGCGCTTGACAACGATGGCGGTGAGCACTTTATCAAGCTGCTTGCAGTCATGGACGTTGGCCCCAGTCACGACGAGCGACAACGGGACGCCACGGCCGTCCACCAACAGGTGGCGCTTGCTGCCTTTTTTTCCCCCGATCCGTCGGGTTGGGGCCGACCGCTTCCTGTGCCAGTGGCGCCTTCATCATGGCACCGTCAACGCTCTGCCTGTGCGCAGCACGTAGACGATGGCCTCGAATACCAGTCGAGCCGGCTTCGGTGGGCGGCCAGCACCCGGCTGGTCAGCAGCGCATTGAGCTTTCAAGCTAAAAACCCCAGTTGACCACTGACTTCCCCAAGAAATCCTGATTATTTTGCAGAGATTCCCTGGCGTCCCGCCCCTTGACTGATCGACACCCTCGCCGTGATGCTGCGCATCGTTGCAGCATCACGACACTGCCGGGATGCTACCGAGCGTTGACAGAGTACCCAGCGAGGAAAAAGATTACCGATTGTGTGCCAAGTGCTATGGGACCTCTGCAAAATCTGGTGGCAATATAGATTCAGTCAAAGCACAATATACTGAAGGGAGGTTCGCTGTTTTAAGGGCATAACGAGGTTGTCAAACAGTTGGCAAATAGGTATCCCAAAGTTGATTGCTGAATCTGCCTGCCGGATCAAACTGTTTTTTCAGGGTCGTAAAGGCACGGGCCTCAGGATAAGCCCGCTCAAACTGCGCCTGCGTGGCATCAAGCCGATAAGGCAGGTAATAACGCCCCCCGCATACCAAGGCAGCTTCAATCAGGAGTCGGGTCCAAACCCGAGCCTCCCGGCTGGCACGATTATGGCTGCGCTGCTTGTAATACAGTACGAATGAAAAAACTTCCACCGGAGCCCACTTCAAAAGAGACACACGATCTGGTGGGGAATGCCGAATAGAAATATTCAAAAAATGAACCTGATGTTGCTCCAGGATTTTCGTCATGCGATGGACAAACGGCAAAAATTTTGCCACCGGAATGAAATATTCCTGAAGTAGATAGGTCGATATGGCGCGAGTTCTCGGCTCGAGGGAGGCTGCGTCGAGACTGGCTTCATGATTGCGCCAGACCACGGCGTTTTTTGTCCCAATCAAGGGCTCTATCACCTGTTGGCGCAGATGATGCCCCCCCGGTAACTCTGTGATAGCCCAGATCGTGTTTTTTTCAAGGCTGTAGTCTATATGCCGCGGCACCAGCCGTTCAGGCTGGCTCAAGGCTTGACCCGTTACCATCCAACTGATGGCGCGGGGGGTGTTCAAAGCTGTGGGCCTGAGGTCGGCATTGTGAAAAACAATGCGTGGATCGGTATGAACTTGACCCAAAAAGAAATCTGGATAAGCTTCCAGTGAGATATCCTGAACCACCTTCTCGATACGCGTATTCACATCAAGATCCAGCTCAACTTCGGTGAGCACTCCAAGACCACCATAGCTGCCAAAAACTGCCCCAAAAAGATCGGCATGATGTTCACGCGAAAGCTCAAGAACATCGCCATTGGCCATTACCATCTGGAGTGCGCGAACTGAATGAGCGACAGGCCCTTGCCCCACATAGCGGCCGTGGCAGTTAACCGACACCGACCCACCCACGGTAAAGTTACTGTAGCTTTGCATGATCTTGATAGAAAGATCATGGGGGTCAATGACATCCTGAATGTCACGCCAAGTCATGCCGGCCTGCACACGGATGATGCGCAGCTTAGGCTTAAAAAACACCACCCGGCTCATGGCCCGCATATCCAGATGCAGCGAATGGCTTGCAGCAATTTGGCCTCCCATGCTGTAGCGGCCTCCACCGATGCACACCCTCCCGTGCCAACTGCGCAGGGCTTGGCGCACATCCTCGGTGGATCGCGGAATGATTTCATCAGCCACAGGCACAGGGTTCAAGCGCGAGATGTCATGAATCAACTTCGGAGCGGACTGCGCTGCCAGACCGTCTCTTGGCAGCCCGGCCACGCTGCCCAAGGTGGCGGCTTGAAGAAAGCGGCGGCGGTGCAGATGCGTGCTCATAAAAAGCTCCATATGCAGAACAATTTTGTGAAAACTGTATCTGTTATTCGGGCAGAAAGAAAGTTACCCCCGCAACGATGGGCGCCATTTCCCTCATACGCCTTGTCCATGAGCAGATCAAGCGACTGATTCTGCCTGCCCGGCGCCTTGAGCGGTTCGCGCACCGGCGCGCTGCGCCCCAATGACCGCGTTCGCACTGGCATCTTTAGTGTTAACAGGCCCTAGGGCAGGTTCTTCGATTCGTGCGTCGTTTTTTTGCCCGCACTCTCGGGATGCCGCAGCGGTTGAGCCATCAAGAAGCCGTAGGTGGCAATGCTCAGGCTGGTGTGGTGATGGAACCCCTGCCGGCCCCGGCCTTCGTTGTGCCCGAGTCCGACTTTTTGCTTGAGGTCCTGATCATCGCGCTCAATGCGCCAGCACATCGAAGGCCGGGTTGGTCACTTGGTCATTGCCCACAAAGACCGGCTGTTGCACTTTGGCGCAGAATTGGCCTTGGGTACAAGCTCAAGACGAAACCAGCCCCGGTGAAGCAGGAATCCAGCACAAAGCTGCCTATGGGTCGTTTTTCTTAAGCAACAGGCCCATACCCAGTCATTAAAAAATTGACTCCCGCTTCATCGCCAGCATCAAACCAGTATTTCAGCATTTGGTATTAAACCGATAATCCCGCTATGCAAGTTTTTCGTGGATGGCATCATTCCCTGATGGCACGTGCCTGTGCCTTGACAATTGGCAACTTTGATGGCGTTCATCGCGGCCATCAGGCCATGCTTGCGCTTTTGCGTAATGAGGCCCAGCATCGCGGCTTGCCTAGTTGCGTGATGACTTTCGAGCCTCATCCTCGTGATTATTTCAACCAAATTGCGGGCCGCCAGGATGCCTCTCCGCCACGCATTGCCACACTCAGGGATCGTCTTTCAGAAATGGGTCGCTGCGGTATCGACCAAGCCTTGGTTTTGCGCTTCAATGCCCACATTGCCGCGCTCACGCCTGAATCTTTTATCAAAGAAATTCTTATCCAAGGCTTGGGAGCCCGATATGTTTTGGTGGGTGATGATTTTCGTTTCGGCACCAAGCGTTCAGGAGACTATGCCATGCTGTCTGAGGCCGGAGACCGGCTTGGCTTTGATGTGGCGCGGATGCTCAGCTACGAAGTGCACGGGCTGCGCGTTTCCAGCTCGGCCGTTCGGGATGCCCTGGCTCAAGGTGATATGGCCCTGGTCACCAAACTACTGGGGCGCCCCTACAGCATTACTGGTCATGTCCTGCACGGGCGCAAGCTTGGGCGAGACTTGGGCTTCCGGACCCTGAATTTACGCTTTCCGCACCATCGGCCTGCGGCTCAAGGTATTTTCGTGGCCCAAGTGCGCGGCTTGGGGCCCGGGCCCCTGCCAGGTGTGGCCAGTTTGGGGGTGCGCCCGACCATTGAACGCCACGGCCAGTTTCTGCTGGAAGTTCACTGCCTTGAGTGGCCCAGGAAATGGGCCCTGGAGGGGGGCTACGGACGGCTTGTGCAAGTTGATTTACTCCACAAACTTCATGATGAAAAATGCTATGAGTCGCTTGATGCCTTGAAGCGTGGCATTCAACGTGACATTGAAGACGCTCAAGCGTGGTTACATCAAACGACCAGATTCTCAAATTAGAACCTTGTCTGATTTCATGCACTCCAAGTAAAGTCCACCCCGGGTAAACAAAAGAAGTTTTTCAGGCATCAAGGTGGCACATCCATCGCAATACCAAGGTTCTCACATTTGAACCATGAAAGCCAAAACCAAATTGATTTTGAGCGGTGCTCTGATGACAGCTGTCGCCCTTGGCGTGGGGTGGTGGCGAGACAAGCCTGCGCCGGAGCTTTACAAAACCGCGGCGCTTGAACAAGGTTCTTTGCAGGCCACGGTTTCTGCCACAGGCCTCTTGAATCCGGTTCGGCAGGTACAAATCAGCTCGCAAATTTCCGGCCAGATCAAAGAGCTGCTGGTTGACTTCAACAGCCCTGTCAAAGAGGGTCAGCTGATCGCCCGTCTTGACCCCGAAACCTATGAGCACAAAGTCAGGCAAGCCACTGCCGATCTTGATGCCGCGCGTGCCGCGGCCCTGACAGCGCAGGCCAATGTCAATCAAGTCCTGGCGCAGGCCGCTAAAGTTCAAATTGACCTTCAAGAGGCTCAGCGTGACTGGGAACGCAAAAAAGAACTCGTGGCTCGCCAATTCATTGCAGCCTCTGAAGCCGAGAAAGCCTTGGCCTTGGTGCGCAGCCAAACCGAAGCCATGAAAGCCGCGCAGTCCCTGATTGAGGTGGCAAGGGCCCAGGCTCAAAGTGCCCATGCTGTCGTTCGGCAGCGCGAAGCGGTTCGGGCTCAGGCGCAAGTCGATGTGCGGCGCACGGAAATTCGCTCCCCGATTGATGGCATCATCATCAAGCGAGCGGTTGAAGTGGGCCAGACCGTGGCGGCCAGCCTGCAAGCGCCCGAATTGTTCATCATTGCCCGCAACCTCCATGATATGCAGGTCGATGCCTCGATTGACGAAGCCGATGTCTCACGCATCCGCGAGGGCCAAAAGGCAACCTTCACCATTGATGCTTTTCCGGGCCGCAGCTTTGCGGGCCGGGTCGCCCAAGTGAGGCAGGCGGCCATCAATGCGCAAAACGTGACGACTTATACGGTGGTGGTGGCCTTCACCAACCCCGCAGGCACCCAACCCCTGCCTGGCATGACGGCCAACGTCCGCATTGTGACTGACGAGCGTGACAAGGTATTGAAGCTTCCCAATGCTGCTTTGCGGGTGCGGCTGCCAGAGGTTTCAGTGTCCGCTGAGGGCCGGGCTTCGCAGCCCTCTCGTGACAAATCGGGGGCTTCAGGGTCCGGTGCGCAACGTGGGCGCGTGTTCGTGCTGGTGTCTGATGCCAAGGGCCGCTCACGGCCTGAGCCTCAGTTGGTTCGCCTCGGTATTACCGATGGGCTTTACACCGAGCTGCTGATGGCCCCTGACCAGGCTTCAGCGCTTCGGGAAGGCAGCGTGGTTATCGTGGGCCTGAGCGCCGCGCCTGGCAAACCAGGAGCCTCATCAGGAATTCCTCGTTCACCCTTCTGAAGTCATGAGTCGCCCCCTGCTGTTGCACGCTGAGAAATTGATCAAGACCTATCAGCTTGGTGATCAAGTCGTGCGGGCTCTGGATGAAGTGTCACTCCGCATTGACCAAGGCGAATTCGTGGCCATCATGGGGGCCTCCGGGTCTGGAAAAAGCACCTTGATGAACATTTTAGGATGTCTGGATCTGCCCTCCTCGGGTTCGTACCAACTCGCCGGAGAGCTCATCACACCCGATGACGGCCAAGGCGAGGGGGCTGCGCCGTTGCTGAAGCCTTTGTCGGGTGACGCCTTGGCATCGGTGCGTAACCGCTTGATCGGCTTTGTATTCCAGCAATTCAACCTGTTGCCGCGCACATCGGCCCTCGAAAATGTTGAGCTGCCCATGGTGTATGCGCATGTCAAACCCGCTGAACGCCGGCAACGGGCGCTTGAGGCCTTGCGCCGGGTCGGCCTGGAGGCGCGCGCCCTCCACACGCCTGCCGAACTTTCTGGAGGGCAGCAGCAGCGTGTGGCGATTGCAAGAGCCTTGGTCAACCGGCCCCAGCTTATTTTGGCCGACGAGCCCACCGGGGCCCTGGATTCGCGAACGTCACAAGACATCATGACCCTGCTGACCGATTTGAACCAGCAGGGCATCACGATTGTGCTGGTCACGCACGAGCCCGATATTGCCGCTTGGGCCGGGCGGCGGCTGACATTCAAAGATGGTCGTATCGTGGAAGACGTGACCCAAACGCCCCGGTCTCAGGACGCCATTCAAATATGAACCTGGGGCCGGCCTTTCGAAGCGCCTGGCGTGCCCTCGCAGGCAACCCCATGCGTAGTTTGTTGACGATGCTGGGCATCATCATCGGCGTAGCCGCAGTGATCACCATGATTGCCGTGGGCTCGGGCGCTCAGCAGCGTGTAGAGGCGCAGATCAAGTCATTGGGCTCCAATATCATGCTGGTGCTCGCCGGCTCACAAAACGCCGCTGGCGTGCGCTTGGGGGCTCAAAGCGGACAATCGCTTTCTGAGTTTGATGCCCAAGCCATTGCCACTGAAATTCCAGAGGTTCAGGCCGTCGCGCCCTCCTCCCGAGCCAGCGCTCAGGTGGTGTTTGGCAACACCAACTGGAACACCTTTATTTTTGGTACCACGCCCGAATACCACGAAGTACGCGATTGGCCGGTGGTGGCAGGCCGCGAATTCGAGGCGGCAGAAATGCAAGGCTCGGGCAAAGTGGCTGTGCTGGGTCAGACCGTCGCTCAACAGCTTTTTGGTGACACAGACCCCCTGGGGCAAACCATCCGCGTGCGTCAGGTGCCCTTGACGGTGATTGGTATTTTGGGGCGCAAGGGGCAAAATGCCTTGGGGCAAGACCAGGACGATGCCATTCTCGTTCCGATCCCGACGTTTCGCAATCGTATTTTAGGCAGCACCTACGGGCGCCTCAAAAGGGTGGGAGCCATCAACGTCAAGGTGGCCGAAGGGGAAAGCATGGATGCGGCGGCTGAGCGGGTGCGTGAATTGATGCGGCAGCGACGCCGCATTCAGCCCGGTCAGGAAGATGACTTCAGTGTGCGCAACCTGACCGAAATGTTGCAAGCCCAGGAAGATTCCAGCCGGGTCATGACCATCTTACTCGCCGCTGTGGCCTGCGTCAGCTTGATAGTCGGAGGCATTGGCATCATGAACATCATGCTGGTGAGCGTAACCGAGCGAACCCGTGAAATTGGCCTGCGCATGGCCGTGGGGGCGCGCGGCCGGGATATCCTCGCGCAGTTCCTGATCGAGGCCACCCTGCTGAGCTTGATGGGCGGAGCCATCGGTGTGCTGCTGGGCTCAGCTGCGGCCTTGGGAATTGCCTGGTGGGCTGAGTGGCCGGTGCGTTTGATGCCGCAATCAGTGGTGCTGGCCGTCGGTTTTTCGGCGGGCGTCGGGGTTTTTTTTGGATATTACCCCGCACGTCGGGCTTCACGCCTCTTGCCCATTGAAGCCTTGCGCCATGAATAAACCCACCCCCGAGCTTGCCGCGCGTCGCGTGACAATATGCCCATGTTCTGGAAAACCGAGGTCGAACAGGTCGCTGCCGCTGCCGCTTCTGCGTAAAGCCAGAACGTCATTAATCCATGGGGGCAGCAAGATGACCCACTGGAGCGCGCAAGCTCGCCGCTTGATTCTTGGGGGCGCCTCAGGGCTCCGAACGAGCCAATGAATGCGCCCAGTGTGCCAAAGCCAAAACCTCCGGGTCACTCACAGAGACCAGAGGGCCATGCAAGGCATGCTCAATGGTTTTTTCAAGGATGTTGCGATGGGGCAGGAGCACCCCAAAAAAACGAATTTCCTCGGGGCAGGCCATCAGTAGGGTTGGAAAGTTTTCAACCTCGATCGAACCCAAACAGTCGGCATGATCTTCAATATCGACCCAAAGAAAACGGGCACGTCCGGCAAATTGGGATCTGACCGAATCAAAGAGGGGTTGATAGTTGCGACAGGTTCCGCACCATTGAGCGCATAATCCCATGACGAGCAGAGAGGAAGACGATGCCTCGGACATACCTATTTTGAATCTCAAAACGGCAGCGAACAGCAGCCGGTGAATGGATGCTGCACCATACTGTGGTGCGTGAGCCTGATTGTCAGGCACGATGGAATAAGCGCTTCAGTGTATATGCAGCCTTGTCTGCATGATCTGCACATTGCAGGGTCGCCAATGCGATGGCTTTCTGCCGGTAGCGCATTCAGATCATCAGGACTGGCCACACCTGGGCATAGCATCAGCGCGGCCGCCACCCAATCCTGCTGGATGAACTGATCGAAGCCAATTGGAGGGGCTATTGGAATCATTCAGTTCAACTCACATCAGCAATCTTGACAAAAGGCATCAACAGATCTTCGACCGAGATGCCGCCGTGGACGACGGCTGATTCCCCTTGTTGCATGAAGGCCGCACGTCCGTCAGCGAATAAGGTCATGAAGTTCGGCGGTATCCCGGCGACATCAAGAGGGCAGGTGTTCGGATTCGCGGCCGCCGATTCGGCCACCAGAGTCTCGCTGCGGCAAGTTGGAACGCGCTCACCAGGCAGCTCTGAGGCCACCCCAGCATGGGAGTGCGGTGAACCGGGTCAAGTCGGGAAAAAAGGGGCCACAGCCGTGGCAACCAGGCCGGGTCTGGCTCGCCACCAGATTCCTGTCATTCACATTCCGGCGTTGCCAAAGCCCTTCAGGTTTCCCATGCGTTTGAGCATTTTGAGCATGCCTCCTCCTTTCATTTTTTTCATTATGTCGCGCGTTTGCTCGAATTGTTTGAGCAAACGATTGACATCTTGAACCTGAACCCCGGCGCCCGCAGCAATGCGCCGTTTGCGTGTGGCCTTGATGAGTTCGGGCTTACGCCGCTCCAGCGGCGTCATGGAGCAAATCACGCCTTCCATACGGCGCACTTCCTGTTCGGCTTTTTCCATGTCTGGTATGCCAGCATGGCCGACCTTGCTGATCAGCTGGGTCGGGAGTTTGTCAATAAGCCCGGAAAGCCCCCCCATTTTTTTCATTTGGGAGATTTGATCGAGGAAATCATTGAGGTCAAAAGTGTTGCCGGCCTTGATTTTGGCGGCCAGTTTTTGGGCTGCGGCCAAGTCTACATTGCGGCCGACCTCTTCGACCAAGGCCACAATATCGCCCATCCCCAGAACCCGGCCCGCATGTCGTTCCGCGTCAAAAACTTCCAGCCCGGTGATTTTCTCGCTGGTTCCGATGAACTTGATGGGAGCGCCGGTGATGTGGCGCACCGAAAGTGCGGCCCCGCCTCGGGAATCACCGTCGGTTTTGGTCAGGATGATGCCCGTCAGTGGAAGTGCTTCTTTGAAGGCTTTGGCGGTATTGATGGCGTCCTGGCCCTGCATGGCATCCACAACAAACAGGGTTTCCACCGGTTTCAGGCTTGAATGAAGCTCTGAGATTTCCTGCATGAGTGCAGCATCAATGGCCAAACGGCCGGCCGTATCCACCAAAAGAACATCAATGGAGTGTTTGCGTGCGTAGTCGAGCGCGGCGGCGGCGATATCCAGGGGCTTGCTGGCGGCATCGGATGGAAACCATTGGGCTCCGGCTTGTTGCGTCACGGTTTTCAACTGTTCGATGGCGGCAGGACGATAAACATCAGCAGAGACCGTCAGTACGGACTTTTTGCGTTTTTCAATCAAGAGCTTGGCGAGCTTGGCGGTGGTGGTGGTTTTACCCGCCCCTTGGAGGCCCGCCATCAAGATGATGGCGGGGGGTTGTGCCGCAAGATTGATCTCGGAGATGCCATGAATTTCATTGCCTGACATGATGGCAACGAGTTCCCGATGGACCACACCGACCAGGGCTTGTCCGGGGGTGAGCGAACCGACCACTTCTGCACCCAGGGCCTTGTCTTTGACCCGGGCCATAAAATCACGCACGACGGGCAAAGCCACATCAGCTTCCAGCAAGGCCACACGTACTTCGCGCAGCATATCTTGTACATTGCTTTCGGTAATGCGGGCCTGGCCCCGCATGGTTTTCACCAAATGCCCGAGTCTTTCAGAAAGTGTCGACGCCATAGGATAAAGGAGAGATCAAAAGTTGAGAAGGCACGCCTGAGTGGATGCTGGGCGCGGGCCTGGCCCTACGGCTCAGTACACTATTCACATGAGTTTACCTTTTCCTGCCTTCCATTTTTCTCCGGGTTCTTCACCTTGGGTCTTTGTGGCTTCTGCTGGTGCTTGCATTTTGTATGCGGCCGCAGGCATGGTGCGTGACAGCCCGATGTCTTCACCAGAGGCATCGCCACCTGTACCTCCTGGCCCGCGATGGGGCAAAGTGGGTGTTTGGTTCTGGGCGGCTTGGGTTCTTCACGCCATGGCATTGCTTTTGGGCTTGTATGAAGCTTGGGGCACGGTGGCCAAGTTTGGCTTCGCGCCGGCGTTGTCAGCCACCGCCTGGATGGTATTGGCGGTTTATGGTGTTGAAAGTTGCGTGCTGCCTTTGACTGAAGCTCGTCGAGTTTTGGTGTGGCTGGCCTTCAGTGGCGTGATTTTGGCGTGGTTTTTTCCCGGCGAAGTCATCCCTCATGTGTCGGTGTGGTCGCCAGTACACTGGGGTTTGGGTATTGCATCTTATGGCTTGTTTGGTGCCGCAATCCTGCACGCGGTGTGGCTTGATCGCGCAGAGCGGGCCATGCGCCAGAAAGCCACGAGTTGGCGTACCACAGGGCTTCCTTTGTTACAACTTGAACGACTGACCTTCCGTTTTGTCGAAGCGGGTTTTATGACCCTCACTGCAGCGCTGGTGCTGGGCTGGGTGGTTTCAACGGTGTGGCGATGGGATCACAAGACCGTGTTTTCAATGTTGGCGTGGGCGGTATTTGCCGCCTTATTGATGGGTCGTTATACCCTGGGTTGGCGCGGCGCTCAGGCAACCCGCTGGCTGTATGCAGGCACCGGGCTTCTGTTTTTATCTTATGCAGGGTCGCGTTTTGTTCTTGAAGTATTGATTCTTCCGCATGGGCCTGGCTTATGAAATTTTGGGTATTGTTTCTGGTGATGGCGATATGGGTTTGCTTGCTGAAGCGGCAGCATCGTCGTCGCCTTGATGTCCTACGGTCTCAAGCGAAAGATCACAAACCGGATACCTCGAAGCCCATGGTGCAATGCCAATATTGCGGCATTTATCTCCCCCAATCTGAGGCATGGCCTGGGGAGAGGGGTTTTTTTTGTGATAAGAATCACCTGACAGCAAGCAAAAAACCCAGGCAGCATCATGAGGCCGACAGTGCTTGACTGTTCATCGCTGCGGTTTTTTTCGGGTTCGTGTCATGTCTTGGTTGAATGTTTTTTGTAGGTTCACGAGCGGGGGCTTTATGGGTTCATTGCCCGGCAAAAACAATCGGCGTTGGCATTTACGTCGGCATTTACGTCGGCAAAATGATCGAGTGAGAACGGCGGTTTCTTTAGGGTTGGCTCCTGAAAACCGCATGAGCGATGAAAGTGAGCAACTGTCTGAAAGTATCTGGACCGAAACCGAACCCCCTGATGAGGCCCAAGCCAGTTCCTTGGGTTCTGCCTCACATCGCTCTTGGTACCAACGGTTTTTTTCAGAAGATATTCTGGGTGCAATTCACCGCAAATCTTCTGCTTTTCATCGTATTTTCAGGGTGTTTCTCGGGGCTCGTGCGGCACTCGGGCTGGTGCTGCTTGCCTCTTTGGTGCTGTCCGGAATTTTCGGCACCAAACCTGCGCCCTTGGTTTCTGTCATTATTTTGGCCTATACCCTTCAGACCCTTTTAGTCTGGTCGACTCATCGGCCACGAGGGGCATGGGAGATGCGAGGGATCGGGCTGGCGCGTTTGAAATTTCGTGGTTGGTGCTGGACCATCGGAACAGATATTGTCTGTTATCTGAGCTTGCACTATCTGGGGTCTGGCTCTGCGTTGAACCACATGCCGATGCTGGTTTTGCCGGTTCTGATGGCGGGGGTTCTCACGCGGCGCTTGCTGGCCATGTGCACTGCGGCTCTGGTGGCCTTGGGTTTGCTGGGGTTGGCTTGGTTGTCGTCCTTGTCGGATTCTGATTTCAGCCCGCTGTTACTCACCCAGGCAGGTTTGGCAGGCAGCGGTTTTTTTATCCTGACTGTCTTGGCTGGTGAACTTGCTGGCCGTCTTGCGCGTGAAGAGCGGGCCGCCAGAGGCAGTTTGGAGTTGGCTCGTCAGCAAGTTCAACTCAATCGCCTCATGATTGAAGAAATGCAGGACGGTGTTTTGGTGGTAGATCGTTCGTTCCGTGTTCGTGCGGCCAACCCGGCGGCACGTCGGCTTTTGGCGCCCAGCGCGATGTGCTCACCGCCACCCTTTGACTTGGTGGGTACGGCATCATGGACGAAACTGGTGCATTCGGTGGAACAGGCTTTTGCCACGGGCGTTTGGCCCGAGGAGGGCCGTGACGTTGAATTGAATTTTGATTCGTCCGGAAAACGCATATTACAGATGCGCATCCGCTTTGCCAAGCCCAGCACCGCAGATTCTAACGAGGAGTTTTGCGTTTTGCTTCTTGAAGATGTCCGTTCCATGCAGGCGCGTAACCGGCAGGAAAAACTGGCCGCCATGGGCCGAATGTCTGCCGGTATTGCTCACGAAATCCGCAACCCACTTTCTGCCATTGCGCAGGCCAATGCCTTGTTGTCTGAGGATGCCTCCACTCCATCGCAGCGTCAGTTGACCAGCATGGTTTCCCAAAATGTCGATCGCCTGAAACGCATCATTGAGGATGTTCTGGAAGCCGCACCGTCAGGGCCCCAGGATGCCCCGGTCATCGATATTCGCGAGCTGACAGCCCGTACTTGCAGCGAGTGGGCAGAATCTGCCGGTATAGCCATGAAAGGCGACAGCGCTTTACAGATTGATTTGCCTGATGAAATCTGTCAAGCATCTTTTGATGTGGATCACCTGCGACGTGTGCTGGTCAACCTGCTGGACAACGCCTGGCGGCACAGTTCGCAGATGTCCGGCGCGATTAAAGTACGTTTGAGTGCATGGCAGGGTCATCAGTGGGAGCTTTCAGTCAGCAGTGATGGCCCTCCCATTCCTGAGGATGTAGAGCCCCATTTATTTGAGCCTTTTTTTTCAACCCGCAGTCGCGGAACCGGGCTGGGCCTGTACATTTGCCGAGAGCTTTGTGAGCGCTATGGCGCCACAATGAACTACCGATTTCAACCCGCCCGGTCTGACAACCTCCCTGGCCGAAATGAGTTCTTTTTGCTCATCCGTCAGAATGCTGCCTTGGCGGTGTCTGAGCCGATGCCGCTGAGAGACAGGCGATCCCGACATGGCCCCTGAATTTTTCAAATGACTCTACCTTCTGACTTCAGCCTTTTGGTCGTTGATGACGAGCCTGACCTGCGAACCCTCTACGAATTGGCTTTATTGCGCGAGGGGTATGAAGTCGAGACTGCCGGCACGGTCGAAGAGGCCTGGTCGATTTTAGAAAGTCGCCGCTTCAGCGTGGTCATTACCGACATGCGGCTTCCTGATGGTACGGGCCTTGATTTATTGACTCGCATGGAGGCCGGCGGACGTCTGGAAAAAACTCTGGTCATCACTGCTTTTGGGTCTTCGGAGAATGCAGTTCAAGCGCTCAAGGCGGGCGCCTTTGACTACCTCACCAAGCCCGTCGATTTGCGGCAGTTTCGCTCTGTGGTGGCGTCGGCTTTGGGTCGCCATCGGGCGGTCAAGATGTCGCTGGAGCCTGCTCGTTTGCCCCCTGCGGCCTCAAAGCCGGTGGCCAGCGCCAAAGAGGCACAGGCCCCTATCAGCCCCCCCATGGCCGCATCTGCCAGTGAGTTGTCTCGCGATGCGGCGCCTGTCCGCATGAAAGCAACACCCGGGCAGACAGCGAATGCTCATTTTTCAGCGTTCAGCCGGATGGTGGGGCAGTCACCCGGCTTGAGGCAGGTTCGCTTGATGATCGAAAAGGTTGCCAAAAGTATGGCGCCTGTATTGATTCATGGTGAATCCGGAACCGGGAAAGAATTGGTGGCCCGGTCGGTTCATGAACTCAGTTCAAGGGGCACACAGGCTTTTATCGCCGTCAATTGCGGAGCCATTCCTGAGCAACTCCTGGAGGCCGAGTTTTTCGGTTATCGAAAAGGCTCATTCACCGGGGCCCAAGAAAACCGGGCCGGTTTTTTTCAGGCCGCCGATGGCGGTACCCTGTTTCTTGATGAAATCGGAGACCTTCCCTTGGCCATGCAGAGCAAACTCTTGCGATGCATCCAGGAGCGTGCCGTCAGGCCTGTGGGCGCCGTGTCGGAACTGCCCGTGAATGTACGCATCTTGAGTGCCACCCATAAAGATTTGATGGTAGAAGTTGCCCAGGGCCGATTCAGGCAAGATTTATTTTATCGGCTCAACGTGATCCAACTGGTCGTGCCGCCGCTACGTGAGCGCAAAGACGATTTGCCCGCCATCAGTGCCCAGGTACTGGCCCGGCTGGCGCGTGATGCAGGCATGAGTCATGCACCTCAACTGACGCCTGAGGCCTTGGCGAGGCTTGCGGGCTATGAGTTTCCGGGCAATATCCGCGAACTTGAAAACCTGTTGCACCGGGCTGTTGCACTCACCGGGGGCCATGAAATTACCCCCTTTGATTTGGGCTTTCCTGAAAATACCCTCGAGGCCCACGATACCCAAGATGACGCCGCAGATCATAACGAAGAGAGTCCTTGCGATGCAAACGCCTCACTTTTACCCCCCCGCCCTTCCAAGATGCCAAGGCTTGATCATTCTGATCATGACTTGCCCAATGATCTTCAAGCCTACCTGGATGCCATTGAAAAGAGGGTTCTGCTCCAAGCCTTGACTCGCTACAACAACAATCGCACGGCAGCCGGAGCCAGTTTGGGTTTGTCCTTGCGCCAAATGCGCTACCGCATGGCTCGTCTGAACGTGTCGATGGGCGCAGCGGGTTCTGTGGGCAGCCCATCAGATCAAGAGGGTTTCTCATGATGGCGGGCTTCTTCTGATGCGCCGCGCTGTCTGGAATCAAGGGTGGTGGGCCCATGCCGACCATTGTGCCTCACCTCATCATGGGCCCAGGCCCGATGGTGAGGCCATCGATATGGTAGTTATTCACTCCATTAGTCTTCCTGCGGGAGTTTATGGAGGAGCTTATATCCACCAATTGTTTCTCAACCGTCTGGATACCTCTGCCCATCCTGAATTCGAGCGGCTCCGGGGGCTTCAGGTGTCGGCTCATTTTCTGATTCGACGCGATGGTTTCATCGTTCAGTTTGTTTCCTGTGACCATCGCGCCTGGCATGCGGGACAATCGAATTGGCGAGGGCGTAACAATTGCAATGATTTTTCGATTGGAATTGAGCTGGAGGGTTTGGAGGGCTTGAGCTTTGAGAAGCCACAATACAAGGCTTTGCTGAGGTTGATTCGCTCGATTCGGCGGCACTACCCGATTGCTCATATTGTGGGCCACGAGCACATCGCCCCTGATCGCAAGCAAGACCCGGGCGCCCAATTCAATTGGCGCCACCTTCGCCAAGAGTTGGGAGAGGCTGGCCTGTCTTTTCCCGGGATGCCCTGATTCGATGGCTTTTGTGTGTTTGGATAAAAATGCGGTTTCTGCGGAGCTGAATTGAGCCCCGGAGCGAGCCAATGCAGCCTCTTTTGCGCCCAGACAAAGGGGTCTTTTACCACATTTTTTGGCTTTATTTTGAAAACTACGGGTAGTGTTTTCTTTTAAAAAAGGCCAAAAAATACACCACATATAGTGACCTCGATCACACTGAAAAGCGGTCATAATTTATCGGTCAGCAGCAGTTTTCCGGCTTCCTGTGCACACCCTGACCTCAGGGGTTTCAGTCTGAGCCGGGTGACATGGTTTGAGGCTCTTTTGACAGCTCTTGCCTGCTCAGGGCCTGCTTGCCAAAAGAGCAAAGTGATGCGCACTGGTGTTCACATTTTCGTTGCAGGAGCTCTGGTTTGATGACTGTTCATGACTCTGTCTTCTTCGGCTTCCCTGTTGTCGATCGGGTTTCTTCTGTCTGAACCTTGGTTTTTTGTCGTCATGCGCCCGATAGGCGCTTTCAAGATTTGTTTGGAAGTATTCATTCTTCCACCCCTCCGGGTATCCATCCATCAAGAAGGAGATTTCATGCAAGTATCGGCCTCTGAGGCAGTAGCAACCTCATTCAAAGCCCCGTCCATGTCGCTCATGGCTTCGGCTTATCAGGGTTACCAAATTATTCGTCGCAACGGCGCTGTGGTGGCGTTCGAGCCCAGCAAAATCTCGATTGCCCTGATGAAAGCTTTCTTGGCGGTGCATGGCACCCAAGGGGCGGCGTCGTCCAGCGTCAGGGAAACCGTGGATGGTTTGACGGAGGCGGTGGTGCGCGCTTTATTGCGTTCTCGGCCTGGCGGTGGCACCTTTCACATTGAAGATGTGCAAGACCATGTCGAGCTTGGCCTGATGCGAGGTGGGCACCATGAGGTCGCCCGGGCCTATGTGCTGTACCGAGAACGCCGAACACAAGAGCGCTCGAAACAAATCAAGCCGATCAAGCCTTCTGAGCCGGTCATTCAGGTGCTTGATCGCGGTCAAAAAATGCCTTTAAGCTTGAATCGTTTGCACACCTGGATCGAATCGGCTTGCGCCAATTTGGGCGCTGATGTTCAGGCCGAGCCTATTTTGTTGGAAACCCAGCGCAATTTATACGACGGGGTGCCCATGGAAGAAGTTCATAAAGCCGCCATTTTGGCAGCCCGCACCCTCATTGAGAAAGACCCTGGTTATAGCAACGCAACCGCTCGTTTATTGCTGCACACCCTCCGCAAAGAGGTGCTTGGGGCTGAAGTCTTGCACAGTGAAATGCAGCCGCAATATGGCCTTTGTTTTCCCGACTTGATCAAAAAAGGTGTGCAAGCCGAATTGCTCGATGAACGCCTGCTTGAATTTGATCTGACACGTCTGGGAGCGGCCCTGAAAGCTGACCGCGACCTTCAATTTGACTACCTCGGGCTGCAAACCCTTTATGATCGTTATTTTCTTCATATCGACGGTGCTCGCATTGAGTTGCCTCAAACCTTTTTCATGCGGGTTGCGATGGGTCTGGCGCTCAATGAGGTCCATCGCGAAGAGTGTGCCATCGAGTTCTATGAGGTGTTGTCCCGCTTTGAGTTCATGTGTTCAACGCCCTCATTGTTCAACTCGGGAAGCCGCCGCTCACAACTTTCAAGCTGCTACTTGACCACGGTATCGGATGACCTTGAAGGCATCTATGAGGCCCTCAAGGAAAACGCCTTGCTGTCCAAGTTCGCGGGGGGGCTCGGTAACGACTGGACTTCTGTGCGCGCTTTGGGTTCCCATATCAAGGGCACCAATGGCCAGAGCCAGGGGGTGGTTCCCTTCCTGAAGGTCGTCAACGATACCGCGGTGGCCGTCAACCAAGGGGGCAAGCGCAAGGGGGCCGTCTGCGCCTACCTCGAAACTTGGCACCTCGACATTGAAGAGTTCCTGGAGTTGCGCAAAAACACGGGCGATGATCGTCGGCGCACGCATGATATGAACACCGCCAACTGGATTCCTGATCTTTTCATGAAGCGGGTCATGGAAGGCGCCCACTGGACTTTATTTTCACCCAGCACCTGCCCTGATTTGCACGACAAGTTTGGTCAAGACTTTGAGCAGGCTTACGTGGCTTATGAAGCCAAGGCGGCCTCTGGTGAAATCAAGCTCTGCAAAAGGCTGCCGGCCCGTGACCTGTGGCGCAAGATGTTGACCATGCTGTTTGAAACTGGCCACCCCTGGATCACGTTCAAAGATGCTTGTAACGTGAGGTCACCTCAGCAGCATGTCGGGGTGGTTCACTCGAGCAATCTGTGCACTGAAATCACCCTCAACACCAGCAACTCGGAAATCGCCGTCTGCAACCTCGGCTCCATCAATCTGATGCAGCACCTCAAAGACGGTGACATTGATCACGACAAACTCAAGCGCACCGTGGGCATTGCCATGCGCATGCTCGATAACGTGATCGATATCAACTACTACGCCGTCAAAAAAGCGCGCGACTCCAATCTGCGCCATCGCCCCGTGGGTTTGGGCCTCATGGGTTTTCAGGATGCCCTGCATCAAATGCGCATTCCTTATGCCTCGCAAGAAGCACTGGCATTCGCTGATCAATCGACGGAAGCCTTGTGCTACTACGCCTATTGGGCCTCCACCGAATTGGCCGCTGAGCGGGGCCGTTATGACACCTATCAAGGCTCATTGTGGGATCGTGGCATTTTGCCCCTGGACACACTGAATTTATTGACCGAGCAGCGCGGCGGTTTTGTGGAAGTTGACCGCACGACCAGCCTGGACTGGATCGCCCTGCGTGATCGCATCCAGACCCACGGCATGCGCAACTCCAATTGTGTGGCCATTGCGCCAACGGCCACCATCTCCAATATCGTCGGCGTCAGTGCATCCATTGAGCCTTCGTTCGGGAATCTTTCGGTCAAATCCAACTTGTCCGGCGAGTTCACGATGGTGAATGAATTCCTTGTCCGAGACCTCAAACGCCTAGGCTTATGGGACGACGTGATGGTGATGGACCTCAAGCATTTTGATGGCTCATTGCAGCGTATTGATCGTGTCCCTCAAGATCTCAAGGCCTTGTATGCCACGGCATTTGAAATTGAAACCCATTGGTTGGTCGAAGCCGCAGCACGCCGCCAAAAGTGGATCGATCAGTCCCAGTCACTCAACATCTATATGGCCGGAGCTTCAGGCAAAAAGCTCGATGAAACCTACAAGCTTGCTTGGTTGCGCGGTCTCAAAACCACTTACTACCTGCGTACCTTGGGGGCCACTCATGTTGAAAAATCCACCGTCAAAGCCGGTCAGATGAATGCTGTTGCCAGCAGAGCCAGCGCCTCTGCAGCAACCCCGCCCGAAACCCCTGAAGCCGCCACCACAGAGCCCGCAACAGATATCAAGTTTTGTGCCATCGATGATCCGGGTTGCGAGTCTTGTCAGTAATTTTTTTGATCTCATCAGCCCGCCTTCGATGTCGCGCAACAACAGGGCCAAGCTGATTTGGCAGGCTTCATCAATAAGTGCTTGGGGTTTGAGCACAACACTCTCATAATTCCATCGCAGAGGACATTCACCATGTTAGTTTGGGACGAAGAAATCTCTTCATCAAGTGCGTCCAATCATCTGGCGCGTTCAGCAGCCGCCGAGGCGGCATCTTTGGCTTCGGCATCGCTATCGGTCTCCCCATCGGGCCTTGGCCCAATGGATTCATTCTTCCCTTCCCCAGTGCCTGATCACCCCAAGCCCATCACCTTGCGTCGCGTCAGTGCAGCAGATAAGCGCATCATCAACGGCAAGACCGATGTCAACCAATTGGTGCCTTTCAAATACAAGTGGGCCTGGGAAAAATATCTCGCCACCTGTGCCAATCACTGGATGCCCCAAGAAATCAACATGTCGCGAGACATCGCAACCTGGAAATCACCGCAGGGCTTGTCTGAAGATGAGCGGCGCATCATCAAGCGCAATCTTGGCTTCTTCGTAACCGCCGACTCTCTGGCGGCGAATAACATCGTGCTAGGAACCTACCGCCACATTACCGCCCCGGAATGTCGCCAGTTTCTTTTGCGCCAGGCCTTTGAAGAGGCGATTCACACCCATGCCTACCAGTACATTGTTGAGTCACTCGGCCTCGACGAAAGCGAAATTTTCAATGCCTACCATGAGGTTCCCTCGATTCGGGACAAGGACGAATTCCTGATTCCGTTCATCGAGCAGATCATGAACCCTGCTTTCCATACCGGCACCACCGAAAACGATCAAAAGCTTTTGAAGAGCCTGATCGTATTCGCCTGCCTGATGGAAGGCTTGTTTTTTTATGTTGGCTTTACCCAGATTCTGGCTCTTGGACGTCAAAATAAAATGACAGGTGCCGCGGAGCAATATCAATACATTTTGCGTGATGAGTCCATGCACTGTAATTTCGGCATTGATCTGATCAATCAAATCAAACTTGAAAACCCGCACCTCTGGACCACTGAATTCAAAACCGAGATCCATAACTTGTTCATGAAGGCTGTCGAGCTCGAATATCGCTATGCCGAAGACACCATGCCCAGAGGCGTTCTGGGTCTGAATGCCTCCATGTTCAAGGGGTACTTGCGATACATTGCCAACCGTCGGGCCACACAAATTGGCCTTGATGCCCTCTTTCCCCACGAAGAAAACCCTTTCCCTTGGATGAGCGAAATGATCGACCTCAAAAAAGAGCGCAACTTTTTTGAGACCCGTGTCATTGAATACCAGTCTGGCGGCGCTCTCTCTTGGGACGAATAAAGCATGTGCGATCCAAATTCACTTGACAGGGAACCACGCCAACCTGCAGGCGTGGTCGATGTAGCGTGACTGCATTCATCACACCGAAGCGTCCTTTGCGGGCAGATTTTCGGGTGCTGAGTAGCTGCCTGGCCATGGCTTTTGGCGTTGCCACGCAGCTTTCTTTCAACTTGATCTAGGAGAAGTGAAATGGCAACTGCGAAAAAGGCTCCGGCCAAAAAAGCAGCACCTGCAAAGAAGGCTGCATCGGTGACTGACACCGCGGCACCCGCCAAGAAAGCTGCTGCACCTGCCAAAAAAGCTGCGGCACCGGCCAAGAAAGCCGCTGCACCGGCCAAGAAAGCCGCTGCACCGGCCAAGAAAGCTGCTGCACCGGCCAAGAAAGCTGCTGCACCCGCCAAGAAAGCTGCTGCACCCGCCAAGAAAGCTGCTGCACCCGCCAAGAAAGCTGCTGCACCCGCCAAGAAAGCCGCTGCACCGGCCAAAAAAGCCGCTGCACCGGCCAAGAAAGCTGCTACACCCGCCAAGAAAGCCGCTTCTACAAACACACCGCCTGCATCAGCACAAACAGTTAAAACATCACTCAACCCCCACGCTGCGTGGCCCTTTCCCACTGGATCCAAGGCCTGAGGCACACTCTGCCTGAAAAAACCGGCCAAGGCCTGTTAACACTAAAGATGGCAGTGCGAACGCGGTCATTGGGGCACAGCGCGGCGTTGCACGTCTCGCCAAGGCGAATAGCCTTGGTTGAGGGCGAGCACACGCGCTCCTCCGACATCGAACGGGCTCTGCTCAAGGAAACAATCGAGCGGTAACCACCGTTGAAGTCTGGTCGAAACCCGGATGCACTGCGTCAAGCGGCCGGGGAAGCGGCTGATGGCGCTCACATTTGAGCGTCAGGGGGTGGAGATGCCTGTGCATGTGGCTTGGCTCAACCGTTTC
This sequence comes from Burkholderiales bacterium, assembly GCA_046342195.1. Classification (GTDB taxonomy): domain Bacteria; phylum Pseudomonadota; class Gammaproteobacteria; order Burkholderiales; family Burkholderiaceae_C; genus CANHBY01. The sequence goes on from JBKDQE010000026.1 coordinate 22,447, forward strand.
ACGCCTCCTGGCCGACCCAGCACAATGCCTGTGTTTTTAGATGCCAAGACCTCAATGCAGCTTGATGCGGGGCCGGTGGGTTCGGTCGATCCATTCTGAGAGAGTGATCAGAATCGTTTTGCGCAGGCCGCCGAGGGCCAATTGGTGTTGTTTGTGCAGGACCCAGTACATCAGACGCGCCAAATAGCCTTCCACGAACAAGCTGCCTTTGGTGAGGCTGCCCATCAAACTGCCGACAGAAGAGTAACCCGACAAAGAAACCAGGGAGCCCTGATCTTTGAAAATGAAGGGCGGCGGAGCCTTGCGGGCAGGTTTCAGGCCCACGATGGCGGGAAGGTGCCGAACCAGATACATGGCTTGTTGATAAGCCGACTGCGCCCGCGGCGGCACCCAGCTGCCATTGGGCTGAGGACAAGCCGCGCAGTCGCCGAAGGCAAAAATATGGGGGTCTTGCGTGGTTTGCAGGGTGCTGGTGACCAGCAGCTGGTTGAGTTTATTGGTTTCCAGAGGGGCTTCATCCCCGAGGGTTTTCAGCACTTCATTGGCCTTGACCCCGGCGGCCCAGACCGTCAATGCCGATTGAATCACCTTGCCGCTGGCCATTTTGATGCAATCAGCGGTCACCTCCACCACGCGCTCATTGGTGTGAACCTCAATGGAGAGCTTACGCAGCTCGCGCACGGCAGCCATACTGAGTCGCTCAGGCAGTTGGGAGAGTACCCTGGGAGCCGCCTCAATGAGGGCAATTTGCAGGTCTTTTTCGGGGTGAATATGGTCAAAGCCAAAGGTGGCCAGCATGCGTGCCGAGGCATGCAGTTCTGCGGCCAATTCAACGCCTGTAGCGCCTGCCCCCACAATGGCAACGGTCAGACGCCCACTACCCGCTTCGCGCGGCACACTTTGCGAACGTATGCAGGCATTGATCAAGCGCTCGTTGAAGCGTTTGGCGGCTTGAGGGCTGTCGAGTTTGATGGTGTGTTCGGCGGCGCCGAGAGTGCCAAAATCATTGGTCTGGCTGCCAATGGCAATGACCAGGGTGTCATAGCCGAGCGACTGGGCAGGCGTGATTTCAAGCCCTGTTTCATCAAAGCAGGCCGCCAGTGAGATCGTGCGGTTTTTTCGATCAACATTGACCAAACGGCCAAGTCGAAAGCGGAAGTGGTTCCATCGGGCCTGGGCCAGAAATTCAATTTCCTCAGAGTGAGTGTCAAAGCTGCCTGCCGCCAGTTGATGCAGCAGGGGCTTCCAGATGTGAGTGCGGGCGGCGTCTACCAAGGTGATTTCAGCCTGGCCAGAGCGGCCCCAGCGACGTCCGAGCCGGGTGGCCAAGGCCAGTCCGCCAGCGCCACCACCCACGATGACGATGCGGTGAGGAACATGAGAAAAGTCGGGCATAAATCAAAGAAAACAGGGACAGGGCATGGAGCGGATGAGACCGCTGTGCCTGTTTCACAGCCGGGGCATCATGGTGCGGCTATGAAATAAGGCGTTACGGGGCACTTTTGGCTCCAGGATCGGGCTTGGACAGCTTCATTTGAGGGGGTTTGGAAACCTCATTTTACCATCTGAAAATGCTCACGCATCACTTTCAGTGAGAGTTTCAAGTGCTTGTTTTTGAACATTTTTTTCACCCCCCCCTATTTAGGGGGTTGCATTTATAAGTCATTGATTCAATTGATTTTTTTATTTTTTCGTTGACCGTCTGGATGGGCTGGGCTAAAGTGGAGCCTGATGAGCTTTTGTGGAATTTTGTGGCGAACATCGGTTCTCAAGAATCGTCATCATTGACATAAAACGAGAAAAAGTGTAACTGCGCTTCAGCATGGGGTTTTGGCATCTCTTTTTGACCAGCAACTCACGATCAACAAGCCTCCAGAAATACTCAACATGTTGCCTGGGTCACGCCACTTGATATGCCCGAAATCCTCAGAAATTTCAGTTTCCAATCCGGCACATGAGCGATCCCTACAGTTCTTTCACCCACACCACGGTCTTGCTTCATGAAGCGGTTGAAGGGCTCTGCGTGCGTCCCGATGGCGTTTATGTTGATGGCACGTTTGGTCGGGGAGGGCATTCGCGCCTGCTGCTTGAGCGTCTTGGCAAAAAAGGGCGATTGTTGGCATTCGATCGTGATCTCCAAGCCGTGAATGCGGCCTTGACAGGCCCTGACCGCCTGAATGATGAGCGCTTTTCGATTCGGCATACTGCGTTCAGTCAATTGGCCCATGTCCTGGAAAAGGAAGGCATTCCTCAAATTGATGGCATCCTTCTGGATATCGGTGTCTCATCTCCTCAAATTGATCATGCCGAGCGCGGGTTCAGCTTCCGCTTGGAAGGCCCTCTGGATATGCGCATGGATACCCAACGCGGCGAGACAGTGGCTGAGTTCCTGGCCCGCGCTGATGAAAAACAAATCGCCCAGGTCATCCGCGACTATGGCGAAGAACGTTTTGCCTCGCAAATTGCACGGGCCTTGGTGGCTCGTCGGAACGAGGGGCGACCCGTACGCACCACCACCGAATTGGCGGCTCTGGTGTCACGCATGGTCAAAACCCGTGAACCCGGCCAGGACCCCGCCACCCGCACTTTTCAAGCCTTGAGAATTTTTGTGAATGCCGAGCTCGAAGAGCTTCAGCAGGTTTTGGAAAGCACCCTGAGTGTGCTCGCCCCGGGCGGACGCCTGGTGGTTATCAGCTTTCATTCACTCGAAGATCGTATCGTCAAAACCTTCATGGCCCGTGAAAGCAAGGCGGTCTTTGATCGACGTGCCCCCTTTGCAAGCCCTCAGCCCATGAGGCTGAAATCAATCGCCCGCATCAAGCCGGGGCCCGCCGAGATCAAGGCCAATCGTCGCTCCCGATCTGCAGTGATGCGTGTGGCAGAGCGCACCGATGCGGCCTTCCTGCTTGGTGAAGGACAGGCATGAACCGTTTGAATGTGTTGTTATTGGTGGCGCTCGTGGCCAGCTGCATCTATTTGGTGCAGGTGTCTTACGAAACCCGTCGGCTTTTCAGCGAACTCGACAAAGCTCAAAATCAACATCGGCAATTCGACATCGAGTTTGAACGCTTGCTGGCTGAGCGCCAATCGCAGGCCACGCCTTCGCGGGTCGAGAAGGCTGCGCGTGAAAAGCTCATGATGCGATCAGCCACTCCGGCGATCACTCATTATGTGAAGGTGCCCCTCGAAGTTTCGGCCGGGGCGAGGCGTCCATGAGTGTGGTTCTGAGCAAGCCTGGGAAAGCGGCAGGGGCAGGGGGGGCAGCCCATGCCAGCATGGTCCGCAGCGTCAACTATTCCAACAGCCCTCTGCTGGCCTCCAAAACGCCAACTTGGCGCTCCAAATTCCTGTTTGCCTTGATCGGTTTGAGCTTTGGTATTTTGATTGCCAAAGCGGTACACATCCAGATTATTGCAGCGCCTTTTTATTTGAGCCAGGCAGAAAAACGCTTGGTGCGAACCGTCGCGCTCAAGGCCAGTCGGGGTCGCATCACCGACCGAAACGGCGTGCTGTTGGCGGTGAGTGTTCCGGCCCCTTCGCTGTGGGCCATCCCCAAAGAAATCGAGGCCGATGCACTCCAACAGCGCCAATTGGCCCGCTTGCTGGGCATCAGCCCCATTGATTTGGCGAACCGTTTGGATGACAACCCCAATTTCGTGTGGCTGCGGCGCTCCGTGGATGATGAAGTCGCTGAAAAAATCTTGGCTTTGGGCATCAAAGGCATCTACCAGATGCGTGAATACAAAAGGCAGTATCCTGAGGGTGAGCCCATCAGCCATGTGGTGGGCTTTACCAATATCGAAGATGTCGGCCAGGAAGGTATTGAGTTGGCCTATCAATCCCAACTGGAGGGGCATGACGGCAAGCGTCGGGTCATCAAGGATCGTCTCGGACAGGTTGTAGAAGATGCCGGTGAGGCTGTCGCCCCCATGGAGGGCCAGGATTTAGCTCTGTCGATTGATTCCAAGGTGCAATTTTTCGCCTACCAGCGTTTGCGTGACGCCGTCATTGAGCATAAAGCCCAGGCGGGCAGCGTGGTGGTTCTGGATTCCCTGACCGGTGAAGTTCTGGCCTTGGCCAATTACCCCAGCTATTCACCTTCTGACAGGCGCAACCTCACTGGTGCGCAGTTACGCAACCGGGCCCTGACAGACACCTTCGAGCCGGGCTCAACCATGAAACCTTTCGTGGTGGCACTGGCCCTGGAAACCGGAAGGGTCAAGCCTGACACAGTCATTGCCACCGCCCCTGGCCGCATCAACATCACGGGCTCCACCATCAGCGACGCCCACCCCCACGGAGATCTGACCGTCGAGCAGGTGATTCAAAAATCCAGCAATGTGGGCACCGTCAAAATGGCCATGCAAATGCACCCACGCGAAATGCATGAGTTGTTCACGGGGGTGGGTTTCGGGCAAAAGCCTCCACTCCAGTTTCCCGGTGTCGTGACCGGACGTTTGAGGCCCTTTAAAACCTGGCGCCCCATAGAACAAGCCACCATGAGTTACGGCTACGGCCTCTCGGCTTCCCTGTTTCAGTTGGCACGGGCTTACACGGTGTTTGCCAATGATGGTGAGCTGGCTCCGGTGTCCATCCTCAAAAATACCGGACCCGCCAAAGGCATCAGGGTGTTTTCTTCCGAAACAGCCCAGGCCATGCGTCATATGTTGCAAATGGCCGCCACACAAGGAGGAACAGCCCCCCGTGCACAAACTGTCGGCTTCTCGGTGGGCGGAAAAACAGGGACAGCACGCAAGCAAGAAGGCCAGGGTTATGCAGATAAAAAATACCGCGCCTGGTTCGTTGGCATGGCACCCATCCATCACCCCCGGATTGTGGTGGCAGTGATGGTCGATGAACCCCGTGCGGGGCGGTTTTATGGCGGCGATGTGGCCGCCCCGGTGTTCAGTCAAGTGGTGCAGCAGACACTGAGAACTTTAAATGTGGCCCCTGACCTTGAGGTCAAGCCCGAGATCGTGACCTCTGATATGACGGCCATCGAGGAGAGCTTCTGATGCCTTTTCATGAACTCGGCAGCACCGCGGAGGCTCTTATATGGCTGGCCGGGCATCAGGTGCGTGCCTTGCGCTGTGACAGTCGACAGATACAAGCTGGAGATGCCTTTGTGGCTTGGCCAGGATATGGGGTGGATGCCCGCCGCTATGTGCCTGATGCCCTTGAGGCCGGGGCTTTGGCATGCCTGATTGAGCGCGAGGGTGCCGAGGCCTTTGAAGGGGCTCATCACCCCAAGGTGGCCACGCTGCGAGGTCTTAAAGCCCTGACAGGTCCGCTCGCCAGCGCTTTCTGGTCTCACCCCAGTCATGCTTTGAAGCTGATGGCCGTCACGGGAACGAACGGCAAAACATCGACCTCATGGTGGCTGGCACAGGCCTTGAATTTCCTGGGCATGCAATGCGGGGTGGTGGGCACGCTCGGTATCGGGCAGGTTCCTGACAAGCTGATCAGCCATGGCTTAACCACGCCCGACCCAGTCACGCTGCAAGCCGCTTTACGGCAGTTTTGTGACCAAGGCCTCGTGGCTTGCGCCATGGAAGCTTCATCGATTGGCTTGAATGAACACCGGCTCGACGGCACTCAAATCGAAGTGGCCCTTTTGACCAATTTTACGCAAGACCATCTCGATTACCACCAGGACATGGACCGCTACTGGGCCGCCAAGGCCCGGCTGTTTGCCTGGCCTGACCTGAAAAGTGTGGTCCTCAACCTGGATGACCCCAAAGGGGCGATTTTGGCGCCTCAGATTGATTCCCTCGGGCTGAAGCTCTGGACTTACGCCAGGCACCAAGTGGCCCGATTGCAGGCCATCGAATGCCCCCCCGACGAAGCCTCGCGGCCTGGCTTACGCTTCCGTGTTCAAGAAGCGCAGGGCGAGTCTGTGATGGTTTCGACCTCGCTCATTGGTGACTACAACATCAGCAATTTACTGGCTGTCATGGGCGGGTTGCGGGCGATGGGCGTTTCCCTTCATGAAGCCGCCATGGCTTGCTCGCATTTAACCCCGGTGCCAGGCCGAATGGAGCGTGTACAAATCCATTCCAACGCCGGGGGGGGGCCTGAAGTAGTGGTTGATTATGCCCACACCCCCGATGCCTTGCAAAAAGCCTTACAGGCTTTGCGCCCCTTGGCCCAAGCCCGGGGCGGAAAAATTTGGTGTGTGTTTGGCTGTGGGGGAAACCGCGACGCCAGCAAACGTGCCATCATGGGCGCACTGGCTGAGCAATGGGCCGACCAGGTGGTTGTGACCAGCGACAACCCCCGTGATGAGCCCCCCCAGCACATCATTCGTCAAATTTTGACGGGCATGTCCTGCCCGCCTCGCACCATTGAAGATCGCGCCGAGGCGATTATTTATGCGGTCACCCAGGCTCGCCACCAAGACTTGATTTTACTGGCCGGCAAAGGCCATGAGAACCACCAGGAAGTGGCCGGCGTGAAGCTGCCATTTTCTGATGTGGCCCATGCCCGTACTGCACTGGCCCTGAGGAAAAATGCCACATGATGACCTTGGCTGAAGCACATGCCCTGTTACCGCAATCCATTCTGGTGGCCGATGCCCACGCGGCTCAATGCATCATCTCGCGGGTTCACAGCGACACGCGAACCTTGCAGCCAGGTGATCTGTTCGTGGCTTTGCGCGGCGAACACTTCGATGCCCACCAGTTTCTCGACCAGGCTCAGGCTCGTGGGGCACGGGCGGCATTGGCAGAGCACGGCCTCAGTGAAACCGGCTTGCCGGGCCTGCAAGTTCCTGACGCAAAAGAGGCTTTGGGCCGCTTGGCAGCAGCCTGGCGGCAGCGTTTCACCTTGCCCCTGATCGCGGTCACCGGAAGCAATGGCAAAACCACCGTCACACAAATGATTGCCAGCATCTTGGCCGCCTGGCTTGGGCGCGGTGCTTTTGCAACCGAGGGCAACTTCAACAACGATATTGGCGTTCCCCTGACTTTGCTGCGTTTGCGGCAAACTGAGCAAGTGCATCACCGCGCCGGGGTGGTTGAGCTGGGCATGAATCACCCCGGAGAAATTGCCAGGCTCGCTGAAATGGCCGCACCCACTGTGGCGCTGGTCAATAATGCCCAGCGTGAGCATCAAGAGTTCATGTGCAGTGTCGAGGCGGTGGCCCAGGAAAATGGTTGTGTGCTGACCGCTTTGCCAGCCCACGGCGTGGCGGTCTTCCCTGCCGACGATGAATTCACCTCCCATTGGCGCGCCTTGGCCGCCAGCCGCCCGCAAATCACGTTTGCCTTGCATGGTGATGCCGAGGTCACCAGCTTCCATGACTGGAAGGGGGATCACTGGGCGATAACCCTGCAAACCCCTGCGGGAAAAGCAGCGGTGCGCCTTCATGTGGCGGGCCTCCATAATGTCAAAAACGCATTGGCTGCCACGGCCTGTGCGCTGGCGGCAGGGTGCCCCTTGGAGGCCGTGGCACAGGGGCTGACTGAGTTCATGCCGGTTCAGGGGCGGTCTCAAATCAAAACTTGGCACCATCATGGTCAAGCCATCACCTTGATTGACGACACTTACAACGCCAACCCTGATTCAGTGCGTGCAGCCATTGATGTGCTGGCCTCGCTGCCCAGCCCTGCTTGGCTGGTGTTGGGCGATATGGGCGAAGTCGGTGAGCATGGGCCAGCCTTTCATCGTGAGCTTGGCGCTTATGCGCAAACGTGCGGCGTGCATACCTTGTGGGCGGTGGGGCCTTTGTCGGTGCATACAGCGAGCGCCTTTGAAGGCGCCCGCCACTTTGAGGCCATCAATGACCTGATCACCGCATTGTCCGAAGCGCCCGCCTGCTCCACCGTGGTGGTCAAGGGTTCACGCTTCATGAAAATGGAACAGGTAGTCAGTGCTTTACTGGCCCAATCAAACACAAAGACGCCGAGCTTGGCGGGAGTATGAAATGTTGCTAAGCCTGGCCGAATGGCTACAAACGATGTTCCCCGAATGGGGTTTTCTGCGGGTGTTTCAGTACCTGACATTTCGGGCGGTCATGGCCGCCATGACCGCCCTGTTGATCGGGCTGGTTTTCGGGCCATGGGTAATTCGTTACCTTGGGGCCTTGAAAATGGGGCAGCCAGTGCGCCAATATGCCATGCAAACCCACCTTGCCAAACAAGGCACGCCAACCATGGGGGGCCTGTTGATTTTGATCGGCATTGTTGCCAGTACCTTGCTTTGGTTTGACTGGGCCAACCGTTTTGTGTGGGTTGTAATGATCGTTACGCTGGGCTTTGGCATCATTGGTTGGCTTGATGACTGGCGCAAAGTGGTTGATAAAAACCCCGAGGGAATGCGGTCTCGTGATAAATTTTTATGGCAGTCGATCATCGGTTTGGTGGCTGCTTTTTACTTGGCTTTCAGCGTTTCCGAAGTGTCCAACCAGCGTGTTCTGGAGCTTTTCTTTCGTTGGGTTCAAAGCGGATTCACAAATGACTTACCGCCTGCGGCTGATTTGATCGTTCCATTTTTCAAAACCATCAGTTACCCCTTGGGGGTATATGGCTTTATTGTGCTCACTTACGTGGTCATTGTGGGCTCCAGCAATGCGGTCAATTTCACTGACGGCCTGGATGGTTTGGCCATCATGCCCGTGGTGATGGTGGGCTCTGCCTTGGGTGTTTTTGCCTACTTGACTGGCCATGCGGTATTCAGCAAATATCTTTTTATCCCCTACATTCCCGGCGCTGGAGAGTTGCTGGTGTTTTGCGCCGCTTTGGCGGGTGCCGGACTGGCTTTTCTTTGGTTCAACGCCCATCCTGCCCAGGTTTTCATGGGAGATGTCGGGGCCCTGGCCTTGGGGGGTGCCTTGGGCACCATTGCCGTGATCACCCGTCAGGAAATTGTGTTGAGCATCATGGGGGGGGTTTTTGTGGCCGAAGTGTTGTCGGTCATGGCCCAAGTCAGCTACTTCAAATACACCAAACAACGCTTTGGCGAAGGGCGCCGCCTGCTCAAAATGGCGCCTCTGCATCATCACTTTGAAAAAATAGGCTGGAAAGAAACCCAAGTGGTGGTTCGGTTCTGGATCGTCACCATGTTTTTGTGCTTGATTGGTTTGGCCAGCCTAAAAATACGCTAATGAACTCACTCCAAGGTCTCACGGTATTGATTCTGGGTTTGGGAGACTCCGGCCTGGCCATGGCGGCGTGGTGTGCACGCTGTGGCGCACAGGTGCGCGTCTGGGATTCGCGTGCAGCCCCGCCCCAGGCGACTGCTTTGTGTCAGGGGGTTCCTGAGGCTGAATTCAGCACCGGCCCCCTCGAAGACGACACCTTGCCGTCTTTATTTCGTGGGGTGAGCCGTGTTTTTAAAAGCCCTGGTTTGGCGCCTGGCGACATTCGGCTGGCCTCGCTATACCGTTTTGCAGCCCAGCAAGGAATTTCCATTCAAGGTGAGCTTGATCTTTTCGTTCAGGCGCTGGCTGATCTGAATTGTGAACATGCTTACGCGCCCAAATTGCTGGCCATTACCGGAACCAACGGCAAAACCACCACCACCTCCATGGCCTATCACCTGATCCAGCGTACCGGGCTGCGTGTGGCCATGGCAGGCAATATCGGGCCCACCTTGTTGCAAACTTTATCTGAGGCGCTTGATCTGGAGGCCTTGCCTGCCAAGCCCGATCGCCCCCCTGCCACCCCCCCCGAGCCTCCCGTTGAGGGGCTTCCTGAGGCGCCTCTTTCAGCAGGGCCTGCGTTTGCTTATTTGCCTCAAGTCTGGGTGCTTGAACTGTCCAGCTTCCAGCTGCACGATGTGCAAGGTTTTGAGCCCAGCGCAGCAGCGGTGCTCAATATCACCGAGGATCATCTCGATTGGCATGGCCACATGACTGCCTACGCCGCCGATAAAGCGCGTATTTTTGGCAGCACAGGGGTCATGGTCATCAACCGCGATGACCCTCTGGTGCAGGCCATGGCCGAGCCCACACAGACAAGGCCTGTCAAGCCTCCCAAAGTTCAGCCCCGGCGTGTTCTTCGTTTTGGCCTGAACCCGCCTCAGCACCCGGGTGACTTCGGCATCATGCTTGATCATGGCATGGCCTGGCTGGTTCGGGCCCGCGAGGCCGACGCAACCATCAAACCCAAGCGTGGCACTGTGATCCCTGAAGACATCCTCATTCAGCACCTGATGCCTGCTGATGCACTGCGTGTGCGTGGCCGCCATAACGCGGCCAATGCCCTGGCGGCGCTGGCGCTGGCCACAGCCATCGGGTGCCCCTTGGCTCCGATGTTGCATGGTCTGCGCGAATATGAGGGTGAGCCTCACCGGGTCGCCTATGTGGCTTCACTGCATGGGGTTGATTTTGTCAACGACAGCAAAGGCACCAATGTGGGCGCCACGGTGGCCGCCATCACGGGGCTTGGAGCTGATCGCGCCCCTGCCAAGTTGGTGCTTATTTTGGGGGGCGAGGGGAAAGGCCAAAATTTTGCCCCCCTCTCAGACCCCTTACGCATGCATGTGCGAGCCGTGGCCACCCTGGGTCGTGATGCCGCTTTGATTGAAGATGTGGTTCAGGCAGTGGGCTTGCCATTGCAACGCTTTGACACATTGCAGCAGGCCACACGCTGGGCCAGGGCCCAGGCCCAGCAAGGGGACACCGTTTTGCTCAGCCCGGCTTGTGCCAGCCTCGATATGTTCGACAGCTACAAACACCGCGCCCAGATTTTTGTGGAGGAAGTCCAAGCCATGGTTCAGGAATCGGGAGAAGTCGTGGCATGAATACCCGCACAGCATCTGCTCATGTCCATGAACAGGGTTTGTGGCTTGGCCTGCTGAGGCGCCTCAAGGGGCCTCAGCGTCGACCCTCCAATGACGTGCCCATCCGGGACTGGGTGCCTGTGGGGCAAGCCCCATCGGTTCAAGTTTCGGGCTTTGATCAGAGTTTGGTCTGGGTGATCGTGGCTATTTTATCCCTCGGGCTCGTCATGGTTTACAGCGCTTCGGTGGCCTTGCCTGACAACCCGCGCTTTGCCAACTACCAACAAACCCATTTTTTGATCCGGCATTTGTTTGCCATGTCCTTGGCTCTGGGAGCGGCATTGGTCATTGTGCATATTCCCTTGAGCACCTGGGAAAAAGCCGCCCCGATACTTTTTGTGGTCTCCCTGATTTTGCTGGTGTTGGTGCTGATTCCCGGCATCGGCAGGGTGGTAAACAACTCTCGCCGCTGGATTCCTCTCGGGGTCATGAACTTTCAGCCCAGCGAATTGGCCAAGCTGAGCATGTGTATGTATGCGGCCAGTTACATGCTGCGCAAAATGGACGCCCGGGAGCATTTTGTGAAAGCCGTTTGGCCGATGGCGGTGGCCCTCGGCTTTACAGGGTTTTTGCTGCTGCGTGAACCCGACATGGGAGCCTTCATGGTGCTTGCAATCATTTCCATGGGCATCTTGTTTTTGGGGGGCGTGAACGGACGGATGTTTTTTTTCAGCGCCATGATTTTGATTGGCGCTTTTGTGCTGGTGATCACCTTCAGTGATGAAAAGCGCGAGCGTATCTTTGCCTATCTCGAACCCTGGGACCCCGCTTTCGTGCAGGGAAAAGCCTATCAATTGACACACTCCCTGATTGCCTTCGGTCGAGGGGAAATCTGGGGTCAGGGCCTTGGGGCCTCCTTGGAAAAGCTTCACTACTTGCCCGAGGCGCACACCGATTTCCTTTTGGCTGTAATTGGGGAGGAGCTGGGCTTTTTGGGTGTGGCCACGGTCATTGTGGCGTTCTTCTGGTTGACTCGCCGAATTTTTCATATCGGTCGCCAAGCCATCGCGCTTGATCGCGTGTTTGCAGGGCTCTATGCCCAAGGGGTCGGCCTCTGGATGGGAGGGCAGGCGTTCATCAATATGGGCGTGAACCTTGGGGTGCTGCCCACCAAGGGGCTGACCCTTCCGCTCATGAGCTACGGGGGCTCAGGCCTTATCATGAATCTGGTTGCCTTGGCGATCGTGTTGCGCGTTGACATGGAAAATCGACAATTGATGCGTGGGGGGCGTGTATGAGTGCTCCACATTTGCTCATCATGGCTGCCGGAACCGGGGGGCATGTCATGCCCGGGTTGGCGGTGGCCACTGAAATGCGGCGCCGTGGCTGGCAACTGAGCTGGTTGGGCACGTCTCATGGCATCGAGAACACGCTGGTGCCGCCCAGCCAAATTCCCCTGTACCGCCTGTCTTTCAGTGGCATGAGGGGCAAGGGTTGGCGCCATACCCTCTCAGGCGGTTTCAAATTGCTCGGAGCCTTCTGGAGCAGTTGGCGCCTGATGCGCCAACTGCGTCCCAACGTGGTGCTGGGCATGGGCGGCTATGTGTGCGTGCCAGGCGGCCTGATGGCCCGCTTGCTGCGCAAGCCGCTGGTGCTTGTCAATGCCGATGCTGCACTCCTTTTGAGCCACAAAACCTTGCTGCCGTTTGCTCAGCGAATCACCTTCGGTTTTGATGGCAAACATCTGGCCGATCTGCCTCGCGCCCGGGTCACGGGCAACCCGGTGCGGGCTGACATTGAGGCCCTGCCGCATCCTGCCCAGCGCTTCGAAGGGCGCACGGGGCGCTTGCGTCTGTTGGTGGTCGGTGGCAGCCTGGGCGCCCAGGCGCTGAACACCTGCCTTCCGCAAGCCTTGGCCTTGATGCCCCCAGATCAGCGTCCCTGGGTCATGCACCAAACCGGTGCCGCACATTTTGATACCGTTCAGTCCCACTATAGGCAACTCGGAGTCTCAGCCACAGTACTTCCCTTCATCGACAATATGGCTGAGCAATTGGCTCAATGTGACATGATCGTTTGTCGTTCCGGAGCCATCACCGTCAGTGAGCTGTGCGCTGCCGGGGTGGCCTCCCTGCTGGTTCCTTTGGTGGTCAGCACCACCTCCCACCAGCGAGACAACGCCGAGTGGATGGCCTCTCACCGGGCAGCCCTGCATGTGCCCCAAGCCGAACTCCAACCCCGGCGTCTCGCCGATCAATTACAAGCTTTGCAACGGCCTCAATTACTGGCCATGGCCACACAGGCACGCACGCTGTCGAAACCCCAAGCGGCCGCCAGGGTGGCCGATGAAATCGAAACATTATTGTCCCTATGAAGCACGCAGTTAAACACATTCACTTTGTGGGCGTTGGTGGTGCCGGAATGAGTGGCATTGCTGAAATCCTGCATAACCTGGGTTATCGGGTGTCCGGGTCTGACTGGGCCGAAAGCATCACCACCCAACGCTTGGCCAGTCTGGGTATCCGTGTTTTGATCGGCCACGACCCCCAATTCATTCATGGCGCCGAAGCTGTTGTAGTGTCTTCGGCGGTGAAACCAGGCAACCCTGAGGTCACCGCGGCGCGTGCCAAGCGCATTCCGATCGTTCCCCGGGCCGTAATGCTGGCCGAATTGATGCGCCTCAAGCAGGGCATTGCCATTGCCGGTTCACACGGAAAAACCACCACCACCAGCCTCGTGACCAGTGTCCTGGCAGAAGCTGGCGTTGATCCTACCTTTGTCATCGGGGGCAAGCTCAATTCTGTTGGGGCCCATTCAAGATTGGGGCAAGGTGATTACATCGTCGTCGAGGCCGATGAGTCAGATGCCTCTTTCCTCAACTTGATGCCGGTGATGGCGGTCGTCACAAACATTGATGCCGATCACATGGAAACCTACGGGCATGACTTTGCCCGCTTGAAGCAAGCTTTCATTGAATTCATCCATCGCCTGCCGTTTTACGGGGCCAGCGTGCTCTGTACCGATGACCCCGGAGTTCGATCCATCCTGCCCATGATTTCCCGGCCCGTGGTCAGTTATGGGGTTACTGATGATGCCATGGTGCGGGCTGTAAATTTGCGCTCTGAAGGCAGCCAAATGCACTTTGACGTTTTGCGTCGCAATGGCGAGGTTTTGCCTGACCTGCATGTCCGCCTGAACCTGCCCGGGCAGCACAATGTGCTCAATGCCTTGGCCGCCATTGCGGTGGCCACCGAACTGGAGCTGCCAGACACCGCCATTATCAAAGGTCTGGCCGAGTTTCGTGGAGTCGGACGCCGCTTTCAGTCCTATGGTGATATGCCAGTGCCGGGTGGCGGGCATTTCACCTTGATCGACGATTACGGCCACCACCCTGCCGAAATGGCTGCCACGCTGGCGGCTGCGCGTGGGGCCTTTCCAGGGCGCCGTCTGGTTTTGGCTTTTCAACCGCATCGCTACACACGCACCCGAGATTGTTTCGAAGACTTTGTGAAAATCATGGGCAGTGCCGATGCGGTCTTGCTGACAGAGGTTTATCCGGCCGGAGAATCACCCTTGGTGGCTGCCGATGGCCGCAGCCTGGCCCGCGCCCTGCGTGTGGCGGGCAAGGTTGACCCGGTTTTTGTCGATGCCATCGAAGAAATGCCTGAATCCATCGTCCGGCATGCGCAAGCCGGAGATGTCATCATTTCCATGGGGGCCGGTTCCATCGGTGCGGTGCCAGCCCTGGTCGCCGAAAAAATGTCCTCTTTGAAAGAAGCCGCATGAACCCCAAAAACATCACCCCTTCTGACCTGGGCAAAGTCGCCGTCTTGATGGGCGGGTCTTCCGCCGAACGCAATATTTCCTTGATGTCAGGCGAGGGAGTGCTCAAGGCCCTGCTTGCCAAAGGGGTCGATGCTCACCCCTTTGACCCCGCGGAACGTGAAATGTCCGACTTGCGCCGGGCCGGTTTTGATCGTTGCTTCATTGCCTTGCATGGCCGTCACGGCGAAGATGGTACCGTTCAGGGCGCCCTGGAACTCATGGCCATTCCCTACACGGGCTCAGGCGTGATGGCCTCTTCGGTGGCCATGGACAAGGTCATGACCAAGCGCATCTGGCTGGCTGAAAACTTGCCCACGCCACCCCATGCGTGGCTGGAACCCCATGAGCAAAGCCTTGAGCGCATTGAGCAGGTCATGCATCAACTCGGGCTGCCCTTGATGGTCAAGCCTCCTCGCGAGGGCTCCTCGATTGGGGTGACCAAGGTCACGCAAGCCGATCAAATGGTCGATGCGGTTCGTTTGGCGGCCCAATACGACCCGGACGTACTGTGCGAAGCCTTCATTGATGGCATGGAAGTGACTTGTCCTGTGCTGGGCCATGCCACCAACGCCCGGGCGCTCCCAGTGATCCGCATTGCGGCACCTGAAGGTGCCTACGACTATCGTAACAAATACTTTACCGATGACGTCAAATACCACTGCCCCAGCGGCTTGCCCGAAGCACTTGAACGCGATATTCAACACATTGTGATCGCAGCGTATCGGTCTCTCGGGTGTCGAGGGTGGGGGCGTGCAGATCTGATGATCCGCCAATCAGACAACCAGCCTTTTTTACTCGAAATGAATACCTCTCCCGGAATGACCTCTCATTCACTGGTGCCGATGTCCGCACGCGCTACCGGAATCAGCTACGAAGACTTGTGCTTGCAACTGCTGTCAGATGCGGCCCTCGACACCCCCGAAACCCACACAGCCCCCCTCGCCTGACGGCCCCAAGAGTCCTGTCATGTTTGCCACTGCCTCAACTCCATTGGCGGCGTCAAGCCTTCCGCAGGATATTCGCTGGATGAACACTTTGGCGAATGTGTTTGTCAGCGTGCTGGTTCTCGGAGTACTCACGAGTGGCGTAATATGGCTCATTCAACAGCCTTATTTTTCACTGCGCGGCATTGTGGTCGATGGCGATGTGGAGCGCACCAGCGTGGCAAGCATTCGAGCCCATGTACCCCCCCGTCTGACGGGCAATTTTTTCACCATGGATCTCCAGGCTGCTCAACAAGCCTTCGAAACCGTTCCTTGGGTGCGCCACGCGGCCTTGCGACGAGTATGGCCCAACCGCCTGGAGGTGCATCTCCAGGAGCATCAGCCTGCCGCGCGGTGGTCCCAGGACAGCGACACGCCACCTGACAAACTCGTCAACACTTATGGCGAAGTCTTTGAGGTCAACCCCGGCGATGTGGAAGATGAAAATCTCCCCATGCTCATGGGCCCCAAGGGTTCATCGCGTCATATGTTATTGATGCTGCAAAGGCTGACCACGGTGATGCAACCGATGCAGTCACCCATCAGCCAATTGGTTCTTACCAGCCGCGGCTCATGGCGTTTAAGGCTGAACAATGGCGTACTCATTGAATTGGGTCGAGGCAGTGATGACGAAGTGCAGGCCCGGGCCACCCGGTTTCTTGCAACATGGCCCGAGGTTGTCAAGCGTTTTGACAGGCCTCTTGTCTATGCTGATTTGCGGCACCGGGACGCTTACGTGGTCAGGCTCAAAGGGCTCAGCACCTCCACAGCACCCGGCACCCTCCCCTCACAACCCCAAGCCCATTAACACACGAAGTTTTCGAGACAACATTGACCAGCAACAAACCAGCGAAAAAACACTGACATGGCCAAGGAATACAAAGATCTGGTGGTAGGGCTTGACATTGGAACCGCCAAGATGATGGCGGTTGTGGCCGAAATATTACCCTCCGGGGAAATTCGTTTGGCGGGTCTTGGGGTGGCTCCTGCGCATGGGTTGAAACGCGGCGTGGTTGTGAATATCGAAGCTACGGTACAATCCATCCAAAGTGCTCTCAAAGAGGCCGAACTGATGGCCGACTGCAAAATCACCCACGTCTATACAGGCATCACAGGCAGCCATATTCGTGGCCAAAACAGCACGGGTATGGTGATTGTGCGCGATAAAGAAGTCACCCCCATTGATGTGGCACGTGTCGTTGAAACCGCAAAAGCCATCAACATCCCCAATGACCAACGGTTGCTTCTGGTGCAGGCCCAGGAATTCGTGATTGACGGGCATGAAGTCAAGGAGCCCATCGGCATGAGTGGCGGGCGTTTAGAGGTCAAGGTGCATATTGTCACGGGTGCGCAAAGTGCGGCCGAAAACATCGTCAAATGTGTTCGTCGCTGCGGGCTTGAAGTCAATCAACTGGTGCTCAACCCCAGCGCATCCAGCCATGCCGTTTTGACAGAAGATGAAAAAGACCTCGGCGTGGTTTTGGTCGATATTGGTGCCGGTACAACCGACGTTGCCATTTTCACCGACGGTGCCATTCGGCATACCGCCGTCATACCTATTGCCGGTGATCTCATCACCAGCGACATTGCCATGGCGCTGCGTACGCCCACCAAAGACGCCGAAGAAATCAAAGTCATGCATGGCGTGGCCAAGCAAATGCTTGCCAACCCCAACGAGCAGATCGAAGTCCCTGGCCTGGGTGACCGCTCGCCGCGGATACTAAGTCGACAAGCGCTTGCGGGCGTGATTGAGCCCAGAGTCGAAGAAATTTATTCTTTGGTTCATCAAGCCATTCGTGAAAGCGGTTACGAAGAGCTCTTGTCGTCCGGGGTGGTCATTACAGGTGGCACAGCCATGATGCCAGGCATGATCGAGCTCGGTGAAGACATTTTCCTGAAGCCGGTTCGCAAAGGCTTGCCTACCTACAGCGGCCCCTTATTCGATATGGTATCCAACCCCCGATCGGCCACGGTCATGGGCTTGCTGGAAGAGGCCCGTTTGGGTCGTGTTCGTGGGGCTCGGGCGGCCCAACAGGCCGGGTCGGTCAAGACCACCATGGAACGTATAAAACATTGGTTCCTGGGCAACTTTTAAAGCTCATTCAAGTCCAATGAAAGTGTCGAAATGGGGGCGCATTTTCAAGCAGGCAGCATGGTCCGCATTTCAAGCGGTCACAGGCCCACTGGTTTCCATAAACAGACTCGAAAATATCCCGACACGATACAGCGAGCAACATCATTTGATGTGACACGACGAAGCAACTCAACAACCACTGCAACTGCACAACTTTCAGGAGAAAAACGCGATGAGTATTGAAATGATCGATCAATTTGACCGGGGCACCCAAATCAAAGTTATTGGTGTGGGGGGCGGTGGCGGCAATGCGGTAGAGCACATGATTGCCCAAGGGGTTCAGGGAGTTGATTTCATCTGTGCCAACACCGATGCCCAAGCCCTTACCCGCTCTGCGGCCAATCAATTGATTCAATTGGGTTCCAGTGGTTTAGGCGCTGGCGCCAAACCCGAGGCGGGCAAACTCGCCGCTGAAGATGCCATAGATCAAATTCGTGAAGCCATCAGTGGCGCCAACATGCTTTTTATCACAGCTGGCATGGGCGGCGGCACGGGCACAGGTGCAGCGCCCGTGATTGCCCGCATTGCCAAGGAAATGGGCATTCTCACTGTGGGGGTGGTCACCAAACCTTTTGATTTTGAAGGTGCGCGTCGTATGAGCTCTGCTGATGCAGGCCTGGCTGAGCTCGAGGCCAATGTCGATTCCCTCATCGTCATCTTGAACGACCGCCTGCTCGATGTTCTCGGCGATGACGTCACCCAAGACCAAGCTTTTGCGCACGCCAACGACGTTCTCAAGAATGCGGTGGGAGGCATCAGTGACATCATCCACATTCCAGGTCTGGTCAATGTCGACTTCGAAGACGTCAAGACCGTGATGAGTGAACCGGGCAAGGCCATGATGGGCACAGCCACCGCGGGCGGCCCCGATCGGGCCACCAAGGCTGCAGAAATGGCCGTGGCCTGCCCCCTCCTTGAGGGCATTGACTTGTCGGGTGCCCGTGGTGTGTTGGTCCTGATTGCCGCCAATCGCACCACCTTCCGCTTGTCTGAGTCGCGGAATGCCATGAACACGATTCGTCGCTACGCCTCTGATGATGCCCACGTCATTTACGGAACCGCTTACGACGAAAGCCTGGGTGATCAGCTGCGGGTCACGGTGATTGCCACGGGACTCAGCCCGGTGAAACGTCAGCAACCCCCCATCAGTGTGGTTCATACCGCCCCCATGTTGCGTACCGGCACCGACAACATACCAGTGTCTGGTGCGCCGCATCACATCGGACGTTCAGCTTCCCACTCGGGTGGGTCTTCGCAGCCCGCTGCAACTGTTCACGATTATGCGGGCATGAACACCCCCGGCGTTTGGCGCAGTGGCCGCAGTTCAGCGGCCAAGGTGGATGCCTTGGTCAATAACGGCATGGAAGAAATTGAAATCCCGGCCTTTCTTCGCAAACCAGGCTGACTGATCCAGTCCGGAACAGGCCAAGCCTTCAAGCATGGGCTTTCATGCCAATGCTTGAAGGCCTAGTATTCAGGGTCGTCACCAAGCAATACATAGTAAAAAGTTATAAGACTTACGCAAATCAAGGCTGGCCGGCTGTCAGAGTGCCTCCGCAACGATTTTGCCAATCCAGAAAGCCACCGACTCGTCATTCCGCGCGTCAGTCGCCGAATCCAGAAGGTCTGCGCTCCAATCCCCTCTATTCATTCCGCACAACAGTGGCATCAGCATGAACACCAAGAGCTGCTGATTGACTTTACTCTGCTGCCTCTTTTTTTTCTGGATGCTGAAACTGCGCTCAACATGACAGTGCGCAGGCCTGTCGATTAAGAGGCGATGACCAGACATAAAATGGCCCTCTGCTTGGAAAAAAAGGAAACCCTGCTGGCACAAGCAAAGAATAGCTACAGCCGGTCAATGCGACGCATCAGCCGCGTAGTGAAAAGCGGCGGGCATCCTGTGTTGCACGGGGTTTACCGAGTTTTCACCCCCGAAAACCAAACGCCCCGACAGGGTCAGTGCCGGGGCGTTTGAAGTCAGCAAAAAATCAAGGTTTCACGGGCGCATCAACCAATCCACGTAGGGGGTCATCGGTCGGCTCGCGGTCACCTTCGTCCATTTGCTGCTGGAAAACCTGGTCAGCATCGACCTTGATGCCCGTGTCACCCCCTCGGCTCACGAGCCCCGGGAAAGCGATCAGCAAAGCCACCATCAAGAGCTGGATGACCACAAAGGGAATTGAGCCATTATAGATTTGCCCGGTGGTAACCTTGGCCACTTGTTTGCCTGTGACTTTATCGAGATAGTCGTTGGCCGGGGCCACGCTGCGCAGGTAAAACAAGGCGAAACCAAAGGGCGGGTGCATGAAGGAAGTTTGCATGTTCACAGCCAGCAACACGCCAAACCATACGGGGTCAATACCCAACTTGATGGCCACCGGCCCCAGTAAAGGGACGATGATAAACGACAACTCGAAAAAGTCGAGGAAGAAAGCCAGCACGAAGACCATGATATTGACCACGATCAGGAAGCCCAGTTGCCCGCCTGGCAGGCTGGTCAAGAGCTCTTCGACCCAATGATGACCGCCAACCCCCGTAAAAGTCAGGCTGAAGCAGGTGGCACCGATCAAGATGAAGATCACGAAGCATGAGAGCTTCATGGTGCTGTCCATGGCTTGGCGCAACAACTTCATGGTGATGCGTTTGCGCATCATGGCCATCACCAAAGCGCCCACAGCCCCCATGGCGCCACCAGCGGTGGGGGTGGCAATCCCCAGGAAAATGGTTCCAAGCACCAGAAAAATCAGCGCCAGGGGAGGAATGAGCACAAAGGTGACTCGCTCAGCCATGCGAGACAGCAAACCCAATTTAAAGAACTTGTTTACCACAGACAACACAAAGGCCACGCCCACCCCCACGCACATCGAGGTCACAATCACCTCATCTGTCGGGGTGCCTTCAGGGCGAGACTTGGCAAAAGCGACCGCCAAACCCACCGACAGCAGAGCCAACACCCCCAGCGAGGGAAGCCCCGAGGAGCCGTTGTCTTCACGGATAGTACGCGCTTCTTTGGGCAAGGCAGGAACCCAACTGGGCTTGAAGATCGCCAGAATGACGACATAACCGACATAGAGGCTCGTGAGTACGAAACCAGGAATGAAAGCGCCCTTGTAAAGGTCACCCACGCTCTGGCCCAACTGGTCAGCCATGATGATGAGCACGAGCGATGGCGGAATGATCTGGGCCAGGGTGCCGGAAGCCGCAATTACCCCGGTCGCCAAGCGGCGGTCATAACCGTAGCGCAGCATGATGGGAAGGGAAATCAAACCCATTGAAATCACGGAGGCGGCCACTACGCCGGTGGTGGCCGCAAGCATGGCCCCCACCAGAATAACCGCAAAAGCCAAGCCGCCACGGATCGGCCCAAACAATTGGCCAATGGTGTCGAGCAGGTCTTCGGCCATTCCGGACCGCTCGAGGATGAGGCCCATCAAGGTGAAGAAGGGAATGGCCAGCAGAGTGTCGTTCTGCATGATGCCGAAGATCCGCAAGGGCAAAGCCTGCAAGAGGCTGAAGTTCAACAGGCCCAGCTCGATGCCGACAAAACCGAAAAACAGGCCGCAGGCGGCGAGAGAAAATGCCACCGGGTAACCCAGCAGCAGGAAAAGTACCAGCGAGCCGAACATGATCGGCGCGAGGTTGTGCGCAACGAATTCCATTATTTCTTGACTCCGGTAACTTGACGAGCGGCTTGGGCTGTCACGACTTCACGCTCAGCAACTTCTTTTTGCAACAAAAATTCGGCCAGTTCTTCCTCGGCGGTTTTCCCCTGTGGTTTTTGAGTCGGGTCAGGAATTTGCCCTGCCAAAAAGGCAAAGCGCTTGATGAGCTCAGACAGCCCCTGCAAGCCCAGCAAAATCAAGCCTGCGGGCAAGAGGGCAAACACCGGCCAGCGGATCAACCCGCCGGCGTTGGCCGACATTTCACCGGTGGCATAAGCGGTTGCAACGATCGGCCAGCTCAGGTAGGTCAGGAAACCCACGAACGGAAACAAAAAGCAGCAAATGCCAAAAATATCGATGTAGATCTGCTTGCTTTTGGAGAATTTTCCTGAAATGACATCGATTTTGACGTGCTCCTGATTCAGGAGCGTGTAACCCGAGGCCAGCATAAAGGTGGCGGCAAAAAAGTACCACTGGATTTCGATGAACGAATTGGGCCCCACCCCCAAAGCCGACATGACAGCAGCAAACCCCGCCGTATCACTGGCCCATTTGATCACTGCGGCGTTCAGGGTGCAAATCAGGGTCATGGCGAGTATCAGCCACCCCAAGCATTTGCCCAAGAATCGGCTCATCGAGTCGATCAGCCGTGAGATTGAAAGTAAAGCAGACAATGGGTTCTCCAATCGTTTTCATCATTCACAAACCACAGCTCCCGGACGCAGCCCAAGACTTCTGGTGTGGCCAAGCCCCGGAAGATCCATGCAGGGCGTGCCGGTGGGTCTCCTTCAGAACAAAACCATACGACCCGGAATGCTGCAATGCAGTCAAGGACGCAAAAGCCTCAGGGGACTCACTGACTTGGGCCCGCATTAGACACGTTTGTGAGAAAAGTCACAAACGAAATTACCGCTACGTAGTTTCCCTGAGGGGTGGAGAGTATAGCCGTGAGTCATCAGGCGTGCAGATGATCACTTGTGAAGCCCTCAAAAAAAAATTTCAGAAAAAAACTTGTCCTCCTACTATTAGCTTTTATAAAAATTTAAAGAGTAGTAGTAGATAGTAGAGGGTCTGGTTTTCTGTGGATAAGTCACAAAAATTGTTATAAAACAAACACTTGGCATGTGTATAACCCTGTGGAAATCTTGGGGAAAAGTTAGGGATAACTTCTGGATAACTTTTTTTATTCACAGCAAACTGTGGATAAGTATTGAGTTATCCAAGGGTTATCCAAAGGTTATCCACAGACTTATCCTTTGACAAATTTATATTTTTAATGTAAAATTACGAGAGCCTTGAGATATGAGAATTTTGAAAAATTAAAAATTCTGACTTGTAAAATTCAAGCCGTCGTCATTCCCGCGCAGGCAAAAAGTCATCGAGCGCCGGCCAGCGCTGCCCGGATTCCCCGATTCACGCGCGCAATGACCAAGTGGTAAAACAGACGATTCGCTCCGTCATGCTGCGCGCAGGCGCAGCATCCAGACAAAAACCATGAATGGCTGACCACCTTGGCGCCTTCCCGGGCCACGCTGCCGGGATCTCAATAGGTTTTTGCCTGCGCAGTCATGCCGACTGTGTCAGCTGAAGTGCGGCAATTCGTTCAATGGCCGGAGGGTGCGAGCTATAAAAACGAGCGTAGAGAGGGTCAGGGGTGAGGGTGGCGGCGTTGTCTTCATAGAGTCGAATCAGGGCGCCAGAGAGGGCTTTTGCGCTGGCTTGTTGGCTGGCAAAGGCATCGGCCTCAAATTCGTGCTTTCGAGAGGCCCACGCAAAAAGAGGCGCGATGAAGTCATGGAGCAGGGGCACAGTCAGCATGAAAAGCAGCAGGGCCAGGGCTTCATTCGGAGCATTCACCGACGGTTGAACCCCGAGCCCTTGGTAAAACCAGGTTTTTCCATGAAGCCAACCCAGCAGAGCCAGGGCCATCCCGCTCAGGCTCAAAGTGGCCAGCAAACGCTGAAGGGTATGTCGACATTTGAAGTGCCCCAGCTCATGAGCCAAAACAGCCTCGATTTCTTCAGGTTTGAGTTTTTTCAGCAAGGTGTCAAAAAAAACGACACGCCTGGCTGCCCCAAACCCTGTGAAATAAGCATTGGCATGAGCCGATCTTTTGCTGCCATCCATCACAAACAAGCCTTGAGAGGCAAAGCCACAGCGTTGCATGAGCGACTCTACCCGGGCCCTGAGTGATTCATCGGCCAGGGGTTCGAAACGGTTGAACCAAGGGGCAATGAAGAGGGGGTAAATCAGCATCATCAAGAGGCTGAATGCGGCCCAGGAGCCCCAAGCCCAGAGCCACCACCAAGAACTGGCCTGCCCCATCAGCCACAGCACCAAGGCCAGCAGTGGCAAGCCCAGGAAGGTGCTCACCACGATGTTTTTAAAAGTGTCGGACACCCACAGACGCCAAGTCATGCGGTTGAATCCGAACTTTTGTTCGATGTGAAAAGTGCTGTAAATTTGGAAGGGCAGATCAAGCAAGCCACTCAGCAGCATGAAGCCAAGCATCAGACTGAGCTGGTAAGCCATGGGCCCCCAATTTGAAAGCCCAGCCTCTTGAAGCCAGCCATTGAAGGCATCAAGCCCACCAAGCAATGTCCAGGCCAATAGGGTGATGCTGCCAAATGCTGTGGTGAGCAGGCTGAAGCGCGCCTTGGCCACCGTGTAATCAGCCGCTTTTTGGTGAGCGCGAACACTGACAACCCCGGCAAAAGCCTCAGGAACCTGATTCCGGTGTTTGGTGACATGCTGAATTTGCCGGCTGGCCAGCCACCATTTGAGCATGACCGAAAGACACAAAAAAATGGCAAACAAGATCGTGAAAGTGTAGGGGGACATGGGAAGTCAGCTCAAAAAAAAACGGCACATGCAAAACCAGTGAAAATAGCGAACCCAGTGCACCGTTTACAGATGCCCGACCCCCTCCAGGCGCCTTGATGGTGATGTGCAGCTCAACCAATCCATGATTTCACCCATGATAAACGCCGTAGCGCCCGTTCTTGCCAAGAGTGACGACAACCTGATTTGGATTGACCTTGAAATGACGGGTTTGAACCCTGACTCTGACCGGATTATTGAAATAGCCGTGGTCGTGACTGACTCTCAACTGACGACGCGGGTCGAGGGGCCTGTTTTAGCCATTCACCAAGCCGATGCCACCCTGAACGCCATGGACGCCTGGAACAAGGCCACTCATGGCCGCAGCGGTTTGATCGAGAGGGTCAAAGCCTCCACCATCGATGAAACGCAAGCTCAGCAGCAGGTGCTGGCCTTTTTGCAGCAGTATGTGGGCAAAGGCAAGTCGCCGATGTGTGGCAACAGTATCTGTCAGGATCGTCGATTTTTGGCGCGCACCATGCCTGGGATGGAGGCTTATTTTCATTATCGGAATCTCGATGTCAGTACCCTGAAAGAGCTGGCCCGTCGCTGGAAGCCTGAAATCATGGGGGGCTTCAAAAAAGCCCAGGCTCATACTGCACTCGCCGACATTCAAGAATCAATTGATGAATTGCTGTATTACCGTTCTCAATTTTTGGCCGTGAGACCTGGGGTCAGTACCCCCTAGGGCCTGTTAACAGGCCCTAACGATTGGCTTCGATGGGCGCCCCCTGAGGGCTTCATTGAAACGCCACCTCCGCGAAACTGCGCAGTTTGCGGCTATGGAGCTGGCCGACCCCCAGATCTCTTAAAAGTTCAATCGCGCGAATGCCGATGCGCAAGTGCTGGTCAACTCGTTCACGGTAAAAGTGGTTGGCCATGCCGGGTAGTTTGATTTCTCCGTGCAAGGGCTTGTCACTCACGCATAACAAGGTGCCGTAGGGCACCCGGAACCGAAAACCATTGGCGGCAATGGTTGCGCTTTCCATGTCCAAGGCAATGGCCCGGCTTTGGCTGAAGCGTCGCTCGGGGGTGCGCTGGGGCAAAAGCTCCCAGTTTCGGTTGTCGGTACTGGCCACCGTTCCTGTGCGCATGATGTGCTTGAGGTCATAGCCCTTGAGTTGAGTGACATCAGCAACGGCAGCTTCCAAGGCCACTTGAACTTCGGCCAAAGGCGGGATGGGCACCCAAAGGGGCAGGTCTTCGTCAAGAACGTGGTCTTCGCGTACATAGCCATGGGCCAAGACATAATCGCCCAAAGCCTGCGTTGTGTGCAAACCGGCACAATGACCCAGCATGATCCAGGCATGGGGCCGCAAGACGGCAATGTGGTCGGTGATGGTTTTGGCATTGGCTGGCCCGACCCCGATGTTGATCATGGTAATGCCTGATCCATCAGGGCAGGTCAGGTGATAGGCGGGCATTTGTGGCATGCGATGGGGGGGCGTGCCTTGCCCGTCACCGGCTTGTGCAGGCAAGCCTTGACGACGCATGAGCATGTTGCCGGGCTCAACAAAAGCGTCGTAACCGTGCGCTTCATTTCGGCTCATGAGTTCGTGTCCGAGCCGCATGAATTCATCAATGTAAAACTGGTAGTTGGTAAACAGCACAAAGTTCTGAAAGTGCTCAGGCGCTGTTCCGGTGTAGTGACGCAGTCGGTGGAGGGAATAGTCAACCCTGGGTGCTGTGAACAAGGACAAGGGGAAAGGGTCTCCTGGAGAGGGCTCATAGGTTCCGTTGGCGATGCCGTCATCCATGGCGGCCAGGTCTGGCAGGTCAAAGAGATCCCGCATGAGAAGCCGGCGAGCCGCATCGAGAGAACCTTCCAGGTGGTCGTTTTCTGCGAAAGAGAAATGAATCGGGATGGGTTGCGAACTGGTTCCGATTTCCAGCTTGACCTGATGATTGCGCAGTAAAAGCTCGAATTGGGTGAGGTAATAATGATGAAAAAGGTCAGGGCGGGTCAGGGTGGTTTCAAAAATGCCCGGCCCGGAAACAAACCCGAAACTCAGTCGTGAATCGGCCCTGGCAACGGTGTCGGTTCGAACCCGAATAAATGGGTAGCAAGCTCTTACATGGCTTGTCAAGGCTTCTCCTGCTACAAAACGGCTGAGCGCGCCTCGCAAGTGAGTCAGGCTGTTTTGATAAATGGCTTCCACTTGGGCGAGTGCCACCGCCGCGTTGTCAAACTGCGTTGGGGCAATGAAAGGGGGCAGGAGGCTGGACATAGAGGAATTATTCAAGCTGATTTGCTTTTTGGCGCCGGTGTTTTGTCGTATTGTGAGGTATTGTGGGGAACTCTGAGGAGGCATCAACGCTCCATACTCTTTGTGGGGCTCAGCTTGTGGCATGCTGTGGCCCTCTGCCGGATTATTTTTTCAACATCGTTGATTTGCCAATGTTCCCTTTGCCTTGCCCTCACCCCATGCTTTTGCATGGTCTTTGTGCCTGTGGATCTCCGGCCCCGGAAAAGCCCCCTCAACCTCAGCATGCTCATGGCGATTGAGAGGAGCCCGCACGGATGAACCGGCCCACGCTGCCATGGGTGTTGGTCGCTGCACTGGGAGGGGTTCTGGTGGGCAGCATGAGCACTCGATTCTGGAATTCTGCTTACTCCAGAACCGAGGCCACTTCAAGCTCCGGCCTGATTATTCCTCAAGAGATCACAGAGACGCAAGCTGTGCCGCCACTGCAACTGGCCGATAGTGATGTTTGGGTTGTTCGCCCCCTGACCTTGACTCACAGCCTTCGTATTTCGGGCACGCTCAAAGCAGTGGATACGGCGTTTATTAAAGCCAAGGTCTCTGCCGAGGTGGCCAGCCTCACGGTGCGCGAGGGGGATGTCGTTCATGCAGGGCAACTCATTGGCCAGCTCGATACCACTGAGCTGAACCTGAAACTCAGGCAGGCGGAACAAGCCGCTGCCACTTCGCGGGCACAAGCTGAAATTGCCCGGCGCACCCTGGAAAATAACCGCGCCTTGGTCAAAGAAGGCTTTATCTCGGCCACTGGCCTCGAAACCTCGGCCTCCAACGACGCTGCGGCCCAGGCCACCTACGAGGCCGCTCTGGCCGCCGTGGCTTTGGCCCGCAAGAACCGTGACGACGCACAATTGCGCTCGCCCATGAATGGCCAAATTTCGCAGCGCATGGTGCAGGTCGGCGAACGGGTCAGCCTGGACAGCAAGCTGCTGGAGGTGGTGGATTTACGCAGAATAGAACTAGAAGCCACACTCCCCCCTGACGACATTGAATCGGTACGGGTCGGCCAGAAAGCTTCTCTGAGGGTCGATGGGGTGGCTTCTCTTTTGGGCGCGCGCGTGGTGCGCATCAGCCCCAGCACTCAAGCGGGTACGCGGGCGGTTTTAGTGTACTTGGCCCTGGAATGGAAGCCTTCCGGCCCCATTCCCTCGGGGGTGCGGCATGGTCAGTTTGCCCAAGGCAGCATTGATCTCGACCGGCAAACGGCTTTGGCCATCCCCATGAACCTCATCCAGTGGGAGCCCGGCTCGACCGATCGGGGGCATGTATTGGCCTTGATTCGTGGCAAGGTTGAACGAGTGACTGTACGGCTGGGCGGGCGTGGGCATGTGGATGTCGAAGGCAGCCTGCTGAGCGCGGTTGCCGTGCGGCAAGGTTTGAGCGAAGGGGCTGTATTGCTGCGCCCCTCGGTGGGGCCGCTCTCACCAGGCACTGCTGCCACCTGGTCTGGTGACCCCTCGGCCTCAGCGGGGGCAGGGCTGAGTTCGCGCACCGATTTGCCCAATGGCTTGTCTTCACGCTGAGGCGTTTCCATGGTTCTCACTCGCGTATGTATTTACAACCCGGTTTTAGCCACCATGCTGATGATGGCCCTGCTTGTCTTGGGTGTATTCAGTTACCAACGTCTGGCCATTGATCAACTGCCCGATGTGAACTTCCCGACGGTGGTGGTTCAAGTGAATTACCCCGGGGCCACGCCGGAAATTGTGGAAACTGAAGTCACCCGGAAGGTTGAGGAGGCTCTCAACAGCATCGCAGGGCTGAATACCTTGAGCTCCCGCTCTTATGAAAGCCAATCGGTGGTGATTGCCGAGTTTGACCTTCACATGGACGGGCGCCAGGCCGCCGAGGAGGTGCGCGAAAAAATGGCCCTGATCCGCCCCTTGCTGCGCGATGAAGTCAAAGACCCGCGGGTTTCGCGCTTTGACCCGGCCAGTATGCCCATTTTCAGTGTATCGGTTTTCTCAGACCCCGACCCTGTCAGTGGTCAAGCCCCATACGCCCCACAGGCTTTGACCACCTGGGCCCATCAAGTGCTCAAAAAACGCCTCGAAAATGTTCGGGGGGTGGGATCGGTCTCGGTGGTGGGTGGGCTGGATCGCCAACTGCTGGTGTATTTGCGCCCATCGGCCATGGAAGCCATGGGCGTTACCACTGATCAGGTACTCACGGCATTGAAAGCCGAGAACCAATTCCTGCCCGTTGGCAATGTGCGCTCGATAGACGAAGATCGCGTGGTCCAGATCAACACCCGGCTGGCTCGTATCGAAGACTTCGAGCGCGTCATCGTGGGGCGTCAAGGCAGCAATTTGGTTCGTTTGTCACAAGTGGCCGACTTGGTCGATGGCGTTCAGATGCCTGAAAGCCTGGCCCTGTACAACGGGCAGCGTACTGTGGTGCTGTCGGTGTTGAAGTCTCAGGGTGACAACACCCTGACCGTGGTTGACGGCCTCTACCAAGCTCTGGAACTTGCCCGCAGTGAAGCACCTGCAGGCATGCGGGTAGAGGTTTATCAAGATAACTCGCGTGCTATCCGTGTGTCGGTGGCCCATGTGAAGCGCACTTTGATCGAGGGCGCACTGCTGACCGTCCTGATTGTGTTTTTATTTTTGAATTCGTGGCGCAGCACGGTCATCACTGGTCTTGCCCTCCCGATTGCCTTGATTGGCTCGATGTGGTTCATGTACATGCTGGGTTTTACCATCAATACGGTCACCCTGATGGCCCTGAGCCTGTGTGTGGGCTTATTGATCGATGACGCCATCGTGGTACGCGAGAACATCGTGCGTCATCTGCAAATGGGCAAGCCCCCCCGGCAGGCCGCCCTGGAGGGCACCCGGGAAATCGGGCTGGCTGTGTTGGCGACCACGCTGTCCATTGTGGCGGTGTTTCTGCCCATTGGCTTCATGGGCGGCATCATCGGTCAATTCTTTCATCAATTTGGCCTGACGATCGTTGCGGCGGTCATGATTTCGATGTTCGTCAGTTTTTCTCTGGACCCCATGCTTTCCAGCCTCTGGCATGACCCTCAAGCGCATGGCACTTCAGCGCGGGCCGCAGGCACTCCCCCCAGCCTGTATGACCGCAGCATTGGTCGCATCACACACCGTGTTGACCGCATGACGCTCTGGCTCGGAAAATACTATCAATGCATACTCGCTTGGTCACTCCGGCACAAACTGACAACTCTGATGCTGGCCTTGGCTACGTTCATGGGCAGCCTTTTTTTGGTACCTTTGTTAGGCACTGAGTTCATTCCCAAGGCTGATTTTTCAGAAACTCAAATCACTTTCCATACTCCCGTGGGGTCTTCGCTGGAACTCACTGAAGCGCGCGCCCGCCAAATTGACCAGACCCTGCGGGAGATGCCTGAAGTGCGCTACACACTGACCACCATCAACAGCGGTTTTGCGGCAGGCAAAATGTATGGTTCGGTTTATGTGCGCCTGCTGGATCGGTCTCAACGCTTGCGCACCCTGCAGCAAATCACGCCTGACATCCGGCATCGGCTCTCCCGTATTCCGGGCATTACCGTCACCCACATCGGGCCTACTGACATGGGGGGCGGAAAAAGCCTGCAATTTTCCATCCAAGGGCCAGACATTCAAGAGCTTGAACGTTTGGCCCGGACGATCATTCCCAGGCTACAGTCACTCCCCGGTTTGACCGACCTCGACAGCACGCTCAAGCCACACAAACCCACCATTGACATCCAGATCAAGCGGGAAGCCCTGGCAGATCTGGGCCTGAGCAGCAATCTTGTGGCCAACAGCCTGCGCACGCTGATGTCAGGCACCGTTGTGGGCTCATGGCGCCCCCCCGAAAATAACAACAACCAGGAAGTCGATGTGGTAGTTCGACTGGCTCCTGACAGCCGGGATCGCCTTGAAGAACTCAGTACCCTGCCCTTGGCCCTACCGCCCTCAGCCGATGGCTCGGTCAGAACAGTCCGGCTGTCTCAAGTGGCCGACATTCGCCTCAGCCGCGGCCCGCATCAAATCAATCGGCGCGATATGAACCGGGAAATCACCATCACCGCCAACGCCCTGGGGCGCAGCCCCGGAAAAATTTCAGCCGATATCCGTCAAGTGCTTGAAACCACCAGCCTGCCTTCAGGCTATCGTTACACCTTCGGCGGGGTCACCAAGAGCATGAATGAATCATTCAAATATGCCATCGAAGCCCTGGTGCTGGCGGTGGTTTTCATCTATATGATTCTCGCCAGCCAGTTCAAAAGCTTTCTCCAACCTCTCGCGCTCATGAGCTCGCTGCCCCTGACCCTGATCGGTGTGGTACTTTGTCTGCTGATGTTCAAATCATCACTCAATATGTTCAGCATCATCGGGGTCATCATGCTGATGGGGCTGGTGACCAAAAATGCCATTCTTCTGATCGACTTTGCCATCCGGGCAAGGGCAGGGGCCCATGGCTTGGGCCCGCAGATTGGCCCCCTGAGCCGGGAAGCCGCCCTGCTGCATGCCGCACAAGTTCGGCTTCGTCCGATTTTAATGACCACCCTGGCTATGATTTTCGGCATGGCACCGCTGGCTTTTGCCCTCACCGAAGGCTCCGAGCAAAGAGCCCCCTTGGGGCAATCCGTGATCGGCGGGGTCGTTACTTCATCCTTGTTGACTCTGGTGGTGGTGCCCGTGGTTTACTGCTACCTTGATGACTTCTCTAAGTGGCTGCGTCAAAAAAATTTTTTTCGCTGAAGGGCTCGGGGGTTTCACCTGATGGCCTTGGAGGGTCTGACTGCACAGACAGGACAGGCAAAGGCAAAAAGTCAGAGGCAATGGCTTGTTCTGGTAAGCCCCAATCAGCGTCATAGTAAGGCCCGGCAAAGTAGAGCCCTGCCGCAGAAAAAGTGGGAGCTGCCATGCTTCTATGGCGCGATAAAAGGACATCGCCCATCCAGTCAATCGGTCTGGACCCCTGACCGATCATGATCAAACAACCCATGATATTGCGTACCATATGGTGTAAAAAAGCGGATGCATCAAAATCAAACCGCCAGTAAGCGGCCTGCCGATGAATCATGATTTGGCGCATGAACTTCACCGGAGATCGTGCCTGACATTGCGAAGACCTGAATGCGCTGAAGTCGTGCTCCCCAATCAAATAATCAGCAGCCGTTTGCATGGCTACCATATCAAGCGGGCGAAACACCCAGCCCACGCGATCACTTTCCAGTGCAGGTCTTATGGTACTTTCACGCAGCAAATAAATGTAACGGCGCCCACGTGCACTGTAGCGGGCATGAAAGTTTTCTGTGACCTGACGACACCATTGCACGGCAATATCAGATGGCAGGTAACGGTTGGTTCCGCGAATCCAGGACATCCCGCTGCGATGCAGTTCCGTATCAATATGCACCACCTGATTCAGCCCATGCACCCCGGCATCGGTTCGACCTGCGCAGAAAGTGCTGACAGACTGAGCGGCAAAAGCACGAAGAGCCTCTTCCAGGCAGCCTTGAACAGTGAGCAACTGGGGTTGACGTTGCCAGCCTTGATAGCTTGAACCACCATAACTGACTCCTAGAGCGAGCCTCATTCAGCTAACTTTTTTGTCCAGTAAGCCGACGCCCTGAATAAAAAAGGGTTTCTGGCTGATGCAAAAGCATCTTGGTCACAGAAGAAGGCGCCTCCAAGAAGATGGTCAATTTATCGTGTCGAGGAGAGCCAGGGCCTTGGTTTTCAGGGGGCCATCTGCTGCTTGGCGCACCACTTCCTCGAGGAGATCCCGCGCACCTTCGGTATCGCCAATTTGATGAAACTCTTCAGCCAGTTCAAGCTTGCGCATCAAGGGATCTCGCCCATCGTCATCGGAAGGAAAATCTGCATCTGCGGGTACTGTCGGAGTTGAATTGATTGAATTCAAATCATCAAAATCAAGCGAAATATCAGGGATATCGAGTTCAGGCGATGATGCTTTTGGGCTTACAGCAGGCGGTGCTGCCACGGCAGGAGGCGGGTCGGGAAGATCAAGGTTAAAGTCAAGATCCATGACGCTGTCAACAGGAGCTTCTTTGTTGATCGAAACAGGCGCTGGAGGTTGAGGTGAAGCCAGAGGTGCAGGTGCCGATGAAAGTAAATTTAGCTCATCAAATTCCATGTCCATCGCTGCGCCGAACTGTGACATAGTGATCTCATCGGCGGAAACATTGGAATTTTCCTGCACAACGGGAGAGCTGACGGCGGGTGGTCGACCGGAACCGTAAAGCGGGTTTTTCGGGTCAATTTGAGCGCCCATTTCTCGGGCTCGGGCCCAGTCATCACCCTGCCCTTGGGTAACTTCAAAAAGCTGTGTAGCCAATTGTTCAAAGCTCTTGGTGTCGCGGCGCTTGGCGTAGACCTCAAGGAGCTTGGTGCGAATAGCCAGGCGGTTGGGGTCGCTGCGAATGGCCTCTTTGAGAATTTCCTCGGCTTGCAGATCGCGTCCGTAAGCAAGGTAGACATCTGCCTCGGCGACCGGGTCAACATCACCCATCGCGTCAATCTGGCTCGGGGAATAATTCATCGAAGAAGCTGCCCCGACTTCATTGCGTGTATCAATATGCTGACCACCGCTGGCGCCAAAGAAAGAGTCTGGCTGCAAACGACTTTCCAGGAAGGAGGTTTCAGAACCTTCTTTGCGGCCCCGGCGAGTCAGGCGAAAAATCCCGAAACCGGCCAGCAGGGCCATGCAGGCCCCCCCAATTACCAACAGTAAAGAAGTACCTGTCAAGGCACTCTCTGAGCTGGGTATCGGAAGATTTTGTGGCTCAGGTTTTGTGACTGGCTCTTGTGGGGTTGGGAGCGGTTTATCTACAACAATGGCCGGGCCGGAGCGATCCGGGGTGCTTGTATTATGCCTGGCTTGCCCTTCCGTCGCGGAGGCGGTTGATTCAGGCTGTGCAGGTTCAGATGTGGGCGTGGGTGCAGACTCGGGAACCGGAACTGTCGCCGATGAGGTCGCAGGAGCCTTTTGGGTGACACTTTGGATGGTTTTGATTTCCTCGATGTTGCGATGAAGCTCTGCGATTCTGGAATCAACCTCTTGACGCTGACGATCCTTGGAGAGTTTTTCCTCGGGGGAGATATTTTTATCTTTACCTTGGCCGGCCAAACCGCCCATCGAAAGGCGAAGTTGGTCGGGGTTGTCGGGGTTGACCGATTTGTCTTTCAGGCCGGAAATGACGGTGCCTTTGGCACCACGACTGCCGGGTTCATTTTTGGATTTGGGAGCAGCAGACGCCAGTCGCTCAGTGTAAGCGCGGAAATCAGCACTTTGCGCTTGAATGACCTCGCGAGCTTGCGCAGGCGTGACTGTGCTGGCGGCTTTGTCTGCTGACGGAATATTCAACACCACCCCGGCCTTGAGGCGGTTGATATTGTTGTCGATGAAGGCTCTGGAATTGTTGCGGTAAATGGCTACAAGCATTTGATCCAGCGAGATGCCCTTCGAAAGGTTTCGGGTGGCGATCGTGGAAAGGGTTTCTCCAGGTTTGACCCGATACTCAGAACCTTTGGAGGTTTGATCCCCCCCCCCTGATGCCGGAGGTTTTTCGCCTGAGGCCAAGGGAATAGGAGCCAGCGGCGAAGCAGGACTGCTCTTGCCCTGGGATGCGGCAGCCGAGCTTGCCGAGCTGATATCGACAGGTGTGCTGACCTCGGGTTTGGTCGTGGCTGTTTTGGTGGAGGGGTCAATGAGCAGGGTGTATTCACGGATGAGACGACCAGTGGCCCAGTTCAACTCAAGAATAAGGTCAACGAAAGGCTCTTGAACAGATTTGTCGCTCTTCAAAACGATGAACTGACGATCTCCGCGGCGCTGTAAAGAGATTTGTGTGGCAGGCAGCACGGCATGATAATCAACCCCGGCAGCTTGATAGGCTTCGGGGCTGGCAATACGAACTTTCAAGCTGGAAGCTTCTTCAGGCGTGATTGACGAGATATCGATTTCAGCCTTCAGGGATTCGCCCAAGGTAGATTGAACCGAAAGCCGCCCGAGCGACAAAGACCAGGCAGGACTGGCCTGAACAAGCATGGCGGCTATCGCCATCGAGGACAGCGCGAGGCGATCAAGTTGAAGTGGATGCTTTTTCAAAACGTCTCCCATCCCGTCAAATGTAGATGACTCTTCAGTGAGCCCAGACAAATACCCAGATAACCCCACCAGCATATGACACATTCATCAATGGGGAATGCAGCATAAAACCGACGGGATCAAATGGGGTGAGCTTCCAGCCCCAAGGCTCAGCTCAAGCGTGCTTTTGAGGCAGTTTATCCGTTGATTATCAACTGAAAGTTCCATGCAGCAGGATCATGCCGCATTTTTGACTCATTCAAGCAACCTGCCCTGATCCAAATGCAGCAATCGGTCACAGCGCACCGCCAAAGTTTGATCATGTGTGACCAAAATCACGGACATGGCACGCTGTCGGGTGAGAGATAACAACAGATCGAACACCAGTTCCGCAGTTTGCCTGTCGAGGTTGCCAGTGGGTTCGTCAGCCAAGACACAAGCTGGCCGACCCACCAATGCACGAGCAATCGCCACTCGTTGCCGTTCTCCGCCTGACAACTCGGCAGGCCGATGATGGCATCGATGGCCCAATCCTACTTGGCCAAGAAGCTCTTGGGCCGCAGCTTGCGCAAGAGCTGCTGGTTGCCGACGTATCCGCAGCGGCATGGCCACATTGTCGAGTGCCGTCAATTCAGGCAGCAAATGATGAAATTGGTAAATAAAACCCAAGTGCTTGTTCCGCCATTGCCCCTGTTGTTTTGCATTCATTCTCTGTAAATTCAAGCCCGCCCAAGAGACCACCCCGTCGGTCGGGCTGTCGAGGGCCCCCAAAATGTGTAAAAGCGTACTTTTGCCTGAGCCGGATGCGCCCACAATGGCCACCGTTTCGCCGGCTTGCACGTCCAAATTGATGTCATGCAAGACGGTGACATCCAGGCGCGCTTCAGCGAAGCGTTTTGAGACTCCTTGGGCTGACAGCACTACGGGGCGGTTGAAATTATTCATAGCGCAGCGCCTCTGCCGGGTGAACCTGGCTGGCCCGCCAACTGGGGTATAATGTAGCCAAAAAAGCCAACATCAAAGAGATCAAGACAATCGGGATGATGTCTGCACTTTGAGGGTCACTGGGCATGCGGGTGATCAGGTAAATGCCGGGGTCTAAAAACACCACTCCAAACAACTTTTCAAGGCCTCCGACAAGGGTCTGGACATTAAAGGCCACGAGCAAACCCAAACACACCCCCGCCAGGGTGCCCACCACACCTGAGGTTGCCCCCTGAACCATAAAAATAGCCATCACAGACCGAGGGCTGGCTCCCAGGGTGCGCAAAATGGCAATATCGGCACGCTTGTCAGTGACGGTCATGACCAAAGTGGAAACCAGATTGAAACTGGCCACTGCCACAATCAGGGTCAAAATGATCGCCATGAGGCGCTTTTCAACCTGAACCGCCGAAAACCACTGGCGATTGGTGCGGGTCCAGTCACGCACTTCGGCCTGATCACCCAAGCGGGCCTGAAGGTCTCTGGACACTTGGGGGGCACGATGCAGGTCATGCAATTTGAGTTGCACCCCGGTGACGCCCTCGACCCGGAAAAATTTGGCGGCGTCATCGAGGTGAACCAAGGCCAGCGCACTGTCATACTGGTAATGCCCCGAGTTGAAGGTGCCTGCCACCCTGAATTGCTTGATGCGCGGCACCACCCCGGCCGGGGTGAATTGCCCGCCGGGCGCCACCAAGCTGACTTTTTCACCCACCCCCACATGAAGCTGGCGGGCCAATTCACTGCCCAGCACAATCTGCCATTCACCTGGCTCCAGGAGGGCCAAACTGCCGTCATTCAATTGAGCGGCCAAACCAGTGACGTGGGTCTCGCGCTCGGGGTCAATGCCACGAACCATCACGCCCAGAACATCGTCGCCGCGGGAGATCAAGGCTTGTGCCGAGACAAAAGGGGCTGCGGCCAGCACCTCAGGGTGCCGTTGGACCGCCTGGGCCACCGAAGCGGCTTCTTGCAGAGGGGCCCCGTAAGGCCCCGCAATTTCGACATGGGCCACGATGGAAAGCATGCGGTCACGGACTTCTTTTTGAAACCCGTTCATGACCGACAGCACGATAATCAGGGCGGCCACGCCAAGCGCAATGCCTGACATCGAGATGGCAGAAATAAAGGATATAAACCCGTTTCGGCGCCCCACCCGCCCGGAGTGGGTGTAGCGCCAACCGATTTCAATTTCAAAAGGCCAGTTCATCGGGGCAGCATCCTACAGGATAAGACCAGATCATCCGGCATTTACAGGGCAATTTTGTTTTATGCTTGGTCACACTCACCTCATTATTTCCTTCGCGAACAACTCATCTGAAGACGCTGCAACGGCGCTGAAAGGCCTGCACTTGCCTCATTTGAGCCGTTTGCTGCATTGCTGGGCTGAAAGTCACTTGGACATGGCCGATGACGACACCCTGTCGCCCC
Source organism: Burkholderiales bacterium (assembly GCA_046342195.1). GTDB lineage: Bacteria > Pseudomonadota > Gammaproteobacteria > Burkholderiales > Burkholderiaceae_C > CANHBY01. The sequence continues at coordinate 59,399 of JBKDQE010000026.1, forward strand.
CGCATGAACGCGCTTTGGCTCGGGCCCGGGGCTGGGTGGGTGCCCCGGGCACCTGGCCCTTTGCTGCCCATGCGGCCCACCAAGACAAGATTGACGTTGCACACGGGGCCTGGGGCCTGATGACTCCGGCACACTGGCACCTTTCACGAGACCATGCCATTTTGCTGGATCCTGACGAATTGACACTGGATGAATCTGAGTCACGCGCTTTCTTTGAGCTTATTCGTGAACGCTTTGAAAGTGAGGGTTTCCAAGTCGCTTTTGGCGGAGCCACGCGTTGGTACCTTGGCCATGAAAGCCTGCATCAGCTTCCCTGCGCCAGCATTGATCGCGCCATTGGCCGGCCTGTGAACCTCTGGCTGCCTTCCGGCCCGGCTGCCCGGCTGATTCGCAGGCTGCAAAATGAGGTGCAAATGCTCCTGTATCGCAGCCCCCTGAATGAGTCACGCGAGGCCCAAGGCAGGCTCGCCGTCAATAGCTTCTGGCTCAGCGGTTGTGGGCGCTATCAGCCCTGCGCCCCGAATTCAGTGCACTATATTGACAGCTTGCGCAAACCCGCTTTGCAAGAAAACTGGCCAGCCTGGTGCGCTGCCTGGCAAGCGCTTGATGCCGGGCTGTTGCACGAGTTTTCATTGCAGGCCGAGGCCACCTTGACCCTCTGCGGCGAACGTGGGGCGCTTTCGTTTCAGCCTCAACGCCCCAATCCCTGGCAACGCTGTATGTCGTGGCTGCGTCGGCCTTTGTCGCCATTTCAAATTCTCGGAGATCTCTGATGGACGCCCCTGCAATCATTCGTCGCGATGCCCCCCCACGGGCCGTATGGGCGCTGGAGCAAGCGGGGGTGAGCCCTTTGCTGGCCCGGCTCTTTGCCGCCCGGGGGGTGCGCAACCCGGAAGAACTCGACGACGGCCTGGGCAAATTATTGCCGCCTCAAGCACTGCGCGGAGCACAACGGGCCGCCCAATTGCTGGCCAATGCCCTACAAGCACAAGAGCGCATTTGTGTGATTGCCGACTATGACTGCGACGGAGCCACGGCTTGTGCGGTGGCTCTGTGGGGGCTGGGCCTTTTGGGCGCACGGCCAGACATGTTGAGCTATATCGTTCCAGACCGTAGCATTCATGGCTATGGCCTCTCACCCACGATTGTGGATTTGGCACGAGCAAAAAACCCCCGCTGGCTTTTGACAGTTGACAATGGCATTGCCAGCCTGGAAGGGGTGGCGCACGCAAAATCTTATGGCCTGGGTGTGATCGTGACAGATCACCACCTGCCGGCGCTTCATAATGGACAAGCACGGCTTCCCGACGCCGATGTGATCGTCAACCCCAACCAGCCCGACTGCCCCTTTGAAAGTAAAAATCTGGCCGGCGTGGGGGTCATGTTTTATGTGCTCTTGGCCCTGCGCATTGAACTGCGCGAGCGCGGCACCTTTGATGCTGGCAGCCAGCCCCGTCTTGACACGCTCCTGGATTTGGTGGCGCTGGGCACAGTGGCCGATGTGGTGAAACTGGATGCCAACAATCGGCGCATTGTTTCACAAGGTCTGCGCCGTATTCGGCAGGGCCAGATGCACCCGGGTGTGGCGGCTCTTTTTGAAGTGGCTGGGCGCCACCCCGAGCAAGCCAGCACCTTTGACTTTGGCTTTGCCTTGGGCCCGCGCATCAATGCTGCCGGCCGATTGGCCGACATGACTGTAGGCATTGAGTGCCTGCTCGCCCATGACCCTGCCAAAGCCCTTGAATTGGCGCGAACACTGGAAGAATTCAATCGTGAGCGTCGAGATGTGGAGGCTGGTATGCGTGAGCAGGCTGAAGCCTCTTTGGCAATAAGTGGGCTGATAAAAAACCCTTCTAAAAAAATGGTTATACCCAGTGCCATTGCGATTTTCCAGCCTGATTTTCACGAAGGCGTGGTGGGTATTGTCGCTTCCCGAATCAAAGAACGCATGCATCGGCCCACCTTTGTATTTGCCCAGGGTCATGATGGATTGCTCAAAGGCTCGGGCCGGTCCATCGCGGGTTTTCACTTGCGAGACGCCCTGGATCTCATCAGCAAACGCTATCCGGGGGTGTTACGCAAATTTGGCGGGCACGCCATGGCCGCAGGCTGCACCTTGGGAGCGGATGATTTTCCAAGCTTCGAGACCGCCTTTCAGCAAGTGGCGCAAGAATGGTTGTCGCCCAGTGACTTGGCGCGGCAACTCTTGAGCGATGGGCCCCTGGACCCTGAGTATTTCAATAGAGCCACCATTCAGGCGCTTGAAGCACAGGTCTGGGGGCAAGCTTTTGAGCCCCCACTGTTCAGCGACGAGGTCGAAATTTTGAGCCGCCGCATCCTGAAAGAGCGTCACACCAAGCTCACCGTTCGTCATGCCGGGGTACTGCGCGAAGCCATTTGGTTTTACCACACCGAGCCCGTGCCAGACAAAGCCATTGTGGCCTACCGGCTTCAAATGAATGAATACAAAGGGCAACAACATGTGCAAATGCTGGTGGAGGCCGTTTCTCCCGTCAGCGTGAGCGGTTTTGCAGAGGTTCCTTCAGCACCTGCCATAGGCGCCCGCACCGTTATGCTGCACGAAGTTGCCGCATCCAGAAAGTGATAGAGGAAATTTTCATGCCATCTCTTTGGCTGCCCTATCGACATGGGCGAATGCTCCATGGATTCCTGCCTGAGCCAGAATGACGGCGTGATTGAATTTTTCAGGGCCGATGGTATCGCATCAATCATGATACTGAGGCTCAACCCTGTCAGGGTGTTTGCTTGTGCAAAAATCATTGTGGGTCAGCATGGGTTCTTGGCGTGGCCTTCTGCTGATATGGTTTTTCGTTGTCCCTGATAATTAGCCCGGAGAGATGGCATGGAGAAAATTTGGCTCAAGCATTACCCCGAGGGTGTTCCGGCAGAAATTGATGTGGGCCGATATGGTTCGCTGGTCAGCCTTTTGGATGAAAGCTTCAGGCGTTTTGCCGGCCAGCCGGCTTATAAATTCATGGGCCGCTCATTCACGTTTCAACAAATCAATGAAAACTCACGCGCCCTGGCTGGCTACTTTCAAACCCTGGGCTTGACCCCAGGCGACCGGGTTGCGGTGATGTTGCCGAATGTTCCGCAGTACCCGGTGGCGGTGGCCGCCATTTTGAGGGCCGGCTTGGTGGTGGTGAATGTGAACCCCTTGTACACCCCCCGCGAGTTGGCTCATCAATTGAAAGACTCTGGCGCCAAAGCCCTCATTTTGATGGAAAACTTTGCGACCACCCTGCAGCAGTGCTTGAAGGAGCTGCCTCCCTTGAACATGGTGCTCACTTCTTTGGGCGACATGCTGCCTTTTCCAAAAAACCTGCTGGTGAATGCGACAGTAAAATATATCAAAAAGCTGGTACCCTCTTTTCGCCTGCCCGGCGCCGTGCCTTGGAATGATGCCCTTTCGTCTGGTCGGGCCCATGGCTTTCTTGCGGCCTCTGTGGGCCCCGATGATCTGGCTGTTTTGCAGTACACTGGGGGCACCACCGGCATCAGCAAGGGGGCCATGCTGCGTCATCGCAATTTGGTGGCCAACATTCTTCAGTCAGAAGCGTGGTACCGCCCGGCGCTTTCAAAAATTCCGCTTGCTGAGCAACTGCACACCGTTTGTGCCCTGCCGCTTTATCACATCTTCGGCTTTAACATCAATATGATGTTGTCTCTGCGCTTGGGGGGGTGCAATATTTTGCTGGCCAACCCTCGCGACTTGCCCAGCCTGTTCAAAACGCTGGCCAAAGAGCGGTTTCACAGCTTTCCAGCCGTCAATACCCTCTTCAGTAGCATGCTCAATCACCCTTTGTTTTCGACCGTCAACTGGAGCCATCTTCAGCTGGCAGTGGGAGGCGGCATGGCCGTCACGAGCACCACAGCCGCAGACTGGCTCAAAAAAACGGGGTGCCCGATTGTCGAAGGTTATGGCTTGTCAGAAACTTCTCCTTCGGTGTCGTGCAACCCCGTCAACAGCAGTCATTACAGCGGCAACATTGGCATGCCTTTGCCCAACACAGAAATAGCCCTCCTTGACGATGAAGGTCACGAAGTGCCCGCAGCTTGCTCCGGGGAAATCGCGATTCGCGGGCCCCAAGTGATGGCAGGCTATTGGCAGCGCCCCGAGGAAACCGCTCAAAGCTTCACCGCTGACGGGTTTTTCCGCACTGGAGACATCGGCACCGTTGATGAGCAAGGGTATTTCAAAATCGTTGATCGCAAAAAAGACATGATTCTCGTCAGTGGCTTCAATGTTTATCCTACGGAAATTGAAAACGTCGTGAGCAGGATGCCCCAAGTGCTTGAGTGTGCCGTGGTGGGCATCCCCGACCCCAAAACCGGAGAAGCCGTGAAACTCGTGATTGTCAAACGTCAACCCGAATGCACTGAGGCTGAAGTGCGTGCATTTTGTGAAGCCAACTTGACAGGCTATAAAAGACCCAAATTGATTGAATTTCGAGCCACTTTACCCAAAACTCATGTCGGGAAAATTTTGCGCCGTATGCTCCGCGATACCCCTGAACAAAAATAGTTGATCACCATGCTTGGCCCTCGATTTTTCGTTGACAAACCCTTGCGCCCTGACTCTCTGCTGGGCCTTCCTTCTGGCCCGGCCCGTCACGCCCAGGTTCTGAGGCTGCGGCCGGGTGATTCTTTGGTGTTGTTTAATGGTCAGGGTGGAGAATGGCCTGCTGAAATGATTCATATGGGCAAGTCTGAGGTTCAAGTTCGTGTGCATCAGCATGTCCCTATTGAGCGTGAAAATTCTTTTTACGTGACTTGGGCCTTGGGCATGCCCACCAATGAACGAATGAACCATCTGATTGAAAAGGCCACCGAATTGGGTGTGTCGCGGATTCAACCCTTGATTTGCGAGCGTTCTGTGCTGCGCTTGCACGAAGAGCGGGCTGCGAAAAAAGTGGCTCACTGGGGGGCTGTGGCAGTTGCTGCCTGTGAGCAATGTGGCCGCAACAGGGTGCCGATCATTTCAGGGGTGCTGAGCTTGACTGAGTGGCTGGACAGCCTGGAAAGCGTCCCGGAGGCGCAAGACTTGCGGTTTTTATTGAGCCCGCGTGAATCCACCCTCTGGCACCCCCCCAATCCGGCTCAAACCCATCGCTTGACCTTCCTGAGTGGCCCTGAAGGAGGGTTGACCGATGACGAAGAAATGCGGGCACACCACAAGGCATTTTCACGGGTGAGCCTTGGGGCCCGAATTTTGCGTGCCGATACGGCGCCATTGATGGTATTGTCGAAGTTAACTTGAAAACCACAGTGATAGATGTCGCTCAGTGCCTTGGTTGTAAAAAGTTATCCTCATTGAAGCGGCCCATGTCAGTGGGCATACGGCCCCGCCTGCCAAATCAACCGGCCCACTGATCATGCTCCAACATATTCTGATTGCCCTGAGCATTTTTATATTGATGGTCTCAGTGGCTCCCCTTGATGAGCCCTTGAGCGCCCAAGCGCGTGCCACCTTGGCTTTGGTACCCAACCAAACCACCCACCGTGCCGTGCTGTATCGTGCCGGCCTGAATGCCCCGGAAAACCTTGACCCTTCAGTGTATGGCCAACACAGGCTTCGGGGAATCTCCTCATCAGGCTCCACGAGCACCCCAGGAACGCGCCAAGCCAGTTCATTACAAGGCTTGCGCAGCCCTCGCGGCCCCTTTTTTTGCTCCCTTCATGAAAATTCCCGCTGCTGGAATCAAATTGTCTCGGTGACTGCCGAGGCCCTGAGCATGCTTGAAAAAGACCACGCCACTTTACTGAGTCGGTATCAAACATGGCTCAAGATCAGCGATACCGAAAATAAAACCATTGGTCTGAGCCCGGAAAGCTCGCTTCCCGTTGAGCACCTGAGCGGGGTGCACCGTTTGATGGTTTTGCGCGCTTTTTATGATGCGGCCCAAGGGCAGGCCGCGGCCTCTTTGGAGCGGCTTTACCGTGTGATCTCAGACTTGCGTCAACATTTTGCCTTGCCCGATGATTTTCCAGCCAAGCTCATTTTGGCCGAGCTGATAGATGAAAGCCTTCAAGCGGCCTCCGTAATTTCCCGGACTTACCATGTGAAAACGCCGCCTATTCCCCGGCTGAGCCCTCAAGAGAAGGACTTATCATCGGCCATGGCGCACCAGTTTCGCAAAGCCTCCCATTTTTTTCTGTCCATCGAGGCATTAAACGTCTCGGATCCAAAGCACACTGAAGAGCCTCGCCTCAAGTGGATGATGCGTTTTGCGATGCAACGCCTCATTTACAAACCCAAGCAGACCCTCAATCGAACCCATCAAGCCCTGCAGTTCTGGATGGAAGCCTCCCGGGCCAGCCCCGCACACTTTGCCCGTCTGATGGAGCAAGAATTTCATCCCGGCCCAGTGGCGCTGGTTTGGGATCAGCTGCGTAACCCCTTGGGCCGAATTTTGGGGCAGTTGGCTGAACTCAATTTCAAAATTCCTATTGTCAGGTTACAGCAGCTTGACATCATGATCGCGATGTTCAATGCCACACAAGGGCAGGCCCTCGAGCAGCTTTCATCCGAAGCCTTGGCCAACCCCTATGGGCAAGGAGCCCCTGCCGCGCTCAGCGCCAATCGTTCGGCTCTGTGCATGCCCAGCCCCGACGTGATTCACACTAAAGCAACTTGCCTGCGTTTGGGGGCCTGAGGCCTTATCCTGCGCAAAGGATGAAATGCTCCAGCTTTAGTATTAACAGGCCCTGGCGGCAATCAATTTTTTGAGCGGGGCCGGCAAACCGGCATTCAAGGCTTCTCGAAGGTCAAACCAGCGGCCCGCTTCGTGACTGAAAGGCGCAGTTGCTTCGGCAATCTGTTGATCATGGAGATCATCGGGGAAAGTCCAGCATGCAGGATGCAAAGTCCAGTCGAGGTGGGTCAAGGTATGAATCAATGACGGCAATATCGATGCTTGACCCGACCAAGTGGAGGTCATTTTGTCAAATTCAATCAACGACGGAAGCTCTGGAAAGCTCCATAGCCCGGCCCAAATGCCCTTGGCCGGGCGCTGAACCAGCCACAGCCAGCCTCGCCAGCGCAACCAGAGCCAAACTGAACTGCGCAGATGCCGTCGGGTTTTGCGAATTTTGACCGGGTAACGGCCAGGATCACCCGCCTGATAAGCCAGGCACAAAACCTTGACCGGGCATTTCTCACAAAGGGGCTGTCGGCTCAGGCATACGGTTGCACCGAGATCCATCAAACCCTGCGTATAGGGCTCAATGTGGCTGCTCGGCAAGAGTTCATTGGCTTGGGCCCAAAGCCATCGCTCCGAGGCTGTTTGGCTTAAATTTCCGTCAAACTTTAATACCCTGGACAGCACACGCTTCACGTTTCCATCGAGAATGGCAACGCGCTCACCGAAACAAAAGGCGGCAATCGCTGCGGCGGTAGAGCGGCCAATGCCAGGTAATGTTTGCAAGGCTTGGGCACTGGACGGAAAAACACCCCCATGCTCTTTGATCACCTGCTGAGCGCAGCGGTGCAGGTTGCGCGCCCGGCTGTAGTAACCCAAGCCACTCCACAACGCCAACACGTCATCCAGGTGGGCATCAGCCAGGGCCCTGACATCGGGAAACCGCTGCAAAAAACGCTCGTAAAAAGCCAATACGGTCACCACCTGAGTTTGCTGCAACATGATCTCTGACAGCCAGACCCGGTAGGGCTCACGGGTATGTTGCCAAGGCAGGGAATGTCGGCCATGAAGCCGCTGCCAATCGATCAATCGAGCAGCAAAGCCTTGCAGGGCTGTCGATTGAGTCACGTCGACAGGCCCGCCACACAGCCGGAAAGACTCATGGAAGCGGGCATGGCAGGAGGCAATGCCGTGTCAAGCAGGCCTGCTTCTTTGAGCAGGGCAGCAATCATTTGCTGGACATTCTCAAGATGCGACTTCAACCGGGCATCCTGCTGCTCGACTTCTGCAATGCGGCGTTCAAGATCACCGGTGGCAACCTGAATTCTCTCCAGGGCATCTTTGCGTTTGTGAAAATTTTGACGACGCTCATGAATCTGGCGGTCTACCTGGAAAAATACAGCTTGATTCCACCCCTCAAATTCAGTGCTGGCTGTTTCGAACACCACACGCAGCTTCGACAGCAACATGTGCCGAAATTGATCCATAAACTTGGGCTGAGACAAGCGAAACGCGTGTGTCAGGCCAAGATACTGAACATAGCTGTTTTCGAGAAGATCAATTTCTTCCTTGAGACGAACCAGATCAATGGCGGGTGGCAAAGAAAGTGAAAATCCAAATTCGGTATTGATTTGGCTGAACGAAGGGGCCAACATTTCACGGATTTCGATCGCGCGGGCATGGGCTTGGTCCAGCAACAATCGCAGGTTGGCACACAAGGTAAGAAACGCTTTTTTGGCGCCCAGGTTCATGAGTGAGGCACTCATGGATGTTTGCATCTGCTCCACTTCTTGCCGCAAGCGATCACCAGAAATATCGGCCATGGCGTTTTTGAGCAAGCGCATATGAACCGCTCGCAACGCATGGAGGCGTGCCGTGCATTGTTCGAACTCAGTGGCCTCGACATCCACCCGCTCGATCATCGCCCGCACTTTGCTGTCACTTTTACCTCTCAAGCTATTGAGTTCAAGACTTTGCCCGGACAATTGCTGACGCAAGTCACCCGCACGCTGAACCACATGAGATTGAATGCGATGGCAAGCGTCTGCGACCGCCGCTTCGAGCATTTTGCGCCTCTGTGGCAGCAAATGCTCTGAAAGAGCGGCCTCAAGAAGCGGCAACCGGCTGCTTTGCAGGGCAGAAAAATCTCCAGAGATTTTCGCCGTCAAGCCCTGACGCGCCGACAAAGGGAAAACCCGTGATGCGGGCAAATCAAGAATACGGGCCGCCGCCAGACGCTGGGTTTCAATTTGTGACTGTAGATCTTCGGGCAGCACCAAAGGATCAACCAAGGTGTCAATCTTGTTGAGCACCACATAACGGGCCATCGGATGGGTAGAAAGATGATCCCGCCAAATGGATAAATCAGATTTGGTCACTCCGGTGTCGGCAGCCAGAATAAAAAGAGTGGCATGGGCTGAGGGCAAGAGGTTCAGGGTCAGTTCAGGCTCAGCACCAATGGCATTCAAGCCCGGGGTGTCAAGCACCACCAAACCTTGACGCAGCAGAGGATGCGGGTAATTGATGAGGGCATGGCGCCAAACCGGAACCTCAACCAAGCCATCGTCATTTTTCTGTGGATTGTCATCAGGAGTTTCATCGTTCCAGAAACCGAGGGCCTTGGCCTGATTTTCCGTCACCCATTGAGTACGCACCACCTCACGCAAGGTGTGTGCCAAGGCATCACTGTCTGTTGGGTCAAGGGGAATTTTTTGCCAGAGATCAACTTGCTGACGCAACTCGATCAGGGGCACATTATTCAGCCGGGTTTCTATGGGCAATAAAGCCAAGCTGGCCGCAATACCAGACTCATAGCCTAATTCTACCGGGCACATGGTGGTTCGCCCGGGAGCCGCAGGCAATACCCGCTGGCCTGCCTCTGAAAAGAAAATCGCGTTGATCAACTCTGACTTGCCGCGCGAAAACTCGGCCACAAAAGCAATGACCAGCTTTTGATGAGACAGGCGCTCCTTGATGTTGACAAGGGCATCCCGGGCGACAATTTCTGCCAGGTCATGCTCAATCAAGTAGGCTAAAAGATTTTGAATTTTTGCGCAGAGGGTCGCACGCCAAGCGCTCAAGGCATCAAGCTGGTGATGAAAACCATTCGGGGCTGTCAAAGGCGAGATCTGTGTTTCCAAAGTTGCAACCCCTTGAGGATTCAGGATTTTTCTCAATATTAACGCTTACAGACGAAAACCCACAGCCCATTCTTCGAGAACCTTTGCAAAACCCATGGCGTTGAGCACATAGATGTTGTGCAGCCAATGTTTCCATCAGCGCTTTTGGCAATGATGGCAAAAGAAGGTAGACCTTTGACCCTGCACAATTCGGCTCACTTTTTTGCCGCAGGCATCACAGGGCTTTCCCTCGCGCCCGTAAACCTTGGCCGCCAGCTGGAAGGCCCCGGGGGTACCGTGAGCACTGCGAAAATTTCTCAGGCTGGCCCCGCCCAACGCCACGGCCTGGGCCAAAATGTCACGAATGGCCAGCACCAATTGCGCGGCACGCACCTGACTGATTTTTTCAGCTGGCAGCCGGGGGTTGATTTTGGCCGCAAACAAGGCTTCACAAGCGTAGATGTTGCCTGCTCCGACAACGATGTCACCACCCAACAACACCTGTTTGATGGCTTGCCTTCGCCCGCGAAGCGCCTGATAAAAATACGCTCCGTTGAAGCGTGAGTCAAATGGCTCAAGCCCCAAGCGCCCGAGCAGCTTGGCGGCAGGGTCAACCTCAAGGCTGGCCGACCACAACACAGCCCCAAAGCGTCGGGGGTCCGTCAGGCGCAACAAGCCGTGAGAGGTTGTCAAACTGAAATGGTCATGCCGGCCTGGCGGGGTCTCTGGGCCAAAAGCAAGCGACCCCGACATCCCGAGATGAATCAGCAAGCCCCCAGAACCGCCTGCGCAAGGCGAATGAAGAGGCAGCCACAAATACTTGCCCCGGCGTATCACTTGGCCAACCTTACACCCAAGCAGGGACTCAGTGGAGCAACCCAGGGGCCACCGAAGCGGTTTGCCCAAATGCACTCCTGTTACTTGAGCCCCTTCGATCCGGGTGGCAAAACTTTGTCGTGTTACCTCAACTTCAGGCAACTCAGGCATGATTGATGGCCTTTCAGAATATTGCGGGGCCGGGAACCCAAATCAGCCATGGCTTGGTTGATTCTGCAAGCAACGCCAAACCGGTTTTAAAATTGACAGGCTGATGCGTGACATCGGGTTTTAATTTGAATGATCATGGCCAGCCATCAGGCGGTCAGTGTAGGCAATGGCCATGGCAGACAAAAGAAAAGCAATGTGAATGACGGTTTGGGAAATCAACACCTTTTCGCTGTAATTTTCGGCGTTGATGAAGGTTTTGAGCAAATGAATGGAACTGATTCCAATGATGGCTGTGGCCAATTTCACTTTCAGTACTGAAGCATTCACATGACTCAGCCATTCTGGTTGATCGGGGTGGTCTTCGAGGTTCATTCTTGATACGAAGGTTTCATAGCCCCCGACAATTACCATAATCAACAAGTTGGAAATCATTACTACGTCAATCAGGGCCAGTACAACGAGCATGATGAGCGTTTCATTAAGAGACTTGACCTCTGTTGAGGTTTTGTAGCCGACACTGGTGACTAATTGTTTAAGGCCATCGGCGTCGCCCATGGCAGCTTGGATCAAGTGCAGCAGCTCAACCCAAAAATGAATGACATAAACACCTTGAGCCACAATCAGGCCCAAGTAAAGGGGCAGCTGCAACCAGCGGCTGGCAAAAATGAGGCGGGGCAAGGCAGGCATGCCCTTGGGCAGTGGTTTGGACATCGGGTGGTACTCGGCAGTTCATCAGGCAAACTGTCTATTTTAGGCTTGGATTGCCGAATCTGCTGAGCAGAGTCGTGGTTTATGAAGGGCGGAAAATATCCAGTCGACGAAGGAAATATCTTATGCAGAGCTACTCAAAATATTTGCCCCCCCCTGAGGCCATCAGCGCATCGGCTCGCGTTTCCGGCATGGAAGCTTACCAAGCCTTGTGTCAGGAGGCGGCGGCTGACTATCAAGGCTTCTGGATGCGGCGCGCACGCGAGTTACTGGCTTGGCACAAGCCATTCAGCCAAGGCCTGGATGATCATCATGCGCCTTTTTACACATGGTTTGCCGATGGCGAGCTCAATGCCTCCTATAACTGCCTCGATCGCCATGTGAAAAGCGGCTTGGGCCACAAGGTGGCCCTCATTTTTGAAGCGGATGATGGCCAAGTCACTCAAGTCACGTATTCGGAATTATTGAATCAAACCTGTCAACTCGCCCAGGCACTCAAAGCAAAGGGAATCCAGCGGGGTGACCGGGTGGTGATTTATATGCCTATGAGTATTGAGGGTGTGGTTGCCATGCAGGCCTGCGCCCGAATTGGTGCCACGCACTCGGTGGTGTTTGGCGGGTTTTCGGCAAAAAGTTTACGGGATCGAATCGAGGATGCCGGTGGGGTTCTGCTTATCACCGCCGATGAGCAATGTCGGGGCGGTAAAAATTTACCTCTGAAAGCCATTGTGGACGAAGCCTTGGACCTCGGCGGATGTGATTCAGTCCGAACGGTTGTAGTGTACCGGCGCACTGGCAGGCCGGTACCTATGCAAGCCACTCGGGATTGTTGGCTGCATGATCTGATGAAGGCCGAAACCCCGTGGTGCGAACCTGAGTGGGTGGGGGCTGAACACCCTTTGTTTTTGCTGTACACCTCGGGCTCAACGGGCAAACCCAAAGGCGTTCAACACTCGACTGGCGGTTATCTTCTCCATGCCGCCCTCACGAGCTTATGGACGTTTGACATGCAGCCCCAAGATGTATTTTGGTGCACTGCGGATATTGGCTGGATCACCGGCCACACCTACGTGGCTTATGGCCCGCTGGCCGTGGGTGCCACGCAAGTCATTTTTGAGGGGGTGCCCACTTACCCCGATGCCTCCCGGTTCTGGAAGATAATTGAGGCCCATCGGGTCAGTATCTTTTATACGGCCCCAACAGCCATCCGGGCCCTGATCAAGGCCGCAGAGACCGACCCTCACACCCACCCGCACCACAGTGATCTGGGCAGTTTGAGAATTTTGGGGTCCGTGGGTGAGCCCATCAACCCCGCCGCATGGCATTGGTACCACGAGCAGGTGGGGGGGGGGCGGTGCCCCATTGCAGATACTTTTTGGCAAACCGAAACCGGAGGCCACATCATCACTCCCTTGCCCGGAGCCACTCCGCTGTGCCCTGGCTCATGCACCTTGCCCTTCCCGGGGCTGGATGTGGCGGTGGTTGATGAACACGGACACACCTTGCCTTGGGGGCAAGCGGGCCAATTGGTGATTCAAAAACCCTGGCCCAGCATGGTGCGTACGCTCTACGGAGACCCGGAACGCTTCAAAAAGAGTTACTTTCCTGACAATTTGCAGCGCCCAGGCCAAATGCGCTACCTTGCCGGAGACGGCGCCATCCAGGACGCCGAGACGGGCTACTTCACCATCACAGGCCGGCTTGACGATGTGCTCAATGTCTCGGGGCACCGCATGGGAACGGCAGAAATCGAATCGGCCTTGGTGGCCTGCACAGAATTCGTGGCCGAGGCGGCTGTGGTGGGGCGACCCGACGAAACCACTGGCGAGGCCATTTGTGCCTTCGTGGTTCTGAAATGCAGGTTACCGGGCGGGCCCGGCGCTGAAGCTGAAACCCGCGCCCTGGCGCAAAAGCTCAGGGAGTGGGTTAGCCACGAAATTGGCCCGATTGCCAAGCCCAGAGATATTCGTTTTGCCGACAACCTCCCGAAAACACGCTCTGGAAAAATCATGCGGCGGCTTCTGCGAGCTGTCGCCAAAGGCGAGCCCATCACACAAGACACCAGCACCTTGGAAAACCCGGCCATTTTGAACCAATTGGGGCAGGTTTACTAAGTTGACTGACCAACCGCCATGATGCCGGATCAAGGCGGTTGAGGATTATTTCAGGCTCAAAATCCAGGCCACCAACTGGCGCGCCTCGGCCTCGCTGACCTGCGGGTTGGCGGGCATCGTCATCACCCCCCAGGCCCCTGTGCCTCCACGCATCACTTTGAGGGCCAGTCGTTCCTGGGCTTGGGGGTCATGGGTGTATTTTGCCCCAACCTCCTGAAAGCTCGGCGCTGGAAAACCGGTGCGTTTTTCAACCCCATGACAAGAGAGGCATACCTTTTTCTGGGCCAAAGTACGGTCTGCCCAAGCTGGCGATACGGCCATCGCCAGGACAAACATCGCAAATAGGGAAAACGAAAGCTTCATCAGTGGCTCCAAAACCTTGTAAATGACACGATTGAAGATGCAACCCCCCTAAACCAAGGGCAATGAAGGCGCCAGGCGCGGCCTAAAATAAGAGGCCTGAGTTTTTCTGCCCCTGTTTTTGACCACACCCTGAGCCACGAGGTTTCCGTGGATGTTGGGTCTTCTGGTGGGGCATTGTCGCTTTTTCAAGGGGTTTATTCATGTGGCTGGTACTCTTCGGTCTTCTACAGATTCTTTTGAACTGGCTGGAGTGGGGCCCTTTTGCGCAATGGACGTGGAGCGTTTCGGGTGAGCTTTGGTTGTTCTTGTGGCCATTTTTCGTGGCCATGATTTGGTGGTCTTGGGCGGACAGCTCAGGCTATAACGCGCGCAAGGAAATGGAAGCGCTGCAAGAACGTGTCGAAGAACGCCGTTTGAAAAATTTGGAAAATCTGGGCATGGCCTACAAAACGCGCAGAAAACGCTGAACTCGCTTTCCGAGCGTCACAAAAGCCGCCAAGCTGTGCTACAGGAGAGCTACCTTGGTTGCTCTCAGGCAAACAATTTTCTGGAAATATTGCGCTGGCATCTTTAGTGTTAACAGGCCCTAAGCCAGCCTATTATCACCACTCCATTGATCTTTACCCACTGACATGGCTGTTTTATCTCTTTCTGACGCGCAACTGGCCTTCGGGCATGTGGCATTGCTGGATCGTGCCAGTTTTTCTTTAGAGTCCGGCGAAAGGCTGGGCTTGATTGGTCGCAATGGGGCGGGGAAATCGTCTTTGCTCAAAATTGTGGCGGGCCTTGAAAAACCTGATGACGGTTTCCTGCAGCTCACCCAGGGGCTGCGCATTCGCTATGTTCCTCAAGAGCCCCATTTGACCCCAACCTCGAGTGTTTTTGAGGCGGTCAGTGAGGGGGTGGCAGAAGCCCGTTATGTGCGGGCTGCGTATGAAAATCATGCTGAAGGGGCAGACCTGAATTCTTTGCAAACCCAAATTGAGGCCCTTGATGCATGGAACTGGGAGCAGCGTGTCGAAACCACACTGGCACGTTTGAACCTGGAGGGGGCACAACCCGTGGGCAGCCTGTCGGGCGGGCTCAAGAAGCGTGTCGCCCTGGCCCAGGCCTTGGTGGCCGTGCCCGATGTTTTGCTGCTTGATGAACCCACCAACCATCTTGATTTGGATTCCATCGCCTGGCTGGAAGCTTTGCTGTGTAGTTTCAGGGGCAGCCTCATGCTCATCACCCATGATCGTGATTTTCTTGATGCCGTGGCCACCCGAATCATTGAACTGGATCGAGGGCAGTTACGCAGTTTTCCGGGCAACTTCAGCGCCTATGAAAAATCCAAGGAGGCCCAACTGGCGGCAGAGGCCTTGTCTCATGCCCGGGCCGACAAACTCTTGGCTCAAGAAGAAATCTGGATTCGCAAAGGCGTTGAAGCACGACGAACCCGGAGCGTGGCCCGGGTGCATCGGCTTGAGGCCCTGCGTTCCCAGCGAATGGCCAGACGTGAATCGGTTGGGCAGGTCAAACTTGAACTGGACGCGGGCGTGCGCAGTGGCAAAATTGTTGCAGAACTCAAAGAGGTTTCGCTGCGCTGGAATGAGCACAGCAGCCCCATCGTCGATCGCTTCTCGGCCACCCTTCTGCGGGGCGACAAGGTGGGCCTGATCGGGCCGAACGGGGCCGGCAAAACCAGCTTGCTGAAATTGATTTTGGGCGAGTTACAACCCACTTCGGGCAGCGTTCGTCGTGGCGTTCGCCTGGAAGTTGCTTATTTTGATCAAATGAGAAGCGCACTCAACCTTGATGCCACCCTGGCCGAAACCATCAGCCCCGGCAGCGAATGGGTTGAAATTGGCGGTCAACGTAAGCACGTGATGAGCTACCTGACGGACTTTCTCTTTGCTCCTGAGCGTGCCCATTCACCCATTAAAACACTCAGTGGCGGAGAACGAAACCGCGTTTTGCTGGCCCGTTTGTTTGCCCTGCCGGCCAATGTGCTCGTTCTCGACGAGCCCACCAATGACCTCGACATTGACACTCTGGAGCTTCTGGAAGATTTGCTTCAAGCTTATACAGGCACGGTTTTTCTGGTCAGCCATGACCGGCGGTTTCTTGATCATGTGGTCACCAGCACCATAGTCTGGGAGGGAGACAAATCGCCTGGCTTGTGGCGCGAATATGAAGGCGGCTATCAGGAATGGCGAGTGCAACAGGCCCGCAGCCGCACCGCACGCGAAGAAGAGGCGCACCGCGCAAGCCGCACTCCGCCTTTGGTGCCTTCAACACACACCAAACCCACCAGCCCCCCCAGAACCAAACTCAGCTACAAAGATCAACAGGAACTGGCCCGGTTGCCGGATCAAATTGATGCCCTTGAAAAAGAACAATCTGAACTGCTGGCTCTGCTGTCAGAGGAGACGCTTTACAGCAAAGATCCTGTCCGTGCAGTGCAAGTGCAGGCTCGCTACAAGGAACTGGATGAGCAGCTTTTGAAGGCCATGACACGCTGGGAAGCCTTGGGCAATATTGATTCGACCCCATGAAGTCTCCACTTGCTGCATTCCAATGCGTTAGCAAGGTCACTTTGCGGCCTTGGCTTTTTTGCCTGTAGCCACAGCGACAGGCTGCAAAATCCGCCTGGCATCCCCCATCCGGGAAAGGCGCGCTCATCCACGAGGGGTTTTGCAGAGGTTTCTTAATTCCGGATCAACAATAGAAAGGTGGTCATGGCGTCACCCTTTGAAAGCACAACAAACAACATGGAACCAACGGCTTTTCGTCTGCGGCAAAAAAATGTGGTAGCGGCCTTGATACATGTTGTACCTGAGCATGCTGTACTGTGGCATGCAGAAGACACAATCCCCTATGAATGCGATGGCCTGACGGCCTATCGGGCCCGCCCCATGGCGGTGGTTTTGCCAGAAACCGAAGCCGAGGTGGCGGCTGTTTTGCGCCTATGCCATGACATGAACGTGCCGGTTGTGGCGCGCGGGGCGGGCACGGGACTCAGTGGCGGGGCCATGCCCCACCCGGATGGGGTGACCCTCAGCCTGGCCAAATTCAACCGCATCAAAGCAGTCAACCCCCTTTCTCGTACGGCAGTGCTTGAATGCGGGGTGCGCAATGCAGCAATTACAGAAGCAGCTGCTGTCCATGGCCTTTACTATGCCCCCGACCCCAGCAGCCAAATTGCCTGCACCATTGGTGGCAATGTCGCCGAGAACTCAGGCGGGGTTCACTGCCTCAAGTATGGGCTGACCTTGCATAATGTGCTGAAGGTTCGCGGCTTTACCATGGCCGGCGAAGCCATCACTTTCGGTAGTGACTCGCTCGACACTTATGGCTTTGATTTGCTGGCCCTATTGGTGGGCAGCGAAGGCATGCTGGCGGTGATCACCGAAGTGACGGTTAAATTACTTCCTCAACCCCGGGTGGCTCGTTGCATCATGGCCAGTTTTGATGATTTGCAAAAAGCCGGGGGTGCGGTGGCCAATATTATTGCGGCGGGCATCATCCCTGCAGGCCTGGAAATGATGGATAAGCCCATGACCGCTGCCGTCGAAGACTTTGTTCATGCGGGCTACGATCTCAATGCCCAAGCCATTTTGTTGTGTGAAAGTGACGGTACCCATGAAGAAGTTGAAGAAGAAATTCAGCGCATGACAGCGGTTCTGCGCGACAGTGGCGCCACCCAAATGGCCGTCAGCCAAAACGAAGCCCAGCGCTTGAAATTTTGGAGTGGCCGAAAAAACGCCTTTCCGGCCAGCGGCCGCATCAGCCCTGATTACATGTGCATGGACAGCACCATTCCACGTAAACAACTGGCAAACATTCTGATGGCAATTGCAAGCATGGAAAAAACTTACGGCTTGCGTTGCTGTAACGTCTTTCATGCCGGAGATGGCAACCTTCATCCCTTGATTTTGTTTGACGCCAATGACCCTGATCAACTCCTTCGAGCAGAGGCTTTTGGGGCCGATATTCTTGAAACCAGCGTTGCCATGGGCGGCACCATTACCGGAGAACATGGAGTTGGCGTGGAAAAATTGTCTTCGATGTGTGTTCAGTTTTCGCCTGAGGAGCGCGATCAAATGTTGAAAATCAAGACTGCGTTTGATCCTCGTGAGTTGCTGAACCCAGGCAAGGCCATTCCGACGTTGGCTCGATGTGCAGAATACGGAAAAATGCACGTCAAGCGAGGCTTGTTGCCATTGCCTGAAATTCCGCGTTTTTGAACCGGGCTTGTGGCTGTCCAGCGGCTTTGTTGGTGTCCCTGGAAGAGCTTCAATTTGACATTCCCCGACCCGGCCAAGCACAATGCACGACTGCTCCGGGGTGCCGGGAATTGTCCTGGCTGAGATGGCCACTGTGTTCAAACCCGTGAACTTGAACCGGTTCGCACCGGCGTAAGAAGAGCGATCGATCCCTCTGCCTGCAAAACCCCAGGGAGCGACCTTCGGAGCACTTTTTTTCCACACGAAGGAGCCCCTCATGAATGCCCCCAACAAACTGGCTGTTGATTTTGCAACCCGGCTGGAGTCATTGCGCACGCCGCTGCCAGCGTCCCAAAAAGTCCATGTGCCCGGGTCGCAGCCCGATGTGTGCGTTCCGATGCGTGAGGTTCGCCTGAGCAACGGCGAAGCCGTGACCCTTTACGACACATCGGGCCCCTACACCGACCCTCAGGCCTCAATTGACATTCGGCGCGGCTTGGCTGATTTGCGCAGGCCCTGGCTGGATGCGAGAGGTGACACTGAGTGTTACGCTGGCCGGCAACATGGTGCGGCCGATGATGGTTTGCGCCACGCCGACCGCGATGCCCAAGCCCTGGCCCAATTACGGCAAGACGCCGCGGGTTTGCAGCGTCAACCCCGCCGCGCCAAAACAGGCTGCAACGTCAGCCAGATGCATTATGCGCGGCGCGGCATCATCACCCC
Organism: Burkholderiales bacterium; assembly: GCA_046342195.1. Classification (GTDB taxonomy): domain Bacteria; phylum Pseudomonadota; class Gammaproteobacteria; order Burkholderiales; family Burkholderiaceae_C; genus CANHBY01. The sequence goes on from JBKDQE010000026.1 coordinate 78,283, forward strand.
TGAAATGGAATATGTGGCCTTGCGCGAAAACGGCAAGCGCGAGTGGATGCAAGAATACCTTTCGAACACCGAGCGTGAGCAGCGCCTGCGTGGCAACAGCCTGGGTGCCCGCCTTCCGGCCGAGTTCACCCCCGAATTTGTGCGTGATGAAGTGGCCCGGGGCCGGGCCATCATTCCGGCCAATATCAACCACCCGGAAGTCGAACCCATGGCCATTGGCCGCAATTTTGCGGTCAAGATTAATGCCAACATCGGCAACTCGGCGGTAACCTCCTCGATTGAAGAAGAGGTTGAAAAGTTGGTGTGGGCCATTCGCTGGGGCGCTGACAATGTGATGGATCTGTCCACCGGAAAACACATTCACACCACGCGTGACTGGATTTTGCGCAACAGCCCTGTGCCCATCGGCACTGTGCCCATTTACCAAGCGCTCGAAAAGGTGGGCGGTATTGCTGAAGAATTAAGCTGGCCTATTTTTCGTGACACACTCATTGAGCAAGCCGAGCAAGGGGTGGACTACTTCACCATTCACGCCGGGGTGCGCCTGCCCTTTATTCACCTGACGGCCAATCGTCGTACCGGCATTGTTTCGCGGGGGGGCTCCATCATGGCCAAGTGGTGCATTACCCACCACAAAGAAAACTTCCTTTACACGCACTTTGAAGAAATCTGCGACATCATGAAGGCGTATGACGTGAGTTTCTCGCTGGGCGATGGCCTGCGTCCAGGGTCGGCCTCTGATGCCAATGATGAAGCGCAGTTTGCTGAACTGCGTACGCTGGGTGAACTCACACAAATTGCCTGGAAGCACGACGTGCAAACCATGATTGAAGGGCCTGGCCATGTGCCCATGCACCTGATTCAGGCCAATATGGAGGAGCAAATCAAACATTGCCATGAAGCCCCTTTCTACACCTTGGGCCCTTTGACGATCGATGTGGCCCCTGGCTATGACCATATTGCCAGTGCCATCGGAGCCGCCATGATCGGCTGGATGGGCACGGCCATGTTGTGCTATGTGACCCCCAAGGAGCACCTCGGCTTGCCTGACCGTGATGATGTCAAGGAAGGCATCATTGCCTACAAAATCGCGGCTCATGCCGCCGACGTGGCCAAGGGCCACCCGGGTGCCCGAGCCCGCGATGACGCGCTTTCCAAGGCCCGCTTTGAGTTCCGCTGGACAGACCAATTCAACCTCAGCCTTGACCCCGATACCGCCCGTGAATTTCACGACGAGACTTTGCCCAAAGATGCCAGCAAGGTGGCGCACTTTTGCTCCATGTGCGGGCCCAAATTTTGCTCGATGAAAATCACCCAGGACGTCCGGGATTTTGCCGCGCAAAAAGGGCTGAGCGACAACGAAGCAATCTCCCAAGGCATGGCTGAAAAATCCCAACAGTTCAAAGCGCTGGGCAGTGAAATTTACATTCCCATTCAACCTGAGGTGTAAGCCATGGGGGGTGGCTTAAAAATCGGCATTGCCGGGGCAGGCCTGTTGGGGCGCCTTTTGGCTTGGCAGTTGTGCCAGCAGGGCCACCATGTTTCGGTTTTTGATCCTGCCGCTGACGCGCTTCCGCGCTTTGATGGTCGGGGGGCGGCCGGTTTCACCGCGGCCGGCATGCTCAGCCCCCTGGCTGAACTGGATGGCGCCTCTCCGCAAGTGGCTCATCTGGGCTTGCGCTCGCTTCTGTTGTGGCCGCGCATCCTGGCGACTTTGCCTCAGGCGCCCTTTTTTGCCCAAAAAGGCAGCCTGCTGGTCGCCCATCCGAGTGACTTGGGCTCAGCCCGGCGGGTTCTTTCACGATTGGAGCAAGCCCCGGCCGAGATGCCTCGGCCCTTGCCCCTGGACCCCGCCCATTTGCAGCAACTCGAGCCGGCTTTGCATGGGGTGCTCCATGCGTGGTTACTGCCAGGCGAAGGGCAAATTGACCCCCTTGGTACACTGACTGCGCTGTATGAGCAAGCCTGTCACGAGGGCGTGGCATGGCATTGGGGCACGGTTGTCGAACAGGTCAAGCCAGGCTGCCTGACCCTTCAGGGGCAGGGTTCTGCCCGGTATTTTGATTGGGTTTTTGACGTGCGGGGTTTGGGGGCCCGCCCTCCCCGGCTTCTCCCCCAGGCATCAGAAGTGTCTGATCAGCCAGCCCTGCGGGGTGTTCGTGGAGAAATCATCTGGCTTCACGCGCCTGGGCATGGCCTCACTCGCCCCATTCGCCTGGTACACCCACGCCACCGCGTGTATCTGGTGCCGCGCCCTCAAGATACTCTCGTGATGGGTGCCAGTGAAATCGAAAGTGAAGACCGCAGCCCCGTTTCCTTGCGCACCGCCCTGGAGTTGATGTCTGCGGCCTACAGCATCATGCCTGCACTGGCAGAAGCTCGTATCCTGCGGATGGATGCCAATTTGCGGCCCGCTCACCCTGACAACGAACCCAGCCTTCATATCGAACCCGGCCGGGTCTGCATCAATGGCTTGTTTCGGCACGGTTGGCTGCTGGCCCCCGCCATCATTGATGGGGCCCTTGCCAAATTACCGCTTCACGGCTTCCTGCCTGCGCGGAAATGACGACATGATGAAATGTTGCCGTGCCGATTGATCAGGCCGGAAAACCGGCCTGATCGCCAAGATCGCCCACCCTGGATGAGCCGGAGCCGGCAGCCTGCAAATGCTCGCGGTATTTGTCTTTCAAGACCAGTTTGGCTCGATCTCGTGAAAGATGCTTGAGAAAGGGTTTGGAGCCGATATTTGATTTGAACATGAAATATTCACCCGCCCGGTTCATGGCATACCGGGTGATTGAGTAGCTAATGAACGCTTTGCCATTGGGTGTGGCCTCGAAATGTTCTTCCTCACTCACAATTTCGGCTTCAGCCCCATCAAAAACCAGGCTTTCCATGTTGGAAGAAACATGCAAATTTCGGAATTGCTCATTGGCGTCAAGGCGAAATTGAATGAGGGCCTGACCCTCCTCGGTTTGATCAAGAGCGATTTTTCTTTTCTGAAAAAACCAGCCAATCACAATCCCTAAGCCTAAATAAAAAAAGATTGATGCCATGTCAAACCCCCGTTTGAATTTTAGGGCCCCACTTCTTGCTCTGGCTTTGTAATTCAGGCTCAGAGCAAAGCCCCCAACCAGAGGCCCTGAAGATGTGATTCTGCCGTTCTGTCCGGTTTTTGTGTTTATGAATTCCTTCAATCTAGAATCAAACCGTCTCTTATGCACGTTGCTGAGTATTTATCGGCGGGCTGGCTTTGATCGCATGAGCCTCGTTTTCTGGCTGAAGAAGCCGATTGAGTGCGTCAAGTCAATCCGTTGAGCACCAGTGATCAGTGGCGATGAGCCGGAGGATTTACGGCGTACCGGTCAAGAAAGTGTTAGAATCAACAAACCTCTGCAAAACCCCGCGTAGATGAACGTCCCTTTCCCGGATGGGAAATGCCAAGCGAATTTGGCAGCCTGTCGCGGGTGCTAAAGGCAAAAAAACAACGCTGCAGACCTCATTCGGGAAAAGATTCGATCGCAGCCAAGGGTTTTGTAGAGGTTCCTTAAACGATATGGTGGCTGTAGCTCAGTTGGTAGAGTCCAGGATTGTGATTCCTGTCGTCGTGGGTTCGAGTCCCTTCAGCCACCCCACCCCTCTTCAAGTCCCCGCTAAGTTGTTGATTTCCCAAGAAAATCAATAACTTAGCGCAGCGTATAAGCTGCGGTTGTTACACGGTCTGTCACACAACTCTGTGGTACAGGACCATGAAACAAATCGCCGAACACCTATACGCGCGCGGGAAGGCTGGCAACCTCTATTGCCACCTCCGCATCCCCTCCGAGCTCAAGGCGGCTTACCCGCCGAAGAAGACTCACATCACCCGTGCTTTGGGCACGAGTGACTGCAAAGAGGGCAAGCAGCTGCTCGTCACCGAGCTGGCTTCCATCTATCAAGAATTCAATCTCAAGCGGCGCGAGTTGGCGGTCAAGGCTGCCCAGCGGGCCCAGCGCTCAGCTCTGCGTCTCACCGCGCTCACCGACGCCCAAGTCCACGCCATGGCGGGCAACTGGGTCCATCAGTCGCTGCTGACGGACGACCTCGTGCGCAGCAAAGGCCTCGACGACGACGAGTTCGAGAGCCTGGACGTCCAGCTTCAGCAACAACGCAAAGAGCTGGGCCGACTGCTTGCGCAGGGCAAGGTGGAGCCCATCCTGCCCGCCATGCGCAGCTTCATTCATCTGCTAGGGACCGAGGTCGACCTCAGTCCGGAGCGGGAGCGTCAGGCCGGGTACAAATTTTTGGAGTCCGTTGTTCAAGCCTTGGATGTGCGGCTCGAACGACAGGCAGGTCGGGTCAAGCCCAGCGCCGACCTCGCGCCCAGCATGCGGGTCCCAGAGCTGCAGAAGTCACTCGCCAGTGGAAAGGGACCTACCTGGGCTGAGGTGTTCGAAAAGTGGGCCAAGCACGTGCACGGTAGGTCGAAGGGGACCGTGATTGCTGCGCAGACGCCTTGGCGTGAGCTTGAGCGCGTGGCGCGCGCCGCAGGAATCAAGTCTCCCGGCTTGGTCACCAAGCACCTCGTCAATCAATTTGTCGAGGACATGATTGAACGCGGGCTGGCGACCGTCACCATCAATGAGCGCCTTACAAAGGTCAAAGCCATCTACAAGGTAGCAGTCGGTCGAATGCTTCTGGAGGTGAATCCTGCGCAAGACGTCATCGGGCGCGGCAAGTCCGCGCGGGAGAAGCGTCGCAAGAAGCGTCTTCCGTTTGACCAAAATGACCTGAACACCATCTTCGGATGCTCAATCTACAACGGTGCCCATGAGCGATCCCGGGGCAGTTCGGGAGAAGCTTCGTACTGGATTCCTGTGCTCATGTATTACACGGGAGCACGTACAGAGGAACTCGCTGGGCTGGCACTCGACGATATCGTCTACGACGAACTTCTCGGTTGCTGGTATCTCAACATCATCGACCGGCCCGAGCCAGATGACGAAGGACTTTTCGACGACGAGGATGACGAGAATGACGAAGGTGAGGAGGTAGTCCAAACGGAGGCCCATGGTCGGATGCTCAAGAACGCAGCTTCCATTCGCCGGGTGCCAGTCGCACAGGAACTGTTTGACCTTGGCCTGTTGCGCTATGCAGACTGGGTCAAGTCCAAGGGAGCCAAGGCGCTCTTCCCGACTCTCAAGAAGGACTTCCACGACAAGCTATCTGGGAGCTTCTCGAAATTCTTCGGACGCCTGAAGAAGAAGCTGTCCATTGATGACAAGCGCAAGGTTCTCTACTCGTTCCGGCATACGATTAAAGACACGCTTGAGGCTGCAGAGATGCCCTCGCGTTACCTCAAGCGCCTCATGGGGCATACCACTGGCGATGGCGTCGTGACCGATGGCTACGGCGGCGACCTACCCTTCGATGTGATGGTCAGACACTTCAAAACCGTGAAGTTTCGGCCAATTCCTGCCGTGCCGTGGGAGCCGGGCAGGGGATATGTGAACTTTCCGCACCTTCGCGAAGAGAAGTCGTCCAAAAAGAAGACCTCCAAGAGCAGGCCATAAGTCCACGTAGGGCTCACTTGACCTCTGCACGGGAGACGGCCACCGAAGTCCAACTGCTAAAGCCAAAAGAGTCAGCCCCAACGGTATCCGCCGTTGGGGCTGACTGGTATGGAGGGCTGGCAATCAGTACTCGAATCGGTGTCGTCGCCCCGACACTTGGCATTCGTAGACCCTCTGGGCGTGTTCGAGAAGTTGGGGCCATTCCGCGCGAAGGCGTCGGCGACTCAAGTAGGGCATAAAGGCTTCTGGTGGCTCCTCTTCGATTTGACCAACTGTTGCGGATGGGTAGACCCAGAATCTTTCTTCTGCCGCGATGACGTCGGCGACTGTCGACCACTCTTCGGGGAGGACCTCTGCGGCATGCTCCATCAGCAAGCTGAACAGTTCCACATTGGCCGAAGTCTGTGCCTCTAGGCGCGCTCGCAATAACTGAATTTCCTGCCGGTAGTGGGCCTCGGCGCATACGCGCGTATCGAAGAATGCGCCGCCAGGAGAGGTATCTGGCTGTTCGCTGTCTTTCGGCTTGAAGGCCTCTTTCATATCCGTGGAGGTCAAAGTCTTGATTTCACTCATCTCAATTTAGGTTGTTGCGATGGGTGAAATATCCCGTTTGAGTTGATATCGTGCAAGCCCTTTAAATTACAGCGTCGAATTCCGTCCCTGGCTATACGTCTTGTGCCAAAGCACGGAGGTATGTCATGGAACAAAAGAAGGTGCAAGCGGCTGACGTTGTTCGCGCTTATGTGTCCCTGTTGAAGCAGCGGCGTTCGCCGTCGCTTCTGAATATTCGACTTGAACTGGGTCGAGGCAGTTTCGCAACGATTGCGACTCAGCTCGAGCGATTGAGTTTGGTTCGCGAAGGGCGGCGATTCCGTCGCACAAACAAAAGGGGACGACCGCGTCGCCCCATGGTTCGTGATGATTGATTGAAAGAAGCCCAATCCGCAAGATTGGCGACTGGCGGTGCACCCTTGAGTTGCATCGCCTTTTTTATTCTGGCTCAGGCTCGTAGAGTGACACAAACTCTTGCGCCATCCGCGCATGCTCCTGGCGCAGGTAATCTTCGTCTGGTTCTACGTCGGCTGGCGTTCGGTCATCGGTGCCAACTGCCTCCCAGAATTCCGTGAAGGCTTCCATGAAGGATTCAAAGCCTTCGCAAATCATCGGGCCGTAGTAGTCGGGGTCGCTTCGAGCGCAATCCTCAAATGCGATGACGAAGTAGCTTGGGTACTTGACGTACTCCCATTTTTCGACTCGCCGATTGACGATTTGCTCGTAGGCCCAGCCCTTCATGGGATGACTCTTGAATGTGTGCTGGATGGCCAATATTTCCGCTAGGTGGTCGAGCTCAAACTTCACATACTTCACATGTTCGCGGTCGTCCGAATCGAATAGGCAAAGGTATTCGCCGAAGACCTGAAGATTGTGATTGCGACCAAAATCCAAAATTGCGTCAAGCAGGGTCATGATGTGTCCTTGATATTGAAAAGCAGCACCGTGGGTGGCTGCTTGTCGTGTAGTCATGGACACTTGCGCTTTCGCTTTAGCGTTTTAGGTGCGCAATCCAAAGGTTTTTAGGGCTCTCCTCGTCGGTGTCGAGGCAGTACCGGGCGCTACGGAAGTCCGCGGAGCAAGCGCAGGAGTCGAGGATTCGCTTCGTCGAGACCCTGGCCAGCGGGGTCCAGCAGCGGAATGCCGAATTTCTCCGCGGCCCAGCCGGCCACAGCGGCAGACCGGGATACGCCCTGTGAGCAGTGCACGACGACGTCAATGCCAGTGGAATCGGCGTGAAGCTCCGCCAGGAATTTTTGGATGGCGGTGGCGTGTGAAAGTGATGGCGCCTGTTCGTCAGGCTCCCCGCAGTACTCGAGATGCTGGCTCGCTGTCGGTTCGTCGGCCCACGTTCCCGGCGGAAGACGCCAGTGCTCTTCCGCGACGTCAAGCATGTAGACCGGCAAAACGCGCCAGAAGCCTTCGAAGGTCGGGGGGCTACTCGTTGACGATGCGTTTCGAATCGAGATGACCGCTGTCGAGGCGACCGGCGGCAACTCTCGCGCTGCCGCGAGAGACATGAATGCGATTGACTTCAGCATGGGACGCAATTTTCCAGCTTGTGACCTTCTGGCCAGCAGCGACCATTCAGGCGGTAGCCTTGTTGCGTCGCCTCTCAGGTCTGACCATGAGCCCCGCGTCTTGACACGCCTGCTCCAGCTTGGCGATGGCGTCGACCCTGACCCTATTGGCTCGGGCCTGCAAGACGTCCAGGGTCGACATGCCCGCACGCACGGTGGTGTTGAGCGACCGACGGTGGGCGAGCTGACTCCCTACGGCAGCGGCTGCTTTGGCCTCGGCGAGCAACTCCTCGCACGCACGCAAGACTGCCGCCTCCGCCTCCATCAGCGCCGCCCCAACCGTCCCGGCCCGCTTCGCTTGCCTCGCGGCAAGCTGCTCTTGCTCGAGCTCCCGGCGAACTTCTTCACGCACGGCCGCTTTCAGCGCTGCCCGCTCTTTTTGGGCACGGGAGACCTGCTCAGCGAGGGTTCGCCGGAAGGTCCCGTGGACTTCCAGCCACGCCCGGATAGCTTCGAGATGGGTGGGTCTCAGCGCGAACGGCGCCTCTGCACTGACAGTGATGCCTGCCTTACGCTCGCCGGGTTGGAGCTCGGCTCCCTGCGGCACCGCATCGGGGTCGAGGTCAACCCTGAACGAGCCGACGTACCGGGTCATCGTCTTGCCGGTGGTCTTGTTGTAGGGGTAGCAGTAGATGCTGGCCGTGGTGCGACCAGGCCGCGTCCGCGTCGGGATGTGGATGTTTGTTTTCATGGCATGTGAACAGAGAGGTGACGGGTCTGCGATGGCTCGCATTGACACGTGTAGTCACTGCGCCGTGCCCTGAAGGACTGTGCGCACATACGCCGCCGCCCATGCGCGCAGAGAGGCTAGTCGCTGCGCTTTGGCGCGCCTGTCTCGGTGTGCTCGGCCATGTCGGCCAGCAGCTTGCGCAGCGGCTCTCCGCCGCTCTTTTGTTTTCGGACGTAGTACAGCGTTGGCAGCTGGCGCGTGTTCGGAAAACCCTTGGGAGGGTAGTAGCGTCCGTCCTCGGCACGGACCATCCCGGGCAAGGGCCTGTACCGAAACTCATCGTGCGGATAGCAGACCGGGCACGGGTCATCACGGCGAAGGTGCTCCCAGTCGCGCCGCCAGTACGACACCAACTCTCCGACCTGGCGCCGGATGCCCGCGAAGCCCGGGACGCGGTACAGGCTGAACCAGGCTTGGTAAAGACCAGACCGGTTGTAGTGGGCCGTGTGCAGATGCAGGCGCGTCTTCCAGCCCTCGAACGTCGCCGTGTCCCAGCGCCAGGTCAGCGTCGGTCGACTCCGGCCAGGCAATGTAAGCAACGCCAGCTCGAATTCCCGGTAACGCAGAGGCTCGCGCCGGGCATCCTTGAGCCTTTCCAGATGGTGGGCGGCATGCTCGCCCTCGGTCACCAGCAGGGCGAAGTCAATGTCCGTCTCCTCGTTGAACCGAAGGATGAGCGTGGCGTTGGCCAGACCTTGGGCTCGACGGCGGTACCGCGCATCCTTGCCGCGGTCGACACCGTAGACCTCGGCAAATTTGTCAACCAACTTCTGGGCCTTGGCCAGAGGGACCGTACCCAGGGCGGCGTGGCAGTAGCCCGCGGCTACTGCTTCTTGGATGCGTTGCAGATAGACAGTCTTGCCAAGCAGGACGGTCGGGTTGAACTTGCTGTGCCGGGGCATCGGTGCGACTCCATAAAGTGGTGCAACGTGTAGGCACAGGGACGTGAAGACTTCGTGCGGCCGCCTGCGGCGACCACACTAAAAAGGATTCCAAGGCAAAAACTGGAGGCCCCGGCTGGCCCCGGCGCAGTCGCTATACAGATGCAGATTCGATGCTGGCAAGCGGGCCTCTCACCCCCGACCTGCGCATCACTCGTATCCACTGGGTCGAGCGATGCTCCCCAGGAACTATTCGGGGCGTGAGGCCCCTGCAGCTCAAATCTCTCACGAACCCCACCGCCGGACTCTCAACCGGTGGTGGACTGCGGAAGCCGCGTGCACCTAACAGTGCTGGCGCGGCAAGCAACGGAGCGCGGGTGGTCGTATCCACGGGCGAAAGCCCGCGGCAGCGACCTCAGTTCGGAAAGGGAGACTGCAACTCCCGCCCGACGACTCCATTCCTAACGCCGGCATGCGCCGGGATTGGGCGACGAGGGCACGCTGTTCATGGGGGAGGCCGAATGAAAAGGCTGAAACCATGCGTGGCGCTCAAATCGACTCCGTGCGAGTACGCACGGGCGGGGGCAGCTCGAGAGGGCTGTACCCGTGTCTGGACCAACACGCCTGAGGCGTTCCGAAAGGACGCAGGCCACCGGAGGGAGACTGGACGGTGGTGGCCCCGAGGGTTGCATCGAAACGATGCAGCTCACGAGGGGTCGGCGAATAGCTTGATGGTGAAGCACCCGGGCCGGCAGGCTCGTGACGAACTGGTGCGACAGACTGGACACAAAGGACGTATCGCCGCAGCAGCGGCGACAAGCAAGGCAGTGATGAAGGTTGATGCAAGTAAGGGAGCCGTTACGGAATCCTGGGCCCCCGAAAACCTGTCCACACCGCAGCGTGATGGAGGGTGAGGCGGATGTTCCGCCAGGTATGCAGCAACTGGAGCTCGCGTTCGTTGTGTTCGCGCGATTTGAGAGAACTCGGGAAGGTCTACAGCTGGTCGGCGTGAGAAACCGACAATGAGCCATGACCGGGAGACTTGTTGAGTAGCCACAACGGGGCCGTTCGCATCGCGACGGACCGGTGAGTGGAAGCCCCCCTGCAGACTTGCTGGATGTGGGAAGGGTCGAAAGACGGGAGCGGGGCGCTGTCCGAGGCGCTGTTGTTTGTGAGAGAGGCTACGCCGGGAGGCGTTGTCAGAGCTGAAGTCGAACCTGCCGCGCGGGGTGAGAGCTGCGCGGCGCTGGCAGGAGTGCCAGCCATGGGGAGTAGCGAATCGAGGAATCGGTAGACGTGATTCTTGATTTCTTGATTCAACCCCCCGGTCCTTTGGGGCCGGGGTTTATTCAAGAAGCAAGGAGCACAGGTGTTTGGCAGTATGTCTCAAGGCGCATTCGCGGACACGGGGAGCCGGGCGTAGGGCCCGGCTCTTTTTATGCTGCGCTGAGTTGGGCAGCACAGCTTTCCGAACAGTCCTTGAGTAATTTTGAAAGGGAGCCGAGGTATCGGTTGGTTTGGAGAGCAAACTGCCTTGCCCGGGCATTGGAATCCAACTCGCTACGAATTCGGTGATTGGCGTTCGGGCGTTCAGTGCAAAGGGTGCCAATCGTCAGGTCTCTGATTGGGAGCACGGCTGAGCCGACCAAATGCGGAGCATCTAGGAAGCCACGCACGAGCTCAAGAAGGCGCTCCCAACCCGGCAATTCGAACTGAGAAACCTCCGGCTCGGGTCGGCTAGACCGAATCGCCACGTGAAGTTTTTGTCGGACCGCGTAGGACTCGCGGCCGCCCCAGATGTAGTTTCGGAGCAATTTTTCAAATTGCTGTTTGTCCATGCTGGGGTCGAATATGTGGTGAAACGAAACCGCAATCTCTGCCAAAAATCTCATCGCTTCGCAGACAAGTAATCCCCAGAGTGCCTTGTGCTCTGGCTTAGTGTTGTCAAACTCGCCTTCTGTTTGCTTTAGGACATGGATGAGTGTGCGGAATCCCTTGGTGGCATCCTGCTCGAGTGGTGCGATATTTCCAAGGAAGTGCAGCATGGGTTGCAACCCTGGATGCGACCGGGACAATCCCGCCAATCGCGTCCAAGCTCCCAGGTCGTCCAAGTAAGTGAAGCCCTCTGCGTAGATGGGCGATACACTTTTCCCAAGATTGTCGAACAGGGCTTCGGACGTCAGTCGAACTCCGAGTTCATTTGACGCGAGTCTATGGCCTTCTGGTGCTGCCTTATTGAGGATTACATACGCCTCATCCGCGTTAATGAGTCGCATCAGACCAGCTGCCCACATGGCCCTGGAGATGGCGCTTACCTTGTTGAGTGTCTTGCAGTCGAAGATTGTCTTCGTTCCACTCTGAATTGAAGATGGGCGAACTCCAAGCACGTCGACGTCAGAGATATTGGCTTCGATATCCGCAACCTCGCCAACGTACCGTACGACCACCTCAAGATACGGCACGACCCCATTAGCCACACAGAATCTTATGGCTTTCTGCTTTTGTACGGCGTCTTTGTTCATTAGAAATTCAGAAGAAGTTGGTCGTACTCACGCCTGCTCTGTTCATCGAGCGCGGGTCTTGCGGTTTCCCGCAGCTTTGATGCTGCAACCAAGGATTGGATGTATGACTCGTCGCGTTGAAGTGCTATGCGAGCATCCTCGTTCGCGCCTGCCGTGATTGATGAACCGTCTCGAAACATTGAGATGGCATCATCGACCGCTTTGATATTCTCAGGCGTGTCGATGAGTTCGAACTTGAACCAACCGGGGGACGTCTCCCTAAGTCTACCTACGCGCAGCGTCACCAAATTTGAATACTGCGCGGCTGCTTCTGTACTCGCACTAATATATTTCTGTGAGCGCAGCTTGGATAGGAGCGCAACTGGATATCTTATCTTGTAGGCTTCAGGCAGTAGCTGTCCCTTTCGGACTGCCGCAACGAGGGCCATTGTGCGTTCAAAAATCTCCCGCGTTGCACCGTCCAAGCGCTGCCCACCAGCTGCGGGGGTGAAAACAAAATGTTCAGTCGCCCCGGTTCTCCGGACAGTGAGACTGGGGGGTTTTAGGACGCCGTCGCCTACCAGTTCTTGAAGAATCTGAATTTCAGAAGGCGTAAGCTTCGTTCCATTGATTTCCTGCGAGGCTAAAATCATAGACAGCGGCCATCCCTGGGCCTGCTTCAGAAGTTGCAGGAGCCTCGAAATGCTCTTGGCCCCTCCTGCTGCCGCTTGCCTCGCTAGGGTGTCAAGACTGTCCGTGAAGTAAAACGGGCTTATAAGTATGTCCTGTCCTCGCGCGCGCTTGGGAATGACAAGGCCGCCTTCGCATGAAACAGACTCCACGCGATTGAATACAGACTTATCTGCGCCCAGTCGATTGAAGAGTGCATCCCTCTTTTCCGGCTTTGTCTTCAGCTCCCCCAATACAGCGATTGCGAGTTCTTCGTGTTCATTTAGGCTCAGCGTGCCAATGTACTCGCCCAAGCCGTCATAGACGGACGAAAAGTGAGGGATATCTGGGATAACGCTTTTGAGCGTTTTCCCTTCCTTGATGAGTTGTACATACTCGATTTCTGCAAGAATATCGAGCACAAGCGGAAGTGTTGCCGCCGGAATATCAAAGAAGTGGTCAGCAACCTGGCGCAGCACCGGGCCATCAATGGCGCCGAGGCCCCGTATATTCAACGCTAATTTTCCTGCCATCCCGATAAGTGGCAAGTTCTCAAACTCGGGTACGCTTTTTCGGGATAGGCCCACTTGAATGTCGTGGGCAAACTCGGCCTTTTCTGTATTGGTAACGCTCAAATTTATTCTCCCTGATTACTCCACTCAGCCGACAAAGACTCTGCTTGTTTAAGCACCGTCTCCGTCGCCTCATCCTGCCTATCTGGCGGGTACTTGTAGCGCTTGAGCAGCGTCTTCACCATCACACGAAGGCGAGCCCGCACAGTCTCACGAACCGACCAGTCGACGGTCACAGAGGCCCGCAGCCTTTGCGTGAGCTCGACCGCTATGGCTTTCAGCGTCTCGTCCCCCAGGTCGCGCACCGCTGCCTCATTGGTGGCCAGCGCGTCGTAGAACGCCATCTCATCGCCGTTTAGGCCCAGCTGCTCGCCGCGCTGGGCGGCGGCGTGGAACTTCTTGGCCATCTCGATGAGCTCTTCGATGACCTGGGCCGTCTCGATGGCGCGATTCCGGTAGCGCTGCAGGCTCTGCTGCAGCAGCTCGGAGAACTTGGCCTGCTGCACGACGTTGGTCTTGAACCGGGAGCGAATGTCGTCCTTCAGCAGCCTCTCCAGCAACTCCACGGCGAGGTTGCGCTCCTTCATGTGGCGCACGTCCTCCAGGAACTCCTCGGACAGGATGCCAATGTCGGGCCGGTTGAGACCGGCGGCCTTGAAGATATCGACGACCTCGGCGCTGACCACCGCCTTGCTGATGATTTGCCGGAGCGCATGCTCTTTCTGTTCATCGCTGAGCTTCTTGCCCGAGGTGCCAAATTTGGTGAGTGCGGCTTTTACGGCCTGCAGGAACGCGAGCTCGTCCCGGTGGGCCAGCGCCTCGTCCAGAGTGCAGCACAGGGCGAAGGCCTTGCTGGCGGCCAGCACCGTGTCGGCAAAGCGCTTCTTGCCGTCCTCCAGACCCAGCACGTGATTGGCCACGCCGGGCAGCAGTTGCCACGCCTTGGTGCGGAAATCGGTGTAGTCGAAGCCGTGCAGCATGTCGTGCAGCACGTCCATCTTTTCAAGCAGCACAGCCAGAGCATCCTCGGCGGCGATGGTCGGCTTGCCCTTGCCCTTGGCCTGCGTGTAGTCCTTCAGGGCCGCCTTCAGCTCATTGGCGATGCCGATGTAGTCCACCACCAGGCCGCCCGGCTTGTCCTTGAACACGCGATTCACACGCGCAATCGCCTGCATGAGGTTGTGTCCCTTCATGGGCTTGTCGATATACATCGTGTGCATGCACGGGGCGTCGAAGCCCGTGAGCCACATGTCGCGCACGATGACCAGCTTGAACGGGTCGGCCGGATCCTTGTACCGACGCTCCAGGCGCTTCTTGACGTCCTTGCTGTAGATGTGCGGCTTGAGCAGGGCCTTGTCTGAGGCCGACCCGGTCATGATGACCTTGATGGCGCCTTTCTCGGGGTCCGGGTCGTGCCAACTCGGGCGCAGGGCGACGATGGCGTCGTACAGGTGCACGCAAATTTCGCGGCTCATGGCGACGACCATGGCCTTGCCGTCCAGGCTGGCCAGGCGGTTCTCGAAGTGCTCCACCAGGTCAGCCGCGACCTTCTGGATGCGCGGTGGGGCGCCCACCAGTTTTTCCAGCGCGGCCCAGCGACGCAGCTGCGCCGCCTTGGCGGTGTCGTCTTCTTCGTCCTCGGTCAGCTCCTCAACCTCATCGTCCAGCAGCGGCGCCTCGGCCTCCTGTAGCTCCAGCCGGGCCAGGCGGCTCTCGTAGTAGATGGGCACCGTCGCGCCATCCTTGACCGCTTGCTCGACGTCGTAGATGTGCACGTAGTCGCCGAATACGGCCCGGGTATCCCGGTCCTCCAGGGACACCGGCGTGCCCGTGAACGCGACGAAGGTGGCATTGGGCAGGCCGTCGCGCAGGTGCTGGGCGTAGCCGTAGCGCACGTTGCGCAAGCTGCGGTAGTCAGCGGTGGGCTCGGCGGCTTGCAGCGCCATGGGCTCGTTAGCGGCTGAAGCCTTGCGGGCATCCTTCAGCTGCTTTTGCAGCTTGGGCATGCTGGCCTGGAAGCCATACTGGCTGCGGTGGGCCTCGTCGCAGATGACGACGATGTTGTGCCGGTCGGAGAGGACGGGGAAGCTGTCCTCGTCTTCGCCGGGCGTGAATTTCTGGATGGTCGTAAAAATGATTCCGCCCGACGGCCGGTTGGCCAGCAACTCGCGCAGCTTGGGCCGCGTGTCGGCCTGCACCGGGGTTTCGCGCAGCAGCTCGGCCGCACCGGCGAACACGCCGAAGAGCTGGTTGTCCAGGTCATTGCGGTCGGTCACCACCACCAGGGTGGGGTTGCCCATGGCCAGGTGCTGCATCAGCTTGCCGCCCAGGCAGGTCATCTCGATGCTCTTGCCGGCTCCTTGTGTGTGCCAGACCACGCCACCCTTGCCGCGCCGGGCCGCATCGGCCTTCGGGTTCGACGCCACCAGCACGCTCTCGACCACCGCACGCACGGCATGGAACTGGTGGTAGCCGGCCACCTTCTTGACCAGCTTGCCGTCGTCCTCGAAGAGGATGAAGTGCCGCAGGTAGTCCAGCAGCAGATTGCGCTGGAACAGGCCGTGCACCAGCGTCTCCAGCTCCTTCATCGGGCCCAGCGGGTCCACCGTCACACCGTCAATGGTGCGCCAAGCCATGAAGCGCTCCTGGTCGGCCGTCAGCGAGCCCACGCGGGCTTCGATGCCATCGCTGATGACCAGCAGGCCGTTGCTCTGAAACAGGTCGGGAATATCTTCCTTGTAGACCTGCAACTGGTTGAAGGCGGCCCACAGGTTAGCGTTCTCGTCGCCCGGGTTCTTCAGTTCGACCACCACGACCGGCAGGCCGTTCAGGAACAGCACCACGTCCGGGCGCCGGGTGAGCTTCGGGCCCTGGATGCTGAATTGGTTGAGGGCCAGCCAGTCGTTGCGTGCTACGTCTGTCCAGTCCACCAGCTTGACCCGGTCGCCCCGGGTCTCGCCGTCCTTTTGGTACTGAACGGGCACCCCTTCCACCAGCCAGCGGTGCATCTGCCGGTTGACCTGCACCTGGCCCGGGATGTTCGGGTTCAGCACCATCCGGCAGGCTTCATCTTGAGCGCCGCCCGGGATGTGTGGGTTCAGGCGACGGATGGCATCGCGCAAGCGGTGCCGCAGCGGCACCTCGCGGTAAGTGTCCCGCTCAGTGCCCGGAGTCTTGGCATCGGGCGGCGACACGTCTGGCCCATGACCGACCTCCCAGCCCAGCGCAGCCAGCCATTCGAGCGTCGCTTGTTCGACGTGGTCTTCAGTGACTCCAGATGCCATCTATGTTGTTCTCCCTGTTAGGCCGGACCCGAGCAGCGTGAAATCAGGCCAACGCCTTGACCCTGGGTCGGAACACATCGGTCATGCGCAGCCCGGCTTTCTCCATCATGGGCCCAAGCCTTACGCAAGGGGATGCGTTCGAGTTTGCCGAGGGGAGTTTTCATGCGACGGCTTCCTCCACTTGTTCTTGTGCTTCGGGCAGGCGGAGCTTGCCGGAGATGAGGCGGGGCAAGAGGGTGTCGCGAAGCTCAGTCAGAACCGAAATTCGTTCGACTCCTTGCTGAATCTTCTCGAAGACTGGCTTCACCATCGCAGCTACAGCCGATTGCACATCAGGAGGCGCCTGGACGATGCTCACTGATGACAAGGTGTCCCGGGTGATGGTGTCGAACACGCCGCCATGCGCGAGCCGCTTCAAGTCATCCACGAGGCGCTGCGCTGCCAAATAGACGAACGGTTCAGTGCCGGGAATTCTGGGCCCCAGCCCGTAGCAGGACTGGTTCATGGCCATGGGACGTGCGGTCATGGCCAGTTTGCCAACCGTGCCGCGCGCGGAAATGATGGTTGTCCAAGCGGGCAACACACGTGTTGATGAGTTATCGACACCGGCCGACGTAATGGACTTCTCAGTGCGCATGGTGAAGACTTGCCCACCGCCTGGCGCATCTACAACGGAGAACCAAGGAATGTCACCGCCCCAGAACTCGGGCACCGACGTCTTGGGCGTTCCTCCGCCCATGATGCTCACCGTCTCCGCGAACGGAATTGCCCTCCATCCCCTTGGAATCAAGCCCAGCGCCGACTCCTCGAACTCGGCGGGAAATAGCGCCGCCGTGGCCGCATCCATGCCCTCGGGCTCGCGGCCTTCGGCCTTGGCGCGCACCGGGTCGAAGTCAATGAACCAGCTCTTGAACAGGGCTTGGGCGATGGATTCGAGGGTGGCGTTGGTTTGGCGCAGGAGGTCAATTCGCGAGTCGATTGTGGCTAACAATGTGGCTATCGAATCCTGAACTACCAGCGGCGGTAGCAAAAGAGTCAGGTCGGCAAAGCGCCCCTTAGATACGTTAGCGAAAACTGAGCCCCCGGCGCCGGAACTATCCAGTATTTTCGCGAGCTCAGCGAATGCGTAATAGAGGAATAGCGGCTTTACTTCTGGGCCGCATACCACAGCGTTAATTTGCTGATTTGTAAATGAAGGTCGAGTGGTTATTCCTCTTTTTCCAACGGTTGCAATACAAGACATGAGTACGGCGCCAGCCGGCAGCTTCGAGCTCTTGACTAGTGCGGCGCCCTGCTCAGACAAAGTTCTGGCTGTGCTTGAAACAAACGGGGATGTTCCCAAATCTGGAATAGTGATGAACGGATAGCTGCCACCGAAGTTCTCGCTAGCAGTTGTTGATGGCGTCTTCCCAGTGACTACCTTCCCAATGTCTCCTACCCGAACATGGCGCCAACTAGACTGCATATCCAAGTCCTCCCAGCTTCTCCCGAATCACCAAGTCCAGCTCAGCGCCCTTCGCCATCTGCTCCGCCAGCTGAGCAGTCAGCCGCTCCATCTTTTCGTTGAACGCCTCGTCGTCGTCGTCCGTGGCCTCGGCGCCGACGTAGCGCCCCGGTGTCAGTACATGCCCATGCTCGGCAATTTCGGTGAGCTTCACCGCACGGCAGAAGCCGGGCACGTCGGCGTAAGGCTCGTCCGCCCCGGCCTCGCCGCTCTGACGCCACCTTTGGACGGTCGAGGCGATGCGCTGGACGTCTTCGTCATCGAACACACGGGTCACCCGAGTGTCCATGCGCCCGAGCTTGCGGGCATCGATGAACAGCACCTCTCCGCGCCGGTCGCGCCCACCCTTGCTCTTGTCCTTGGCCAGGAACCACAGACACGCCGGAATTTGCGTGTTGAAGAACAGCTGCGGCGGCAGTGCCACCATCACCTCGACCACATCCGCCTCGACCATCGCGCGGCGAATCTCGCCCTCGCTGTTTTGGTTGGACGACATGCTGCCGTTGGCCAGCACCACGCCAGCCTGTCCGCGTGGGGCAAGGTGGTGGAGGATGTGCTGCAACCAGGCGTAGTTGGCGTTGCCGACCGGCGGCGTGCCATGCACCCAGCGCTTGTCGTCCAGCAGGCGGTCACCACCCCAATCACTGATATTGAATGGCGGATTCGCGAGGCAATAGTCCGCCTTCAAGTCCGGATGCTGGTCGCGGTGGAAGGTGTCGGCCGGTTCCTTGCCCAGGTTGAAGTCCATGCCCCGGATGGCCAGGTTCATGGCCACCAGGCGCCACGTGGTCGGGTTGGCCTCCTGCCCGTAGATGGAGATATCGCCGAACTTGCCGCCGTGGCTCTCGATGAACTTCTCGCTCTGCACGAACATGCCGCCTGAGCCGCAGCAGGGGTCGTACACCTTGCCTTTGTGCGGGGCCAGCACCTCCACCAGCACCTTCACGACGCTGGCCGGCGTGTAGAACTGGCCGCCCTTCTTGCCCTCGGCGCTGGCGAACTGCCCCAAAAAATACTCGTATACCTCGCCCAGCAGGTCCTTGGCGTGGTGGCCTTCGCTGGACGTGAAGCCAATGGTGGAGATGAGGTCCACCAGTTCCCCGAGCTTGCCCGGCTCCAGCTGGGCCCGGCCGAAGCGCTTGTCGAGAATGCCCTTCAGGCGCGGGTTGTCCGCCTCGATGGCGTCAAGCGCTCCGTCGATGCGGGTGCCGATATCGGCCTGCTTCGCGTTGGCGCGGATGGTCTCCCAGCGCGCCGGCCCCGGCACCCAGAAGCAGTTGACCATCGTGTAGTAGTCGCGCTCCTCAGTGGCCAGGGCGCGGTCTTCGGCGTCCGGCAGGTACAGCTCGTTCGACTCGTCGGCGAACGCGGCCTCCAGCTCAGCGCGGCGCTCGTCGAACGCATCACTGATGTACTTCAAAAAAATTAGGCCCAGGACGATGTGCTTGTACTCGGCCGCGTCCATCGACGAACGCAGCTTGTCAGCGGCGGCCCAGAGGGTCTTCTTCAGGTCTTGGTTCATCGTTCTCCCTATCCCTTGCCTGCGGGGTCAGCGCCGGCCTATCTTGCTTTTGCCCACCGAGGCGGCTGGCGACGGCGCGTGCCCGTGGGCGCGGCAGTACTCCAGCACCATGACCTCCAGCATCGAGGCCAGGCTTCTTCGCTCGGCTTCGGCGGCAGACGCCAGGGCCGCCTTGATATCGGGCGGCACACGAACACTGATGACTTCGGTCTTGGTGATGGCCATGGTGGCTCTCCTAGCAAAACGCTAGCGTTTTGCAAAGCGTAACCGATAAGTGCCCAATCGCCGCCCACCGCGGCCTCATTCCTTGGGGGAGATGGGCCTACAGGCCGGGGGGATGAGCCCGAATTTGTGGGTTGGTCAGGAATTCCGGCCAGGACGGGAGACTTTCTGACCCCAGGCTTCGCCAATCTCTCGCATATGTATGGACAGACCTTGAACACCTGCGTCGTCCGTCAGCCCACGCTCCTGCAGTACCCATGAGCACTCGCCCGGCTGATGCCCAGCCGCTGGGCAATCTCGCCAAGACTGTGCCCCTGGTCACGCAGTGCGCGCGCTATTTCAGCCTTCTGCTGCGCGGCCTTCTCGTAGTCGGTGCGCAGCAACCTTCCAGCCGACCGGCGTTCTGCTTCTTTGCGCGCTCGGTCGCGGTTGCGCCTCTCATCGGGCGAGACGATGGTGCGCAGCTGAGTCATCTCCTTGCTGCTGATGCTGAGCCAGTCGATGAGCGTGCTGTTCTTGAACCGATAGCGCGGGTCGACGGGCTGCCCCAGGAACTCGACCGTCTCGCCCTTGGCAGCAGCTTCGAGTCGCCGCTGAACCGACGAGATGCAGGCCGCGAGCTCTTGTGCCGACCAGGTTGGGGCGAACTCCTGCCCGAGCTCCAGGACTTCGCTGCGAAAGTGGGGCGCCACCAGGGCCGAAGCCAGAAAGCAGGCTCCCAGGAACACGAAAAGATTTCGCTGACCGCTCGGCATTCCACCGACCCCGTGACGCAGTTCAGCCAACTTGCGGAGGTCTGCGAGCCGGTCCCACGCGAGCTCGCTCGGAATGATGCGACGAGCGTTGGCCAGACGGCCCGACTCAACAAGCTGCAGCCGGCGTACGGGCTTGTAGGGCTCGGGAAGCGGCGGGCCGACAAGTTTGTCGTACTCGATGCGCTCAGCAAATTCAGAGCGCTGGGCGGCCAGCTCGTGCCGAGTCAATGGGAGAACGTCATCGAAGAAGCTGTCGAAGGGGTACACCGCGACCCCGGCAGGCCCGACGGCGCCACCAAGCGTCGCCACGCGCTGGAGATACACCACCCGCACGAGGTCACCGCTGCGGCTGTTGACGGAGCCGACCAGTCGCAGCACGCGGGAGGCGTCTAACGCTCTCAGGTCTGCGCCCATGGGCGATAGGCGACTACCCAGCTCTTTTTGCAGTGCCTGCCACCGGGGCAACGCGCTGGAGGGAATCGGGCGCTCGAGCAGCCATTTCGCCTGTAGCCCACGGCCGGAGTACACGACGATGCTGGGCGGCGGGATGCGAGCGTCGTCGCAGTGACGCAGCAGTCGGTCTGTCAACGCTTCGGCCGGTTGGCCATAGAGCGAATCGAGCTTGTACGTGTCCAAGTCGACGTAGCAACAGGTCAGCCGACTGCAACTGACGACGCGCCGATTGGGCCGAAAAAATTCGTTCTGTGCGATGTACAAGTCTTGGTTGTGCAGGCGCTGGTCCCGAAGTGCCGAAGGCAACTCATGAAGGCGGACTGCGAGTTGGCGCGGCATGCCGCCAGGCCTCAGCAATGCGGTGAAGCCGGAGCGTTCGGTGTCGTGATACAGCAGCGGTTCGTCGACCGTCGCGTCGAAGCGCTCGTCATGCTTGAGCGCAAGTTGAAGTTGTGCCATTTGGGCCTCCCGATGGGGAGCCCTGCCGGCATAAGTCGGTTGCTATACGTCTCACTGGTACTCCCACGCGCCCTGCATCTCGTCTGCCGCCAAGCTCAGAGATGCGGGGCGATGTTTTTGCGGCCCGCCCCGTGCGGTCCGCTCGGGCTGTGTAGCGACGGCATAAACAAGAGGGCCGACGCTTAGGTCGGCCCGTGGAATCAATGCATCACCGAGTGGCTCAGCGCCTGGAGCTCAGCGGTTGCGCGCACGAGCGATGGCGGCAGCACGGTCATGACCAGCACATCCGGGCTCAAGGGGGCCCACTGGCGCCCCTGCGGTTCTCCCATCCTCAGACCGGCCACGTCATGGGTGAGCTCAAGCAGGGAGCCAAGCATCACCTCAGAGTCTTCGCTGTCGTCTTCGACCAGGGCGGCCAATGCCAGGGAGCTGTCTGGCCCCATGCTGACCTTCAGATTCAACTGCTGCCCATCCTCTTCCGCCGTCATGCACAGCCGCAGAGGCTCGCCGGGTGGCAGCTTGGCCAGCGCTTCTCGCAGCTCACGCCCAACAAGCGGCAACACGAGTCGCAGCTGTACCTCCCCCAGCTCAAAAGCCGCCACAAGTGCTGAGCACAAGTCCGAAGTGGTCATCAGCTCGACGCAGCGTTTCCAGCGCCCGCGCCTCATGCGGTCCATGAACTTGGCCGGCACGATGCCGTGCAGGACCATCAGGCCAGTGTCTGTTTCGTCCGGGGCGAAGAGCCCATGCTCGGCCTCGAGCAGCAGGGTGGCCACGGCGAACTGTCCATTCGCTCGCATGCTGCTGATGGCACGCATGCGGACCGCTTGCTCAGTCTTCGAATTCATTCTTTTGTCCTGTGTCGCGCGGAATTGCGCAATGCGTGTAGGCACGTTGATGAATGCGGGTCCGAGCAGGATGTCCTGTGGGGCTGCTTGGAGACGGCAAGCGTTGAGCAATTCGCGGTGCCGAGCGCTACACCCTGTCAGTGCTGGGTCTCTGCGGACGTCGGAGGTCGGTCGGCAGAGCAGGGCGGCCGAGGCTTGGGAAAAGGGTCGAGATGGGCTAAACTACGCGTCGCGGAGCGTCCTCATCTGTCACACAGAGTGCGCCCGCCGGCTGTGTAACAGCTCAAGCTAAGTGCTTGATTTGAAAGAGATTTTGCTGGTGGCCAGTGGTTTCCCATCAGCCACCCCACCGAATACCGTTAGCGCGCGCAAGGCCTTGATTCCCAACGGAATCAGGGCCTTGTTGCTTCAAGGTTAAACCGCGGTTGCAACATGGTCTGTCACATAACCTCGCGGAACAGACCATGAAAGCCATCGCCGAAAACATCTACACCCGCAGCCAGCACAATACACGCTGGAGTACAAGCTCAAGGCGGTGAGGCAGGTGAAGGCTGGGCAGGCCATTGCGGTGACGGCCCGGGTGTTGGGCATTGCCAAGACCACGCCAGGCTACATTCTTCACTGGGCTAGGTCAGCCCGATGCAATTTGAACAACGCTGGTTCACGGCACAGCGTAAAAAGGCCGCGTAAACCACAGATTAACGACTCCGGGAAAGAGGGACAAGGTCAATCTCGCGGGGCCTCCGAAAATGAAAACGCCCAACCGGGAACGGTCAGGCGTTTGGTATTGGTGGTGTAGTTTCCCACTAGAGGAAACCGCCCTGCTGTAGAAGCAGGGATACTATGGATGTGACTGTACATCATGCGGAAGTCCGGGGAAAGAGTGAATGCCCCCGCGCACTTCCCCGCTGGTTCGGGCTGCGATGGTCTGCGGTTCGACTTCCAAGAAGGGGAACCAAACACGACTGCATCAAGATGTTCCTTTTTTTCGTCGAAATATTGCATTGAACGAATAAACGGAACATACTTTCACCATGCTCGCCGACACCCACACCCAGCGCGTCCTTGATCTGGCCAACCAGAAGGGGCTGCTGCGCGCCAGCGATCTGGACGCCATTGATGCGCCCCGGGTCGTCCTGACGCGCCTGACCGCCGCTGGTGTTCTGGACAGAGTCGGACGCGGGCTGTACCGCTTGCCAGATGCGCAGGGGTCGGAATTCGAAAGTCTCGTGACCGTCGCCACCAACGTGCCGCAAGCCGTGTTCTGCCTGCTCACAGGTTTACAGCGCGGCCAAGACGGTCGTGGACTGCTTTAAGCACCGCAACAAAATCGGCCTGGACGTGGCGCTGGAGGCGCTGAAGGACGTTCGCGCCAAGCGCAAGGCAACGGCGGACGACCTGTGGCACTACGCGAAGGTCTGCCGCGTGGCCAACGTGATGCGCCCCTACCTGGAGGCCACCGAATGAACGACATCGCGGCTTCCGTGCGCGCCCGCCTGCTGTTCACACTGTGGTACGACATGCCACACCGGGCCACACGCGACGCCGATCTGTTGGGTTTCGGTGCCAGTGATCTGGAGTCAGTGGCCCACGTATTCCGGGACATCGCAGCCGTACCGGTCGACGACGGTATCGTGTTCGACCCTGCCTCCGTCGTAGTCGATGAGATCCGCAAGGAAGCTGGCTACGGTGGCGTTCGCGTGATGATTGCAGGCGAACGAGAAACTCTGGACACCGATCTGCTGGCCCAGGCGATCAAGGCCACGTTTGAAAGACGGGGCATGGCAGTTCCTGAAACGCTGCCAGTCGGCCTGACGGACGAGTTTGCACACGATTCCTCGCGGCAGGCATTGTGGCTGGCGTTTCTGAAGAAGAACGAGCTTGCCCACGAACCCTTGACCGCCATCGTGCATCGGCTGCGGGCGGCATTGGAACCAGCGTTGAACCGTGCGGCAGAGTCCTCATTGAAATAAAAAGAGGGACAACAGCACGCTGTGTCCCTCTTTTGATGTAAACGGGTGATTGGTGGTGTAGTTCCCCTTTAGAGGAAACCGCCTTGCCGTACAGGCAGGGATACCGTGGGCGTGATTGTACACCATGCGGAAGTCCGGGGACAGTTCGGCTTCTACCGCGCACTCCCTACCTTCTCGGGGCTCCGGTCGGCTCGCCTTCATCGGCAACCAGCTTCCTGCCGGCAGCTCGAACTTGCCCCGGGCGACTGTGATCTGGTTCGCCGGCATGCACCAACTTCCCTCTCTTCATCGGAGTCCGCCATTGACATTTCCCTTTTTGGGAAATACAATGCAGACCTGACCATGAACACATCGTCCCTACATGCGAATTCTGGGTTTGCCCATCCTCGAGGCGTTCAAAAAAGATCATGCAGCCTCGCGTGGGCCACTGGACGCGTGGCAGACGGATGTCGAGCGTGAGAACTGGAAAACGTCGCATGACATCAAGCGCAGATACAGAAGCGCGGATTTCTTGGCCGACAACAGAGTCATCTTTGACATCAAGGGCAACTCATATCGGCTTGTGGTCAAGGTCCGATATCAGAACGGACTGGTGGTTGTGGAGTGGGTCGGGACACATGCCGAGTACGACAAGAAAAAGTTCTAGGCAGACGTGTGTAAGGCAAGCAAACGACAGGTGGAGATGGCGATGAATGTGAAGATCATCAAGAGTGCGGAAGACTACGAAGCAGCGATGGCGCGCTTGTCTGCGCTCATGTCGCTTGACCCCAAGGCCAACTCTAAAGAAGAAAACGAGCTCGAGCTGCTGGCCTTGGTCATCCAGGACTTCGAACGCCAAACCGTTCCCCCGGTCAAGGCCGACCCGATCGAGTCGATTCTTTTCCGCATGGATCAGATGCAGCTCTCCCGCAAGGATCTGATCCCTTACATCGGCTCGATCTCCAAGGTCTCGGAGGTGCTGTCGCGCAAGCGCCCACTGTCCCTGCCCATGATTCGCCGACTCAACCAGGGCTTGGGCATCCCCGCAGACATCCTGATCGAAGACGTCGAAACGGACAGTTCGGTCGTCGATCAGGAGCCGAAGATGGACTTCACACGGTTCCCACTCAAGGAAATGCTGGAGCGAGGCTGCTTCGGGGATTTCGAAGGGAATGCACAGCGTCTCAAAGAATACGCCGAAGATCTGTTCAGAAAATTCATGCAAGACCTGCTGCCCAAGCAAGTCAGTCCGGCTTTTCTGCGCGCTCCGATGCATCAGCGCGGGGATCGCCAAGCAGATGAGATGGCTCTCTTGGCTTGGCGTATGTGCGTCTTGCGGCAAGCGCGAGCAGTCAACGCCGTCAGAGAGTACAAGCACGGAACCATCACACCGGCCTGGATGCGTGAGCTGGCCAAGCTGTCCACATTCGATGAGGGGCCAAAACTTGCGCGCGAGTACCTTGCGCGCCACGGCATCACGCTAGTCATCGAAAAGCACTTCAAACGCACCTTCCTCGATGGCGCTGCAATGCTCGACAACGATCGACCGATCGTCGCCCTGACGTTGCGACATGACAGATTCGACAACTTCTGGTTTGCCTTGCTCCACGAGTTGGCGCACGTTGCCAAGCATCTGACAGCCGAGGCCCCGGTGTTCATCGACGACTTGGATCGCAGCAATTCCCAAAAGGTCGAAGCGGAAGCCGATGCCATGGCCGGGGAAGCATTGATCCCTAAAAAGAGCTGGCGTACGGCCAAAGTGCGGACAACGCTTCTGTCCGAAGACGCCATTGCTTTCGCCGATGAGATCGGCGTGCATCCGGCCATCGTGGCAGGACGTCTGCGCCACGAAGAGAAGAACTTCCGCCTGCTCTCGCACCTCATCGGCAAGACGGGACAGGTCAGTCAGCTACTGGGTCGATGAACAAAAGTCCCAAAAAGGGAATTGATTATTTGCATTGATCCTTTTTCGGGATTATCATAGAATCCACTTGCCAGTACGGAATCGAACTCGCTATCGAGTCAGTGCCCGTGCCGGCAGGCATCACGGTGTTGCTGACCTGCCCCCTTCCGGCGTACCAATCAAAAGGAAGGAAGTCCAAGTTGAAGGTTAATCGATTTCTTTGCTTGTGGCAGACCGAGCAGCATCGCCAGCGCGCGGGCGATGCTGCTCGGCAAATTGCGCCGGGGGTATGCGTCCGAGGCTGCTGTGGGGCCTGACCTGGTTGTAGTCCTGGCGCCAAACCGCGGCAGCCCTTCGTGCTTCGTCCAGAGACTCAAACCAGTGCTCATTGAGGTGCTCGTCACGGAACTTGCCGTTAAAGCTCTCGATATAGCCGTTT
>JBKDQE010000027.1:0-2452 GCA_046342195.1 Burkholderiales bacterium
CTCCAACATCTCCAACCGCTGCCGAATGGCCTCTTCACTCAGCTTGATACGCCAGGCCTTCATCACTCGCTCCTCTTCAAAAGAGCGTGACCTTCTCATTCAGTTGGAGGCTTGGGAAGATGGGTTGCCCGCGTGCTTACACAGTGCCAAGGACAAGCTGCGGGGCAAGCACCGGCCCATCCTGAACGATAACCTGGGCGAGGACTTCTACGATTTCGTCTTTGACGCTCTCTCGCTGATGCTGCCAACGTGTGACGGCGCGGTGTACATCGCCATGTCCTCCAGCGAGCTCGATACCCTGCAGGCTGCGTTTCGCGCCGCTGGTGGCAAGTAGTCCACGTTCATCATTTGGGCCAAGCACACCTTCACCCTGGGCAGGGCCGACTACCAACGCCAATATGAGCCGATCCTGTATGGCTGGCCACAGGGCGGCAGCCGACACTGGTGTGGCGATCGGGATCAGGGGGATGTCTGGAACATCAAAAAACCTGCCCGCAACGATCTGCACCCGACGATGAAGCCCGTGGAGCTCATGGAGCGGTCGATCCGCAACTCGAGCCGTCCGGGCGATGTGGTGCTCGATTGCTTTGGTGGCTCAGGCAGTACGCTGATCGCGGCCGAGAAGTCTGGGCGCCGCTGTTTCATGATGGAGCTCGATCCAAAGTACGTAGACGTGATCGTGCGCCGCTGGCAAGAGTTCAATGGAGGCAAGGCTGTATCGGAGTACGGGCAACGTGTCTTCGATGAACTGTTCGTCGCTGAGGCTGCCGTGTGATCTGGCGGCGCAGCTTTCTGGTCCTGATCAGGTCTGGTGCAGGCGGCGTGCGGCGAATCCCTGCGATTTAATCCGCAGAAAGTGCGTAGATTGACTCGGCGGTGCGGCGAATGCCCTGCATAATCGCCACATGAAAAGCGTAGAAAAGAACTATATCTGGCAGCAAAACGACTGGCCGCACTGGATCTATGACCACAAGCGGCTGGCACCGATGCTCGCCCAGGTACACCTCGCACAAGGTCATCTGTCGGGTCGGATGCATGACCTAGGGCTTGCCCTGCGCGACCAGGCGACCCTGCGTGTTTTGACCGAGGATGTGCTCAAGACCAGTGAAATCGAAGGCGAAAAACTCAACCCCGACTCGGTGCGTTCATCGATTGCGCGTCGGCTCGGCGTCGATATTGGTGCCTTGGCACCGGCGGATCGACACGTCGACGGAGTGGTCGATATGGTGCTGGATGCCACGCAGGGCTACGACGCGCTCCTAACGACCGAGCGCTTGTTTGGTTGGCACGCAGCCCTATTTCCCACGGGCTACAGCAGCCTGACCAAGATACGTGTTGGCCAGTGGCGCGACGACGCACAAGGTCCCATGCAGGTGGTGTCAGGAGCCATCCATCGACAGAAGATTCATTACGAAGCCCCGCCGGCACACTTGCTGGACGCCGAGATGCTGGACTTTCTGAACTGGTTCAATGTGGACCAGAATGATGCCCCTGTGATCAAGGCAGGCTTGGCGCACCTGTGGTTCGTGACCATTCATCCCTTTGAAGATGGCAACGGACGGATTGCCCGTGCCGTGGGTGACATGGCACTGGCACGCGCTGATGCCTCAGCGCAGAGGTACTACAGCCTCTCGGCGCAGATCCAGCACGAGCGTCAGGATTACTACGACCGCCTCGAGGCCACACAGAAGGGTGACATGGACGTCACCGCTTGGCTGGAGTGGTTTCTGGGGTGTCTGCTACGAGCCATTCAAGGCGCTGAGGAAACACTGGCCTCGGTGCTGGCCAAGGCCTGCTTCTGGCATCATTGGGCCGGGACGCCCCTGAATGATCGGCAGATCAAACTGCTCAACAAGTTGCTCGATGGCTTTGACGGCAAACTGACCAGCAGCAAGTGGGCGGCCATTGCGAAATGCTCGCAGGACACTGCACTGCGCGACATCACCGAATTGTTGGAGCGTGGTGTATTGAAGAAATCCGAGGCCAGCGGCCGCAGCACCAGTTACGAATTGAGCCCGCTGGGTTAACCGGGCTCAATCGATCAAGGGCCCGTTAACGGGCCTCGCAGTCAATCACAAGCCCCGTCAGGTAGGGCAGGCCCTTGGGGATGCCGTACTGTCTGCTGGCGTGGGGGCCGATGGTCAGTCGATGAGGATCAGATCCGTCTGGTAAGCGCGCGCCAAACCGATCTTGACCCCTACGCGAAGCTCTGCTCAGGTTTGGAGGGGGGCGTCCAGCGGTGCGGCAGCAACTCAGCCAATCGGCTGTTGGGCCAGGTGGGGAGTTTGGTGAGGATGTCTTTGAGATAGGCCGTAAGCACGCGGGCAACCCATCTTCCCAAGCCTCCAACTGAATGAGAAGGTCACGCTCTTTTGAAGAGGAGCGAGTGATGAAGGCCTGGCGTATCAAGCTGAGTGAAGAGGCCATTCGGCAGCGGTTGGAGATGTTGGAG
>JBKDQE010000028.1:0-1408 GCA_046342195.1 Burkholderiales bacterium
CTGTCCAAGCCACTTGCCCAGTTTGAAGAATTCAAGAATTATTCGGTTGATGCCGTCAGGGCGATACAAAATCGCCATGAAAATGAGAATCAATATCCTTTTTTAAAACCCATTCGTGGATTTTTAAATCGCGATATTCAAAACATCATCCACATTCGCGAAGAAGCCCGACAAGGCAAAATCAATCTCACTCAGGCCCGCGCGAAGGTTGACAAAATTCTGAAAAATTGGGGCGTTCCTTTGCCTCTTGAGGGGGCTTCGAAGAACCGCCCCATCATACCCGCTCAATTGGTTGGTGCCGGGGCCCAGGGGCGAAGTTTGCCGCTTTTTCTGGGCAAAAATAGTGATTTGCCCGCCATCAGGCAGCCCTCGGATTATTTGCCACGATTGCAATATGCGTTAGCGCGCGCCGTTGAATGGGCTGGGCCTGAAATGGGGGCGCAATGGCGGGCCTTGGCCTCGCCCGAGGGGGCGGCCATGTTGTTGGCCTTGCAATTATTGAGCCTGACCCCGGCCGGCCCGGCTATTCAGGCGGCCTTGCTGGCCGTGGGCGGAATGCAGTTTGCCCAAGGGCTTGCGAAGCTGATCGAACTGGTGATTCGTGGAAGCGATGTGGCCGACCTGAACCAAGCCGGACGCATTTTTGCACGCGGCCTGAGCGGTGCCGTGATCAATGTGGCTCTGGGGGGCCTGATGGCCCTGACCGGCAAGACAGTAACGGGCCTCAAAAATGCATCTCAGAATGTCAAAGCTATTCAAACCGTCTACAACAAGATGGCCAACCCCCAAAATGGGCAGGATGTCGAGAATTTGTTGGGTTTCCTGAAAAATGGCGGAGAAGGGTACCAAATGTTACCCACCCCGCTGAAAATTGCTGTCCGTGAAGGCTTGCTGGCTTCTCGAAAATTAGCCACCCCTCCACAAAAAGAACGGCTTATTCAGGCTTTGAAGAAGATCGATGAATTAGATACCGGTGTGAAGGGAAACCGCACTGATCCGAAGACATCAACAACAATAACAATCAAGCCCGTCAAAGCAAATCCAGGCACGATCGTCCCCACAAAAAAATCAACAAAAGTGCCAACACTGATTGCACTCAGCACATTGTCCCATCAAGCTTTGGCACAAGCCTTGCTGGAGAAGGCAGAGTGGCTTTTTCAATTGCCTCCGGCACAGCTCACGCCCAAAATGATCCAGGCATTCTCCAAAGCACTGGGTGGGGCAAGCCCAGAAGCCCAGGCCTTGCTTGACACCCTGAATTTGCGCCAACCTTTGTTGAACAGCGTCGCAAAATCATTTGATTTCAATAAAAATGCCCTATTGACCGCAGATCCCGATCTGCTGAAAGCGGCGCGCGGCTATGCCATTCGGATGTTGGCCGCAGGAACCCCCCCGGGCAAAATTGCCG
>JBKDQE010000029.1:0-59437 GCA_046342195.1 Burkholderiales bacterium
ATCCTTCCCTTACCACATCAACCAGGCGGCGGAACTGGAGGACCGCCACCGCAGCCACTACCACCATCACCACCACCCCCACCACCACCACCACCACCACAACCACCACCACCACCACCCCCACCACCACCACCACCACCACCACCACCCCCACCACCTCCACCTCCACCTCCACCTCCACCTCCACCACCACCTCCACCTCCACCACCTCCACCACCTCCACCACCTCCACCACCACCACCACCTCCACCACCACCACCCAAGAGCACACTATTTTTCTTTGATCCCATCAGCGGTTTGCCCTCAGTCAATGTTTTTGGTGTGAACACCCCGAGCAATAACAAAGTGGTGGGCATTCCGATTGCTGACCAGAAAGTCTCATTCGTGCTCGATCGCACGGGAAGAGCCCCGACTTATGGTGGCACATTGCAATCAGAGAGTGGCCGCAGCGTGGTGTTTCGTGCCGTGGGCAAGGACACTGATGTCGGTATCCAGATGCCATCTCCTGAATCCAGGCTTCAGTGGCGAGAAGTGCCCGGCTTGCGGACGTTCGTGAAATAAACAAGGAGGGTTATGTGAAGCATCAATCATCCATTCCAAGCGGCTTCACTTTACTTGAAGTGTTGGTCGTGCTTGCCATCATTGGTATTTTGTTGAGTTTTGCAGTTCCGGCCTACACTGAGCACGTGGCAAAAGGCCGCCGAGCTGATGCCACTGCAACCTTGGTGCAAGCCCAACAATATATGGAGCGCTTTTACCTCGAAAACCGCACCTACACCAACCCCGATTTTTCAAGCCGTTTTAGCAAGGTTCCTGCCACCGGTACCCCAAACTACAAAGTGACTCTAGATGCCCCGGGAGGCACCACCTATGTGCTCACCATGACCCGTGAAAACCCCGGGCCCATGGCCAATGACCGTTGCGGTAACTTTACCCTCGACAATTTTGGCCGCAGGGCGGTGATCAACTTTGATACTTCAAGGTGGTCAGGGGCCGCTTCTGCAACGCAAGCGCGCCAATATTGCTGGGCTGGGGGCTGATGCTTTGGTTTTTAAACAGTTTTTGAGACCGCATCTGGCGCCGAATAAAGCGCAGATGCGGTTCGGTAGAGAAGTGATCAACTCATGTGCAAGCCGCCATTGACTGCGAACTCGGCTCCGGTGGCAAAGCCAGATTCTTCAGAAGCCAGCCAAGACACCATTGAGGCAATTTCCTCAGGGGTACCAAGGCGCTTGACCGGAATACCGGCGATGATTTTGTCGAGAACTTCGGGGCGAATGGCCTTGACCATATCGGTGGCGATGTAGCCAGGGCTGACTGTGTTCACGGTCACACCTTTGTTGGCCACTTCTTGGGCCAAAGCCATTGAAAAGCCGTGCATACCCGCTTTGGCCGCAGAGTAGTTGGTTTGACCAAATTGGCCCTTGGCACCATTGACAGAAGAAATATTGATAATACGGCCCCAGGCCTTTTCAAGCATGCCATCAATGACCTGCTTGGTGACGTTGAACAAACTGGTCAGGTTGGTTTCAATCACGGCATCCCAGTCGGATCGGCTCATTTTACGGAACAGGCCATCACGGGTGATGCCTGCATTATTGACAAGGATGTCGATGGTGCCATGCTCTGCACGGGCCTTTTCAAAAGCGGTCACCGTAGAGTCCCAGTCACCCACATTGCCGACCGAAGCATAGAAAGTAAAGCCCATGGCTTTTTGTTCATCGAGCCATTTTTGATAGTCACGGCTGGGGCCGCAACCCGCGATGACCTTATAGCCATCACGGTGTAAACGTTGGCACATGGCCGTACCAATCCCCCCCATGCCACCCGTCACGTAAGCCACTTTTTGACTCATTGGATTCTCCTGAAATTCAATTACTCAGATCAGTTAATTTGATCAAACAAAATAAGCCCCAGTCGGCCATTGAACCGCCAGGGAAGCCTTCTCAACGCTCGACAGTCAGCGCCACACCCATGCCACCGCCAATACAAAGAGAGGCGATGCCCTTTTTCGCATTACGGCGCTGCATTTCGTGCAAGAGAGTAACGAGGATTCGGCAGCCCGATGCACCAATCGGGTGGCCAATTGCGATGGCACCCCCATTGACATTGACCTTGGAAAGATCCCAGGCCATTTCCTTGTGAACCGCACAGGCCTGCGCTGCAAAAGCTTCATTGATTTCAAGCAGATCCAGGTCAGCGGCCTTCCAACCCGCACGATCAAGGGCCTTGCGAGCCGCCGGAACGGGGCCCATGCCCATATAAGCCGGGTCGAGGCCAGCAGATGCATAGCTGGCAATACGAGCCAGAGGCTTGAGGCCAAGTTGCCCCGCTTTCTTGGCGGTCATGAGGAGCACCCCGGCGGCACCATCATTGAGGCCCGAGGCATTGCCCGCCGTCACAGAGCCCGCCTTGTCAAAAGCAGGGCGCAGGGCCGACAAGGCTTCAGCGTTGGTTTTGCGGTTGATGAATTCATCAGCGTCAAAAACGAGGGGGTCGCCCTTGCGCTGAGGAATGCTGAAAGGAACAATTTCATCCTTGAACTTGCCGGCATCTTGAGCCGCAGCGGCCTTCTGTTGCGAGGCAAGCGCCAGAGCGTCTTGGTCTTCACGGCCGATGCCGTATTTTTTAGCGACGTTTTCAGCGGTGATACCCATGTGATATTGGTTGTAAACATCCCACAGGCCATCAATAATCATGCTGTCGACCATTTTCCAGTCGCCCATGCGTTGGCCGTCACGCGAACCCGCCAACAGGTGAGGAGACAGGCTCATGTTTTCCTGGCCACCGGCAATGATGATTTCAGAATCGCCATCGCGAAGCGCCTGGGCACCCAGCATGACCGCCTTCAAGCCAGAACCACAGACCTTGTTGATGGTCAGGGCCGAGACACTTTGGGGCAGCCCGGCCTTGAGAACGGCCTGACGTGCGGGGTTCTGGCCGGCTCCTGCTGTCAGAACCTGCCCCAAAATGACCTCACCAATTTGGTCCCCGGTGAGTTGAGAGCGTTGAAGGAGGTTGGCAATCACGGCAGCGCCGAGTTCAGCCGCCGGAATTTTTGAAAGGGAACCACCAAACTTGCCCACGGCGGTGCGTGCTGCTGCGACGATGACGATATCGGACATGCTTGTCTCCAATGGTTATTTGTAAACGAGCGGGCTGTTGGAATCAGACCCGTTCCTTGACATACCGGCCTGGTGCAGGCTCGATCACTTGGTACTGCTTGCTTCCGTACGACTTCGGTGCGGTCACTGATTTTCCGGCGCAGCCAGCCAACCATTGTGCCCAGTCAGTCCACCAACTACCAGGGTGCTCTACCGATTTTTCAAGCCAGGCCTGAGCTTGTGCAGGCAGGGCATGGGTGGTGCCAACCCAGTGGCTGCGCTTCTTTTTGACAGGCGGGTTAATAACCCCGGCAATATGCCCGGAGGCCCCCAAAACAAAGCGTTTTTTCCCTGGAAGCAGGTGAACCGTACGGTAAGCACTTTCCCAAGGGACAATATGGTCTTCGCGTGATGCGTAAATATAAACATCGGCCTTGATTTGCTGAAAATCAATGGTTTGGCCACAAATTTTGAGTTTTCCGGGTTTAATGAGATTATTCTCAAGATAGGTATTGCGCAAATACCAGCAATACATGGGGCCAGGCAAATTGGTGCTGTCGTTATTCCAGTAGAGTAAATCAAAAGGGGGCGGTGTTTGGCCCTTCAGGTAGTTGCCGACCACATAGTTCCAGACCAAATCATTAGGCCGCAAGAAGCTGAAAGTGGATGAAAGCTCCTGCCCCTTGAGCAAACCACCCTTGGGGTTGAGATGGCCGATGGTGGCTTCACGCACGGCCACAGCCGCTTCGTCAACAAACACATCCAAAATACCCGTATCACTAAAATCAAGGAATGTCGTCAGCAGGCTCATGTGTGCCACGGGTGACTCTCCGCGGCCCGCCAACACCGCCAAAGCTGTTGCCAATAAAGTGCCCCCGACACAAAAGCCCAAGGCATTGATGCCAGGCTGAGCTGAAATGCTTTTCACCACCTCAATGGCACGAATGATCGCACCCTCAACGTAGTCATCCCAGGAAAGCTTCGCCAAGGCTTCATTTGCATTCCGCCAACTGATCACAAACACCCGATGCCCTTGCTCAACAGCAAAACGAATCAAGGAATTTTCAGGCTGCAAATCAAGAATGTAGTACTTATTGATACAAGGGGGCACAAACAACAAGGGGCGCTCAAAGACCTTGCTGGTCAAGGGCTTGTACTCTATCAATTGAAACAACTCGGTTTCGTAAACAACGGCGCCCTCGGAGGTAGCCACATTACGCCCCACCTCAAATTGACTTTCATCGGTTTGAGACACATGCCCGCGCCGCAAATCATGCATCAATTGACGCAGCCCCTGGGCAAGGCTTTCACCCTTGGTTTCAACAGCCAGCCTCAGAGCCTCAGGGTTGAGTGCCAAGTAGTTGCTCGGGGCTGTGGCATCAACCCACTGCTGAACCGCAAAACGAATACGCTGCTTTGCCTTCGCATCGCCCTGAAGCAATTCAGCAAGGCTGATGAGGGTTCGTGCGTTCAATAAATAAAATTGAGCCACAAATGCCGCCATCGGGTTTTCAACCCAGTCTTTGGCAGAAAAACGACGATCGGCAATGACTGGAGTCGTTGGCGCAACACCATCGGCTTGGCGCGTTGGCGATTTCAGCCTTTGTAGGGTTTCATTCCAAAGTGCCGTAGCCTGGGCAATATACTGAGCCTGAATTTCCGTGAGAGCGGAAGGCGGCAAACTCAGTGAGGAGATACTTTTTAGAGCTTCCTTCCAGGCTGTTTCCAGGATATCTGCTGCGGGGGGTCGCAAAAAGGGAACAGAGGCGCCTTGGCGGAGTGCTCCTGCAGGTAGGTCAAAGGTGGCGTTCACATGTCTCCTCGGGAATCCCGTTGCAATACAGGCTTGTTTATTTTTCAAATTATAGAATGCTTTCTCAGATGACGATATGTATTGGCTGATCATCATCGCTTGGGTGTATGTTGTTTCAATGATGGCTATTTCAGAAGCCCTCAGTTCGCAAGGTAGCGTCTTGGGGGCTGTCATCACCTTTTTCCTTTACGGCCTATTGCCTTTATTCATTCTGTTGTACTTGCTGGGCATACCCGTCCGTCGTGCCCGTCAACGGACCCCGTCTGCCCCATCAGAGAGCACGCCAGATGGCAGCAGCGAGGCGCCCGGTGATGCCATCACGGCGGAACGAGAAAAACCTTGAACGATCCTCATAAGTACACCATTGGCCTCCATACACACGGGCGGGCTCCAGCCCGGCACGCACCAAACGAGCACGAGCCAAAGCTGGCAAATCAGCCCCATATTTGCCCGGTTTTATGCCGGGTTTGAAGCCCTGCGGCAAGTGTCCCCAAGAATTGTCTGGCGGCCATTCCAGGTCGGGCCGCATGAACGCTGACTCCATCGGACTTAAGGCCTCAAGAACCTCATTGCCCACTTCAAACCAACGTGGCCCAATGCAAGGGCCCAGCCAAGCATCAATTTCAGCTGCCTGACAGCAAGCCAATTCACAAACTTGCTCCAAGGTGGCCTCCAGCACTCCCAAGGCCAAGCCACGCCAACCCGCATGCGCAGCCCCCACCGCCCGGCCCTGAGGCCCGGCAAAAAGCACGGGCAAACAATCGGCCACCTGAATCACGCAGGCCACACCCTGATCGCTCGTGACGGCGGCATCAGCCTCATGAATCGATTCCAGGTGACCCTCCGCCGCAGCATCACCTGCGTTTAATGTCAGCACCCGGGCGCCATGAACTTGCTTCAAAAATACCGGCACAGCCCCTCCCAAGGCATGCTGAAAACGCTGTCGATTCAGCCCCACGGCCTGCGGGTCATCACCCACCGCAGCACCCAAATTCAGCGAATCAAAGGGGTGGGCACTGCAACCCCCCAAGCGATGAGACATCCAGGCACCTACCCCGCTTACCGGCCACTCCGGGGCCCAACCTGTCGGTAGATCAACTTTCATGAGCATAATTCCCAAGCTGCCACTTTACCCCTCCCAAGTTAAGGAACCTCAGGCCGCTACACTGCAAACATGTTTTCAAATGCCCCCATTCGATACTGTCCCTCGTGCGGACAGCCGGTTGACTACCGAATTCCGCTTGACGACAACCGGGTGCGGGCCATTTGCCAATGCTGCCAACGTATTCACTATCAAAACCCCAAACTGGTGGTTGGCACCCTGCCTGTATGGAATACTCAAGTTCTGCTTTGTCGCCGGAACATTGAACCCAGAAAACACTTATGGACACTGCCCGGTGGCTTCATGGAACTTGGCGAAACCAGCGAACAAGGCGCCGAGCGGGAAACTCTTGAAGAATCAGGTGCCCAAATTGAGCTCCTCGGCCTGTATACCGTTCATAACGTGGTCAAAGTGGGTCAGGTTCACCTTTTTTATCGCGCTCGTATGCTAAGCCAGAAGCTCAACCCCGGTCCAGAGACCAGCGAGGCCTGTTTATTTGAAGAGCCTGAAATTCCATGGGCTGAACTGGCATTTGACACCGTTCGTTGTACCTTAAGCCATTTCTTCGCCGACCGCCACAAAGGCCACTTCCCGGTTCATTGCGCCGATATTTTCTGAATCAGATTTTTTCAATCAACGTGCTGGATCAATCAAGGTTCCATGCAGTCAAGGCCCATTCAATCAGAATGGGTCAGAACATGAAGCAGCCAGCGATTAAAATCCTGAACCTCCTGTTGACACACAGAGTGCTGCATGGGGTAATCGTGCCATTGAACACAGTAACCCAGTTGCATAAGAAGGTCACGAGACGCTTGGCCACGATGAAATGGCACAACGGAATCTTGCCGCCCATGGGCGAGAAAAATCGGGGTTTCCTGATTGGCAGGGTGACGTTCCTGGGCGGTCGTCTCGGCCAAGGGAATATAGCCAGACAACCCGGCCAAGCCTGCCAAGCGCTCAGGGTAACGCAGGCCTGTCATGAGGGTCATGGCGCAGCCTTGCGAAAACCCTGCAAGCACAATTTTTGATGCCGGAATGCCCCTCTCATGCTCGCGCTGAATGAGCGCTGAAAGAGCCTCTTGAGAAACTCTCAAGCCGGCCTCATCTTCTCGGCTGGATAAATCAGCGCTGCGAATGTCGTACCAGGCCCGCATGATGTAGCCGCCATTGATAGATACCGGTTGCTCCGGGGCATGAGGAAAAATAAAACGCACAGGGCCCAGTGAATGAAGCTCAAGTTCATGAGCAAATGGGACAAAATCATGGCCGTCAGCTCCCAGCCCGTGCAACACAATGATGCTGGCTGAAGGGCTGGCAGTGGGGTCTTGGGTCTGAATTTCGATGGTGGGCAGAAGGCTCATGGCGTACAGGGAGGGGGCGGCAATTGAGAGATTTCTGATCGTGCGGAAGGTCAATCGGGTGGAAACCTTGAGCCTATCACGTTACGGCAGCCCGAAAATAAACGATAGCGCAGCCGACACGGCCCCCCTTAACCGCCATGTTGCGGCCACTTAGATCTCAAAATTGTAATCAATGGCAAGAGGCGCATGGTCGCTGAAAAATTGTTCAGTGTAGATGCTCTCTCGTCGAGCATGTCGGGCCAATTCAGGCGTGGCCAAATGGTAGTCGATCCGCCAACCCACATTTTTTGCACGGGCTTGGCCACGCTGGCTCCACCAAGTGTATTGATCGGGGCGAGAATTAAGTTGGCGAAAAACATCAACCAGACCGACACCAGATTCAACATCCAGAAGATCAGACATCCATGCCCGCTCTTCAGGGGTAAATCCACTTTGATTCAGGTTACCCTTCCAGTTTTTGAGGTCAATAGGATGATGCGCGATATTGACGTCACCCATCAGAATAAATGCCCGTTCTGATTTGAGCTTCACCAAATGAGAACGCATGAGCGCCAAAAACCGATATTTGGCCTGCTGACGATCTTCACTGCTGCTGCCACTGGGGAAATAGCAACTGATCATGCTGAGCTTGCGTTGCGGGGTATCAAAGCGAGCCTCGACCCAGCGCCCCTCTGGGTCAAATTCGGGCCATCCCAGCCCGACGATCACATCGCTTGGCTCATGGCGGCAGTACAGCCCCACACCAGAATAGCCTTTCTTTTCAGCAAAGTGAAAGTAACCCCGAAGACCCGCCACCATTTCAAATTTTCCTGAAATGTCGTGCGCTTGTGCCTTGACTTCCTGAACCCCCATACAATCGATCTGGGCGGCCTCCGCCCAGGCTTCGAAGCCCTTCCTGGCCGCCGAGCGGATGCCATTCAAGTTTAAAGTGACCAGTCTTAACACAGGAATCTTTCATGAATTTTCAGCCTTCGCCCACGTCTGTGGCTCAGGACTTTATTGCTTTTGCAGTTGAATGCGGTGTTTTGCGTTTCGGCGAATTCAAAACGAAGGCCGGGCGTATATCGCCCTACTTTTTCAATGCCGGGTTATTTCATGACGGCACCAGGCTGGGCCGCTTGGCAGAATTTTATGCCCGGGCGCTGCTTGCCAGCGGGGTCTCCTTCGATATGTTGTTTGGCCCCGCCTATAAAGGAATCACCTTGGCTGCAGCGGTGGCCATTGAATTGGCCCGTCTAGGTCACAATGTACCTTTTGCTTACAACCGCAAAGAGGCCAAAAATCACGGCGAGGGAGGCACCTTGGTCGGGGCTCCGGTGGCAGGACGGGTGCTCATTATTGACGATGTGATTTCTGCCGGCACCTCGGTGAAAGAGTCGCTTGCGATGATTCATTCAGCGGGAGCAGAGCCCTGCGGCGTGATCATTGCCCTTGATCGTCAGGAAAAAGCCATTTGTGATGGACAGGAGATGCCATGGTCTGCTTTACAGCTTGTTCGCCAGCAGTGGGGGCTGGAGGTGGTTTCTATTGCCACACTGACGGATTTATTGGACTACCTCTCTGCCCATAAGACATGTAATTTTATAGAATATTTTTATGCTGTAACGGCTTACCGGGAACGATACGGAGTTTGAAGGTGACTCGGAGCTTTTGCGATTGATCTATATCAGGCTGCATGGGCAGATTTTGCAGCCTGTAGGGAGTGCCACAGGCAAAAAACCGGCGCCGCAGAACTCATTCAGGAAAGGATGCGATCGCCACGAGGGGTTTTGCAGAGATTCCCTAATTTGGCAATGCAGAATTTCTCAGGGTTTCAGTAACTTTTTCTTCAGAATTTCATTAACTTGTGCAGGTTTTGCCTTGCCTTGAGTCGCTTTCATGGCCTGGCCCACTATCGCGTTAAAAGCCTTTTCTTTTCCGTTTCGATATTCTTCAACCAACTTGCTCTGGGCGATCAAGACTTCATCAATGATGACCTCCAGAGCGCTCAAATCATTCATCGAACGAAGGCCTAATTTATCAATGAGCACATCGGGCTCTCCTCCCTCAGTCCAGAGCATTTCAAATACTTGTTTGGCACCATGGTTGGAAAGAGTGCCGTCATGAATGCGGGCCATCAATTCAGCCAAACGGCCAGGAGGAACGGGGCAGTGCTCAATCAAGAGGCCCTGAGCCTTGAGTCGGCGGGCTATTTCACCCATCAGCCAGTTCGCCACCAACTTGGCTTGGCCGCAGCTTTTTGCTGCAGACTCAAAGTATGCTGCAAAAGCCTTGCTCTGTATCATGATGGAGGCATCGTAGGCTGGCAGGTCATAGTCCCGCTGAAAGCGTTCAGCCATCGCTGAGGGCAACTCGGGCATCTCGGCCCTGACTTGATTAATCCAATCGGGTTCAATCACCAGCGGAGGAAGGTCGGGGTCAGGAAAGTATCGGTAATCGTGAGCGTCTTCCTTGGTGCGCATGGCACGGGTTTCGCCCGTATCAGGGTTGAAAAGCACCGTGGCCTGAACCACGTCACCGCCATCCTCGATCAGATCAATTTGCCAGTTGATTTCATAATCAATGGCTTGCTGTAAAAATTTAAAGCTGTTCAAATTTTTAATTTCACGCCGCGTTCCAAAAGGCCCCCCAGGCTTGCGCACCGAGACGTTGGCATCGCAGCGGAAGCTGCCTTCAGCCATATTTCCATCGCAAAGGCCCAGCCACACCACAAGCCCATGGAGAGCTCGGGCATACTCTGTCGCTTGCGCACTGGAGCGCATTTCGGGCTCAGTGACAATTTCCAGCAAAGGCGTCCCTGCCCGATTCAAATCAATACCCGTCTGTCCGGCATAATCTTCATGAAGGGATTTTCCAGCGTCTTCTTCAAGGTGGGCGCGCGTTAGGTGAACGCGACAAAATTCATGGCCCACCATGAATTCAATCAGGCCGCCTTGAACCACCGGTGTCTCGTACTGGCTGATTTGATAGCCTTTGGGCAAATCAGGGTAAAAATAATTTTTACGCGCAAAAATTGAACGGGGTGCAATTTTGGCACCCACAGCCAGCCCGAAACAGATGGCGCGCTCAACAGCACCACGGTTCATGACGGGAAGCGTGCCCGGCAGGGCCAGGTCAACGGCACTCGCCTGGGTATTGGGCTTAGCACCAAAGCGAGTGGATGTGGCACTGAAAATTTTGCTGGCGGTAGAGAGCTGAACATGCGTCTCCAAGCCGATCACAACCTCGTATCCGCGAATTAGTTTACTCATGAAGGTAGCCTCAGGGGGTCTAAAAGCCGCTTGGCTTGAGCCGGTGCCAGTCAGTGGCTTGCTGCAAAGCATGTGCCGTATGCAGGAGGGTGTCTTCACAGAAATAATTACCAATCAGCTGGAGCCCAACAGGAAGGCCGTGATCTCCAGTGCCTGAAGGCACACTCATGCTTGGCAAACCGGCCAAGCTGGCAGGCAGGGTAAAAATATCAGCAAGGTAACTGGCCAAAGGATCATGGGCCTGCCCTCCGAGTTTCCAGGCCACTGTGGGCGTCACCGGCCCTGCAATCACATCACATTGGCGAAAGCAGGTTTGAAAATCATCAGCAATCATGCGCCGCAATTTTTGGGCCTGTAGATAGTAAGCATCATAATAACCATGTGACAGCACATAGGTGCCGATCATGATCCGTTGCTTGACTTCACTCCCAAAGCCTTCGGCGCGAGTTCGACGATACATTTGCTCAAGTGCACCGTGGCTTGAGCCCGGCTCGAGGAAATTTTGTGCGCGATGACCAAATCGCACGCCGTCAAAACGACTCAAATTCGAGCTCGCCTCTGCGGGAGCAATAATGTAATAAACAGGAATCGATAACTCCGTTCGTGGAAGGCTGACATCCACCAAGCAGGCCCCCAACTTTTCAAGCTCACACAAAGCGGTGCGCACTGCGCTATGCACATCTGTAGCGAGATCTGCCGGAAAAAATTCGCGGGGAAGCCCAATTCTCAACCCTCCAAGAGGCTGCCCCGGGCTGGCATCGGCCCGCGGATCATTGAGGCGCGCTGCGTAATTCTGCGGTGGGCGTAGGGCACTGGTTGAATCCCGGGCGTCAAAGCCACTCATGGCGCTCAAAATCAAGGCACAGTCTTCGGCACTGCGCGCCATGGGGCCCGCCTGATCCAAACTGGATGCAAAGGCGATCATGCCGTAGCGTGAACAAACGCCATAAGTAGGCTTGATACCGGTGATGCCAGTCAAGCTGGCAGGTTGCCGAATGGACCCCCCCGTGTCGGTGCCGGTCGCAGCCGGGATCAGCCGGGCCGCCACGGCTGCAGCAGAGCCTCCCGAAGAACCACCAGGAACTCGTTGCTCATCCCAAGGATTGCGTGCCGGAGCATAGGCCGAATTTTCATTGCCTGAGCCCATGGCAAACTCATCGCAATTCAATTTGCCCAAGCTCACTACCCCTGCCTCATCAAGGCGTTGCACCACTGTTGCGTCGAAGGGGCTGAGGTAGTTTTCCAGCATTTTCGAACCCGCCGTTGTGGGCTGATTCTGTGTCACGAAAATATCTTTATGAGCGATCGGTACACCAAGCAGGGGACGTAAGTTTCCCTGGCTGCGGAGTTGATCGGCGTGCCGGGCCTGATGTAAAGCGCCTTCGGCGTCCACGTGCAACCAGGCGCCCAAGCGGGCGTTCGCATCAATTCGATCCAGCAGATGCCGAGTCAATTCAACACTCGACAGACTGCGCTGAGCCAAAGCCCGACAGATCTCAGCGACGCTCAGGTCATGGAGATTCATTCAACCACCTTTGGCACGAGGTAGAGCCCATCCAATATAAGTGGAGCGCTTCGCTGGTTGAGCTCACGTTGATTGGCTTCGGTGACCTCGTCGTGGCGAAGCCTCAAGGTGACGTCACTCACGGCAGACAAAGGCGTATAAAGGGGCTCGACCCCCTCAGTGTCTACAGATTTCATTTGCTCAACAATCGTGAAAAATGAATTAAGCCGGGACAGCATCTCGGCCGATTCACTGCCCCGCAGTTCCAGCCGAGCAAGTCGTGCAATGCGATCCACGTCATGAAGACTCAAAGCCATGAAGCAACACTCCAAAAAGAGGACCCAAGAAATGAGTTCGGTCGAAGGATGAAGGCCGAACGATCGGGTATTATCGACGACCGGTTCAGTGCGGCCTTATTCTTTTTGGTTTCTCCTGTTTTTTTGTGGTTCGCATGTCACCTGATCGCTGCTCGCACCAATCCATGCTCACACCATCATGACTTGGCGTGTGGCCCATTTGCAAATTTTTTGTGCCGAATGTTCGGCCATCCCACAAGACCTCAACATGTTCGGATCTTTTCGTCGCTACTTTTCGACCGATTTGGCCATCGACCTGGGCACCGCCAATACCCTGATTTACGTTCGTGGCAAAGGTATCGTGCTGGATGAACCTTCTGTGGTGGCCATTCGCCATGAAGGCGGCCCGAATGGAAAAAAAACCATTCAGGCTGTTGGCAAAGAAGCCAAGGCCATGTTGGGCAAGGTGCCTGGCAATATTGACGCCATTCGGCCCATGAAAGACGGCGTGATTGCTGATTTCACGGTCACTGAGCAAATGCTGAAGCAGTTCATCAAAATGGTGCACCCGCGCTCTGTACTGAGGCCCAGCCCCCGTATCATCATCTGCGTACCTTGTGGCTCAACCCAGGTCGAGCGCCGCGCCATTCGCGAGTCTGCACTTGGCGCGGGGGCCTCTGAAGTTTATTTAATCGAAGAACCCATGGCCGCAGCCATTGGGGCCGGATTGCCGGTTTCTGAGGCCAGCGGTTCGATGGTCGTAGATATTGGCGGGGGCACCACAGAAGTCGGCGTGGTTTCTCTGGGCGGCATGGTTTATAAAGGCAGCATTCGAATTGGCGGAGACAAGTTTGATGAATCCATCATCAACTATATCCGACGCAACTACGGGATGTTAATTGGCGAGCAAACGGCTGAAACCATCAAGAAAAGCATCGGTTCGGCCTTCCCTGGTTCCGAGGTAAAAGAAATTGAAGTCAAGGGCCGCAATCTTTCTGAAGGGGTGCCGCGAAGCTTCACCATCAGCAGCAATGAAATTCTGGAAGCTCTGACCGATCCGCTCAATCAAATGGTCTCGGCAGTTAAAAATGCCCTTGAACTCACTCCGCCTGAACTGGGTGCCGATATTGCTGAACGTGGCATGATGCTCACCGGTGGCGGAGCCTTGGTCAGAGACCTTGATCGCCTCTTGGCTGAGGAAACGGGTTTGCCCGTGCTGGTCGCAGAAGACCCTCTCACCTGTGTAGTGCGGGGATGCGGGATGGCGCTCGAAAAAATGGAGCGATTGGGTCCAATCTTTACGTCGGAGTAAATTCGTTGCAATATGGGCGCAGATCATGCTTCTTCAAGCCGACCAACAGCGTCCAGATGACGGGCCTGTGATTGCAAGCTCCTGCACGTGACGTATGCCTATGCCACTAGGAATTCTCGATCGATCACCACCCCCCTTTTTCCGGCAGGGGCCTTCTGCACTGACCAAATTGGTATTGTGTTCAGCTTTATCCATTTTTCTAATGGTAGCCGACTCCCGTTACAAACTAACGGAGCCCTTGCGCGCTGCTTTATCCACTGTCCTTCATCCGGTACAACGCTCGCTTTTGCTCCCCTTCAATGCCTGGCGATCAGGTCAAAACTACCTGGCTGGTTTGCAACAGGCTCAGTTGGCTCAGGCCCATTTGCTTCAGGATATGGCCAGTTTGGCTGAACGAGCCAGTCGGGCCGATCAACTTATCAACGAGAATGCCCAGCTTCGGGCTCTGCTTGACCTTCGACCGGCGATGACTGTTCGCTCTCAGGCTGCAGAAATTCTCTATGAGGCCCCTGATATTTTTTCACGCAAAGTTATCATCGACCGTGGCCACTCGCAGTCGGTGGTACTCGGGTCTCCAGTCATCAATGCAGAGGGCGTATTGGGGCAAGTCACTCGCGTGTACCCACTCAGTGCCGAAGTGACGCTACTGACAGACAAAAACGCCGCTATTCCTGTGCTCAATGCACGGACACAGATACGCGGGTATGCTTATGGCGGCGAGGGCCGTCACGGTGCCCTTGCACTTCGCTTTATGGCAACCAATGCCGATGTGCAGGAGGGCGACCCACTCAACACCTCTGGTATCGATGGCATTTACCCCCCCGGGCTTCCAGTGGCTCGCATTGAAAATATTGAGCGAAAAGTCGATTCAGGCTTTGCGAGTATTTCTTTGTCTCCCATTGCCAAAATTGATGGGGTGCGGTTTGTTCTGGTTTTGCAGCCTTTGGGTTTGCAGTTGCCGCC
Organism: Burkholderiales bacterium; assembly: GCA_046342195.1. Taxonomy (GTDB): domain Bacteria; phylum Pseudomonadota; class Gammaproteobacteria; order Burkholderiales; family Burkholderiaceae_C; genus CANHBY01. Next base: position 14,707 of record JBKDQE010000029.1, read on the forward strand.
CCCTCCCCAGCCCGAGCCGACAACGACAACAAAATCTTCTGGTAAATCTTCTGCCAACAATCTGCCTTCATCAATTCGAGGTTCACCATGATCATGCCTCGGGGTTCGGATCAGTTGCTTTTGCCGGTGAACCCTCTATTCATCTGGGTCACGCTGATTTTAGCCTTCACTATCAACTTGGCTCCCTTTGGAAGGGTACCGGCCATGCCTGATGTGTTGGCCCTGACGATGGTGTTCTGGAATGTGCACCAACCCCGGCGCGTTGGGGTCGGATTCGCTTTTTGGGGCGGCCTCCTCATGGATGTTCATGACGGCGCAGTACTCGGCCAGCATGCCTTGGCTTACACACTGTTGAGTTTCTTTGCGGTCACCATTCATCGTCGACTGCTTTGGTTTCCGGTAAGGGCTCAGGCCTTGCAAATTTTCCCCCTGTTTATCGCAGCCCATGGCGTGACTTTCCTGGTACGTATAACCTTTGGAGGCATGCTGCCAGGCTGGTATTTACTATGGGCTCCAGTTCTGGAGGCATGTCTTTGGCCATGCATCAGTTGGTTATTGCTGGCCCCCCAGCGTCGAGCACCAGATCCTGATGAAAACCGCCCTTTATAAGATTTTTTGGCAATCCTTCAAATTGGTCGGGCAGTATCCTCCTTTATGTTGAGCACCACATGGCCTTGAAGTATCAGCTCATGACTGAACTACAAAACCTTGAGCAAGAACTCGGCCAATTCCGCACCCGTTTATGGGTAGCGGGTTTGTTCGTATTATTCTGTTTTGGTCTTTTGACCTATCGCTTGTTTTACTTGCAAGTCATAAAGTATCAAGAGCTCTCGATCCAAGCCGAGAATAATCGCATTGCTGTTTTACCCATTGTGCCCAACCGTGGAATCATCACGGACCGCAATGGCGTTGAATTAGCTAAAAATTTCTCTGCCTATACCCTGGAAATCACCCCAAGCAAAGTACCTGATCTCGAAGCCACTCTCGAGTCATTATCACAAATCATCGACATTCAAGCGCGTGACCGAAAACGATTCAAACGCTTGATGGATGACAGTAAAAGCTTTGAGTCCATCCCTCTGCGTAATATGCTGACTGATGAGGAAGTTGCCCGGTTCACTGCCCAGCGCTTTCGGTTCACAGGGGTCGAAGTCAAAGCTCGTTTATTCAGACACTATCCTTTAGGCGAGTTGGGAAGCCATGTCATTGGTTATATTGGACGCATCAATCAAGCTGAAAAAGACAAGCTCGAGGGCTCCGAAGACGAGGCCAATTACCGGGGCACGGATCACATCGGCAAACTCGGTATTGAGCAAAGCTATGAACGTGAACTCCACGGTGAAACAGGCTATGAAGAAGTCGAGACCAGCGCGGGTGGCCGCCCGGTTCGACGCATCCGGAGCAGCCCACCCACTCCTGGCCATACCCTGGTCCTTTCCATTGATATCAAATTGCAGGCTTTGGTCGAGACGCTTTTCGGAGATCGTCGCGGGGCCCTGGTTGCGATAGATCCTCGTTCGGGCGAAGTGCTGGCCTTTGTCAGCAAACCTACATTTGATCCCAATTTATTCGTGGATGGCATTGATCTCGAATCTTGGCGTGAGCTTAACGAATCGATTGATAAACCGCTCCTCAATCGAGCTTTGCGCGGAACTTATCCCCCGGGCTCAACCTACAAACCTTTCATGGCCATGGCTGCCCTGCAATCAGGTAAGCGCAGTCCCGCCGATATCACCCTTGATGGCGGTACTTTTCAGTTCGGCAACCATACTTTCCGGAGCCATGGCGATAAAGGCCTGGGGCCGGTTGATATGGTTCGCAGCATCGTCAAATCAAGCAATGTTTACTACTATCGGCTAGCCAATGACATGGGGGTTGATCTAATGCATGATCAGCTTGAACCCTTCGGGTTTGGGCGTGAAACTGGAATTGATGTCAAGGGCGAGGTGACTGGTGATCTGCCATCGACCACCTGGAAACGTAAAAAATACAAAAAGCCCGAGCAGCAACGCTGGTACGCGGGCGAAACCATCTCCCTTGGTATCGGCCAAGGCTATAACAATTTCACCATGCTACAGTTGGCCACGGCCACATCCACCCTGATCAGCTCAGGTCAGCGGTTCAAACCCCGCTTGGTGCGAGAAATTCACAATGTGGTAACCGGTCAAAAAAATGTCATTTCGAGCGCCGCCCTGCCCCCGCTTGATCTCAAGCCAGAACATGTGGCCGTGATTACCAAGGCAATGCACGGGGTGACCCGAGAAGGAACCTCCACGCGGGTATTTATGGGGGCCCCGTATATGACAGGCGGTAAAACCGGGACGGCGCAGGCTGTGGGTGTGAGGCAAAACGAAAAGTACAATGCGGCCAAACTCGAAGAACATAAACGGGACCACTCTCTGTATATCGCTTTTGCCCCCCTTGATGCTCCCCAAATTGCCCTGGCTGTGGTGGTTGAGAACGCCGGTTTTGGTGCGGCTGCCGCAGCCCCAATTGCCCGCCGTGTTTTTGATTATGTTCTTTTGGGGCAGTATCCGAGTGAAGAAGACATTGCCCTGACACAGCAGGGGAAATCCGCGGCCCCTGTAGGTCAACCGCGAGACGCCTCCACAATTTCGCTTCCTGGTGCGGCTGAACTGACAGCAACACCTTCTATGCGGCCTGCTGTGGCCTCAGCGCCCACATTGAAGCCAGCTCAATTTTTGATTTCACCTTCCAAAAAGATTCCGAACCCAGATCAAAGGCCAGCCCCCCCTCCCCGTCCTGAGCTTCAGCGCAGATCGCCGTCACACCCGTCGGTCAAAGGAGACAAACCTTGAGTATTGTTTTTGCCAAGCCGACTTTGCGACAGCGGCTGGCTCCCATGTTCAAGGGTTACGACCCTTGGTTGTTATTGGCTATTTTATTGTTGGCCAGCTGTGGTTTGATCATCATGTATTCAGCAGGTTTTGATCATGGCACACGATTTGTGGATCACGGTCGCAACATGTTGATTGGTGTCACGTTGCTGTTCATTGTGTCTCAAATACCCCCTCAACGAATCATGGCTTTAGCTGTGCCGATTTACACAATAGGTGTTTTGCTTTTGATTGCCGTCGCCCTTTTTGGCATTACCAAAAAGGGAGCCACTCGCTGGCTGAACCTGGGCGTGATATTGCAACCAAGCGAAATCATGAAAATCGGCATGCCGCTGATGCTTGCTTGGTGGTTTCATCGCAGTGAAGGGAAAATAACCATTCCACATTTTATGGTGGCCTTGATGTTGTTAGCCTTGCCTGTTGCACTGATTGCCAAACAGCCTGATCTTGGCACCTCTTTGCTGGTGGCCTCAGCAGGCCTTTATGTCCTCTTTTTCGCAGGCTTATCCTGGAAGCTGATTATTCCGTTGGTGCTGGTGATTACGGCTGGCATCACAGCCTTGGTCTGGGCTGGCGACCAAATTTGCGAGCCGCAAGTTGAGTGGCCCATTCGAGAATACCAAAAAAATCGGGTATGTACCCTTTTAGACCCCACCAAAGACCCTCTCGGCAAAGGCTTTCATACCATCCAAGGCATGATCGCTATAGGCTCTGGAGGTGTTTACGGAAAGGGCTTCATGAAAGGTACCCAAACTCATCTCGAGTTCATTCCTGAACGAACCACTGACTTTATTTTTGCAGCGTTTTCAGAAGAATTCGGACTGGTCGGCTGCCTGATTCTGCTGGCATGTTTTACATTCTTGATCATGCGCGGGCTCATCACTGCTGTTTTTGCACCCACACTGTTTGCTCGGCTTTTGGCGGGGGCCATTACCCTGACTTTTTTCACCTATGCCTTCGTTAATATGGGCATGGTCAGCGGGATACTCCCCGTGGTCGGAGTTCCCTTACCATTTATCAGTTATGGCGGAACGGCAATGGTCACTTTGGGCTTGGGGCTTGGCATCTTGATGTCTATTGCTCGTGATCGGCGCTTGAACCGAAGTTAAGGAACCTCTGCAAAATCAAACAGACGATGGCTGTTTTGATATCGACTCCGCCGGACACCACCGTAAAAGATCCAGGGCGTCAGAAAATTCAAACTTTAAACGGCCAAATCAGTCGTCGTCTTCAAGTGCATTGTCAATTTTTTCTTTCACCCTGAGGGCGCCCTTGATAAGAAGGGTTTGATCAAGCATGGCTTGCGGTGCAAGCGCCATCGCCACTTCCTCTAAGCGGTCGGGCTCTGTCATGATGGTGTTCGCCAAAGCTGAGAGAACGCACACAGAGCGCCCCAAGACTCTTGGCAATTCATGAGAATACGCAACCTGAACATGATGAGCAACGCTGGCCACTGTGGCGCCCGAGAGGCCCCAGTTTTCACACAGTTTGGCACCCAGGGCATCATGGCTGATTTTGAATGTTTTTTGTTCGAGAACCACCAGCTCCAGATCATTTTTTGCCATTGACAAAATGCTCTGATATTGTTTGCAGTTTTGCCTGAACAAAACGGCTTTACCGCATTCTTCAAAAAGACCTGCCGTATGAGCGCTCCAGGCATCCATGCTGAGCGCTTGGGCCAATCGGCCCATCAATAAGCCCCTGATCGAAGCTCGCTCCCACAGTTGGCTGATCCCTTTGGCCTCCGGAAACACTGATCGCAGACCAATTTCATAAGCCAGTGCAGAAACTTCACGAATACCCAAGTAGCTAACAGCCTGGTGCACAGTTTGTGCCCGCCCTTTAATACCATACAAAGGCAAATTCACAGCCTTCATCATGGCAGAAGCCAATGCCATATCGTTTTCGATCAAATCTGCCAATTGGGATAGATTGACATCATTCTTCCCCAACAGACGCGCCAACTTGACCAACGCATCAGGCTGCGTGGGAATATCAATCTGAAGCAGTTGGGGGTTGAACTCTGCAACTTCCATAAGCTTCTCCAAAGAAATGAACAGATTGGATCATCCTGTAAACTGGCAGAAATCAAAAGGCAGAACTGCACAATGAGGATACTTTCATGGATTCGTCTGCAAAAATAAACAAGGATCCTCAGGAACCTCTGCAAAACCCCTCGTGGATGAGCGCGCCTTTCCCGGATGGGAGATGCCAAGCGGATTTTGCAGCCTGTCGCGGGGGCTACAGGCAAAAAAGCCAAGGCCGCAGACCTCATTCAAGACAGGGTGCGATCGCCGCGAGGGGTTTTGCAGAGGTTCCCTCAGTTGTCCGGCCTGCTATGTGACTCTTGGTCAAGCTGCTTGTGTCATCTTCACAGCCATGTTTTCCTCTCCTGATCCTCAACTTTCTTTGATTGCTGCTGTCGCCCGCAACGGGGCTATTGGACGCGCCAATGCTTTGTTATGGCACTTACCCGAAGACTTGCAGCACTTCAAGCGCACCACCTTGGGTTGCCCCGTGATTATGGGTCGCAAAACCTGGGATTCAATCGGCCGCCCTTTACCTGGCCGGCATAATATCGTGATCACCCATCATGTTCATCGCCCAGTACCCGGAGCCTCTTTAACAGGTAACCTGAGCGAAGCCTTGTCGCTGGCAAGCAAGGCCCCAAAAATATTTGTCATTGGAGGCGCACAAATTTATGCTCTGGCCCTGCCGCTGGCAAAAGAACTGGTTTTAACTGAAATTGATGACGCACCTGACGGAGATACCTTTTTCCCCGCATGGAACAAACAAGACTTTACAGAAGTCTCCCGGGAAAATCATGAATCGGCTCAAGGCCTTCGCTATGCTTTTGCCACCTACCAGCGCAATTGATTGCTGATCAGTGCACCATGAACAATGGTACGGTCATGCTTTCAAGCAAGGTTCGCGTCACTCCTCCCAATACCCATTCACGCGCCCGACTGTGGCCATAAGCCCCCATAACGATCATGTCTATCTCGAGGTCCGCAGCAAGGGACAACAGCTCCTCCCCTACTTTCGGTGTTCCCTTGCCATGTAAATGAAAGGTGGGCATCACTTCATGGTGGCGCAAATAGGCCTCAAGCTGAGCCACCGAGCCAGTCTCCCTGTGGTTTGAAACAGATTCAGTAAACCAATTGGCCACATGTACCTTGTCTGCTTTTTGTAAAAACGGCAACGCCGCACTGAGCGCCCGCGCGCTTTCGCGAGTTTCCTTCCAAGCTACCAATATATGGCGTCCAGGCAGTCGAGGCACACCCATGTATGGCACCACCAAAGTCGGTTTACCACTCAGTACCAAAACCGACTCAACCCAACTATTGGGCAGGTCAGGGCGATCATCATTTTCAGGCTCTTTTTGGCCAATGATCATGAGGTCACTGAACCAGGCTTGCCGAACCAATTCTTGAACAGGGTCTCCATGTGAAACCAGCCACTGCGAGACCGACTGGGTTGACAAGGGTGATTTCTCAAACAACACCTTGGCGCGCTCGATTCGAGCGGCTTCATATTGCTGCATGACTGAATACACTTCAGGCCCAACTGTGAACGTGTAAGGATAGCGCATGGAGGCTGGCAGCTCAGCAAACATGGCCGTTACGGTGGCATGATGAGGTTCAGCCAGTTGTTGAGCCAGTTTCAAGCGATCAGCACAGTGCCGGGAAGCATCCACGTGCAATAAAATGGATTGAATAGGACTCACAGGGCTCTCCTCAGTGCATGAATCATGCCCCCCACAGTACTCTTTGATACCGCGACCACTTTGATGAAAATCAAGCCGGGGTGGCACTGAAGATGCCTCCCGAGAACGAAGCTTTGATTACCCTCAACGGGTGCGAAATCCGTCTCGCACAAAATTCGCAGGCTCACCGAACTTGGAGAAACCCATGAAAGTTCTTTTGGCTGTTGACGGCAGCGCCTACAGCAAACGCATGCTCGCTTATTTGGCCGCTCACGAAGAACTGCTCGGCAATCATCATCAATTTACCGCGATCACGGTACTTCCCTCTCTGCCTTCTGTTGCTGAAGTTTATGCAGATCCAGATCAGGTCCGCAAATCTTTGCTTGAAGAAGCCGAAGGCATCCTGCGCCCTGTACGCAGCTTTGCTGAACAGAAAAAATGGGCACTAGATTCACTGATCCTCGAAGGTGACCCTGCCCGGGCCATTGCACAACATGCAGAAGGAGGAGAGTACGACCTGCTGATTATGGGCTGCCACGGCCACAGTCCTCTGGCAGGTTTGATTTTAGGTTCAGTGAGTACAAAGGTACTGGCCCAATGCCGCACCCCGGTACTGCTGATTCGCTGAGCCAAGATTGGCCTCCTCAAGCAGAATGTGAAAGGTATCGGGCCGGTCTTCGGCTCTGTAAAATTCAACGCGGAACAGGGGGGCCAAAGACTTCCCTGGGGCGGGCGGCTTTGGCGTACAAGGGGTTGACATCCGGCAGGTTGGCCTGGATATCCTTGATGCGGGTGTCTCCAGAAGGATGGGTAGATAACCACTGAAGTGAAGAGCCCTTGCTGGCCTGTGACATTTTTTCCCAGAGTGAAACACCCGCAGCAGGATCGTAACCGGCACGGGCAGCCAAGTCGAGCCCGATTTTGTCGGCCTCAGATTCATCATCTCGACTGAATTTAAGCGTCAAGAGGTTGGCGCCTAAATCTGCCGCTGCCCGCCCCCAACCTTTGAGCCCCAGCAAGGAAGAACCTAACTCAATAGCCCCTTTTGTTGCCACCGATTTTCCCACACGCTCACGCGCGTGCTCACGCAACGCATGGGCCATCTCGTGACCCATAATTTGGGCTACTTCATCATCGCTCAAATTTAAAGACTCAAGGATGCCCGTGTAAAAAGCAATTTTGCCACCCGGCATACAAAAGGCATTGATCTGCTTGCTGGCAATCAAGTTGACTTCCCATTGCCAACGGCTCGCGCGGGGTGTGCTGCGAAGATTGGGCAACCCCACATAAGCCACCAAGCGCTGACAGATAAAGCGCAACCTTCTAAGTTGAGGATGATTTGCGGGTGCCAATGCCCGCTGATCTTCAGCCTGCCTCATCATCTGGCGATATTGAGAGGCAGCCGAGGACTCTAACTGCTCAGCGGGCACAAGCTGGGCAGCCACTGATCGCTCGCCAACCTCGACACCCTCAGCATGGGCCTCAAAAGCCCAAACCAACGGAGCCGATACAAGCAAGCCAGAAAATATTCTTCGGCGATGCAAGATACATCGACAGCCTACTGCGCCGTGGTGAGGCCCGTCAGCTACCGGGGTGTCGAACTGATGAAAGCTTTTGGGTTTCATGATGGAACGGATAGAAAATGCAAAGATGCCTGATTTTGAGCCGTGATGGAGAGATTCAACTCAAACCTATCCATTTCAGATGCAGATCATCATTTCATATGGCTCATTTGTGATCTCATCTCAGTCATCGACCATCAAGGCCGATTTTGGCTCAACCTCCAGGGACTTCAAAGTGGTACGCAAGTGCCACAGCATGAAGAGAGCAGGCCAGGCTGCCAGGGTCGAAAGCACAAAAAATACAGGCCAACCAACCGAGATAGCCACAACCCCTGCGACCGGGCCCACCCACACCCGTCCGATGGAAGCAAATGCACTGAGCAAAGCAAAGTGTGTGGCCGTGAAGCGCTGGTTGCACAGGCTCATCAGCAAGGCCACTGATGCCGCAGTGCCCATTCCCCCGGATAAATTTTCAGCAGCAATCACCATCAGCAAACCCCAATCGACCGGCGTCGCTTGAGCCAATTTCACAATGCCCCAATCAAATGCAGGCAATGCCAATGAACCCAGCATGCCCCGTCCGTGACCCGCCAGCCAAGCAAAACCGAGATTGCTCAACATCTGCAAAACCCCGAAAAACAATAAAGACCGCCACAAACCCAAACGCATCATCAAGAACCCACCCAGCAAGGCACCTCCGATGGTCAGCCAGAGGCCGATGACTTTATTCACCACCCCCACTTCAGCCTCTGAAAACCGCATTTCAGGGCCGAGTAAAAACGGCGTCATCAAGGACCCCGCAAACGCATCTCCCAACTTGTAAAGAACAATCAACACCAAAAATGCACGGGCTCCGGGCTGGCTGAAATAATTGCTCCATCCAGCCAATAAAGTTTCGAACCGGGTGGCCTTGGCCACCCAGGTGACCAAGGGGATCGTCAGGGCCAAGCCCATCATCAAAGTCAATAAATGGCTCCACTTGCGCTGCAAATCAGTCAGCGACTGCGCTGTAAAGGCTCCAAAAATGATTTCCGAAACAGGCTGCAGCACTCCTCGATTCAGCCACTGAGCCCATAGGCTATCAGTACCCCCACAGATTGACAGCACCTGACAGACCCATGCTTGCACACTGCTTGCTGCTGCGGGCCCGAGCCCACTTGTCAAGACAAAACTGCATATCACAGCCAATACAACGGCCAAAAAACCCAATACATCATGACGAGCTTGACTGCGGGCCCCTTGAGCCACCCACTTCACTGGAGGCAAAGCCAAAGCCGAAACCCCCGCTGCCACCAACATGACACCTGCCATGAAGCGATAAACATCCGGCCAAGTCCAGCCCCCACCCTGAATGGGATCAACCCAAATAAACACAACGCCACCAGAGATGATCATGGCCAGCCTGTAACCCAGCACACTCAAAGAAGCCCCCGCGCCGCGCTGTTGTGCGGTGAGGAGATCCGTTCGGTAAGCGTCGATAATGACATCCTGAGAGGCTGAAACAAAAGCGACCAGTACCGCCAGCAAGGCAAAACTGCGAGTTTCCTGAGCCGGGGCAACCCCGGACATCCACCACAAGCAAACCGCCAGCCCCAGTTGCGTCAAGACAAGCCAACCGCGACGCCGGCCCAGCCAGGGCAGGTCAAAACGGTCCATCAGTGGCGCCCACAAGAACTTGAAGGTATAGGGTACCCCGACCAAGCTCAAAAAACCCATGGTAGCCAGATCAATCCCATCGCGAGCCATCCAGGCCTGCATGGCTTGCCCAGTCAGGGCCAAAGGCAAGCCAGAAGCAAACCCAAGAAATAACACCACGCCAAGGCGGTAAATATGGTTCAAACGTTGAGAAGAATTAAACATGAGAAGGCATAAAGAAACAATTCTGACATTTTCCAAGGGGTGATGATTCCGCAGGATGGCTCACACCGTTTTCATTTTCAACCTGTTCAGATGCCAATCATCATGAAAGCATCATCTTTGAAAATTGGGCAAAATTCTCGGCTTCGCCATTCCACATTTCTCTTCGAATCATTAACGCGATCATGATGATGCTGGTGGCCACACCATTTGATGCTGTTGCAGTTCAATGGCCCACTATTTGTTGAAGGGGTTTTTATGTCCTATTCTTTTTTTGTGTTGTGCGTTCGACCTTGGGTGTGGTTTTTTACAACAGGGTTCTGGACTATGCTTGCCATGGCAGCACCTGGTGACAATGCCCGCGAACTTGCTGGTTATATGTCAATTCAAGGTATGCAGGCCCGTATTGAGCACCGAAGCAATTTGTTGATTCAGGCCTGTCGGGGCCGTTCTGCGGAAATTGATCAGTTATTGTCCGAAAGTGATCAAATGCGCCTGGCCCATCTAGTACAAATTGGCTCTATTGTCTCGAAAACCCGGGAAAATCTTCAAAAAGAGATTGGGGTGGAGGAGGCCAGCATACTCTATCAAGATCTCAAGGCCGAACAAGACGAGGCTGCCTTGCGTTTCAGGCAAACTTTTCAGTTGGCCGGCCTCGGGAGTGAGCCGCAATGTCTGCAAGCGATTCAAGTGCATCTGCGCCTTCAAAGAGATATTGATGTTTTGCTGAACTGACTCTTCTGGCCACTGTGCGCATCGCTGCGACAATACAGGCCATGTTGCTGTGGCTATCGACTGCCACCCTCCCCCCCTTGAAAACATCAAAAAACGCCCTTGTCACGCCTGATCAATGGCGGCTTTGCGCCTCCATTGCCTGATCCCATCTGACTTTGTATGTTGCGAATCACTGAACTCCGTTTACCGCTGGATCACCCTGAAAAAGCCTTGCGTCAGGCCATTTTGGTGCGATTGGGCATACCCGATGCCGACTTGCTCACCTTCCATGTTTTGAAGCGCAGTCATGATGCACGCAAGAAAAAAGCTATTCAATTGATCTATACAGTTGATCTTTCGGTGCAAAACGAAGCGGCCATACTGAACCGGTTCCAGGCTGACCCTCATGTGGGCCTTGCCGCTGATATGGCCTACCAAGGTGTGGGTCAGGCACCCAAGAATTTTTTTACAACAGCACGGGCAGGTTTTAATGCCCCCCCAATCAGGCCGGTCGTGATTGGTTTTGGGCCCTGTGGAATTTTTGCTGCACTCATTTTGGCTCAAATGGGACTTCGACCGATCGTGCTGGAGCGAGGCAAACAGGTTCGTGATCGCACCCAAGACACCTGGAACCTATGGCGCAAGCACAAACTCCACCCAGAATCGAATGTGCAATTTGGCGAGGGCGGGGCAGGCACCTTCAGCGATGGCAAGCTCTGGAGTCAAATCAGCGACCCCCGTCACCTCACGCGCAAAGTTCTGACTGAATTTGTGAAGGCCGGCGCCCCAGAAGAAATTTTGTATGTTGGCAAGCCACACATCGGCACATTTCGGTTAGTCAGCATGGTCGAAAAAATACGTGCTGAGATTGAAGCCTTGGGAGGTGAAATTCATTTCGAGCAGCGCGTCACAGATCTTCTGATTGAAGCAAGCCAAGTTCGAGGGCTTCGGCTGGCCAGCGGCAAAGAGCTGCGGGCAGAGCATCTGATTCTGGCAGTGGGCCACAGTGCCCGAGATACTTTTGCCATGCTGCATGAGCGCGGCGTGCAAATGAATGCCAAGCCATTTTCAATCGGTTTTCGCATTGAACACCCGCAAAGCCTGATCGACAAAGCCCGCTTTGGCCCCTATGCCGGGCACCCCTTGCTGGGCGCAGCAGACTACAAATTGGTTCACCACACAAGCCGTGGGCGAAGTGTTTACAGCTTTTGCATGTGCCCGGGTGGAACCGTCGTGGCCGCAACGAGTGAGCTGGGCCGGGTCGTCACCAATGGCATGAGTCAGTATTCACGCGCTGAACGCAATGCGAATGCAGGCATTGTGGTGGGGATTGATCCACAAGATTATCGCCAGGATGGCTTGCATGAAGGGCCGGTGCATCCACTCGACGGAATGGTGTTTCAGCGCTTCTGGGAATCCAGGGCTTTTGAATTGGGAGGCTGTACTTACAATGCTCCGGGCCAGCGGGTGGAAGACTTCCTGCTTGGCAAAGCGTCCACGGCCTGGGGCTCGGTGCAGCCTTCCTACAAGCCTGGTGTTTTACCCACGAACCTGGCCGACCCCGACTGCCCGAGCCTGCCGCTCGGGGTTCTGGCAGCCATTCGTGAAGCCATCCCGGCCTTTGATCGACAGATCCCGGGGTTTTCACTGCCCGATGCCGTACTCACAGGTGTAGAAACGCGCACATCGTCACCCTTACGCATTCCTCGAGGCCAAGATTTTCAAAGCATCAATGTGCACGGTTTATATCCCGCAGGCGAGGGGGCTGGCTATGCCGGCGGCATCATGTCTGCCGGCGTCGATGGCATTGAAGTGGCAGAGGCTTTGGGGCGCAATTTGCTGGGCATGAATTGAACGCAGCACCTGCCGTCCCGCCCAAACAGAATGCAAAATCCGAATGGTTTTTTTACAAAACAGCGAAGAATCAACCACCAACAATGGCTTTTGCAAAGACAAGCCAATCGTATTTCTTTGATCAAACAGATTGACGGAATCACTGCTCGTCGGTATCGTGAAGTATTACCATATTTGCTTCAGCATCGCCATGATTGATCAAGTTATTATCGTTGTCGCACTTTCGGTATTGCTGCTGGCAGCCGTCATAGCGTACCAACTTTACAGGCAAATCGGCGCTGGCACCGAACAAAAATCGCTCGCTGAAATTGACAACATTGATACTCTTGCAGACTGGCCCCCCCAAGCTACGCGAATTTTTAGCACCTCCGAGCGCAACGCCTACGATCTACTCGTCAAGGCATTGCCAAACTACACCATTTTGGGTCAAGTGCCTTTATCGCGTTTCATCAAGGTCACAAGCCGCCACTCTTACTCTCAGTGGCTCAAGCGCGTAGGAAACCACTGCGTCGATTTAATCGTTGCCGACAATCTCTCGCGCGTGATCGCCGTGATTGAAATCCAATCTGAAAAGTCCCCCGACACTTCAACGAGAAAAAAGGCCCGCGTAGCACGGGTTCTTGAAGCAGCTCGTATTTCAGTTTTTGAGTGGATTGACGGAGAATTTCCCAGTATCTCCGAAATTCGCACCCTGTTCAGAGTTCCAGACCCTGAATTTGAAGCCTTGGGCGCAACCGATGTGGCCGATCAACTTCCTTTCTCAGAACAAGATCCGGAGAATGTGAACTTTTACATTGCCACAGAGCCACTCTCTGATTTTTCTTCTCCGCCCGACGAAGCGCAGGCAACTTCTGAGTCTGGTACCGAGATGGTCTTTGACAATATGGAATTTCCTGCTGACGCAGTCGATCAGCTAATACCAGAGGGTCATTCTGATAAAACAATCGGACACGCAGCATGGTCATCGATTGATCTCGACTTACCTGACTTTTTTCCTTCAGAGATTTCAAATGTCAGTGACTCAACAAACCCTGAAACAAGCAGCAGCGTAACCAGCCATTCATATGCCAATTCCCTCACCGAGGAGCCTGCATCGGCTTCTTCAACCGATATGCTTGCAAATGCCTGGTTACACAATGAGCGGCAGATGGTACTCTTTGAAAACATGGTGCATGAAGAAACAAAGGGCCTGCTTTCTCCAGAAGCTCTGCTTACTCCTTCCAGCACAACCACTTTGAAGCCTGCCGAATCTTTAGACCTTCCCTCAACGGCGTCTTACATTGATTTGAAATCCCAACCGGTGCCGCTGTCAGAAACTGTTGCTGTTTTAAACAAAAAAACAGACATGGAAGGCCATCTTGACAAGAAAAAAATGGAAGCCAGCCAGCCAATCCATCATCGACATCCGTCTACAAATGCGGCCTGATTCACCAAAAAACACGAGGGCAAGCTGAACACGCAATACGCAGTCAATAGGCCATCAAGACTTGCGTTGCGATTCATCAGGCCTCATGGTGGGCATCTATTGCAAACTGCAAAGATTCTTCAGCCCATATCGTGCCAGGAGGCTTGTTTTGCAAGATGAGGTCAGTCGGGAAGCATTGCGGTGGGGCAGTGTCTTAGCTTGGCCTGGAGCCGGGTTAATGGGGGCGGCTTTGTTGCTGGCCACTTTCATGGCGGCAGCTTCCGCCTTAGGTCTGCTGCTGCGCTGGTCAAGAGAGGCCCCTCAGCGGGGAGCCAAAATTGTCCTCGAGGAAATAGTTCCTCGGCAATTTGGTTCATGGCGCGAGCAAACCTTAGGTGTGATCGAGGTCATCAACCCCCAAACCCGCCAAGTGATCAATCATCTCTACAGTGGAACCTTGGCCCGCATTTATGAAAATACGCAAGGCCGGCGCGTCATGCTTTCTTTGGCTTATGGGGGCGATCAACGTGGAGAATTAAGGGCTCACAAACCAGAGGTCTGCTACCCCGCACAAGGTTTTGAGTTGCATGGCAACGAGCCCGTATCTCTCAGCACCCCCTGGGGCTCTATCAAGGCGCGCAGACTGCTGACTCGCCAAGGGCTCCGCCAGGAGCCGGTAACTTACTGGTTCACCATGGGTCAGCAATCTGTGGGCAGCACCGTCGAGCAACGGTGGGTAGAGCTGAAGTTGGCGATGACAGGCCAAGTGCCAGACGGGCTGCTCTTTCGCGTTTCTTCCCTGGACGCAGACCCGATCAATGCTTTTGGCTTACAAGATACGTTTATCCTGGATCTATTGACAGCCGTACCGCCTGTCACACGGTTAAGGTTGGCTGGACTGGGGTTTTGAAGAAGAGCCTTTGATATTTCCAGCGACCTGAACTCCAGAGTGATATGTCTATCAGATCGCCTTTTGATTCAGCCGCGCGGATGATGAGCCGCATGAAGCACTTTGAGCCGCTCTCTGGCCACATGGGTATAGATTGTGGTGCTTGAAATATCGGCATGCCCCAACAACAATTGAACCGCTCTGAGATCGGCGCCGTGGTTCAGAAGATGCGTTGCAAAGGCATGTCGAAGTGTATGGGGTGAAATTGACAACATAATTCCGGCGCGCACCGCATAATTTTTGATCAGGCGCCAGAACATCTGCCGGCTCATGGCTCCACCGTGATGGGCCACAAACAAAATTTCTGACGTTCGCTGACCCAGTATTTCTCCCCTGGCCTGCCCAAGGTAGCGCAACAACCAAGAGCGAGCCTCATCGCCAAAAGGGGTCAAGCGCTCTTTGGCACCCTTCCCTGTAACCCTTAAAGCCCCCTCAGTCAAGCCAAGGTGGACTGTTTTCAAGCCCACCAGCTCACTGACTCGCAGGCCGCTGGCATACATCAGTTCGAGCATCGCTCGATCGCGCAGCCCGTAGGGGCTATTCAAGGCAGGCGCTGCCAAAAGCGCCTCGACTTGATGCTCCGACATCACAGAAGGTACTCTCGTGGCCTGCCTGGCAGAGACCAACTTCAGTGTGGGGTCGGCAGCAACGAGGCCTTCCCTGAGCGCCCACCGGAAAAACCGCTTAAAAACGCTCAAACGCCGATTCGCAGTGCTGGCCTTGCTTTCTTCATGACGAACAAAAGCGTATTCACTGAGTAAAACGCCATCGGCGCGCAACAAATCCAGATCATGCGCTGATTGAAGCCAGTGTTCCAACAGCCGCAAGTCTCGTCGGTATGCGGCCAAGGTATTGCCTGACAGGCCTTCTTCAAGCCATAAAACATTCGTGAAACTATCGATAGGATTCAGAAACAGCTCCCCGATTTATTGTTCAATGATTGCGCTATATCATCTGAAAATTGCCCAGCAATGCGAAGCTGTTAGCGACTCGAAAAAAGTGACTGGCATCAGTAATGCCCAGCTGTTGATGCCCCCCCCTCAGTGCTGCAGCTCAATGAATGATTTCCAAATTCGACACGGGCCATCAAGGCCATCAAGCTCAGCAAGCCTCACGCTCCCATTTTCCAGCCGAATAAAAACACTGCACAGACCTTGCTGGTGTTTTGTCGCGTGCCTTCTCAAAATGCTGCAAAGCAGCAAATTTTTCTTGCTTTGCTGCCCAAGCTGTTTATACTTGAAGTTTATGCTGCAGTGCATTAATCCGCACTTTCTAATTTATCAACCCACTCTAGGAGATTTTTATGTTAACCGCTGAACAAATTGTTGCTGCTCACAAAGCCAATCTTGAAACCTTTTTTGGTCTGACTCATAAGGCTTTTGAAGGCGTTGAAAAACTGCTTGAGCTCAACCTTCAAGTGGCCAAAGCTGCCGTTGGCGAAGCCGCCGAGGCTACTCGCGCTGCCCTTGCTGTCAAAGACCCCCAAGAACTGCTGGCTTTGCAAACCGGCCTGCTGCAGCCCACCACTGAAAAGGTAGTGGCTTACAGCCGTCATGTTTATGACATTGCTGCAGCCACCAATGCCAGCATTACCAAAGTGGTTGAAGAAACCGCGGCAGAGTCTCAGCGTAAAGTCATGTCTGTGATTGAAACAGCCGTCAAGAATGCTCCTGCGGGCACTGAAAATGCCGTTGCTTTGGTCAAGTCTGCCGTGGCAGCAGCCAATAATGCTTACGAAACCGTTCACAAAGCTGCCAAGCAAGCATCTGAAGTCACTGAAGCCAACTTCCAGGCCTTGACCGCCACCGCAGTGAAGGCCAGCCAAACCGTAACCAGCAAAGCCAAGCGCGCTGCCTGATTACTGTTTCCGCAAAGGCACGGGGCTTTTACTGGAAAAGCCCCGTGCCCCGAAACCCATTTAGGGTTTGTGCGGAGCAATGCCTCCATCGACCTGTTTAAAAAACTGTCGTTTTAAGCCTCAACGAAGGTGAACTGGTTTGACTTGACGGGGTGAAGCCCCAGTGAACAATTGGCGCGGACGGCCAATTTTGTACTCCGGGTCACCAATCATTTCATTGAGTTGGGCGATCCAGCCCACGGTGCGGGCCAAAGCAAAAATAGCGGTGAACAGGCTGACCGGGATACCCAGAGCGCGCTGAACAATACCGGAGTAAAAGTCCACATTGGGGTAAAGTTTGCGTGACACGAAGTATTCATCTTCTAGGGCAATTTTTTCAAGTGCTATGGCCAATTTGAAGATTGGATCATCATGCAAGCCCAGTGCATTCAAAACCTCGTGGCAAGTTTCTCGCATGAGTTTGGCCCGTGGGTCGTAGTTTTTATAAACCCGATGCCCAAAGCCCATGAGTCGAATATGAGAGTCTTTGTCTTTGACCTGTTTGATGAATTCACCAATGCGCTCAACCCCTCCCATGCGCTGAACATCTTCTAACATATTGAGGGCCGCTTCATTGGCCCCACCGTGAGCCGGCCCCCACAAACAAGCCACTCCAGCGGCAATCGCAGCAAAAGGGTTGGTGCCCGAAGAACCACATAAACGCACTGTGGAGGTCGATGCGTTTTGCTCATGGTCGGCATGAAGAATGAAAATACGATCAATGGCACGCACCAGCACATCATTGGGCACATATTCCTCACAGGGGGTGGCAAACATCATGCGCATGAAATTGCTGGAGTACGACAATTCATTGCGTGGGTAAATGTAGGGCTGGCCCACCGAATATTTGTAGGCCATGGCCACGAGGGTCGGCAGCTTGGCAATGAGACGAATTGCCGAAATTTCGCGATGTGCGGAGTTGTTGATATCGATACTGTCGTGATAGAACGCTGACATGGCCCCCACCAGGCCCGTCAAAATAGCCATCGGATGAGCATCACGACGAAAACCGCGCAGAAAAAATTGCATCTGCTCATTGACCATCGTATGACTGGTGACGAGTTTGGTAAATGCGGTACGCTGCTCAAGGCTGGGCAAGTCTCCTTTGAGCAAAAGGTAGCACACTTCGAGAAAATCACAGTTCACAGCCAATTGATCAATCGGATAACCCCGGTACAGCAACTCGCCTTTGTCGCCATCAATGTAGGTAATCCGGGAGCTGCAAGATGCTGTCGAGAGAAAACCCGGATCGTAGGTGAACTTACCCGTCTGAGCATACAACTTGCGAATATCAATGACATCCGGGCCGATGGTTCCCTTGTAAATCGGCAGATCCATACTGGGGCTGCCATCAGAAAAAGAGAGAGTGGCTTTGACGTCAGACGGGGTCATGGGCATTCCTTGTAGTGTGAAGTGAATTGATAAAAAACCTTAAAGGCTGTTGAAGCGCCCTTAGGGTGGCTGACGAATCAAGGCCAGCACCTCGAGCACTTCTGGGGTACACCCATCTCCCTCGGGCTCCTTGCGAGCCAAAAAAAGATCAAGCAGATCGTTGTCAGCCAATTCCATCAATGCGGTCAGGCCGCGAGCCTGAGCATGGGTCAAGGGTGCAGCATGGCTCTGGAAAAATCGCTCTATAAAGAGATCGTTTTCCAGCAAACCCCGGCGACATCGCCACTTGAGTTTGCTGAGATCCTGGTCAGTGATGAAATCATTTGACATGATGCAGATCATCACACCGCACGGCGAACCATCAGCTCTTTGATTTTGCCAATGGCTTTGGTGGGATTCAAACCCTTGGGGCAAACGTCAACACAATTCATGATGGTGTGACAACGGAACAATCGATAGGGATCTTCCAGGTTATCGAGGCGCGCAGAAGTGTCTTGGTCGCGGCTGTCGGCAATAAAACGGTAGGCTTGCAAAAGCCCTGCGGGGCCGACGAATTTGTCCGGGTTCCACCAGAAGCTGGGGCAACTGGTAGAGCAGCTGGCGCACAAAATACACTCATACAAACCATTCAGCTCTTCGCGCTCTTCGGGAGATTGAAGCCGCTCTTTCTCGGGCGGCATGGTCTCATTTACCAGATAAGGCTTGATCGAGTGATACTGCTTGAAGAATTGTGTCATGTCGACGATGAGATCACGGATGACCGGCAGCCCCGGCAATGGACGCAAGACAATGGGATCAATCAGATCACGCATATTGGTCAAGCAGGCCAGACCGTTTTTGCCATTGATATTCATGGCATCTGAACCGCAAACACCCTCACGACAAGAACGGCGGAAGCTCAAGGTCGGGTCGACGGATTTAAGCTTCATCAGGGCGTCAAGCAACATCCGCTCACCTTCATTGAGGGTGACCTGAATGGTTTGCATCCGGGGCTTGTCGTCGGTATCTGGGTCGTAGCGATAGATATGAAATTCGCGCTGTGTCATGACTTCTCCTGAGCAGCGTGGGTTAGAAGGAACGAATCTTGGGTGGAATGGATTCTGTACTCAAAGGCTGAAGGTTGACTGGTTTGTAATCGAGTCGGTTGCCTTCCTTGAACCAAAGGGTATGTTTCATCCAGTCCTGATCGTTACGGCCATTGGGGTATTCGGGGGTATCAGCGTAGTCATTGACTGAATGAGCACCACGACTTTCACGGCGAGCCCCGGCGGAAATCATGGTGGCCAAGGCGGCTTCAATAAGGTTCTCTACTTCAAGCGCCTCAATACGAGCAGTATTGAACACCTTGGATTTATCTGCCAACATCAGATGGCCTACACGCTTGGCCATTTCCTTGACCTTGCCGACCCCCTCATCCATGGATGCCTGAGTACGGAATACGCCGGCGTGCATTTGCATGGTGCTGCGAATGTCGTTGGCAACATCTTGGCAGTACTCACCAGAAACGCGCCCCTCAAGGGCAGCCAGACGTGATAGTGTGTAGTCAGCAGCGTCGGCAGGCAGGGGCTTGTGCGACTTGGTTTTAAGTGCAGCCTCTACGATATGGTTGCCTGCGGCACGCCCGAACACCAACAGATCGAGGAGAGAATTCGTGCCAAGACGGTTGGCTCCGTGCACACTCACGCAGGCACATTCACCCACGGCATAAAGACCGTTGAGAATATCGTTAGGCTTGCCATGGCGTGGAATAACCACCTGCCCATGGACATTGGTGGGGATACCTCCCATTTGATAGTGAATGGTCGGCACCACTGGAATGGGCTGCTTGGTGATATCAACATTGGCAAAATTATGACCAATTTCGAATACCGAGGGTAGGCGCTTCATGATGGTCTCGGCACCCAGGTGGGTCATGTCGAGAACCACATAGTCTTTGCGGGGGCCACACCCACGGCCTTCTTTGATTTCTTGGTCCATGCAGCGCGACACAAAATCACGGGGGGCCAAGTCTTTCAGGGTGGGGGCGTAGCGCTCCATGAAGCGCTCACCATGACAGTTGCGCAAAATGGCGCCCTCACCTCGGCAACCTTCGGTCAGCAATACACCAGCTCCGGCCACGCCAGTGGGGTGAAACTGCCAAAACTCCATATCTTCGAGGGGAATGCCTGCCCGGGCTGCCATGCCCAGGCCATCTCCGGTGTTGATAAAAGCATTGGTAGAGGCTGCAAAAATACGCCCTGCCCCACCGGTGGCCAACAACACGGTTTTGGCTTCAAGGATATAAACCTCGCCCGACTCCATTTCAAGGGCGGTCACGCCCACCACATCGCCGTCAGCATCGCGGATCAGGTCAAGGGCCATCCACTCGACGAAGAAATTGGTGCGCTCGCGGACGTTTTGCTGGTAGAGCGTATGCAACATGGCGTGGCCTGTGCGGTCAGCCGCAGCGCAGGCGCGGGGAACCGGCTTTTCACCGTAGTTAGACGAATGCCCCCCGAATGGGCGCTGGTAGATGGTGCCATCAGGATTGCGGTCAAAGGGCATCCCCATATGTTCGAGCTCATAAACCACCTTCGGGGCTTCGCGGCACATAAACTCAATAGCGTCTTGGTCACCCAACCAGTCAGAGCCCTTGACCGTGTCATAAAAATGGTAGTGCCAGTTGTCTTCGCTCATATTACCCAAGGCGGCTCCAATGCCCCCCTGAGCGGCCACTGTGTGGGAGCGGGTGGGAAACACCTTGGACAACACAGCCACATTCAGCCCGGCACGAGACAACTGCAAAGAAGCCCGCATACCGGAACCACCGGCCCCCACAATTACCACATCAAATTTGCGCTTTTGAACCGCCATCACAACCTCCAAAGAACCTGAACCGCCCACCCCGTGCAACCTACCAGCCAAGCCAGTGTAGCCACTTGCAAGAGCAACCGGACTACCATCGGCTTGATGTAGTCCATGAGAATGTCTCGCACCCCGACCCAGACGTGCAGCAATAGCGCCAACACAGTGACAAAAGTCAAGAGCTTCATCCACTGGGCAGAAAAAATGGCCGACCATTTGTCGTAGCTCATCGGGCCAGGAAGCAAAATTTGAAAGATCAGGACAACCGTGAAAAGAGCCATCAGCAAAGCTGTGACACGTTGACCGAGCCAGTCACGCAAGCCGTAATGCGCACCAACCACCAAGCGCTTTGATCCATAGTTTGGGGACATGATGCAACCCTCAGACAAAAATACGATAGCCCAACACCAAAGTCAGTAAGACGCTGGCAACCAAAGTAAAGTGGGCCGATTGACGCCCAAATTCTTTCGATACAGAGTGAGTGGCGTCCATCCAGAGGTGGCGCAGACCGGCAATGAAGTGATGCAAATAAGCCCAAATCAGGCCACATACCATCAACTTCAACATCCAACCCGAAAAAACACCAGATCCCTCCGCAAACACCCTTGACAAACGAGCATAAGACGACTCGGAAGCCAAGCTGTTATCAAAGAGGTAAAGCACAAACGGGAGCAAGAAGAACATCATTGCACCACTGGCTCGATGCAGAATGGACACCACCCCTGCCACCGGCAATCGGTACTGTAAGGCATCAATTAGCCGCATGGTGCCGGGCCTCGGCTTTGTTATTTTTGACATACGCAACAACCTCATGGAATTAGGAAATAACTTTCAGAGTTTATTGCAATGCAGGGAATATTGCCCAAGACAAACCCACTTCCCGACATCTGGGGTCGGGTAAAAACCACGATTGATTCAAGGCAGCTGTGATCTTTCACTTTAGAATTGAGATATTCCAATGAACCATGCGTGCCAACGCATCCTGTGCCATGCCGCTCTTCTGGAAACCTTACAAATCTGACGCCACACGGCTGATCGAAGAACTCAAATCCAAGCACCCATTTTTGGAATCAGAACAGCGCCAAAGCCGTTTGCTTTTTTGGGACAAACCGATTGACCGCGCTCAACAAGCCGAACAGCGCCGCGCCCAGGTACCTCAGCCAGCTTACGTGTACCAAACCAAGGGCTGAGCACGTCTGTCTGTGCTGTCTGTACAACTTGCACTCCCCCCCTGAGCCTCCCCTCGCTCAACAGACAGCCCCCCCCTGAATTGCCATGGCCGAACGCGAAGACACCTCCCTGCTCGCCCAAGATGCCCCCAATCGCCCACCTCACCATACGCAACAGGAGGCGGGCCTGGTTAAATCTTCAGACAGAGCGGCAGACCCTGTGGTGGTGGCCCGCCTGTATGGTGAGCCATTTTTTGCCATACCCCAAGACCTTTACATCCCCCCTGATGCCCTGGAAGTCATTTTAGAAGCCTTTGAAGGGCCTCTTGACCTTCTCCTCTACCTGATTCGGCGACAAAATTTCAACATCTTGGACATCCCTCTGGCCGACTTGACCCGCCAGTATTTGTCGTATGTGGATCAAGTACGCAGCAGCAACCTGGAATTGGCCAGCGAGTATTTGCTGATGGCCGCCATGCTGATCGAGATTAAATCGCGCATGCTGCTACCCGCCCCAAAAACCGCTGATGGTGAGGAGATCGAGGACCCTCGTGCAGAGCTGGTGCGGCGCTTGCTTGATTACGAGCAAATGAAACGGGCTGCAGCGAAACTTGACAGCCTGCCTGTGCTTGGGAGAGATTTTCAGGCTGCCAGGGTGTTCATCCAACAGTCTTTGCCTCGCCTTCCGAACGTACAAGCTTTTGAATTGCGAGATGCCTGGGCCGATATTTTGAAACGCGCTCAGTTGAACCGGCATCACACCGTCAGCCGTGAATCATTGAGTGTTCGCGAATATATGGCTCTTGTGCTGCGTACTTTGCAAGGGAAAAAATTTCTTGAATTCGAGGCTTTATTTGAGGTCAAGCAAGGGGTTGCGGTGGTCGTGGTGACCTTTATCGCTTTGCTTGAACTCTGCCGTGAACGATTGATTGAGATGGCTCAGGCGGAAGCCTTTGCCCCTATTTATGTTCGCTTGGCCTACGCACCGGCTTAGGGCCTGGCATCTTTAGTGTTGACAGGCCCTGGTCGATCATGAGCACTGATTCGTCACCCTGGCCTCCTCCACCATTTGGCATCATGACTGCTTCTGAACGCAAACCGATCACCCTCCACAAACTGCGCGACATGCACCAGCAAGGCGAACCCATCGCAATGCTCACCTGTTACGACAGCAGTTTTGCCCGCCTGCTGGATGAAGCCGGCATTGATTGCCTTTTAGTGGGAGACTCTTTAGGCATGGTAGTTCAAGGGGCTCACAGCACCTTGCCCGTGAGCCTTGATGATATGGTTTATCACACTCGTTGTGTTGCGCGCGGCAATCGAACAGCCTGGGTCATTGGTGACCTCCCGTTTGGCAGCTACCAAACAGGCCCCGAACAAGCCATGCGCAGTGCCACGGCGCTCATGCAGGCAGGCGCGCAAATGGTCAAACTGGAGGGTGGCGGCTGGACAACCGAGATTGTCAACTTTTTAGTGCAACGGGGGGTTCCTGTCTGCGCCCATCTCGGATTGACCCCGCAGTCCGTGCATGCACTGGGGGGCTACCGTGTTCAAGGGCGCTCTGAAGCGGCTTCGGCTACTCTGCTCAAAGATGCCCAAGAATTGGCTCAAGCCGGTGCTGCCATGCTCGTTCTGGAGCTGCTGCCCAGCGCCCTGGGCGCCCAATTGACCCAAACATTGCCTTTGCCTGTGATTGGTATCGGGGCCGGCAAGGGTTGCAGCGGACAGGTGCTGGTGTTGCCTGACATGCTCGGCATCACGCGCGGGAAACTGCCCAAATTTGTTCGTAACTTCATGAATGGGCAAGAGAGTATCGAAGCCGCCATACGTCAATTCATGGCCGATGTGAAATCACGTCAGTTTCCTGACGATGCTCTGCACGGTTATGGAAGTTTTTGATCGCCGGGCTGTGTATTGGCGGAAATATCAACCTCATTGAAAGTGATTGCATGGAAGTGATTGGTACTCTCTCTGGTCTGCGCCAAGCATTGGGCCAGCATCCGGGCTGTAGTTTAGTGCCCACGATGGGCAACCTGCACGACGGGCACCTGGCCTTGGTACGTCAAGCCCAAGAACATGGGCTTCCGGTGGTCGTGAGTATTTTTGTAAACCGCTTGCAGTTTGGCCCCCACGAAGACTTTGATCGCTACCCACGCACCCTGGCACAAGATATTGAACGGCTGAAGCACGTGGGCTGCGATTATGTGTTCGCTCCTTCTGAAGCCGAACTCTACCCCAAGCCACAAACCTGTAAAGTGCATCCCGACCCGGCCCTGGCTGATATTTTGGAGGGGCATTTCAGGCCCGGTTTTTTCATTGGGGTGTGCACCGTGGTTTTGAAGCTCTTCGCGTGTGTGCAACCCAAGGTGGCTGTTTTTGGGCAAAAAGATTATCAACAATGGCTCATCATCCGGCACATGGTTCAACAGCTCGCCTGGCCCGTTCATATTGCAGGAGCGCCCACGCTTCGAGCCCCTGATGGCTTGGCATTGTCGTCACGCAATGCCTACCTGAGCTCTATCGAAAGGCTTGAGGCCACCCGGCTGCATGCCACTCTATGGGCCCTCAGCCAGCGTGTACTTGAAAATTTTAATCAACTTGAGCAGGCCGAAGCTGATGCCATGGCCGAACTGACTCGACAAGGCTGGGCACCCGATTACCTTTGCGTGCGTCGCCGATCAGACCTGCAACGACCCGGGCCGCAGGATCATCCGGGCCAACTGGTAGCGCTCGGAGCCGCCCGCTTAGGCCAAACCCGCTTGATCGACAATGTGGAATTCTGATGAAGTTCATGCCGAAAACGAAGAATCTTAATGCAATCTTCTTGGGGGGGCCAGTCATGGTGGCGAGCGCCCTATGGATTCCGGTGTGCACCGAAATACACCCGACGCAAAGCTCTAACAAAGTGATCGTGTACGGCTTAAAATCATTCATCAAGAGCCGCTTTCCGCCAGTAGGCAGAAGGCTTGGCCGACGATGAAATTTGGCTTACCGCCAAGACCGCTTGGGTTCGCGTGCTGACATTAAGAGTCCGTAACACGGCTGCAACATGATCTTTTACAGTTTCAACCGAAAGCTTTAACTCGCGGGCAATCATTTTATTCGACTGGCCTTGCAGCATCAATGCAAGCACATCAGTTTGTCGAGGTGTGAGACGCAAAGACTCAAGATGGGGCTGGGCAACCACCGAGGCATCAACCCCGCCCAAGACAGAATCAGTGACTTTGCTTGGGGTTTGATCAGCGGATCCATGACTCATGGCGGGCACGTAAATGCCGCCCGACATGACCAAATGCAAGGCTTCAAACAGCGTTTCATTGCCTGAGCGTTTGGACACAAAACCCATGGCCCCCATGTCAATGGCACGGATGACATCGCTACTACGATCAGAGGCGGAAATAAGCACGACAGGCAGGGCTGGATAATGAGCCCGGAACTCAGACAGCAGATCAAAACCGTTAACATCACCCAGATGCAAATCGAGCAGAGCCAAGTCAAATGGCTCTGATCTGGCCAGCTTTTCCCGCGCTTCCTGGGCACTGGAAGCGGTGACCACCTTAACGTTTTCAGCCAAACCCTGAATGACATTTTCGAGAGCCGCCAAAATCAATGGATGGTCATCTATTAAGAGTACGTTCATATCGTCAAGCCGATCCGATAAAATGGCGAAAGTGACATTGTCAAGGATACTTTATGCAAGCACTTTTGGCATTTTCTGGCTTGGTGCTGCATTTTGTAACACTCCGCATCGGCTGCAAAATTTGCCTTCGATACTCGACCTGGGAAAGGTCTGATCATTTGACATTGATTCTTCAGAGTTTTCCAGATATAAATCAAATTAGCCATACGGATTTATGCCTATTTAGTGAACCTCTGCAAAATCCCTCGTGGATGAGCGCGCTTTTCCCAGATGGGTGATGCCAAGCGGATTTTGCAGCCTGTCGCGGGGGCTACAGGCAAAAAAGCCAATGCCGCAGACCTCATTCGAGAAAGGATGCGATCGCCCCGAGGCGTTTTGCAGAGGTTCCTTGGCTCAGAACAGCAATAAAAGACGCAGTGATGGGCCGCAATAACAGGCATGGCTCTGGCTCACAGCCACACTGCGTACCCGGGCCATGGCATCAATTCATGGAGAATGGATGCTTGGTGAGCTCACCCAAAAGTGAGAGTGTGGCCAGAATGAAACCATCAATGTCCATGTTGAGGCTCTGCGTGGTTCATGCCGTTCCAGCACTGCGAGGCCCCTTTAATATGTTGAACACGGTTGTCCTGGATGAGCAATTCACCCTCCAAGGCCCACCTGACGACACGCGGCATCATGAGGTGCTCCTGGTATAATACACGCTCAGCCAGAATGTCGGGCGTATCAGAGGGCCAAACAGGAACGACAGCCTGGGCAATGATCGGCCCATGGTCAAGGTTGGAGGTCACGAAGTGAACAGTAGCACCCGCCAGCTGACACCCGGCAGCAAGCGCACGCTCATGGGTGTGAAGCCCCGGAAAAGCAGGCAGAAGAGACGGGTGAATGTTGATCATGCGGCCCTCGAAACGACCCACGAGTGTCGGGCCCAAAATGCGCATGAAGCCTGCCAACGCGATGATATCTGGCTGATATCGTTCGATTTCATCGCCCAAAGCGCGGTCAAATGATTCGCGGTCTGGGTAGGCTTTATGGTCAATGACTGCAGTTGGAATAGCCTGTTCGCGGGCAAAAAACAGCCCTGCTGCTTGCGAACGATTACTAATCACCGCAGCAATGCGGGCATTCCAACTTTCTCTTTGACAGGCCTTAACAATGGCCTGCATATTGGAACCACGCCCAGAAATGAGAATGACCAAGTTTTTTTTCATGGGTCAGCAAGAGATTACACCAAAATTATTCAAGCCCTGAGTTTAGGGCCTGTTTGAAAAACTCCTGATCATAATAACGATCTCTTGAAGGGATCCAGGGCCTGTTAACACTCAAGATCAGCGCCAGCACCCCTTTGAGCGTCGCCTTCTACGGCTGAGCGTTTTTGCTCGGGGAAATAATGGCTTGCGCTCCATACCCGTTGATTGCAATATGGCACGCCTTGGTGTTGCAAACGCCGTCCGCCCTGACGCTGGCCATCGGCTCGCCGGGCGCTACCTGACCCAAAAGATCAAGCAGTATGGGCGCGTCTCCTGCCATGCGCAGCATGGCTCTCGACCATATGTCGGCGTGAGGGCCTGTTCATACCCCCCAGAGGGGCTGTGCTGTGGCACACTGGCCGGGTGTGGGTCTTGTGGGCACAAATTGCTGCCTTTTTGGCTTGACCAATTGGATCCATCAATGCTCCCCGGTTATGTTCAACTGCCGCTTTCAGGATGAATTCTGATCTTTTTGAACTTGTTAAAAAAGCCGACCAATTGCTGGCTCGACTCGAAAATTGGCTTCCCCCGACACTCAAAGAGCCAGACTGGTCGGCCTCGATCGCCTTTCGCTACCGCCGTCTGCATCATGGCCATGTCTTATTGCCTGTTCGTCAGGTGGCCACAATTCGTCTGTCTGATCTTGTTGAAGTTGACACGCAAAAAGAGCGGCTGGTGACAAATACGGCTCATTTTGTATCGGGCAAGCCTGCCAATCATGTGTTGCTGACCGGTGCGCGTGGCACCGGAAAAAGCTCTTTGATCAAGGCCTGCCTCAATGAGTTTTCTGCTCAGGGTTTGCGCTTGATCGAGGTTGACAAAACCGATTTGGCTGATTTACCCGACATTGTTGAGCAGCTTGCCGTGCGCCCCGAGCGGTTCATCATCTACTGCGACGACTTGAGTTACGAAAAGGGCGAGCCGGGTTACAAAGAATTGAAGTCAGTGCTCGATGGCTCGGTGGCCCAAGCCTCTGACAATCTCTTGATTTATGCCACCAGCAACCGACGTCATCTTTTGCCTGAGTGCCTGCAAGACAACCTCAGCTATCACACCACCGAACAGGGAGACATTCATCCGGGTGAAGTCGTTGAAGAAAAAATGTCACTGAGCGAGCGGTTTGGCTTATGGATCAGTTTTTACCCTTTCAGCCAAGATGAATATCTCTCTGTCGTCAAACATTGGCTTCAATATTTCAATCCCGATTTTGAAGGGCTTGAGCGCCCCCTTGTCCATCAAGAGGCTCTGGTTTGGTCCTTGGAGCGGGGTTCTCGATCAGGTCGGGTTGCTTTTCAGTTTGCCAAAGACTTCACTGCACGGCGAGTGTCATGACTGAATCCGGTAGGCCCATGGAGGTCGCCGTTGGGGTCTTGATCAACCCTGAAGGGCAGTTTCTAATGACTTCCCGCCCCATCGGCAAGGTCTACGCCGGTTTCTGGGAGTTTCCTGGGGGCAAGCTTGAATCGGGCGAGTCAGTCAGGCAGGCCTTGCGGCGTGAATTGCAAGAAGAGTTGGGGCTTCGAATTGGCAAGGTCTATCCTTGGCGATCCGAACAGATGAACTACCCTCATGCACTCGTTCGCCTGCATTTTTGCAAGGTGTTTGACTGGGAGGGAACCTTTCAAATGCTTGAGCACCAAACAATGAGCTGGCAAACTCTGCCGGTTTCGGTGGCCCCTGTTTTGCCTGGGTCCTTGCCGGTACTGGAGTGGCTGTCTCAAGAGCTGCCCCTGGCGCGGCCCAGCACGCCAAACAAGGGTGGCCCCCTTTCTTTTACACTTGAATCATGAACTGGCTCGATCAAATTAAATGGGACGCAAACGGGCTGGTGCCTGTCATCGCCCAAGAATGGGGCAGCAACGATGTGCTGATGTTTGCCTTTATGAATCGTGAGGCTTTGGCCCTGACGGCCGAGCGTGGCCAGGCGGTTTACTTCAGTCGTTCGCGCCAACGTTTGTGGCATAAAGGTGAAGAGTCCGGCCACATCCAGAAGGTTCAGGAAATTCGCCTTGATTGCGACGCGGACGTGGTATTGCTGAAGGTGATTCAAATGGGTCACGAACCCGGAATTGCCTGCCATACAGGCCGTCATAGCTGTTTTTTCCAGCGCCTCAATGGGGCTCAATGGGAACCTGTGGACCCCATCTTGAAAGACCCGGAGCGTATTTACAAATGAGCATACCCGCCCACGATGTTTTGCTTCGCTTGGCTGAAGTGATCGAATCCCGTCAACAGGGTGACCCTGACAAGAGCTATGTAGCCCGATTGTTTCACAAAGGCCTGGATTCCATGCTTAAAAAAATCGGCGAAGAAGCCACCGAAATTGTGATGGCCGCGAAAGACGACGAGCCGTCCAAGATACTTTATGAAGTCGCTGATCTCTGGTTCCATAGTCTCTTGGTGCTGTCGTATTTTGGCCTGAAACCTTCTGACGTGCTGAACGAACTCGCTCGTCGTGAGGGCTTGTCGGGCCTGGATGAAAAAGCCTCTCGTTCACCAGAGGGGTCGGGTCATGTTTGAGCATCATCCGGCAGGCAGCGATCTTGCCGTTCAAAAACAGATTCAGCAGCGGCAAATGGTCTTGATGGTTTATGTGCTCTATGCGCTGGCCCCCCCCTCAGTCGGGCTGACGGGGCTGTTGGCGGTGGCCATCAATCATGTTCAGCGTGGGCGTGTGCGCGGGTCTTTTTATGAATCACATTTTCATTGGCAAATGCGTTTATTCTGGGAAAGCATGGTGTGGCTGGCCTTGGGTTTTTTGACCATGGGGTACCATTACATAGGCCTTTTCTTTTGGTTTTTAGGCCTGATTCGGTTTGTTTACCGGCTTGTTGTGGGGTTGTATTGTTTGAACCGCAGCCAATTGTTACCCATTGAACGGTCTTCTGAACCATGATTTTTGATCCAAGCTGCATTTTTTGCCAAATTATCCAGGGCCAAATTCCCAGCCGTAAAATCTATGAAGATGATGATCTCCTGGCTTTCCACGACATCGCCCCTTGGGCACCGGTTCATTTCCTGATTGTCCCCAAGCTTCATTTGCCCTCTTTGCTTGATGTTCAGCCTGAGCATGAATCGTGGTTGGCCAAGATGCTGTCATTGGCTCCTCTTTTGGCTCGTCAGGAAGGGGCGCTCAATGGCTTCCGCTGCATCATCAATAACGGCTACGATGGCGGCCAGGAGGTGCCTCATCTGCATTTGCATGTCATCGGCGGGCCTCGCCCTTGGTTAAAAGGATGATACTGATTGCCGCTGCGCACGCAAACGGCTCGCGTAAAATTCCGCTATTCCTTCGAGGAGACGTTTCATGGGTTCATTTAGTTTGTGGCACTGGTTGGTCGTCTTGGTGATTGTGTTGCTGGTTTTTGGGACCAAAAAGCTGAAAAATATCGGTTCTGACTTGGGCGGTGCTGTCAAAGGCTTTAAAGATGGCCTGAAAGACGGAAACTCTGGCGTGCCTGAATCCCCTTCGCAAGTCACCATGAAAAAAAATGAAGCTCAGGTGGTGGATGTCGAATCCAAGTCCAAGAGCTGACCTTGACCGTTTCAGTCTTCAAGCGGTGGCTTTGCTCTCATGATTGATCTTGGCATTGACAAGCTGGCACTGATTGGCGCCGTGGCTTTAATCGTGATTGGCCCAGAACGCCTCCCGCGCGTGGCTCGCACCCTGGGCCACTTGATGGGCAAGGCCCAGCGCTATGTCGCTGACGTCAAAGCGGAGGTCAGCCGCTCGATGGAGCTTGAAGAGCTGCAAAAAATGAAGTCTGAGCTGGAAACGACCGCTCGGAATATGCACCAAACCGTTTCCAGCGAAATTCATCAGCTTGGTGATGAACTTCACTCTGCCTGGGAGCCAACGGTTCACACTGAAAATACTCCAGATCCGCTCTCCGGGCAGTCACCGATTCATCAACGGCCTCGAAAAAACTGGCGCATCAAACGAGCAGCACTCCCTTATTGGTACAAACAGCGGCATCGTATACGCTCGAAAGTTCAGTCTGGCGCTGCACGTGTGGCGCGTTTTCGGCCCTCACATCGCCGTTTACCATCACAGCATTCATGAGCCCACATGACGAACTGGAGGGCACCGAGCAGCCTTTTGTCTCGCACCTCATCGAACTTCGAGACCGGCTTTTGCGCTCGGTTTATGGCCTCTTGGCAGCCGTGTTGGTGTTGATGGTGTTTCCGGGCCCGGGAACCTTGATCGATTGGCTGGCCATTCCTATTCGATCTCACTTGCCACCCAATGCCCAACTGATCGCCACGGGCGTTTTTTCGCCTCTTCTGGTGCCCCTCAAGGTCGTCTTGATGGCAGCTGTTTTGGTGGTTCTTCCCTGGCTGATTTACCAGGCATGGGCTTTTATTGCCCCAGGCCTGTACCGGCATGAAAAAATGTTCGCTTTGCCACTGATTGTCTGTGGCAGTTTATTGGCTTATATAGCCATTGGTTTCGTTCAATTTTTTGTTCTGGACTCAACATTTGCCTTCATTCAAAAAGTCACTCCAGCCTCGGTTGCGGCTACCCCCGATATTGCCTCATATGTAGAAACCATTCTGTGGCTTTACATTGCTTTTGGCTTGGCGTTTCAAGTACCGATTGTTGTCATTCTTTTGGTCAAAGTGGGCTTGGTCAGCGTGGCCAAACTGAAAGATTTTCGTGGATATTTCATTGTCTTGGCTTTTGTGGTTGCTGCGATTATGACGCCTCCCGATGTCATTTCCCAGCTGGCCTTGGCGATTCCTATGTGCCTGCTGTATGAGCTTGGTATCCGGGCTGCGGCTTGGATGTTGAAAGCGGCACCAGACAACGTTGAGCAAAAAGATCGGCCCTAAGGAACCTCTTCAAAAATCAACAACTTATGCGCAGCGGTTCATCGTTATTTTCCATGGCCAACCCAGTCCTGCGGTCATGCCATGCTGGAACTGTTTTGCAATGCTTGGGTGACTCGACGCTCCAGGTCGCTACTTTCATAAGCGGTCAGGTCAGAGGCAATGCAACAATGAAGGAGTTGACGAGTGGCCGGGCCAAGCTGAAGGCGCAACTCCCCCAGAAAGGCTTTTGAAGCAATCAGTGAAACCTCCGAAAACCGGTGTGCAAGGGCCGCCTCTTCAAGGTACTGCGCCAACTCCCTGGCAAACTGGGTGTGTTCCTTGCGATGCGGGTCTGATACCGGCGAGAACTGCGAACTGGCCCCTTCACTTTTGCGTATTTTCCCCGCCCGATCGGTCTGCAAGGCCAGGCCCTTCTGGCGGCTTTCGGTGTGAACAAAACTGCATATTTCGCGCATGGCATGGTTTTCTTCATCACGAACGAAACTGCGAGCACGGGCCGAATTCGCAATTAAAACCCATCCAAAATGCACACGGGGGGGCAAGTATGAAGTTCTGGGCATGGTTCATCTCCTTGGCGAATTCATGATCATCATTTGCATTTTGGATTGTCCAGGCTCTTCAACAAACAAAGGGCCTGAGTATCACGATTGATACACTACACCCACTCCAACTCAGCCGATGTGGACACCCCTGCTCCCACGGGCTCAAAAATGATTTTCAGGGCATCGTGTACCGTTTCAATCAATACAAAGCGTAAAGCCGACTGAGTTTCTTGCGGAACCTCATGCAAATCCTTGCGATTGCGGCTGGGTAACAAGACCACCGCCAAACCCGCCCGCTGGGCTGCCAGTACTTTTTCCTTGATGCCCCCCACAGGCAACACCAGCCCCCGGAGGCTGATTTCACCGGTCATGGCCACATCATGGCGAACTGTTTTGTGACTGAATAAGGAAGCCAGCGCCGAGAACATCGCCACCCCTGCACTCGGGCCGTCTTTGGGCACGGCCCCGGCTGGCACATGCAAATGCACATCAACGGCATCAAAGGCATCGGCAGGGATTTTGAGATCCTGGAATAATGACTTCACCAAGGTCAAGGCCGCCTGAGCACTCTCCTTCATCACATCCCCCAATTGGCCGGTCAGGATTAATTTTCCTTTACCCATGACCTTGATGGCTTCAATGAATAAGATATCTCCCCCTGCGGAGGTCCAGGCCAAGCCCGTGGCCACGCCTGGCAAACTGGCTCGTAAAGCCAATTCATGCTCAAACTTGGCAGGCCCCAAAATATCAGGCAGGGACTGAGCATCCACCTTCACTCGGGCCGAATCGTCGCGCGCCACCTGAGTGGCTGCATGCCGTAAAATTCGCGCAATTTCGCGCTCCAATTGCCGCACGCCAGACTCTCGCGTGTAACCCTCAATCAGGGCCTTGATCACCTCCCCGCCCAGCTCACACTGATCAGCCCGCAAGCCGTTGGCATCCAACTGACGCTGAATCAAATAGCGCTTGGCAATTTCGAGCTTTTCTTCCTGGGTGTATCCTGGCAACTCAATTACTTCCATCCGGTCTTGCACCGGAGCCGATACCGTGTCCATCAGGTTGGCTGTGGCAATGAACACGACACGGCTCAAATCAAAAGACACCCCCAGGTAGTTGTCCCTGAAGCTTGAGTTTTGTTCAGGGTCTAAAATTTCCAGCAAGGCCGCAGAGGGATCTCCCTGATAGCTCGCAGTCATTTTGTCAACTTCATCGAGCATCATCACGCAGTCCCTTGCACCCGCCTTGCGCAAGCTCTGAATGATGTTTCCAGGGAGCGCCCCCATGTAGGTTCGACGATGCCCCCGCATTTCAGCCTCATCGTGCACCCCGCCCAAAGAAACCCGAACAAAGGGCCGCTGAAGCGCCTTGGCGATGCTCTGTCCCAAAGAGGTTTTGCCCACCCCGGGGGGGCCCACAAAACATAAAATCGGGGCACGCCCTTGAGGGTTGAGTTTTTTGACGGCCAAAAACTCCAAGATCCGACGCTTCACCCGATCCAGGCCAAAATGATCAGACTCTAAAACTTTCTGCGCAGCGTCGAGGTCAATCGGTGAACTGTCAGGCAAAGACCATGGCAATTCGGTCATCCACTCAATCCAGGTCTGTAGGTGCCCGGTCTCTGCGCCTCCACCCGCCATGCGGCGCAGTCTTTGCAATTCTTTACGAACGTGAGCTTCGGTGTCTGGTGGCATCGACGCTTTCACAATTGCCTGCTCCAGCTTTTCTGTTTCGGGCTCGTCACCCTCTTCGCCCAATTCGCGCTGAATGGTCTTGAGCTGCTCGCGCAGAAGGTACTTGCGCTCACGATCTTGCAGTTGCTCTTTGGTGCGCTCACCAATTTCCTGGGACAATCTCAGCACTTCAATACGATGGGCCACCAACTCCAGCACTTTTTGTAAACGATCCTCCAGGTTCAATGTTTCCAGAATTTTTTGCTTCTCGGCCAATTCGACGTCAATCAAGCTGGCCGTCATGTCGGCCAAATGTGAAGCCGATCGGGTGGCTTGCAAAGCATGCGCCAATTCGGCAGGTATCCCGGGCAGCAAATCCATGAGTTCTGCGACTCTTTCGCGAAGCTGAATCCCCATGGCCTGCACCTCTTTGGTGAGATGGGCGCCCTCTGCAATCAATTCGATCCGAGCGGCCAGGAAGGGGTATTCCGGCACCAACTCCAAAATACGCACCCGCTGAATGCCTTGGCACACCACATGAATTTGCCCGTCTGCAGAGGCCAATTCACGCACCACGGTTGCCAACGTGCCAATCGAAGTCAAGCCCTCCTGGTCGGGATCATCCTCTGCTGAATTTTTTTGCAACACAATTAAGAGCTTGGCTTTGGTTCCCATCGCATAACGAATGGCCTCCAAAGATTTGGATCGGCCCACCGTGATGGGCAACAGCACATGCGGAAAGAGCAACACATTGCGCATGGGAACCAATGCAATGACATCTTGTGGCAGGCTCAGGGGCGTCGAGGGTTGTGAAGACATATCTGGCAAGCAGAGTGAAGTTTGCACAGCCTAGCCGCAGGCTGGCCACCCAGCCTTGACAATGGGCAAGCACAGCGCCTTGGCAGCGTCAGTCCATGGGTTTATTTTTCGCTGCGACGGGTTCATATGGGCTCATATATGCTGCACTGTCCCACCTGAAAAGCAGCCCTCAAACCTGACCATGTCATCAATGTCATGCTTGATTTTGATCAGATTCTGGCTTTAGAACCCAGAAAAAGAGCCGATGCATTGTGTGGGTGGAAAAGGGCTGCGCCCACCCCATAAAATTGCTTGGCGCCCCTTTTTTGGAATTTCCATGGCTCAACAACGACGCACCTCCCCAACCCAACCCCCTGAGGCATCACCGGATCAGGGCCTGCGAGTGCTCAAAAAATATCCGAACCGACGCCTCTATGACACCGAAACCAGCACCTACATTACCCTGGCTGATGTCAAAAAAATGGTGATGGACGCAGAAAACCTTGTGGTTCGGGATGCCAAAACCTCTGAAGACCTGACCCGCACTATTTTGCTTCAGGTGATTTTGGAAGAAGAAAGTGGCGGCTTACCCATGTTTTCCACGGCAGTATTGGCGCAGATCATTCGTTTTTATGGCCATGCGATGCAAGGGCTGATGGGGGTTTATCTTGAAAAAAACATGCAGGCCTTTGCTGAAATGCAGGCTTGCCTGACTGAGCAAGCCAAAACTCTTTCGCCTGAAGTCTGGACACAGTTTATCCAAGGTCAAGCCCCCACCTTGCAAGGCTGGATGAGCAATTATTTCGAGCAGTCACAAAACATGTTCCAGCAAATCCAGGAACAAATGAGCAAGCAAGCCGAGACCTTGTTTCCCGGCTTGTCCAGCTTTCATCCACCCAAAAAATGAGCCTGGCAAAATCAGGCGATTGATTCGGCCATTGAGCGCTTGATTCTTCAAAGGCTTTGGCCTGATAGGCCTTGGCAATTCAGGCCGATATCAGCGCGTGCCTGCTACCCTGCGGGCGGCTGATCGGCGAGAATACGAACATGACAAATTCAAATTCATCCCTTCCTGTTCCCGGGGCTTCGCCCAAAATTGGTTTTGTGTCATTGGGCTGCCCCAAGGCCTTGACCGACTCTGAATTGATTCTCACCCAACTGCGGGCCGAGGGTTACGACACATCGAAAACCTTTTCTGGCGCTGACCTGGTGATTGTGAACACCTGTGGTTTCATCGATGATGCTGTCAAGGAAAGCTTGGACACCATTGGCGAAGCGCTGGCTGAAAACGGCAAAGTGATTGTCACGGGTTGCCTCGGGGCCAAGGCGGGCACGGAAGGCGGCAGCCTGGTGCGGGAAGTTCACCCGAGTGTCTTGGCCGTAACGGGGCCTCATGCCACCCAGGAAGTGATGGATGCGGTGCACTTGCATGTGCCCAAACCCCATGACCCCTTTATTGATCTTGTTCCGCCTGTCGGCATCAAACTGACACCGCGCCATTATGCCTACTTGAAAATCAGCGAGGGTTGCAACCATCGTTGTTCATTCTGCATCATTCCCAGCATGCGAGGTGATTTGGTGTCGCGGCCGGTGGGCGATGTGCTCAGCGAGGCGCAGCGTCTGTTTGAGTCAGGGGTCAAGGAGTTGTTGCTTATCAGCCAAGACACCAGCGCCTATGGGGTCGATGTCAAATACCGTACGGGGTTTTGGAATGGCCAACCGGTCAAAACCAAATTGTTCGACCTTTGCCAGCGCTTGGCAGAGATGGCAAAGGCTCATGGGGCCTGGGTGAGGCTTCATTATGTTTACCCCTATCCGCATGTTGACGAGATTTTGCCTTTGATGGCGCAGGGGCATGTGTTGCCCTACCTGGATGTCCCCTTCCAGCACGCCCACCCCGACGTGCTCAAGCGCATGAAGCGGCCTGCCAATGGCGAAAAGAACCTTGACCGCATTCAGCATTGGCGCAAACTGTGCCCGGATATCGTGATTCGCAGCACCTTCATTGCCGGCTTTCCTGGCGAAACCGAAGCTGAATTTGAATATTTGCTTGACTTCATTCGTGAAGCCCAGATTGATCGCGCAGGCTGTTTTGCCTATTCTCCCGTTGAAGGGGCTGCAGCCAACGCATTACCGGGCGCACTGCCCACTGAATTGCGCGAAGAGCGCCGCGCCCGCTTGATGGCGGTGGCCGAACACACTTCGGTAGCCAAGCTCCAAGGCCGATTGGGCAGCACCTTGAAAATGCTGGTGGATTCTGCCCCTGCCCTGGGCCGCAAGGGTGGGCGGGGCCGCAGCTACGCCGAGGCCCCTGAAATTGATGGTATTGTTCATCTGCTGCCCCCTGAAAAAGCCTCCAAAGTACTGAAAGTGGGCGAATTCACCCGCGCCCGCGTGGTGGGCGTTCAGGGCCATGACCTGGTGGCTCAGCCCTTTTGAAAGGCATGTCGATGTGGATCGTCTGGGCCTTGGGGTGGTCTTGGTAATCCGATGACAGGTGCTATCCGGTCGCTGATGTCACGCAGCAGACTTCATCCGGGAAAAGATGCCATCGCCCCGAGGGGTTTGCAGAGGTTTTTTATCAGTCTTTTAGAGGGCTTTGTGCAACAAAGCCATCAGAAACCGAAACCGGAATTTTCCCGATTTTGGCTTGCCATTCTTTGGGCCCGGTGGTGTGCACTGAGGTGCCCAGGGAGTCAACCGCGACCGTCACGGGCATGTCTTGAACCTCAAATTCATAGATAGCCTCCATGCCGAGGTCAGCGAAACCCACCACTTCGGCTTTCTTGATGGCCTTGCTGACCAAATAGGCGGCCCCCCCCACGGCCATCAAATAGGCACTGCGGTGCTTTTTAATGGCTTCGATGCCGATGGGGCCGCGCTCAGCTTTACCGATCATGCCGATAAGGCCTGTTTCGGCAAGCATCATTTCAGTGAATTTGTCCATGCGGGTGGCGGTAGTGGGGCCTGCGGGGCCCACAACTTCATCGCGCACCGGATCAACCGGGCCGACGTAGTAAATGACCCGGTTGGTGAAGTTGACCGGGAGCTTTTCGCCTTGGGCCAGCATGTCCTGGATGCGCTTGTGAGCAGCGTCCCGGCCTGTCAGCAGCTTGCCGTTCAAGAGCAGCGTCTGGCCGGGTTTCCAGCCGGCCACTTCTTCGCGGGTCAGGGTGTTGAGGTTGATACGTTGGCTCTTTTGGTCATCAGGGGCCCAGTGGATGTCGGGCCACAAATCCAAGCTGGGTGGCTCAATATAGGCCGGCCCTGAGCCATCCAGAACAAAGTGCCCATGGCGGGTGGCGGCACAGTTGGGAATCATGGCCACGGGCTTGCCGGCTGCATGGGTTGGATAGGTGGCAATCTTGACATCTAAAACGGTGGTCAGGCCCCCCAGGCCCTGCGCCCCAATGCCCAAGGCATTGATTTTCTCGCACAGTTCAATGCGCAGTTCTTCCAGTTTATTTTGGGGGCCGCGGGCTTTGAGCTCGTACATGTCGATCGAATCCATGAGGCTTCCTTTGGCCATCAGCATGGCCTTCTCGGCGGTACCGCCAATGCCGATACCTAACATGCCCGGAGGACACCAGCCCGCCCCCATGGTTGGTACAGTTTTCAAAACCCAATCAACCAGGCTGTCGCTCGGGTTGAGCATGACAAATTTGCTTTTGTTTTCGGAGCCGCCGCCTTTGGCTGCGACCTGAACATCCACGGTGTTGCCGGGAACCACGCTCATGTGGATCACGGCAGGCGTGTTGTCCTTGGTGTTTTTGCGTTCAAACAAGGGGTCACTGACGATACTGGCCCGCAGTGTGTTGTCGGGGTCGTTGTAGGCGCGCCGAACCCCCGCGTTAATGGCGTCTTCGATACTACCGCTGAACCCTTCAAACCGCACATCCATCCCGATTTTGAGAAACACGTTGACAATGCCGGTGTCTTGGCAAATGGGGCGGTGGCCCTCTGCGCACATTCTGGAGTTGGTGAGAATTTGTGCGATGGCATCTTTGGCGGCCGGGCTTTGTTCCTGTTCATAGGCCCGGGCCAGATGCGAGATGTAGTCGGCCGGGTGGTAATAGCTGATGTACTGAAGGGCGGCGGCAACGCTTTCAATCAGGTCGTTCTGGCGAATGATCGTGGTCATGGAAAATATCCGGAAGTCATGAAAACGGGGTCAGATGTCTTTGATGATTTGACGGAATTCATCGACATCTTCAAAGCTGCGATAAACAGAAGCAAAGCGCACATAGGCCACTTTGTCAATGCACTTGAGTTCGTGCATGACCAGTTCGCCCAGTTGGGTGGTTGGCACTTCTTTCATTCCACCGTTGAGCAGTTTTTCCTGAATGCGATCCAGGGCACCATCAATTTGCTCCACACTGACAGGGCGCTTGCGCAGTGCCAAGGCCATGGAGGCCCTGAGTTTACCGAGGTTAAAGTCGGCACGGGTGCCATCACGCTTCACCACACAGGGCAGTGAAATCTCAGATCGCTCGTAAGTGGTGAAACGCTTGTCACACTGCTGACAGCGGCGTCGCCGCCGCACCACGTCGCCCTCATCCGATTCGCGGGTTTCAACAACCTGCGTTTCGGGGTGAGCACAAAACGGACACCGCATGGGGCTCAGTTCGGGCTTGGGTGAACCGTGGTGGGCGGCATGGCAGCAGCTCAGCAGTAAACGGGGAAATCACGCACCAGAGCGGCCACTTGACGACGTACGGCTTGAATGACGGCGGCATCCTGCGGGGCATCAAGCACATCGGCGATCAGGTGGGCGGTCTGACGGGCCTCGGTTTCCTTGAAGCCTCGGGTGGTCATGGCGGGTGAGCCCAAGCGGATACCGCTGGTGATCATTGCTTTTTGCGGGTCATTGGGTATGCCGTTTTTGTTGCAGGTGATATGAACCGAACCCAACAGCGCCTCGGCTTCTTTGCCCGTAATACCTTTCGGGCGCAGATCCACCAACATGACATGGCTTTCGGTACGACCACTCACGATGCGCAAGCCGCGCTGAATCAGGGTTTCAGCCATGACAGCCGCATTTTTGACCACCTGCTGTTGATAAAGCTTGAACTCGGGCGACAAGGCTTCCTTGAACGCCACGGCCTTGGCGGCAATCACGTGCATCAAGGGGCCACCTTGAAGGCCGGGGAAGATGGCGCTGTTGATTGGTTTGGCCAGGGCCTCACGCATGAGAATCACGCCACCACGGGGGCCGCGCAGGCTTTTGTGGGTGGTGGAGGTGACCACATCGGCGTAAGGCACCGGGTTGGGGTATACACCCGCAGCGATCAGGCCGGCGTAGTGGGCCATATCGACCATCAGGTAAGCCCCGACATCTTTGGCAACCTTGGCAAAGCGCTCGAAGTCAATGTGCAGGCTGTAGGCCGAGGCACCGGCAATGATCAACTTGGGTTTTCGCTGATGGGCCAGGCGTTCCATCGCGTCGTAGTCAATTTCTTCTTTGTCATTGAGGCCATAGCTGGCCACCTGGAACCATTTTCCACTCATATTGAGAGGCATGCCGTGAGTCAAGTGGCCGCCTTCAGCCAGGCTCATACCCAAAATGGTGTCGCCCGGGTTGAGCAGAGCGAAAAATACCCCTTGGTTGGCCTGCGAACCCGAGTTGGGCTGAACATTGGCATGCTCGGCGCCAAACAATTCTTTGAGGCGGTCGATGGCCAACTGCTCGACCACATCGACATGTTCACAACCGCCGTAGTAGCGCTTGCCCGGATAGCCCTCGGCGTATTTGTTGGTCAATTGGCTGCCTTGGGCGGCCATGACGGCCGGGGACGCATAATTTTCTGAGGCAATCAGCTCAATGTGATCTTCCTGGCGTTGATTTTCCTGCTGGATGATGGCCCAGAGTTCAGGATCAATCAGTGGGAGGGTAGATGTGGAGCGGTCAAACATGATGTGGCAGTCTTGAGGGAAATGGGCCCCACGGTGCGCCTGTAAAAGCGCAGCACATTGGGCTGCCCAGGCGAACGGCTGAAAACACAAAGGGCTTTTTGCCTTTTGCGACCATGCTTCCCGGTGGTTCACCACCTCCGGCCTGCCGAGCGACAAGCCCTATCGCCAGTTGCACGATATTGTGAGTGTAGCGCGGACGGTGAGATGACTCAGCCGATCAGTCGATCAATCAAGCCAAGGCCTGTTAACACTAAAGATTTTAGCGTTAACAGACCCTAAGCCAATTGCTCCGCCGGGGCTTCATCAGGTGATGGCTCAGGGGAGTCTGTGGGTGTGCTGGAAGACGGGTTGGAAGGAGGCTGGGGTAATGGGCTGGATTGAAGCGCAGGAATCAGTGCTGGCGGTGTGATTCGAGGCACGGTGGGCGCCACTGGCTTGCCTCTGGAGACTTGCTTCAAAAGCGCTTGTTCTGCCAACACTTTGGCGGCGTAGCCTTCATCGCTGGGAAGATTTGCGGCTCCAACGTAATAACGCAAGCCGCCTTCAACGCTGCCGGCCTTGGCAATACATTCTTTCAGCACCTGAACCCCCACACGCATATTGCTGACAGGATCAAAAGCCGCCAAATGACCGCCAAAGGCCTGATATTTGTCCTGGTGAATTTTGGTCATGACCTGCATCAGGCCCTGAGCCCCGACAGGGCTTTGGGCGAACGGATTAAAGCTGGATTCAATCGCCATGATGGCCAAAATCAGGGTGGGGTCCAGAGAGACACGATCACCCACCTGCCAAGCTTCACTCACCAAGCGGCCCACAGGCTCAGGCGCAACACCATACCTGCGTGCAATCCAGTGCGCAACATGAGCTTGCTCACGGGACAATTCTTTTGGGTTGATCGCGGTGGCACGTTGGATGGCAGTGGGCTCACTCAGCGCAGCAGCCAGCAGATCGGAAGGGTCTTGCCGGGCGTCATGGCGCTGTTGCAACCAGCCAAAAAGCCGCACTTCGGCAGTATGGCGCAGCTCTTCATGGTTGCTCACAAATAAAAATGTACCCAATACAGCCAGCCCCAGCAAAACCAGGGTGTTGTGGCTCACTATCCATATGCCTTGGCCTGTATCTTTGAAAAATACCAAGGCAGACCGCCCGGTAGCGCACGCCCCTTGTTGCAGGGCAGACCCCATTAATTTGATCAATTTCATTCTTTCCTTTCCATGGGTTGTCTTGCCAGGGAAGCTTCCCTGGTGCCTGGTTTCATCAGTCTTGCCAGATTCGAGCAGCCACGCATCCCCGGGGGCGGCCTTGCCAATTCGCCCACTGCCCCCAGGCAGCGCTGTGGTTGGCGCCTTGCGCGCGGCGCGCCAGGCCCTAGACACTAAGCGCTGCCATTTGACCCCAAAGCCGAAGAATGACGCGCATAATGCCTTGCAAAAAGCGCATCAAAGGCAAAAAATGGGTACGAAACGCCTTAACACGAGCAATTTCAACCCAGCCAACCCGCTGAGGGGAGGCCAATGACGGTGGGTTGTAAAGTGATTCCCTCAAACAAAGAGCAAACCGAATCAACCCTATTAAAAAGTCGGGTATGACAAGGGTATTGATTTCGGCGCATTCTAGAAACGCTTTTGATAGCTCGTCAAGCATAAAAGAAATAAATTCAATAACTTTTCTGTATGAAATACAAAGATTTAAGGGATTTTGTGAATGGTTTGGCGCAGCGTGGTGAGTTGATTCGCGTGGCCGAGGAAGTCTCTCCACGCCTGGAGATGACCGCGTTGAGCGATCGCATGTTGCGGGCCGGGGGGCCGGCTTTATTGTTTGAAAAACCACAGGGCTCGCCCATGAAAGCCTTGACCAATTTATTTGGAACCCCGGGGCGTGTGGCACTTGGCATGGGGGCTGCCACGGTTCATGAACTGCGTGACGTGGGGCGCGTGCTGGCGTCCTTGAAAGAACCCGAGCCTCCCAAGGGCCTGAAAGACGCCAGCAAACTTTTACAGATGGTCAAGGCCCTCTGGGACATGAAACCCGAAGTGCTTCGGCGTGCCCCTTGCCAGGATCAGATCTGGCGGGGTGCGGAGGTCGATATCACGCGCCTGCCGGTACAAACCTGTTGGCCAGGTGATGCGGGGCCCTTAATTACCTGGGGCTTGGTGGTGACGCGTGGCCCTCAGGGGGTGGCCCGGCCACGGCGTCGGCAAAACCTTGGAATTTACCGGCAGCAAGTGATTGGCCGCTCACAAGTCATTATGCGTTGGCTGGCCCATCGCGGAGGCGCCCTCGATTTTCTGGAATTTGCCCAAGCCAACCCGGGGCAGCCCTTTCCGATTGCCGTGGCGCTGGGGGCTGACCCGGCGACCATTCTCGGCGCCGTGACCCCGGTGCCTGACAGCCTGTCAGAGTATCAATTTGCGGGTTTACTGCGCGGCAGCCGAACGCAGGTGGTTCATACCGATGTCGGGGAGGGTGAGTGGCGGCTGCAAGTACCGGCCAGCGCCGAGATCGTTCTGGAGGGGGTGATTCCTGTGGTTCCCAAGGGCTATACAGGCACCAGTGAGCACGGTATTCCGCTGAAGGAACAAGGGGGTTATCTTTATGCCTTGGAAGGCCCTTTTGGCGATCACACCGGTTATTACAACGAACAAGATTGGTTCCCGGTTTTCCAGGTGCATCGAATGACGCACCGGTACGACCCCATTTACCACTCCACCTACACAGGCAAACCCCCTGATGAACCCGCGGTGCTGGGTGTGGCACTGAATGAAGTGTTTGTGCCCATTTTGCAAAAGCAGTTTCCGGAGATCATTGATTTTTATTTACCGCCCGAAGGGTGCAGCTACCGGATGGCCTTGATCAGCATTCACAAGCGCTACCCAGGTCATGCCAAACGGGTCATGTTTGGCTTATGGAGTTTTTTGCGTCAGTTCATGTATACCAAGTTTATCGTGGTCACTGACGCTGACATTGATATTCGCAATTGGCAAGAGGTTATCTGGGCCATCACGACGCGCATGGACCCCGTGCGCGACACCACCCTCGTGGATCACACCCCCATCGACTACCTCGATTTTGCATCACCCGTAAGCGGCCTGGGCGGCAAAATGGGGCTCGATGCCACCCATAAATGGCCCGGTGAAACCTCTCGTGAGTGGGGCCGAACCATCACGATGGATACGGATGTCAAGGGCAAAATGGAAGTACTATTCAGTCAATTATTGATCCGGCATGATAATGCTTGAAACAGTTAGGGAACCTCTGACAAACCCCTCCTGAATAAGCGCGACTTTCCCGGATGGAGGATGCAAGGCGAATTTTGCAGCCTGTCGCGGGTGCTACAGGCAAAAAAGCGAACGCCCGAGACCTCATTCGGGAAAGGAGCGATCGCCGCGAGGGGTTTGACGAGGTTCTTTAAGTTCCATGTCAGCCATATCGTGACTTTTCATGGCACCTTGAATGAAGGTTAACACGCCTTGGCGTCATCCCCCCTTGACTTGCCGGCGCCCACCCCGTCATGCTGCGCGCAGTCGCCACATCCAGAAATGGCGGGACTTCAGCGCAAACATTCTGAATTCCGCGACTCACGCGCGAAATGACAAGCCGGCGGCAAATCGAATGACGACCGAATGGCATCGTGCCGGGCCGACTCAGTAGATAACAGCCCCCCTCATT
The DNA here is from genome assembly GCA_046342195.1 of Burkholderiales bacterium. Taxonomy (GTDB): domain Bacteria; phylum Pseudomonadota; class Gammaproteobacteria; order Burkholderiales; family Burkholderiaceae_C; genus CANHBY01. Next base: position 59,229 of record JBKDQE010000029.1, read on the forward strand.
TGAGCGTTCTGCCCTCAAAACCCGGGCATTTCCTTTTGACAAAAACTCCAAAGGCCGGCATTGTTAACTGGATGAAGATGAAGTATTGGGCCCTCGGGTTCAGCGGCTGGCAGTGGAGGAAGTTGGCATGCCACAGATCAAGGTGAATTTGGCGCAAACCCCCCAGGGGCCCCCCAGCCCTGGCAAGCCCCTCACGCGAGCACAAGCCA
>JBKDQE010000030.1:0-1655 GCA_046342195.1 Burkholderiales bacterium
AACTGCCGCTCCGAGCGAATGGAGTACAGCACCTGCAGCAGCATGCCCCGTAGCAACTTCTCGGGCGCGATGCTGGGGCGCCCACCTTTGACGTCATCGGCGTACATCTGGGCAAACAGATCGTTCATCCCGGCCAGGGCCTCGTTGACCATCGAGCGAATGACGCGCAAAGGATACTTGGCAGGTACGAAATTGTCGAGCTTCTTGAGGGTGAAGAGCTGTTCGCTGAAAGTGTCGGCGCCGCGCATGGGATGTGTCGCTTCAGGTCGTTGATGGGCTACCGTGATACCCCATCACGCCACCAGGGCGTGGACAGGGAGGCTAGGTATTTCAGCAGCCTGTTAATGGATGGTTCACTGGTATTCAAACGGTGCCCAGTCAAAACCTGTCTTGCCGTGCACTTCACGAAGGGAGGAAAACTCACTGTTTTTACGATCACTGCCAAAGCCTGCGCGGATCCTGCGAACTTGTGGGTTCAGCAACACAGGCAGAAGCTGTTGGGGGGTTTGCTTGCGCCCGTTAATCAGGGCAAACTCTTCCAATGCTGGCGCGGTCTCCAATGCTGTGAAATCCCGAAGGCCCTTGAAATTCTCAATCCAAATCCGACGCAGCGCTATGGATTCTGTTAGGCTGGGAAACCATTGAACATGCGGCAGCGATTGCAAAAAGAGATTCTGTAGGCTAGGCAAGGCCGCCACGATATCAATGCTTCGTAGATCGCGAACCTGCCACAGTTCCAGATACTTGATACTGTCTTTCCCCTCAATACCTGTAAAGTCTCTTATGCCGCCGAGTTTGATATCGAGAGACCAGAGTTTTGGCAGCTGGCCCAAGTAATGAATATCAGGCGTTGTGATTGACCTTAAGGTCAAGGTTTCAAGCTCTGCCAACTCGCTCAGAACATTGATGTCTTTACTTTGTCCTTCAAGACACAATACGCGGAGGTGCTGGAATCTGCTCAGTGGGGCGAGAGTCGGCCGCTTTGAACGTGTGGCGCCAAGGGTCAATGAGCTCAATTGGGGTGGCAATTTTTCAAGAACGCTGAAATCGGTCAGATCGAAAATATCTAAGGACAATGATTTCAGGCCTTGAAGTTCAGCGAGATACTCGACACCAGTCGCGCGCATCAAACAGTTGGCTGCGAAATGGCGCACGTTCGGAAGGAGGCGGGTAAAGCTTAAATTGCACTCGCTTGTACCGTGTCTGTATACCCTCAGTTGGACCTCCGGGCGCAATGGGCAGAAGTGCTCATTGACCCAACTCCAAACGGCATCGCGAACCGGGACTGAGCACTGCAAGACCTGAATTTGTGGGCGCCGTGCAAGTTCCAGAAGGTCATTGACCGACGTTGAGTCATCAAAGTTGGCGTATGGGCAGCTGTCAATGGCAGATTGCGCGTTGTTCATGAGGCTTGATGATCTTCCGGGATTTCGTCTTAACAGGCTGCTGAAATACCCACCGCCCGCATCTCCGCTTCTTGGGTGAAGGCCCCCGAAGTTCGACAGCAGCGAGCCAGCTTTGGCGCCCAATTGCTCGACTTAAAGTCCAACGGCAGCCGATTCGAGGCCATTTCGGGGTGTTTTGCTCTCATGGTGCGCACTGCAGACGGACTTGTCCCAAGGTGCGCATGCGCACGAGGTTGTAGGTGGCCATGG
>JBKDQE010000031.1:0-4978 GCA_046342195.1 Burkholderiales bacterium
GCTCGTGCACAAGTCGCTGGTGCGGTAGACCCAGGCATAGGCCTGATGGGTCTTGCCGGCACCCGGGTCGAGCAACTTGATCGGGGTCTCGTCGGCGTGCAATACCCCTTGGGCCAGCACATGCTTGCGAAGGGCTTGCACCAAGGGCTCCAGGGCCACGCCGCATTGGCCGATCCAGCTGGCCATGCTGGAGCGGGCCACGAAGGCGCCGCTGCGACGGTAGATTTCTTCCTGGCGATACAGCGGCAGATGGTCATCATGCTTGGCCACGATCACCTGGGCCAGCAAACCAGGGGCGGGGATACCACTCACCCCACAAGCCAACCAGATCGACTCCACCCGAATCATGCGACCTCCACCTTCAGGCTATGCAGCCACTGCGCCAACTCCGCTCCCCTCGACAGCGGCCAGTGCATCACCACGCCCGCGCATTCGATTCGAACCGTCTCATGAACCCCAGTGGACCTCACAGCCCCCCTCTGATCAGACACCTTCCTGACCGCCGCAAACCCTTTCACCTTGACCTTCGCTGGCAAAGACTGCCCCGCCAGCCTGGCTCGCCAACGAGCTTCGTAACCCGATGCCGAAACCAACACCGCCATATCGACCCCCTGCGCTTGCGCCCACGCCTTCTTCGGCAAGCCCGAGGCCTTCCACCGCTCCAACATCTCCAACCGCTGCCGAATCTCCTCTTCACTCAGCTTGATACGCCAGGCCTTCATCACTCGCTCCTCTTCAAAAGAGCGTGACCTTCTCACTCAGTTGAAGGCTTGGGAGGATGGGTTGCCCGCGTGCTTACCGTGCTTGAACCACGAGTTGAAAACCATCTCGCCCAAGTCCCCCACCCATCGCTCATCGGTGGCGGCCTCGGCGTAGATGTTCCCGTACTGGCGGTCACGCTCGGCCCGCATCTGCTTGGCCCGCTCTTCGTACTCCGGCGCGATCAAAAGAGAAATCCACCCTTGCGGGTGGACTTGGCTGTTCGTCATCGTGTCAGCCCTCGGTCGCGTATGGCCCGAGGAAGCGCACACCGTTGAAGTGGATCAGGTGCGACGGCGCATCGGCCACCCACACCTCCATCTCCCATGCGATTTCGGGCAGGTAGCGGCCCATGATGGAGCGGTTCGGGAAGGCGGTCACATAGACCAAGCCAGCCTTGGAGCCTGCAAACAGCTTGGCGAGTTCGGCGTGGCGCTTGCCATCGACCGGGCCGTGACTGGTGACGGACTCGACCAGCAGCAGCCAATTTTTCTCAACGAAGTGCAAGACCACATCGGGCATCTTGCCGTGTGAGTCCACGTCCACGCCCAGCTCGGCCAGCAGCGCGGCGTCGAAGTAGCCCCACTTGTCGCGGGTGTCACCGGCATAGACCAGCACGCTACCCGGCGCAAAGCGAGGCGCGAAGTCCTCGATGATGGCCCGGATGAGTTCGCTGTGTTCGCCGGGGCTGAGGGTGATTTCCTTCCCCGGTGCAATCTCAACCGGGATGCGGTTTTGCTCGCGCTCCATCGCGTACTTGGCAAACAGCGTTTCACGCTCGGACAGGTAAGTGGTGAGGTTGTCGTGCCACTGATCGCTGCCAAAGCTGCGCAGCAGCTTGAGGGCGGCGGGTTCGACCTGGTAGACGGCCTTCGGGCTGTTCACGGGGCGGTCTGGCTTGTCCGGGTTGTAGAGGGCCACGCCAGCGTCGCAGAACTGGTGCATGGTCTGGCGGCGGAACGTCTCGCGGGTGTTCGGCGCGTACTCCTTGCCGTAGTGCTCCCGCGCCCAGTCCATGATGGGGGTGATGCCCACAAGCGGGTTTTCAGCCTGCGCCCACGCCTTGCCCGGCGTGAGGTTCAGCAAGGCCAGCAAGGAAAGGGCAGAGCGTTCGTTTTGCTGCGCCCTCGGCAGGCCAAGCGAAATGATGATCTGGTGTGCGGCCTCGATGTTGTCGTTCTTGTCTGTCATGCGGTCAGTTTCCCTAGTTGTTCGTCGATCATTTCTTGCGTGATTTCGCTGTGCTGCTTGGCCCACTGTCCAAGCTGGGTCAGCGCCTCCCGGCTGGGGTACTTCATCAGCTTGAGGTCGGTTGCGTTGACCTGCGTGTGTCCGTTGAATCGTCGGAAGCTCTCGTCCACGGCGGTGGTGTTCAGGAACACGGCCAGCCCTCGGGCTAGCAGCTCCGGCAAGCCGCGCTTGTTCTCGTGGAACAGGTTCATGTGGTTCTCAAACCCCAGCACGGTATGGTCGCCAAAGGCCACAGGATCAACCACGCTCGCCACCACGCGGCGCTTCTCTTCCTTCGATGAGAAGCGGCGAACCACGCAATAAAAGCCGTTCGGATAAAGCCACTTTTCCGTCTCGGCGTTGCGCAAGATGGCGTTCGGCTTCTTCAAGCCCGGCACCGGCCACACCGTCCCGGTGATGCTCAAGTGGCCGGGGTAGATCAGCGGCACCGTGCCCTCTTCGGGCATGTCGCGCAGTTGCTCTTTCAGCCGGAAGTCCACCACAGGCCCGGTCGATACCTTGATGCCCAGATCGGCCAGCGAGTAGCGCACGGCGGGCGATAGCTCGATGGTGCTTTTCTCGGTGGTGGTGGGCACATGGATAAACCGCTCGGTGTCATCCGGGAACACGATCCGGTCGAACGGGTGTTCGTTGGTCGCTAGGTCGGTGAAGCTGTCGTCGGTCGAAGTGGTGATCGTCACCGGCCCCTGCTCGCCGCCACGCTCAAGGCGGATGATGACGTTCTCCTGCAGCACTTCGTCGTCCTTGAATGCCTTGTTCCGCGAGTCGAAGAGGTGCATGTGCCGGATGGCCGCACGCTCAAGGATGAAGTCACGGAACGGGCGGTAGTACGGGCCATTGCAGAAGCTGCGCGGGATGATCGCCACGATCTGGCCGCCCGGTGCGGCCTCTGCCACGGCCAGCGCAACGAAGGCCGAATACAGGTTCACCGTCTCGATGCCGACAGAGCGCAAGGCCAGCCGGTGGGCTGAACTGCTGTTGATCTTCTTGTAGGGCGGATTGAGGATGGCGTGGGTGTAGCCCTTGGACTTCAAGCCCTCGGCGGTCGCCAGCTCGATGTAATCCCCGGCGATGACTTCGGCCTTGACCTTGCTGTAGTTCGCCAAGTGCTGCTTGAGGTGTCCTCGCAGCTTCTCGTCCACCTCGTAGGCCGTCGCCTCTACGCCCTTGAAGGCGAAGCCACCGGCCAGCCAGCGGTCAAGGAAAGCGCAGGAGAGGGCACCCACGCCCGCGCCTGCATCCAGCAATCGGCAGGTCTGCAGGGTGCTGGGCGGAAACAGGCCCGCCATGAAGCGGGCCACGCTCGAAGGGGTCATGAACTGGCCCAGCTCGGACTTGTGCTTCTGGGCAGTGCGGGGGGCAACCTCGCGGCGCACGCTGTCTGCGGTGTCAAGTTGTTGGAGCATTGCGTCTCGTCCTCATTGGCGCGGCGCGATGACGCCGCAGTGTTTGTATAGGGTGGTGCGGGACACGCCATAGCGGCGGGCCACCTCTGCCACATGAATGTCTGGGTCGCGCAAAAGCGCCTTGATCTCGCGCACCTGCTTCTCGTCCAGCTTCGGCTTGCGGCCACCGGCCCGGCCACGGGCACGGGCGGCAGCTAGACCGGCCTGTGTGCGTTCGCGGATCAAGCTCCGCTCGAACTCCGACAGGGCAGCGAACACATGGAAAACCAGCTTCCCCGCTGCGTTGTCCGTCTCGATCTTCTCGGTCAGGCTCACAAAGCCGATGCCGCGCTCTTTGAGGTCGTCAACGATCCGCAGCAGGTCTTGCAGGCTGCGCCCGAGTCGATCCAGCCGCCACACCACAAGGGTGTCACCCGCTCGCAGCGCCTTGAGGCACTGGTCAAGCTCCGGGCGGTCTGCCGTCTTGCCGCTGGCCTTCTCTTCGTAGGTGACGCTGCACCCGGCTTTCGTCAGCGCGTCACGCTGCAAATCAAGGTGCTGATCGTCCGTCGAAACGCGGGCATAGCCGATGCGTTGATTCATGGACAGTACCTAAACATTGAAAAATTGACGGCTATTTTAACAGGTCAAGGCGTCCAAAGACAGGCAAAAGCGGCTTGATTCGCAGTGTCCAGAAACATACCGTTTTCTGAACACGCTGAAACGCTCACAAAACAAACGGCAGCAACCGGGCGATGTTCCGGGCGTCGGAGAGGGCGCGGTGGTGGTCGCCTTCCAGCTCAAGGCGGGCAATCTGCAGGGCCGTGGCCATGCCTACCTGCTTGATCTTGCGGGCCTTGGCAAAGGCCGCTTTGAGGTTCTGGTGGGGCAAGCCTGCCAGCGGGTCAGCGAGGCCATGCCGGGCGCTCTCGCGCTCGATCTGGCGGCGGTCGTAGGCTCCCCAGCTCCCCCAGCATTGCCCGGCGTGCAGGCGGGCGAACTCGGCCAGCTCGGCGGCAACTGCGGGCCAGCTCGGCGCGGTGTCGATGCTGGCCTGCTCGATGTGGGTCAGCGAACGGCAGAAGGGCGTGAGGGTCGGGCGCTCGGTCGGTCGGACAAAGCGCTGCATGGTGGCGATGACTTCACCGGCAGGCGTGGCCCAGACTGCGCCCAGCTCGATCATCTTCATCTGCTCGGGCGTGATGCTTCCATCGTCCGAACAGGTGGCCTCAAGGTCGATCACCAGCACGGGCGAGAACGGCCCCGGCCTTTGGTGCCATGTTCCGGCGACCCATTGCCGCCAGTCATGCGCCCATGCGCAAGGGCCTGCGCCGTCGATCAGTGGCGCGGCGCTACCGCGCAGCGCTGCGGCGAACTGATCGCGCCACGGCTCGGGAATCTCGGCCAGCACAACGAATGCCCCGCCTCCCCGTTGGTGAACAGTAAGCACGCGGGCAACCCATCTTCCCAAGCCTCCAACTGAATGAGAAGGTCACGCTCTTTTGAAGAGGAGCGAGTGATGAAGGCCTGGCGTATCAAGCTGAGTGAAGAGGCCATTCGGCAGCGGTTGGAGATGTTGGAGC
>JBKDQE010000032.1:0-9539 GCA_046342195.1 Burkholderiales bacterium
ACTCTACCTGTCCGGTTTGCCCCCTCCGAGTGCCGTTAATCACTCACTTCAAGCCTGAGCCTCCCTCCCCCGCTCAGGCTTTCTGCCAAATACCGTATTTGTAAAACCCCCAAAGCCTGGCTTGTTTGCCAGGCTTTTTTATACTTCACCGCGGCTCTGTTTGGCCCGCACAAGTTTGCGCAGCTTGACTGTGGCCTTATCAATACATCACCGCGCGGCCAAAGTACTTTTGCCTTTGTTTTCGAGTTAAATTCAGCCTCGTCACTGCAACATTTGACGGGAATCTTCATGTTCCACAATGTAACAATGCAACACCGATGGCGGGCTGCCGGGCTTCATTTACTGATTTCCTTGCTGGTCGCTTTCCTCGCCGGTGCCTTGGTTTTCCTTTTATGGTACCCCTCAGAATTTCGCGAATGGGCGGGCGGGCGTGAGTTGTTTTTACTGCTGACATCGGTCGATGTTGCCTTAGGTCCGCTTCTCACCTTCGCCGTTTTTAACCCGAAAAAGGGCTGGATCGTGCTGCGCCGTGATTTGGCCGTGATTGCCCTTTGCCAACTTTTGGCTTTAGGCTATGGCATGTACACCGTCTTTTGGGCCCGCCCAGTCGCGCTCGTTTATGAAAAAGACCGCTTTCGCGTAGTGACTGCGGCCCAAGTTCAAATTGACGAACTGCCAAAAGCCCCACCTTCACTGCAACAACTGCCTTTAACCGGCCCTCTCCTGATTGGTACCCGGGAACCGCGCGACGAAGAAAGGCAAGAAGCCCTGGAAACTGCTGTTTTCGCCATGGTTGATCGAGCCGAGCGACCAAGCTTTTGGCAGCCCTACACAGACTCCATCCCCGAGGTACTTGAGCGCGGCCGCCCGCTGTCGGTGCTGTTTCAGCGTTATCCCGAGTTGTCAGCCGAGATCTCCCATGCCCTTGTTTCACGTCAGATTGACCCTCATACGGCCAAATTTCTTCCCTTGGTGACCCGCCATAGTGATTGGATCGTGATTGTGGATGGTGCCGGTCAACCAGCGCATTATGTCAAGGCCCACGATGGCGCATTTTTCTGACCCCCCTCGCTGCTCATGGCCTGTGCGTGTGCTCTTGGCTCTGGGTGCTGGCATGGCGCTGGCCCTTCCGATGCTATGGTCAGGCGGCAAACCCCCGTTGCGGGATTTTGTGAACCAAGCATGGGCTTGGACAGGCTGGGCCCTTTGGGCCCTAATTTTACTCTATGCCATGCGGCAGCCGCTTTCCGGGTCAGCCCCAAGGATGGCGTCCCCATCTGTGTGGACCCTCTGGGCAGTTTGGTGGGGGGTTGCTGCGTGCATGGCCATTTCTGGCTTACGGGGCTTGCCTTGGAATTTTGTCTGCTCTGCCTTGGCCTCTTGGGGAAGTGCTGCCGTGATTTTGATATTGGCCACAGAAGTGGCCCGCAGGGGTTGGAGCCGGCCTGTGTTCGGGATGCTCTGTGGCGCGCTCTTGGCGGCCGCGCTGGTGAGTGCCGTCTTCGGTCTGGTTCAAATTTTCTCGCCTTCCACTGATTTTGGAGGACTGATACTTCCTGGGGATTTCGGCATCCGAGTCTCAGCAAATTTGCGACAATCCAATCACTTGGCCACCTTGCTGCTCTGGGGCGGGGTGGCTTTGGTCTTTCTTTATTCAAGTTTTGTCAGTGTCGCTTCACCTACCCGTCAGTGGCTGGTTGCAATCTTGGCCCTAGGGGCCGCCAGTGTGCTGTGTTTTTGCCTGATACTGACAGGCTCTCGAACAGGCTTCTTAGGGCTTTTGTTGTTGGCTCTGTGGGGGGTATGGGGCTCTCCATGGCCTCAAAAAGTTCGTATTTGCCTACTCGCTGCCCCGGTGGTTTATGCGCTGATGTCCGCCCTTTGGGGGCATTTAAACTCGCTGGCTGGCGAGGCATTCACCTCACGCCTTGACCTGCAAGGCAATATTTCTTCCAATCGTTTTGCCATTTGGAGCAACACACTCGATCTGATTGCTCAATATCCTTGGTGGGGTGTGGGCTGGGGGCAATTCAATCGTGCCTGGACACTCACCCCCTTGCCCGACCGGGCACCTGAGTTGTTTGACCATGCCCACAACCTGCCCCTCCATTGGGCCGCAGAGTTGGGTGTTCCAATGGCCCTGTTTTTGTGCGCCCTGCTGGCTTATGGGCTCTGGCGCATGCTGTGGCTGGCACGCGTCTCAAACCCGGGCCCAGGGGCCATGATGTTCGCTGCTTCGACCATGATGGTGCTGGTGGTCGCCTTGCACAGCCAGCTCGAATACCCTCTTTGGTATGCCTATTTCCTTTTGCCCACGGTGTTTCTGATGGGATTGTCTTTGGCTCACGATTTTCAAGCTTCTCAAGCCTCATCACCTATCCCTGATAGCCCCCAATCCGACAAGCCCTTGGCTTTGGCAAGGCTGGCCTCCGTGGCTTTACTGGCTGGCACCTTGATCGCCTGGATCGAACACTGGCGAATCGGGCAAATGATTGAAAATCTACCTACAAACCCCACCTTGGAAACTCTGACACAGCGTATCGAAGAGGCCAAGCGCAGCTGGTTCTTTGCCGATCAAGCTCATCGCGTTGCGGCCTTGTCAGGCTTGGGCAATACAAGCAAGTTAGAATCCCTTTACATCACGTCTTTTCGCCTCTTTTCACCTGACCTGATCATGCTAACCGCTGAAGAATATGCACGCCAAGGTAATGAACTTCACGCTCGTTTTCTGGCAGATCGATTCGCTGAGTTTATTACCAAGCCACTCGATGAAGGCTTTCAACGGGTCTGCGATGAGGCTTGGCGAGCCCAGCAACCCGGGCCTTTTCAATGCGGGCGAGCCAGCCAAACCTTGACACTCAAGGATTTTCCCAAGAGGTAAACGCTGCGGCTGTGAACATTCAAACCTCTCGCCTGAGATCTGTTGCAAAGATTGCTCCATATCGCTTGATTCGACCTTGGCGCAACTTGCTCATGGCCTTGATCTTGCTGTCTTATGCATATTCTTCGCTTTGGAAAACTCCCATGGCGCAAGCCCAAACATCCTTACCTTCCTTGGGCGATACTGCCTCAGAAACCTTGAGCATCGGCGCCGAGGTGAGGCTGGGCCAGCAGATCATGCGCGGTATTCGCCGCGATCCAGAATACCTCGACGACCCCCTGCTTCTAGAGTACCTTCAATCTCTATGGCAACCCTTGTTATCAACGGCCCGCCAGCAAGGTCAGGTTGATACCGACATCGATCAGCGCTTTGCCTGGGAACCTTTTTTGCTGCGTGACCGAAGCATGAACGCCTTTGCCTTGCCTGGGGGCTATATGGGGGTACATCTTGGTTTGATCGCAGCCACAGACTCGCGTGAAGAATTGGCTTCGGTCTTGGCCCATGAGTTAAGCCACATCACCCAGCGCCACATTGCCCGCGGCATTGACAACAACAAGCAACAATCGGTGCTGGGTTTGGCGGCCATGATTCTTGGTGCTGTGGCCATAAGCCGTGGCAACACTCATGGCCCTGGGGTCGGTGAAGCCTTGATTGTCGGCGGACAGGCTTCCAGCCTCCAGGGCAGCTTAAACTTCTCCCGTGACATGGAGCGCGAAGCCGATCGTATCGCTTTTTCTTTGTTGACTCATGCAGGGTTTGCCCCCCAAGGCATGGTCAGCCTATTTGAAAAATTAGAGCGTGCATCGCGCTTTCATGATTCAACTGATTTTCCTTACTTGCGAACCCATCCCTTGAATGCCGCCCGCATTGGCGAGGCCCGTGCCCGACTGGCCACCGTTCCTACCCTGGCCGGCAATACGCGCATTGAGCATGTATTGGCTCAGGCTCGCGCCCGAGTCTTGATGGATACCAAGGTCGATGCCTTGCGCCGATGGCAGGCTCTCGACAAAGAACCTGTCCAAAAAGAAGGCCTGGATCGTCTGGCCACCAGTTACAGTGCGGCACTGGCGTCCACCTTGCTGAAGGAATGGTCTCAGGCTGAGGCCGCTTGGGCTCGTGCTGCGCGAGTTTGGCGCACCGAGGGCAAGCAAGAGCCACGCTCTGAGCGTTGGCTCCTGATGCTTAAAGCTGAAACCATGGCCGATCATGGTGATTGGCTTGCCGCAGCATCTGCTTTACAGCCCTTGGGCCCAGACTCTAGCCGACCAGTCATGCTCCTCAATGCCCGTGTGGCGGCTGGTTTGGTGATGACCACAAAAGACCCTCAATCGAAGTCTCTGTCATTGGCTCTTACTTCCCGCACCTTAGATCACCTTCAAAGCTGGCTGGCCACTTCAACCACTGATGCCACAGCCTGGGCTGTATTGGCCGAACTCTGGGAGGCCCTGGGGCAGCGCTTGCGCTCCGTAAGAGCCAATGCCGAAGTTCGTTACGCCTTGGGCGACTTAGAGGGTGCCGTGGATCGCTTGCGTGCCGCACAACGCTTGCCTCGAACAGAGTCGAGCGATTTTATCGAACTTTCCGTGATTGACGCTCGTTTGCGCAGCATCGAAGCCCAGCGCCGCCAATCGGTGCAAGACAGCGAACCTTAACTCCCCCAGATGCCACTGCCATGAAACCTTCTTCTGCCTTGGCTGTGACCCTCATCGGCGCGCCCACTGATGTCGGGGCCGGAACTCGTGGAGCCAGCATGGGCCCCGAAGCCTTGCGTGTGGCTGGTTTGCAGCAAGCGCTTGAACGCCAGGGCCTGAAAGTGATCGATCAGGGCAACCTTACGGGCCCGTCCAACCCCTGGGCTCATGCCATCGATGGGCACCGTCATTTGACTGAAGTGGTTCAATGGAACCAAACCGTACACCATGCCATCCATGACATTCTTGGTACCGGGAACCTGCCCATTTTGATGGGAGGAGATCATAGCTTGGCCATCGGCTCCATTTCCGCTATAGCCAAACATTGCCAATCGGTGCAAAAGAAGCTTCGCATTTTGTGGCTTGACGCCCACGCAGATTTCAACACCGCGGCCCAAACCCCCAGCGGCAACCTTCACGGAATGCCCCTGGCCTGCCTCTGTGGTCATGGTCCGGAATCGCTGATTCGCCTTGGTGGAAGCTCTCCCATGATCCATCCCAAATGGGTTCGGCAAATTGGTATCCGCAGTGTAGACCCCGGTGAAAAAGAGCGTGTTCACGAAGCCGAATTAGAAGTCTTTGATATGCGCCACATTGACGAAATGGGCATGCGCCACACCATGGAAGTGGCTCTCGCAACGATCGACATTCACACCCATTTGCACGTCAGCTTCGACATCGACTTCCTCGACCCCACCTGGGCCCCCGGCGTTGGCACCCCTGTGGCCGGTGGCCCCACCTACCGCGAAGCTCAACTGTGCATGGAAATGATTGCAGATACCGGCCGCTTGGCCTCACTAGACCTCATGGAGCTCAACCCAGCCCTGGACGTCCGCAATCAAACAGCCCAAGTTGCTGTTGATTTGCTCGAATCGCTGTTCGGAAAGAGCACCCTCATGCGGCCAAATTTTGCCTCTTGAATAAACCGAACCTGGCTTTTTCATGTGCTGACCAAGCATGAAAAGCAATTGTTCTCATGAAATGTTTTGCCGGGTTAACGGCAGAGCTTCACCGGCTTGATCAAACTCAATTTGCCCGCCACAAGCCGTTCTACCCTGACACGATCTACCCTTATTCTCAGAGGTTCATGATGAAGCCCATTCACAAAGCCCGCGCCAGCACACCCACTCAGTCATCCGACATGGATTTGGCCACTCCATTGGCCGAACCCCAACAATTCGCAGACATTTTATTCCCATGGAGTCAGCAGGTTTTTGATGCTTCACGCTCTTGCTGCTTTTACACATTCAGTGCAATAGCCAGCTATTTACAATTTATTGAGGAATCGCAACTCGTTCGAGTTCAAATTCTCGAAGACATTCGCAACCAATGCAGCGCGGCCTTGCATGAAGCAGAAGCAGCACAGAGCTTCGAAGCATTGTGGACAAAACTTGGCCAAGTTTCAACCAAACAGCTCAGCAACATGGCCAGCCGGTGGACATCCCTCTCATCTCGCCTCTTGGGCGCTCAGTCGCACTTGATTGAAGAACTCCAGGCACAATCGGCCCGGATGACCCATCAATGGATCCAAAGCAGTGTTGCTGTGTCGGCCACTGAAGCCATTCCATCATCCAAGATGGCCAGCTCGCCACTTCGGGCGGGGTTATTCGGAGGCACCCCATCTGCTTGGGCACAGATTGCCAAACAATGGATTGAATCGGGTCAACAAGCCACCAATCATATGCTTAAAGAACACGTCTAATCACCCAGCACCACCATCCTCACGCAAAAACCCTCGATCTCGACTCAGCGAATATAAACATAGGTTCCTGGAGCAGCACATAAAGGAAGCAAACCCGATTGCGGCGCCCCCATCACCGGGGGAGCTCGCAAGCCTGATGAGTGCTGAGTCAACCACTCAAACCATTCACCCCACCAAGAGCCAGTCCGAAATTCGGAATGCTCCAACCATTCTTCAGGGGTCAAAATGCGATCCCCTCCACGCCAAGTTGACACCCGGTAACTTGACTTCGACGACCCCGGTGGGTTCACAATACCCACATTATGACCACCCGCCGTCAAAACAAAGGTCTGCGGGGCGTGAGTTAACTGGTGCAAACGAAACACCGACCGCCAAGGAGCCACATGATCTTGCACGGCCCCCACATTAAAAATCGGCACCTTGATGTCTTCGAGGTTCACAGGAATGCCATTTAACTTGAATTCGCCATGAGATAAGGCGTTATGAAGAAAAAAACTTCGTAAATACTCTGAATGCATACGCAGCGGCAGACGTGTCCCATCGGCATTCCATGCCATCAGGTCAGTCATGGGGCGTCGCTCGCCCAACAAATAATTGAGCACCCGATAAGACCACACAAGATCCTTTGAACGAAGCATTTGGAATGCCCCTTTCATTTGACGCTCATCAAGGTAGCCATTTCGCCACATTTGGTTTTCAAGAAACCGAACCTGTCCCTCGTCAATAAATAACGACAACTCCCCTGGGTCGGTAAAATCGGTTTGTGCCGCGAGCAAAGAGATGCTTCGAATCCATGAGGATTGTTCTCGCCCCAGGGCCGATGCACTCATCGCTAATAAAGTGCCCCCAATACAGTATCCCACGGCATGCGTTTCGGTATTTGGCATGATCTGGGCAATCACATCAAGTGCGCTACGAATTCCCAAACGATCATAATCTTGCCAGCCCAAATCGCGATCACTTGATTCTGGATTTTTCCATGAAATGGCAAACACGGTGAACCCCTGCTCCACCAGTGCTTGAACCACTGAATTTTTTGGAGATAAATCAAGAACGTAATACTTCATAATCCAGGCAGGTATCACCAATACCGGGTTCACCTTGGTCGTGGAGGTCTGTGGCGCATACTGAATCAGTTCAATCAATCGATTTCGGAAGACCACAGCCCCTGGCGTCACTCCAATATTGCGACCCACTTGGTACTGATCAGCCCCCACAGGCGGCAAAGCCATTGCATCGACCCATGCATCCTCCAAGGCATGAAGCAGCCCACGCCGAAGGTTCAAACCAAATTCTCGAATGGTGCGATTCAACACCACCGGGTTACTCCAAGGGAAATTAGAAGGCGAGACGACATCAAGCCACTGCCGAGCACCAAAGCTCACCATATCTTCATGATGTTTACTCACCCCAGGGACACCAATCGTGGCGCAATGCCACCAACCTTGCGTCAGCAAAAAGCTCTTGACCCACCATACAAAAGGTGGAGCTCTCCACTGCTCGTCAATAAATCGCTTATCCTGAGACAAGGGCTCAAGACCCGGGCACTCAGCGATCTCTGGCTGATCGGGTGTCAATAAATTGAACCCCGCCTCCCAAGCTCGTTGTACCAATTCCAACTGTTTGGCAGGAGAAGCCAAGAGATGCGTCCACCAATCTCCAAAAGCCTGTCCGAGCGTGATCGGTGACTGGCCCCAAGTCCATCGCCCTACGCAAGACATGAGCCAATGATCAAAATCCTGATACTGCATATAGGCCCTAGACTGCCCAAGACTTTGCCCCAACCAAGGGCTACCCCCGCGCTCACGAGTTCCCGCAGCTGTTTGCAATTCAGCTGTGGCGGGCCACACTGTTCCTGCTTTCAAGCCAAAAAAGCCGTTGAAACGAGCCCGAATACTGCCCGATGAAATGGTCTATGATGGGAAAAGCTAGCAAGGAGAGACAAAACAGCCATGCCTGTAAAGGCCAGCCATGCTGCCATCTCACACGAAAATGCCGCGCCATCGAATGCGCTGTAACAGCACTCCAAAGGAGTACCTGATGGTGAATATTCATCTGAGTGTGCATACAAGATCACTTGGGAAATCAAGTTGTCTACTGTCGTTTTAAAGTTCAATAAATCAACTGATCTCAGGCCACAAGCATAGTGGCTACGTCACTATGACCATTTGCGAAAACTCAGTACAGCGATTTTGACCTGCCCCCCACCAGCCGTACCAGCATAAAGTTCGTGAAGTCCGTCAACCAGGAGAATGACGGACATGAAGAAGAGCAGATTTACCGAAGAGCAGATCATTGGGTGTCTGAGGCAGGCCGAGGCCGGCATCCCGATCAAGGAGGTCTGCCGCAATGGCGGGTTCAGTGACGTGACCTTCTACAAGTGGCGCTCTAAGTTCGGCGGCATGGAGGCTTCAGAGGCCCAGCGGCTGCGGGAACTAGAGGCTGAGAACGCCAAGCTCAAGAGGCTGCTGGCCGAGGCCCATCTGGACATGCACGCGCTCAAGAGCGTTCTCGGGGTAAAGCGCTAGCCCCACAGATCAAGCGCGAGGCCATCAGGCGGATGGTGGAGGAACACCAGTTGCCTGAGCGTCGAGCGTGCCGTCTTGTGGGGCTATCCAGGGATTGCTATCGTCATCCGCCCATCGTCAATGCAGCCACCCAGGCCCTGAGTGTGCGGATCGTGGAGATCGCGCATGAGCGACGCCGATTTGGCTACCGGCGCATCCATGACCTGCTGCGTCCGCAGTTCGGGGGCATCAATCACAAGCGGGTATATCGGCTTTACCGCGAAGCCAATCTCATGGTGCGACGTCGCAGGAAAGCCAAGCGGCCCAGCAGCGAGCGCGTGCCGCTGCAAGTAGCCAATTCAGTCAATGAGGTGTGGAGCATGGATTTCGTCTCGGACAGCCTGGCCAATGGCCGGCGCCTGAAGTACCTGACGGTGGCCGATGATTTCAGCCATGAAAGTGTGCAGATCGCCGTCGACTATGGCATGTCAGGGCAATACGTCACCAGATTGCTCGACAGTGCGGCGCGCTTTCGTGGCTATCCCCTGGCGGTGCGCACTGACAACGGGCCGGAGTTCACCAGCCGGGCGTTCATGGCACGGGCACAGTCTCACGGCGTTCGTCACATCCTGATTCAACCAGGGCGCCCCATGCAAAACGGCTATATCGAGAGCTTTAACGGCAAGTTCCGTGACGAGCACCTCAATGAGCACTGGTTTGAGTCTCTGGACGAAGCACGAAGGGCTGCCGCGGTTTGG
>JBKDQE010000033.1:0-2955 GCA_046342195.1 Burkholderiales bacterium
GCATGGTAGCGGGAGAATGCTTAACATGCAACTACCCAGAAAATAAAACGTGCCACTACAGCTATTTTTCAATTTGGAGTCAAAAATCGGCGTAAGCCGTTGATTTGCAACGAAGAGATCTCGCCGAAATCACGAAAAAAGGCTCGCTGCTGTTGAACTTCGGATATCGACCCCCTGCGCTTGCGCCCACGCCTTCCTCGGCAAGCCCGAGGCCTTCCACCGCTCCAACATCTCCAACCGCTGCCGAATGGCCTCTTCACTCAGCTTGATACGCCAGGCCTTCATCACTCGCTCCTCCTCAAAAGAGCGTGACCTTCTCATTCAGTTGGAGGCTTGGGAGGATGGGTTGCCCGCGTGCTTACGTTGCAACTGCAACACCTCCTTGTAAAGGTACAGAATGGCCGACTTGGCCTGGTTCTGGGTCGAGGCCGAAACCTGCCGCTCCACCGCCAGATGCGTCAAGAACGCCGCCACCTCCGGCGCCCCCATATCGGCCGGATGCCGTTTGCTGTGAAAAAGAATGAAACGCCGCACCCAATCCAGATAGGTCGTCTCGGTGCGAATGCTATAATGTCGCGTGCGCAAATGATCCCGCATGCGCTGTAGCAACTTAGGCTGCTGCGCGGGTGCAGCCGCGGCGGAGATTTCAGGACTGAAGCTCATCCGCCCGATTTTAGGTTTGCCTAAACGCTCTCTGGGTTCGGTTTTCGGGGGGTAAAGGGCGGGAATCTTGTTTTGTCAGACTATGGTCGGTACACTGGTTGTCGTCTATTTTTAGTTAGAAGCCATGATCTTTGCTCTTTCCACGGATGACAAAACCTTGATGGTTTTTGCCTCGGAAACAGAGGCTACGGCCTATGCGGAAGGCATCGACGTTGAAGACGGTGGTTGGCTGTTCTTCGATGACTGAGGTTTCCCACTTGCGGCCACATTCTCCGCTCCAAATAAACGCGGCAGTTTTTCCGTGGTTTCGGGCACGTATCATTTGCACCCCGGTCAAGGTCAAAGCTTGTCGGCTCTTTTGCCCGAAGTGGCGTCCGTCGAAGGCGTGGCTCCGTTAAACACTGTGGCCGGGGTAATGGAGCTGTTGGCTTCTAACATTGCGGTCAAGCGGGACGCGCCGCGAGCGGCGCGCCCCTTACCTTAAACGTTAGAGCCAACAATCATGCGCGTAGTACACCCAACGAAATTCTTTCATGATGGTCGAGGCTCAACGCTTCGCGAGGTGCATTTGGCGCCAAATAGCGCGCACCTAGAAGCTATAGACTTCATTCCGCCAGACACTGAAACAAGCCCCGCCCCAGTATTTCATCTGCGCTTTGTTAAGGCACAGGCGTATATGTTTACGCCAGAAGAGGTTGAGAATTACGCAGCGTCGGAATTGAATTGGCGCGAAACAAACATGGGAGCCCTAGTCTGCGTTGGCCGATCGGACTGGCTGAAGTCCTTCAGCCAAAGGCATCTTGATAAGTGCGAACACTATCGAGCCATGTTCTACGATGAGATTCTTGACGTAATTTGCGAAGATGTTCTGGTTGTACCTGGCCAATTCGAGCGTCAAGAATAGTGCGGGTTGGCTCTAACAATTCGCTGCAGGTGCGACGGCCTTGACGGGCCGCGGCCTGAGCTCAAACGTTGGGCACTTTCATTTCTCCCCGGAGGAAGCCATGCACATTGAGTTTGATGATGAACCTGTTTGGGTCGCCGAAAGATCAAGCGTTTTCTTTCGCGCAAAAGCTGATGGAAATAGCGTCAGATGTTTCGTCTCACGTGAGGTACTTGACGACCGCTTTGGTGCCGACAATGCGCACGATTACTTGCCAGTGTTCCGAAAGCATCGGAACGAGATTTTGGCAGTCACTGAAAAACTGATTCGCGCAGGTTGCGTATCGCTTGCTGGCGAACTGATCGTGGCGACCAAGTTCTTCCCTTGAGGTCTCCTATGCCGCTCAAAGAACTGAAGATCTTCCTTGTGGCCCTTTGCTTACTGTTCTCTTCACTTGCTGAGGCCCGTGAAATAACGTTGTTCGACCGGGAGGGAACTGCGATTGCCTACATTGACACTGGAGAAGACATGACAATATTTCTCTGGAATGGAAGCCCGGTTGCCTATCTTGAAAAATCGTCGATCTACGGGTTCAATGGAAAACATCTCGGCTGGTTCAAGGACGGGATTGTTCGAGACCGCCAAGGGAACGGCGTGGGTTTCATTGAAGGAGCAGTAAATAAGCTCACAAAATTGGAGCCGCTGAAATCGTTACAGAAGCTCACCCCGTTAAGGTCTCTCCAAGAACTTGAACCGTTGGAGCCCATGTTTCGAGATAGTTGGTCAAGAATCCCTTTGGACTTATTTCTTCTACAGGGGGCCAAGTAGTGGCCGCGTGCCCAACCCATCATTGCACCCGACCTGCGCGAAAAGCCGCGCAGGCCGGTGAATTCAAACGTTAGAGCCACAGGAGCCGCACATGTCATACAGTTGGAAACGTCGCTTAGGTATATCCGTTTCGGTGACTTGGCTTCTTTTATGGATCGCTGGCTATCTCATGGACCCCCATAAAGATCTCCGAACCAGCGCTTTTGGAATAGTGCTTTTTGGCATTACCCCTATCGCAATCGGCTGGTTCGCTTGGTGGGTGTGGGATGCCTTCAAGCGCAACCGATAGATCAGGCAAGTGCGCACAACTTTATTGGCACAACGATGACTGGTTTCTTTGACCCACCCTTACTCGAAACTCAGTACTTCTCGAAGTACGCACGTGCCAAAGACCGCTCCAAAGAAATCGGCCTTTTCAACACTCACCGCAACTACGATGTCTTAGAACTTATCCGTAAATTATGTTGACGCTCAATGGAACCCTGCGGAACGCGATGATGGCCGCAGCAAGATGGTTGAGCGCAAAGAAGCTGCGTTCGAGTTTCTCATAGCGAACGAGCAGTTTGCGGAAGCGGTTGAAC
>JBKDQE010000034.1:0-1849 GCA_046342195.1 Burkholderiales bacterium
TATTTATAGTATCAAGAGAAGCATGCTTTCGACTTATATGAAGCAAGAGTTAAAACAACCAACCGTGCGTATGTCGCCAGTCTAATTGAGACACAAAAGTCCGAGCTGCGCGCTAGCTGAGTTCGGTTTGCGTAAGTCCTATATGCGTTACTAGACCTATCGACAATTGTGTATTCCATGCGAAACTGGGGCGTTCACGGAGGTCTCATTGGGAGCAGCTTTCGGAGCGTCTCTCGCTTCAATACGTTCATTGGCAATGTATTGGCAGCGACTTCCGATATTCACATCGGCGTGTCCAACAGGTTGCTCGCGAGCATCTAATGCGCTCCATCCCTTCATTCGAGGCGACCTGCGCGAAAAGTCGCGCAGGCGCCTCAATTCCGCGTTATACGGCAACGCCACCACTCTGGAACTGACGAGCTATGGGAAGAGACGTTACCCTTTACCCCAAGAAAGCCACTCGAAAGGAATTGGGCGACTACTTAGAAAGCCTTGGTTTTACGAGGTGCGACCATTTTTGGGGCTGGCCCAAAGGAACTTTGAATTACTCATGGTTTGACCATCAAGATTTCAAGTCAATTGATGGTGTGTACGCAGACATTTATCCAGTGCCAGAAGAAGAACAAAACATTACAACAAACGAATGGGCGTTACATGTGCGCAATTTATACAGCGCAAGTTGGTATGACGTAGCGATGCTGAATGAAGTCCTCAGGGGTGCTAGAAAGCTATTCGGAGGAACAATAAAAGGCGATTACGGAACGAACAAGTACGCGCCACTATGGGACGACAAAAGCACCCCATTAAGCAGAGGCATATCCGGCGTCTATCAACACGTAAAGCAGGAATTGTCAGCAGTTAAATTCGCCCTTCCAGAGCCATCCATAAACCATCCTCTACCCACTGGAGGGAAAATCGATGATTTTCTTGAGTTCACAAATAGCTTAGATCCAAGCAGGGTTATCTATAACGGTTTGGTTCCATTTGCAGTCGCAATGTTCGAGTACTTCTTCTCGCAAGCCTTTCAAGTTTTAATTGCTTACGACAAGCTAGCTCTTGAAAAGCGGGAAAATCACAAAGGAAAGTTCGAATTTTCTGCCATTCTAGACATCCATAGAAACAAGCGAAGCATTGAAGATTTGATAGCGGAAAACTACACATTTCAGAATCTGAATCAACTAAACAAGGCCTACAAAGAGTGGCTAGAAATTGATGTTCGGAAGATATTTTTCAAAAAGAAACGCATTGGAAAATCAATAACTTTTCTTGAAAACAGAATCTCGGAAATAATTCAATACCGCCACGGCATCGTCCATCATTTCCAGATCGACAGAAGCTTAACGAGGGATGCGTATATCAATATACTCGATGCAATATCTCTGGCAATCGAAGAGTTTGTTTTGTTCATCGAGACGAAATACAAAATTGATATTGACAGGACATGAAGCTATATGACATGGCGCTCGAGAGGGACGCGCCAAAAGCGGCGCGCCCCTCAACTTTAAGTTGATGGTCCGCTTTCTCAAGCAACCAACTTCCGCTATGGGTCGAGATACGTCTTTTGCCCGAAAGACAGGATCGGAAGGATGCGGAAAGTTGCGGCCGGTGAATAGGCAGGGGCAGGAGTCAGTATCTTTCCGCGACGTTCCGCGGCTTCATCACGGGTGTTAGCATGCACCTAAGAACCTATCCGTAAATAGGTAAACTACGGTTCGAGCCGCATTGGGCGCGGCGCAGGAGCGAGATCTTGGCGAAACGTGTCGATTCGTGGGTGGTAACCGATGAGTTCTGGGAGCGGGTGGAGCCGCTGATTCCCAAGCGCTTGGCAGTAGACAGGATCTACGTGCGC
>JBKDQE010000035.1:0-67686 GCA_046342195.1 Burkholderiales bacterium
GGGGGCCGTGCGCTGGCACGGGCGACAGGGCGGCGTGGTGAACGTGGGGCAAGCCAAGCGGCGAGTTCAACGTCCGCGACTGCGGGATGCGAAGGGCGAAGTACCGATCACTGCCTATGCCGCGTGCACGCTGACGAGGGGATTTCGCGCCGGGTGGCCGACGTCCTGGCTGTGGACATGACCAAAGTGCAACGCTGCCGGATTCACAAACTCAGGCGCGGACATGCGCAAATCAAGACCCTCATCAAGACCTTGCGGCCTCCAAAGTCCGAACCGAAGGCCGTATCATCAAACCTGCCACCGATTCAAACCTTCAACTAAATTTGGGACACCGCCTCCCGTCCTGTCATTCATTGTGCGCTCTGGACGCTGCGACTGCGCGCATGACAGCGAGGGTGCCGGTCAGTCAAGGGGCGATAACGCCAGATTTTGTGTCAGTCCTGAATGAGTCATCGTTCTCGTCGGTGCCTTGATTAAATTTTGCACGGCCGACTATGCGGATCAGCCATTTAAGAAATAAAAAATGGCGTGTAGGAAATTTTTGGTGAGCCTGTCACAGTGCAAGTTGCCAAACATAGTGAACACCAGATTTTTCAAGTCATCCTTACAGGGAATTTTTTGATTGCAGTTGGATCAAACATTGCGTATAGCTACGGGCCTCCAGAAGACGGCACCTCACCTTGGCCCGACTCACCCTTCTGTCAAGAGAAGTCATGAGTGCTGCTCATCATATGTTGACTCAACCTCAAAAAACAAAGTTCCGACGCTGGAGAATGCTGACTTTCAGCATCGTTGCCGCCTCTTCACTGGTGGCTGCTAATCGAATGTGGTTCTCCCCACCATTGTCATCCCCTGAAAAAGGAGGCATTGCAGCCACAGAACGCCAGTACGCGGAACAGCGGGCCAACCTCTGCGGTGCCGGCAATGCCATAGGGGTGGGTTTGAAAGGTGATTATTTCATCAATCCTGATGCAAGTGGTGCCCCGGCCTTGAGCCGCATTGACAAGCTGATTGATTTCGATGCGGGGTTTGATGCGCCTCAGGCCATAGCAAGTGCATTCACCGTGCCCCGATCTGTTCGCTGGACAGGTTGGATCAAGCCTCCATTGAATGGGCGCTACCGCTTTCATTTCGATGCTCCAGGGGTGACCGTGACGGTGGCGCATCAACTGGTTTCAGGTTGGGGGGCAGACCCCAATGCTTCAGTGGACATGGCCATCGGGCGGTTTTACCCCATTTTGATTGAAGCCAAGTCCATTCATACTTCTTACACGGGCCGGTGGCGCCTTGAATGGACGGCTCCACACGGCCTGCGCTACCTGGTTCCGACCGCCTTGCTTTTTATGCCATCGAACCCTGCGCCATGATATTTTTTACCGGGTTTTAATAGGCTTCAAAGATTTGTGAAACACCCCCACTTTCCATCGTCTTTGACAGGTCGCGGTGATGGCGTCATGGTTGCAAGTCAAGTCGCTGCAAACCAGATGCAATGTACCCGTGCTGCCGTCTTTGTGTTTAAAGACTTGCCTCACCACAAGGACTTCTTTTGCATAGCCCTTGAGCCAGCCGCACACTGAACTGACTGCCGCAGCCATCCATTCAGCGCCGGTGTGCGCTACGCACACCACCGACTTGCAAGGCGCGCAGCAAAATATCATCCAGGCGGTCAAGGTCCGGCATTTCCACGGTAAAAGTCATCCAGGCAGTGGCACCCCGAGGGTCTTTCACAGTCTGCGTCTTGACCCCGATCACATTCATTTTTTCTTTGGCAAAAATTTCAGAGACATCTCGCAGCAATCCAGGCCGATCCGTGGCCTGGATCATGATGTCCACAGGATAAAGCACGACAGACTGCGACGCGCCTGGCGTGGTCCAGTCAACTTCAATCACCCGCTCGGGTGAGCGGCGAGTCATTTCGGCCCAATTGCTGCACAACAGGCGGTGTACAGCAACCCCTTTGCCCCGTGTGACAAACCCCCCAATTCGATCCGGTGGGGCAGGACGACAGCAGCGGGCCAGGTGGCAGAACAAGGCGTTCACGCCCGCCACAGAAACCTGCTCTCCATGCCCTGAGCTTTTGCCGGGGGGCCGCAAGCGCACAAACTCGTTCCGGGAGGTATTTGCTGGCGTTGGCGGACGTAAAGCGTCTTCAATATGACGCAAGGAAAATTCATCTTTGCCAACCACTTCAAAGAACTCATCAGGTGAGGCAAACCCCAACTGAGCAGCGAGGCCCTCAAAATTCAGGGCGGTTTTTCCTTCTCGCTGAAGCACCTTCTCAACGGCCTCCCGTCCCCTGGCGATGGTTTGCTGCTGAATCTGCGCATTAAACCAGGCTCGCACTTTGGCGCGCGCGCGCGCGCTGCGCAAAAAACCAAGCTGTGGCTGTAACCAATCGAGGGAAGGCCCTCCCTCTTTCACCGTTGTAATTTCAACGGTTTGCCCACTTTGAAGCACGGTATTCAGAGGCACCAACACCCCATCTACCTTGGCCCCTCGGCATCGATGCCCGAGGCTGGTATGCACGGCATAGGCAAAGTCAACAGGGGTTGCCCCGGCGGTCAATTCAAGCACCTCGGCCTGAGGCGTGAAAACGTAGAGGTGCGCGTCTGAAACCCCTTCTCCTTTGGCCACAAACTCGTGCTCCCAGGCCAACAATTGACGCAACACCGCTTTGCGGGCTTCATTGAGTTGAGCCTGAGCCTCATTGGTTCTGACACCGGCATACCCCTTGACTCCCGCTTCTTTGTAGGCCCAGTGAGAGGCCATCCCAAATTCGGCATGGTGGTGCATCTCCCGGGTACGAATTTGCACTTCCACCGTGCGCCCCCGATCATCCAGCACCACGGTATGCAGTGATTGGTATCCGTTGGGCTTGGGACGAGCGATGTAATCGTCAAACGCGCCATCCAAGGCTTTGAACAAGGCATGAACTTGGCCCAACACCGCATAACAGTCTGCCACGGTATTGACAATCACCCGCATGGCACGAACATCCAGAACTTGAGGAAATGCCAAGCCCTTGCCCTGCATTTTTTTCCAAATGCTATAGATATGTTTAGGCCGCCCCTGAACCTCTGCCTGAATGCGGTGAGCGGCGAGGGCCTCACTGAGTTGTTGCCGAAACAACTCCACGCCAGCCTCTCTTTCCACCCGACGCTCATCAAGTAGCATAGCCACATGACGATAATGTTCTGGCTGCAAAAAACGAAATGAAAGGTCTTCCATTTCCCACTTGATTTGCCAAATGCCCAGGCGGTTGGCCAGGGGTGCAAAGACATGCAGGCTTTCCTCGGCAGTTTCCCGCGGGCAATCGCGCTTACTTTGAGCGTAGTACCTCAGTGTTTGCAGGCGCGAAGCGAGTCGCAAAAGAACCACCCGCAAATCCTGTGAAAACGCCAGAAGCATCTTGCGCACACGCTCTGTTTGTTGCGTCTGAAGTGTCGGGCCTACTTGCGCTTTGCGTGCCGCGCGTTGAATTTGAACCAGCTTGCGGGTATGCACCATGAGGCTGGCATAGGTCGGCCCAAAAGCCTTGCTGACGATTTCTTCCGGGTTTTGCAAATAGTCAGCCGCATACACCAAATAGACGGCGGCGCGCATCGATGGCGCGGCACCAACGTCCTTCAAAATACCGGCAATGCCGTCCGCATGATGTTGCGCCCCTTCTCCGGAATGTAAAATTTGACCCTGCAACAAGGGTTGGGCAAAATTCCTGGCGCGCACCAGCGCTTGTTCGCCGGCCGAGGCATCGTCCTGGGCATCCACCCACTGAACAATGGTGGAAGAAAACGAATTTGAGTGAGTGGTTTTCATGCAAATTGAGCGCGGATGGCCTTCAACTCAAAAAAATCAAGCCATCAAGAAAGATTGAACAACCGCCACTTGCTCATCCTGAACAAGGGTGGGGGCGTGACCCACCCCATCTATGTCATACCGTTGCGCCCGGGGGCCACGCTGAGTCATGGCCTGGGCCGTGGCAGACGTGAGAAGGTCTGACTCGGCCCCATGCAAAACCAGGGTTGGACACCGTATGGCATCATAGGCCTTCCAGAGGAAAGCATTATTGGCGGCGGCACTTTCGGGGTTCACCCCTCGAAACACTTCGCCAATGCGTGGGTCATAGTGCAACTTGAACCCGGCTCCCTCGGGCCGCAACATGGGCCTGGACAGTGCAGCCCATTGTTCGTCAGTATGCGGGCCAAAACCGGGTGACACCCTGCGTAAATCATCAAATGCCGCTTGTTCATTGTCCCAATACAAAGGAGCGCCCACATAGGCCCCAATGCGCTGAAGTGCTGCCAAAGGCAATTCAGGCCCTACATCATTAAGCACCAGCCGCTCAATCGGGGTTTGTGGCAACGCTGCTAAAAGCAAAGCAATCAACCCACCCATCGATGTGCCCACCACATGAAGAAGCTCTGCGTTCAGTCGAGCCAGCAAGGTCACGACGTCAGTCCCATAAGCCGGCACCTGATACCCGGCAGGATCCAACAAATCATCAGAATAACCTCGCCCAAGCATATCAGGGCAAACCACCCGGTATCGATTGCAAAGCGATCGTGCCAGAGTATCAAAATCACGACCCTGTCGGGTCAAACCGTGGAGGCACAGCAACACTCGCGGGTTGCCCGGGTCACCCCACTCCCAATAAGCCAGTTTCAGCAATTGCCCGGGTCGCAGACACTGCACATGGCTCAATCGAGGCTGAATTGTCACAACATTCATGAGAAAGTCCCTGTCCTTGGCTAAAGTATCGATTCGCGAAGTCATCCTACATTGATGTGAAGGAACCACAAGGAATTCTCATGCTTCAAGGAAAAACTGCCCTGGTGACGGGGTCTACCAGCGGTATCGGCCTGGGTATTGCCCACAGCTTGGCGCGTCAAGGCGTCCATATCATTTTGAATGGTTTTGGTGATTGTGAAGCCGCACAAGCTCAAATCAAATCACTCGGTGTCAAGGTTTCTTATTGCGCGGCTGACATGCGTCAACCCCTCGAAATCGCTGACATGATGGCCCACGCCGAAAAGGAGTTTGGCGGGGTGGATGTGCTGGTCAACAATGCCGGCATTCAGTATGTGTCGCCCGTGGAAACCTTTCCAGCAGACCAATGGGATGCCATCATCGCCATCAACCTCAGTGCTGCGTTTCATACCATTCGCTTGGCTATTCCAGGAATGCGCAAGAAAAACTGGGGGCGAATCATCAATATTGCCTCGGCCCACGGCCTGGTGGCCTCAGCTCAAAAATCTGCTTATGTTGCGGCCAAGCATGGCATGATCGGCCTGACCAAAGCCGTTGCGCTCGAAACAGCCACCACAGGCATCACCGTGAATGCCATTTGCCCTGGATGGGTTCTCACCCCCCTTGTGCAAAAGCAACTCGATGCACGCGCCGCCGCAGAGCATATTGATAACGCCGAAGCCACCAGACGGCTTTTGTCAGAAAAGCAGCCCTCATTAGAGTTTACCACCCCGGAAAACCTGGGCGAACTGACAGTTTTTTTATGCTCACAAGCCGGCCAAAACGTGCGTGGGGCAGCTTGGGCGGTTGATGGTGGCTGGACGGCTCAATAGTCAGCCCGCCCTCCCTGCATGACAGCCCCCTGAGCTTTACAAGCCCCTCAACCCGATGAGGGGCTTGGCACCACGCCATCAAGCTCAAGCCGATTCATGAAATGATCATATGGGGAGCAACCCGAGTGCGGAAAAAACTGACATGCGTTTTGGCAGTGTCCTGACTGTGCGCAAGCCTGTCTTGAGGCGACGATATCTTCCATCGCCCCTTCACACTGGAGCCCCTGATGGAACAGTCGTCACCGATTCTCGCCAACCCATTTGCCCTGATGCTGAACCCCGAAGCAGTGCTCCGTGCCGTAGAAAGTTCGCATAAACTGAGCAGCCTGCAAAGCCGGGTTTGCCGGCCCTTGGATTCACCAAACCCTCAGTCTGAATTTGACAGTCTGGATGTGCCCCTCACAAACTGGCAAGAGCCTGAGGCAACACGCTGATCAAGGCCTTGGGCGTGCTTAACAAGCCAGCCCTGACCCATGCAATCAGGTTGTTATTCCCGCGCAAGCGCGAATCCATAGGGCACCAGCCAGCGCCAGGCCTTGGCTGGGTTCCACCACTGACGCGCGCAATAACGAGGTGGCGAAATGGATGCTGCCACGCCCTGGCCGAGCTGCCTTGAAATTTTCTCAAATCAACAGGATATTCTTTTTGCCGAAAATATAAAAACATCTCATATCCATATGTGAATAACTCACTTTGCATCTCGCTGTTATTTTATAGACTGAGTGAACTAAAATTCGTTCATAAAGTTAAATTATGGTAGCAAGCCTGATCGCAAGCAAAAGCATTAAAAACAAAAATAATAATTTAAGCCATGAAAATATTAACAACCCCTGGGTTAATCTTGGCGCTTATGGTAGGGTTGAGCTGATAAAAAATAAAGAAAGCTTTTTTATCAGAACTCGAACTTTATTCTATAAAGTTCCAACAGAAATAAATCAACAGGAAATAGAATCCTGGACATTAAAAGCCGTTAAAAATGACTGGATAAAAACACCACTGTACCCTGCAAAAATCCCAAATACAAGTCACACAGAAAAAATCAATTCTTCAAATCAACATCTTTACCATCAAGGTAAATTTGATTGGATAAACATTGAAAAGGGGCGCCTAAAGATAGGAAAAAACGATAAAGGTGAAATTATTGCAAAAACAAGAAAAAAATCATATATTGTACCAAAAAATATTTCATCATCACCAAGCAAAGTAAAAACATGGCTGACTTCAAAAAAAATAGAAAGCCATGAACTATACCCAAAAAAATAATACCAGAAACAGACGTATCAAAAATATTCATTGGCCGTCAAAATGGTTATGGGTCATCAGCATCAAGCGATTTCAAACCTTTGACCAGTGAGCGATGGCTGGATACAAAATTGGGTCAAGTGAGTCTGGGCACAAGCGAGTCTTCGCCCAAAAGGCTTATGATCAAAACCAGGGGAGAGGGTTACTACTACGTTCCAAATGAATATTCCAAAAGTCGGGTTGCCATCAAAGAATGGGTTGAAAATGCTGTCAATGAGGGCTCCATCACGACATCTTTATACTCCTACCCAACACAAACCAAGCCTTTAAATATAAACCAAGAAGTCGGCAAAGATATTGCTTTTTATTACAATACAATTAAAAATATTGTCGACGATGAATATAATCATTCCCTGACAAGCACAGAACGGCCGCCAAAAGGTAACACCGGAGACGTTACCTTGCGTGTTCAACCTTGGCGTGGCAAGCCCATTTGGAATTTATTTGACCCAAAAGAACAACTGATTGAGTGTAAACTCATCAGCACTGCAGGCCGTCCAGGCTGTGATTTTAAAACAAAGTGGGTTATCAGCGAAGAATTTAAAGGCCTTCAAGAAATTTTAAATGTAATAAATGCAAAAATTGAATTTGAATCTTCAGGCGCGCTCCGTTTTGTGAATGGTCAAATCATCGGTCAAGGTGCAGCAGCCATTAAACTGAACATCAGTCACCCTCAACCTGAATCGCTGATACGCTTGGTGGTCGGCCTTGAGTTTCCTCAATTTTCGGCCCCCATGATGCCCATTATTCAACGGGTTTTGCCAAATTTGGCCTCGCTTTATCAGTTATTAACAAAACCACCACAAGATCGCTCTGAATTTGTTCGAAAATTTGACGACATAGCAGGTCAAATACTGATTCCAATCACCATGCTTGGTGGGCAAATTTCCTTGGTTTATCCGGCAAATAATGCCATCAAGAAAGCTTTATCAACCAGCTCATCAATCTCTGCAGCCAGCGGTTTTGAGTTTTTGGCTGCCCTCCTCAAGGCGGCGGAAGGCAGCTTGTCTGTCCTTGAAAAAGCCACAGGATTCAACATTCGCATCGGCTATACGCAAACCCTGCGAGACCCTCTTGTCAAATCAAGTTCTGGTCATTTTGTGGCAGACAATTCTCGTCATGTTTTACTGGTTGGAAAAAATACCGACGGGAAAATCATCACGGCACAACGCATCGAGTTTGCACGAAACTTGTTTGGAGATCGATTTTTAGATCCAACTCTTTCAGAGTATGCAACAGCCCTTTTTGAGCGCGGGTTCAATGCTTTTCAAGTCTCGACACTCATTCCCTTGCGCTCAGCCAGGCTTGCAACAGAAAAATTTGCATCTGACCCAGAAAAAGCTTTCCTTTCTCCGCCCCCGTTTGCACCCCAACGCCTCAAATATGACAAAGTCATGCAAATTGCTGATCAGGCAGCGCAGGCCATTATTGATATTCGAAGTCGCCTCCCTGCAAATACCTTGAGAGAGGTGCCCCGCATTTTGAACAGCTATGATGAATCAGTTCTGGCCCTACAAAAATCTCTCCACATCATTCGCAGTTACGGCAGCAAAAATCAACGCACGCCACTGGAAAAACGATTTTTGTTCAACTTGGCCAATCCTTATGGCATTGACTGGGGCATACCAGAAGTACGTCAGCTCAATCAAAAAAATTACAATATCATGAAACCTGATCAGGAATTAACTGAAAAAATAATTTCCAATAATACCCCAAAATACCACATTGATGGGGGCTTTGATGATCGGCCTGAAATAATTACAAAAAACCACGACCAGAGTAGAAAAAAGTTTGTTTTCTCAATTTGGAATGATGCTTTTAATCACAAAAACAAAGAACAAAGGAGGCATATCGGCCTAGTCAACCCAGAAAACCAAATAGGTCTGAAAAAATCTTTAGATCGGTTTCTACGCTGAAATTTTCAGGCCCGAAAAATTTTAATTGTTGAATCCATGGAACCTCTGCACCAGGTGGCCAGTTGAAGAAAAATCAATCAACAACCGTACCACCTTATTCCAATTTATACAGGTTTGAGAGGTTTGTCAGGCCCGATAATATAGGCATTTTGACGCCAGGCTTCAAAAACAGCCACCGCCACGGCATTACTGAGGTTGAGGCTGCGCTGCCCTTCGCGCATCGGAAGCCGGAGGCGCTGGCCGGGGGCAAAAGAATCTCGCAGCGCGCTTGGCAGCCCCGCTGTTTCTGAGCCAAACACCAAATAATCACCAAGTTGCCAGGACACTTCCGAAAAAAGACGGCTGCCCCGCGTTGTGAAAGCAAAAATTCGATCTGGTTGCGGGGCGGTATTTTCAAGAAATGCTTGCCAACTGGGGTGTCGTTGTACAGAAGCACACTCGTGATAATCCAGCCCTGCACGTCGTAACAAGCGGTCTTCCATCTCAAACCCAAGGGGTTCAATCAAGTGAAGATGACAACCTGTGTTGGCCGCCAAGCGAATCACGTTGCCTGTATTCGGAGGTATTTCCGGATGAACCAAAATAATATTGAACATAGAATAAGAGTTGATTGACAGCATCAAATGCCCAAGGTGCATTTTGAGGTTCAAAGCGACACTGAATGAGGGGGCGGCGTGCGTGCAAATATCCAAACCCCGACAGAGGCCGCCCCTGCTTCCTTGAGAAGCCTGGCCAAAATATTCATGGTTGCGCCTGTGGTCATCACATCATCTACGAGTATCACGTGTTGGCCCTCAAGAAATTCTCTGGCCTTGGCTGCCAACGCAAAAACCCCCTTGAGATTACTCGCTCTGCCGTGTAGCGGCAAAGACATTTGTTCTGGCGTGTCACGCGTTTTCAGCAAAAAATCTGAACGGCTTGGCCAGTCAAGTCTTTGCGCGAGCCGCCTGGCGAGCTCCCACGATTGATTAAAACCACGTTGACGAATGCGGGCCTTCCCAAGAGGCACGGGCAAAATCAGGCTTGATGAAGAGCCGTTCAATGGCGGCCCGTTTTTTAACATCAGATCGACAAAGCTGTCCACCAGATCCAGGCCCTCGTGAAATTTGAATTGAGTGATCAGCCTGGCCCAAGGAAAAGCATAATCCACGGCAGCACGGCCTGCGTCGAAGAAAGGCGGATCACGCAGGCAAGTGCCGCAAATGAGGGCATCGCTGGCGCAGCCAATCGCGCATCGAGGGCAGCGAGGAACCGGGGGAATAAAACGAAAAATGCAGTCTTCACAGATTCGTGAGCCATCCAGCTGGCCGCAGCCAGCGCATAAGCCGGGCAAATGGGCCAAGCACTTGGTTTTGACGCTTCTCAGGGCATTGACAAAATAACGGCTCATATTAGCTTCAGACATTTCTGTGAAACCTCTCGTGGCGAGAGCATCACTTGCCCAGAAAGCCTCTGCGGCGTGGATTTTCTGGCCTTTCTCACCCGCAACACAGCAGAGGCTCCCTTGTACTCACCCTCCGAGCCCACCGCGCTCATTCATGACGGGTTTTCCAGAGGCGCCTGAATATACTGGCAGCATGAACCCCACCTCCATCGAAATTCGGCCTGAATTCGACGCTTCTGCTGCATCGCTTCTGCTCAGGCGGCTCTCTCGTCATCCGCAGCCTCCTTGGTTGCATACTGAAGTGGCTTCACGCATGGTGCAGCGACTGCCCCTGATTCGCCTCCAGCCTGGGCATGTGATTCAATGGTGGGCGGGCTTGGGAGCATCCTCTGAATTTCTTGCCAAGGCTTATCCTCGTGCCCGCCAAACTGAGGTTGAACCCAGCCCCGAGTGGCTGAGCCGCAGCCAAGCCCTGCAGCCGGCGTGGTGGCGCCGCCTCCCGTGGGTGGGACGTGAGCAGCAGGTTCTTGGGGAAGCCGATCTTCAAACACTGCCCAACGCGCACCTGATTTGGGCCAACATGATGCTTCATTGGGTCGCGGATCCGGCTTGCCTGATGACCTCTTGGCACCAGATGCTCGCCACCGATGGCTTTTTGATGTTTTCTTGCCTCGGGCCAGACACCCTGCGCGAGCTTAAAGCTTTATATGCCGCAAAGGGTTGGGGGTCTTCGCATCTGCCATTTCTGGACATGCACGACTTGGGCGATATGCTCGTGCACGCCGGTTTCGCCGACCCCGTCATGGATCAAGAGTGCCTGAGCCTCACCTGGGCCGAGCCCGAAGCCCTGTTGTCAGATCTGCGCGCATGGGGTGCCAACCTTGGCCAGCAGCGCTTCCCAGGGCTGCGCACCCGAGGTTGGCACCAACAACTGTGTCAGGCCCTGCGGGAACTCCGGCGCCCTGACAATGGCCGAATTTCCATCACCTTTGAACTGGTCTACGGGCATGCTTTCAAAGCCGCCCCCAAAGCCCCGGTGGCCCCTGAAACCCGCATTTCCGTCAGAGATATGAAAGCCATGGTGCAGCACTCAAGAACCACAAAATCATCATGAGCCAGCGTCTTTGAAGGCACACCATACATTCACTTGGTAGTGTGAGCTAAAATACGAAATCTTTTTTCAGGGGCTTTTTCGGCTCGGCAAGCCAACAAGTTTGCTGGCGGCCGAAAGCGCTCCAGTGTTCACAAGGTTTGACAGCATGGCGCGGCGGCGGTGTATTGGGTTCGTCGCGGTTCTTCTGGGTGCCAAGCAGTTCGGCCTTGTGAGGCATCCATCGTGAGAACTCGGGTGAGACGAAAGCAATGATGAAAACGATAAATGCACTGTGGCGCAGCATGGGTCATGGCCTGCTCATGACAGCCCTGACCCTCTCCGCTGGCGCGGCTTGGTCGGTTCAAGATCTGAAAGGCGGCCCTGCGGTCAATCAGCTTGATCTTCACCCCGCCGTGACAGCCATTGCCCGCGAACAGCAGTGGCTTCACTATTTCATGCTGGTTGTCTGCTCCGTGATTTTTATCGGTGTGTTTGGGGTCATGTTTTATTCCATTCTCAAACACCGCAAATCGAAGGGGGCCCAAGCGGCCCATTTCCATGAAAGCACCACGGTAGAAATCGTCTGGACAGTCATTCCCTTCTTGATCGTGATTGCCATGGCCTGGCCGGCGACCAAGGTGGTGGTTGCCATGAAAGACACCAGCTCAGCAGACCTCACCATCAAGGCCACGGGCATGCAGTGGAAATGGGGTTACGAATACCTGCGCGGTGAAGGTGAAGGAATTTCCTTCCTTTCAACCCTTGATCAATCCCATCGTGAAATGTCAGACTCGGGAAAACCCGATCCATCCACGAACAACTACCTGCTTAAAGTCGATCAGCCCTTGGTTGTGCCTGAGGGCAAAAAAGTGCGCATCATCACCACAGCCACCGATGTCATCCACGCCTGGATGGTTCCCGCCTTTGGCGTCAAGCAAGACGCCATTCCCGGTTTTGTGCGTGACACCTGGTTTCGGGCCGAAGCCGCGGGCGACTATTACGGCCAATGCGCCGAGCTCTGCGGCAAAGAGCATGCCTATATGCCCATCCATGTCAAGGTACTCAAGCAAGATGACTACGCCGCTTGGGTAGCCGCCAAAAAAGAAGCTTTGGGCATCAAGGATCCTGCAACCGGAGCGGCCACCGTTGCTCAAGCCGCGCCCCCGGAAGACCTCAAAAAAGTCTGGGCCCGATCCGAACTCATGGATCGCGGTCAAGCGGTTTATGCTCAAAACTGTGCGGCCTGCCATCAAGCCAATGGCCAAAGTAGCGGCCCCATCAAGCCCCTTGATGGTTCTGCAGTGGTGCTGTCCCCAGACAAGCTCAAGCAAATCAAGGTCTTGCTGGCGGGTCAAAACAATGGTGCCATGCCCGCTTGGGCGCATCTCAGCAACACAGAAATTGCTGCAGTGATCACCTTCACCAAAAACAATTGGTCTAACAAAACCGGCCAAATCGTGCAGCCTGCTGAAGTGGCTGCGGCACGCAAGTGAATTCAACTCCCAGCCCACAAGGAAACCCCATGAGTGCAGTGCTTGACCATCATTCAAGTCATGGCCACGACCACGCCCACGATCATCCCCATGGTTGGAGGCGTTGGTTGTTTGCGACCAACCACAAAGACATCGGAACCCTTTACCTTCTGTTCTCCTTCGCCATGCTGATGGTGGGTGGGGTTCTGGCCCTGCTGATCCGCGCTGAGTTGTTCCAGCCGGGCTTGCAGTTTGTCAACCCTCAACTTTTCAACCAGCTCACCACCATGCACGGGCTGATCATGGTTTTCGGTGCCATCATGCCGGCCTTTGTCGGCTTTGCGAACTGGATGATTCCACTGCAAATTGGTGCCTCTGATATGGCTTTTGCCCGCATGAACAACTTCAGCTTCTGGCTGATGATTCCTGCGGCCATCATTCTGGTGTCTTCGTTCTTTATGCCGGGAGGGGCTCCTGCGGCTGGCTGGACGCTTTATGCCCCCTTGACTCTGCAAATGGGTCCATCGATGGATGCCGCCATCTTTGCCATGCACATCCTTGGGGCCAGCTCTATCATGGGCTCCATCAACATCATCGTCACCATCTTGAACATGCGGGCCCCCGGCATGAGCCTCATGAAAATGCCCTTGTTCTGCTGGACTTGGCTCATCACAGCCTATTTGTTGATCGCCGTGATGCCCGTGCTTGCGGGCGCCATCACCATGACCCTCACTGATCGCCACTTCGGCACCAGCTTTTTCAACCCTGCTGGCGGTGGAGACCCTGTGATGTACCAGCATATTTTCTGGTTCTTCGGGCATCCTGAGGTCTACATCATGATTTTGCCGGCTTTCGGCATTGTAAGTGCCATTATTCCCGCCTTTGCCCGCAAGCCTTTATTTGGTTATACCTCGATGGTCTACGCCACGGCTTCCATTGCCATTTTGAGCTTCATCGTGTGGGCGCACCATATGTTTACCACCGGCATGCCCGTGACCGGTCAGTTATTCTTTATGTACGCCACCATGCTGATTGCCGTGCCCACTGGCGTGAAAATTTTCAACTGGATCGCCACCATGTGGCGCGGCTCCATGACTTTTGAAACCCCGATGTTGTGGGCCGTGGGTTTCATTTTCGTGTTCACCATGGGCGGCTTCACCGGGCTCATCCTGTCGGTCGCCCCAATTGATATTCAAGTGCAAGACACCTATTACGTGGTCGCCCACTTCCACTATGTGCTGGTGGCCGGCTCCCTGTATGCCTTGTTCGCAGGGGTCTATTACTGGGGTCCCAAATGGGCTGGTGTCATGATCAGCGAAACGCGCGGCAAAATCCACTTCTGGGGCTCATTGGTTTTTTTCAACATCACCTTTTTTCCAATGCATTTCCTCGGCTTGGCCGGAATGCCTCGTCGCTACGCTGATTACCCCCTCCAGTTTGCTGATTTCAATGCCATAGCCTCGGTAGGCGCATTCGGTTTCGGCCTGATGCAGGTGTATTTCTTTTTTGCTGTTCTGCTGCCGCTCATGAGGGGCCAAGGTGAGCCGGCTCCACAAAAACCCTGGGATGGTGCTGAAGGCCTAGAGTGGGAAGTTCCTTCACCGGCCCCCTTTCATACTTTTGAAGAGCCTCCCAAGCTGAATGCGTCAGCCACCCGCATCATTGCCTAAATCACACCTTCTCATGACTCCCGAGCAAAAAAAACAAAACACCAGGCTGGCCTTGATTTTGGCTAGTGTGGCCGGCCTGTTTTTTATCGGCTTCATCGCTCGAGCCTTCCTTTTCGGAATTTGACTCATGTTGCAACGGATTCCTTTCGGGCTGCGCAGAGACAACCTGCGCATGGTGAGCAAACTGCTGGTGGTGACCGGCCTCATGTTTGGCTTTGGCTACGCTCTGGTCCCCATGTACCGCGCCATATGCACAGCACTCGGGATCAACGTGCTGGCGCTCTCGGATCAAAAAACGGGCCTGAGCGCCAATTCAGTGTCAGTGCGCAATACCCAAATCGACACCTCCCGAACCATTTTGGTCGAATTTGATGCCAATGCCCGCGGCGTCTGGGATTTCAAACCTGCC
Source organism: Burkholderiales bacterium (assembly GCA_046342195.1). Classification (GTDB taxonomy): domain Bacteria; phylum Pseudomonadota; class Gammaproteobacteria; order Burkholderiales; family Burkholderiaceae_C; genus CANHBY01. Next base: position 14,826 of record JBKDQE010000035.1, read on the forward strand.
CAACGAAGCCTGCAAGTGCATCCCGGTGAGGTGGCCACTGTGATGTACGAATTTCGAAATTTACAATCTCGCGTCATTGCTGCGCAAGCCATTCCAAGTTACGCCCCCCATCAGGCTTCGCTTCATTTCAATAAACTAGAGTGTTTTTGTTTCAACGAATATGTTTTGCAGGCGGGTGAATCCAAACAATGGCCTGTGGTGTTCGTGATTGACCCCAAGTTGCCCAAAGATGTCAAAACCATCACCCTGTCTTATACTTTTTTTGAGGTGGGGGGTAAAGTTCCTCCAGCCCCTCCCGGCGGGCGCTCATGACCGATCCTGGCAGTGATCTACGAGAGGCCATTCAGCGCAAGGCTTCTTTGGGACAAACGATCAAGGCCGTCGCGTGGTCATTTTTAGGTATTCGGAAATCTTCCGACTATGAAAAAGACATCAGCCAGCTTAACCCGGTGCACGTCATCGTGGCGGGGGTGTTGGCGGCTGTTTTATTTGTGTTAGGGCTTCTCGCTGTAGTGAACTGGGTTCTGAGCAGCGGTGTGGCGTAAAGTCAAGATGAATTCCCATTCAAGGCTAAGGTGCAGCGCCAAATGGGTTGATCGGTATAAGGAGAAAAATATGTCAGCAGCCATTCAAAAGGGGAACACCCCCTATTACTTTGTCCCCCCACCCTCGGCCTACCCCATTTTGGCATCAACGGGTTTGTTTTTTGTGATTCTCGGCGCAGGCCAGTGGATCAACAAATCATCTTGGGGCGCTTATTCTTTGGCCGCCGGCCTGCTCATGTGGGGGCTGGTGATGTTTGCCTGGTTTGGCGCCGCAATTCGCGAAAGTGAAAACGGTTTATACAGCAAGCGCATTGATATTTCCTACCGCTGGGGCATGAGCTGGTTCATTTTCTCTGAAGTGATGTTTTTTGCTGCCTTTTTTGGAGCACTCTACTGGGCCCGAGGGCACGCCGTTCCTAACCTTGGTAGCCTTGAAAATGCCCTGATCTGGCCTGATTTTCGTGCCATTTGGCCAAGCGTTCAGGCAGGTGCCACCGCTTCTCCGGCAGGAACAGTTGAGCCCTTTACCACCATCGGCCCCTGGCCTTTGCCCACCATCAATACCGCCTTGTTGCTCACTTCCGGCATCACCCTCACGATCGCCCACCATGCACTGATCGCTGGGCAACGTGCCCGCACCATTTTTTTTATGTGGGTTACGGTGCTTCTCGGGGCTATTTTTATGATGGTGCAAGGCTTTGAATATCTTCATGCTTACCGTGATCTGAACCTGAAGTTGAGCTCGGGCATTTTTGGCTCAACCTTTTTCATGCTGACTGGCTTTCACGGCTTCCACGTTTTTGTGGGCATGCTGATGCTGTTTTTCATCACGCTGCGCCTGCACAAGGGCCACTTCACCGCCGATCGTCACTTTGGTTTTGAGGGTGCCGCTTGGTACTGGCACTTCGTCGATGTGGTTTGGCTTGGGCTGTATGTGGTAGTGTATTGGACCTGATTACCCTTTGGCTTCCTGAATCAAGGCCGCTGCATCAGCGGCCTTTTTCACAGAGCTTGGGGCCTCTTTATCCCCGGTTCCCTAACGCGGAATTCCGGTCGGCTGGATCCAGCCTGCCCAATAAGCCAGCCCGATAAAGCCAAACAAGGCCACTGACAAAAAAACACGCAGGGCCAGGGCGCGAGCCATCTTTTTCCCTTTATTTTCGCCCTCCTGAGGGCTGCGCACCATAAAAAAGCCGGCACACAACAGCGCCGCGATGATGGCAATGAAAGCCAAGGCAAACAGAATTTTCATGTCGTGCATTATGACCGCTTTGGTACCGCATTTCGAATGGGTCTTGGGTATGAATGGTTATGACACATTTTCATTTGATTTTTCAAGGGAACCTTCATGGCCCACGGTCGTCCGTCATTATGGATTTTCATGGTCGCCTTATTGATGTCTATTGGATTGGCGCGTTTGGGTTTGTGGCAGCTTGGCCGCGCCTTCGAAAAAGAAGCTCTCCAAGAGGGCATCCGTGCTGCAGCCGCCTTGCCTGAACTTGACACCCAGGCTCTGGTGCGTAGCACCTTGGGGCCTGATTTTCATCACCGTCGTGTCAAGCTTCAGGGCCAATGGGTTAGTCAATTCACAATCTATCTTGAGAACCGACCGATGGGTGGTCGTGCAGGGTTTATTGTGGTGACCCCCCTTGTGTTGGAGGGGTATCCAGGCGCCATCGCGGTTCAGCGAGGATGGATCCCTCGAGATGCCCAAGATCGCACCAAGCTGATGGCTCCAGGCTCTCCTGAGGGCTTGGTGGAAGTCTGGGGCCGTTTGGCTCACCCCCCCGGAGCCCTTCTTGAATTAGGGGCTGCTGATGCACAACCGGGCCCCATCCGTCAAAATATCGACCTTGATGCTTACTCTGTGCAAACCGGCCTTCTCCTGATGCCCTTCACCGTACTCCAAGAGGGCCCTCCCGAGAAAGGCCTGCTGCGTGACTGGCCAGCCCCCATTGTGAATGTGCAAAAGCACTACGGATACGCATTTCAGTGGTTCGCGATGAGTTTGCTCGTCGGGGGCCTGTATGTTTGGTTTCAATGGATACGCCCTCGACGTGCCTGACTTGACCCCCACCCCCACTCTCAACAGCCCAGAAAACCCGCGCACCATGACGGTTTATCAGATCCATACGCCCAATGTTCAACAAACCAGAGGGCGGCTCAAAATGCTGTGGGTTTTGGCCTGCTGTGCTGCGCCTGTGCTGGCTTCATACATCACTTATTTTTTCATCAAGCCACAGGGGCGAACCCACTATGCCGAACTGATTCACCCCCCGGTTCCCATGCCCCCAGCGATGACTCTAAAAACACTTTCTGGCGAAGTGGTACCAGTCCACAGTCTTCAAGGCCAATGGATCATCGCTATTGTCGCCCATGGCGCTTGCGACGCGGTTTGTGAAAACAATCTCTTGATTCAGCGCCAACTCCGCGAAACTTTGGGCAAAGAAAAAGACCGGGTTGACAAAATCTGGTTCGTGACCGATGAAACCATCCCTTCGAAGGCCATCCTGCAATCCATTTTGTCAGGAGAGCCCACTCAGGTGCTTCAAGTCTCGCGTGCCGAGTTGTCTCAGTGGCTCAAGCCGGCTGGCGCCACCATGCTTGAGCACCACCTCTTTGTGATTGATCCTCATGCTCAGTGGATGATGCGCACGCCGCCACAGGCGACACCCAGCCCCGACTGGGCCTCCCTGAGTCGGTTCAAAAAAGACATTGAGCGGCTCTTGCGAGCCTCCGCCTCATGGGATCGTCCAGGCCGTTGACACTGTGTACTGGGTATCATGTTTAAAACTGACCCCAAGCCACCCTGACCAAGAAGCTTGGCATCATTTCTCTGTCTCTCATTCTCAAGGCTGTCCAGCACCGGACGCAGAAGTTAAATTCAAGCATGGATGCGCCACTTTACGATTTTTCCCCTATTGCTCGCTTGCTCTTGATGGCCATCCTGATGGCCACAGCGCCCTTGGCCTGGGTTTGGCTCAAAAACAAAAATAAGCCGCCACTTCATCGTTTGAGGGCGCTGACACTCTTGACCCTGTTTTTCACCTTTGATTTGCTAGGGTTTGGGGCCTTCACCCGCTTGACCCATTCTGGCCTGGGCTGTCCTGACTGGCCGGGTTGCTATGGCAGTGCCAGCCCCATCGGGGCTCGTGATGAAATTCATGCCGCGCAATCTGTGCAGCCACATGGCCCTGTCACTCATTCCAAAGCATGGATTGAAATGATTCATCGCTACCTCGCCGCCATGGTGGGGGTGTTGATTACCGTCTTGGCCATTTCAAACGGCATTCAAGCCCGCCGGGGAACGGTATTGATCTCTCCATGGTGGTCCTACCTTACTTTGATCGCGGTATGCGTTCAGGGGGCCTTTGGAGCCTTGACTGTGACGCTCAAGCTTTACCCTGCGATCGTCACACTTCATCTCTTGGGCGGAATAGGCTTGCTTATGTTGTTGGTTGTTCAGGCCGAAGCTTATGGGAGGCATGTCTTGCCGCTGACTCCAACACTGCGGATGGCTGTCATCGGCCTGGCCATCCTCAGCCTGATTCAGATTACCTTGGGAGCCTGGGTCAGCACCAACTATGCCGTCTTGGCCTGCACTGAATTCCCGACCTGCCAAGGTGAATGGTGGCCCGCCATGGATTTCAACCAAGGCTTCTCAATATTCAGGCATTTGGGGCAAACGGCCGATGGTGGTTTTTTGCCTTTGCCCGCCCTGACCGCCATTCACATGGTTCATCGCTGGGCTGCCGCGATTGTCTTGGGCGCTATGTTGTGGCTTGCATTCGCCTTGTGGCAACGCCGCGCCGAGCTGGGTGCGGGTTGGAGTTGGGCTTTGACAGGCTTGGCTGCATGGCAACTCCTGAGCGGCTTGAGCAACGTGGTGCTTGGCTGGCCCTTGCTGAGTGCCTTGGCCCATACACTTGGCGCCGCCACACTCATGTGTGTTTTGACCATGCTGGCCTGCCGCGCATTCAAAGGCTCACGCTGAAGCACCGCCTGAATATTTTTTGCCAAACAGATCAAAAAAGCATGCATCTCCACCCATCCCCGTCTTTTACGTTTTGAAAACAGCTTCTGCCCCTACAATCATCATCCTCATGGCTGAAGTTCTACCCACCCTCACCACCTCCCCTGAGCGCTCGCGGCTCCGGCAGTTTTATGTGCTGACCAAGCCGCGTGTGGTGCAGCTCATTGTCTTTTGCGCACTGATCGGCATGTTGTTGGCTTACCCGGCCTGGCCCGATTGGGGGCGGGTGGCATGTGCCACACTCGGCATTTGGTTGGTGGCCGCTTCAGCCGCTGCATTCAATTGTTTGGTAGAGCAAAAAATCGATGCCCAAATGGCACGAACTTCCTGGCGGCCCACCGCCAATGGTGACCTGACCCCTCAGCAAGCCCTGATTTTTTCTGCGGCACTTTGCGCGATTGGTTGTGCTGTGCTGCTGGTGTACGTCAATGCACTGACCATGTGGCTCACTTTGGGCACCTTCGTGGGCTATGCCATCGTTTATACCTTGGTACTCAAACCTTCCACACCACAAAATATTGTTATCGGGGGGGCCTCCGGTGCCATGCCCCCGGTGCTGGGCTGGGCTGCCGCTCGGGGTGAGGTCGGCCCTGAGTCTTTGATCATGTGCCTGATTATTTTCCTCTGGACCCCACCCCACTTCTGGGCCTTGGCCCTCTACCGTATTGAAGACTATCGACGATCTGGTCTCCCTATGCTGCCAGTCACGCATGGTTCTGAATATACCCGTTTGCATATTTTTCTCTATACCCTGATTCTTTTTGCTTCGACCCTGTTGCCGTTTCTTGTAGGCATGAGCGGCTGGATCTATCTTGTGGGTGCCATTGGATTGGGCTTGGGCTTTATATCTTACGCATGGCGATTGATGCGCCAATATTCAGAGGGCCTCGCTCGCGCCACCTTCCGTTTTTCAATTTGGCACCTCTCCTTGCTGTTTGGGCTGATGATGCTCGATCACTATATTCTTTTGCGATGAACTTTCAAACCTGTCAACTTTGCTTTCGTGCCGGTTTTGCAAATAGGCTACTGATGGCTTTGGCCCTGATTGGATTGCTCGGCTGCGAGCCGAAGCCGCAAGCCCCCCTGACCGCCTTCAAAAGCACCGACATCACCGGCATTCCCTACGCCCAAACATTCAGCCTGACCGACACCACAGGTCAAAAGCGCAGCTTGGCAGAATTCAAGGGCAAAGTCGTTGTGGTCTTTTTTGGCTTTACCCAGTGCCCAGACGTCTGTCCGACCACGCTCGCTGAACTCGTTGAAGTCAAAAAAGCCTTGGGCCCGGATGGCAATCGTTTACAAGCCATTTTTATTACCATTGACCCTGAACGCGACACCCCGGAAGTTCTCCAAACATATGTCACCAGTTTTGACCCCACATTCATGGCCCTGAGGGGCTCTCCAGAAGAAACTACCGCCGTGGCCAAAGAATTCAAGGTTTATTTTGCCAAAGTGCCCGGCAAAACCCCCGAAAGCTACACGATGGACCACTCTTCGGCCTCTTATGTGTTTGACACCGAAGGCCACCCCCGCTTGCTGGTTCGAAATGGCAACGGGGTGGTGGCTTGGTTGTCTGATATTCAAGCCCTTCTAGGCAAGCCGTCGCATTAAGATAAAGCCCTCCCAGCTCCCCCTGAAGGGCTGGCTGACTGGGTTCAGCTGAGTGCTTGACGCATCTTTTTCATGGCAGCCACCTCGATTTGACGAATTCTCTCGGCGCTCACTCCATACTCAGCAGCCAAGTCATGCAGGGTCATGCCGCCTGAATTGTCATCATTAACCTGCAGCCAGCGTTGCTCCACAATCCGGCGGCTTCGATCATCGAGGGTGGCAAGAGCCTTGGAGATTCCATCGCTGGCGAGCCAGTCTCGATGATGAGATTCTAAAATTCTTGAAGGCTCGCTGTGCTCATCCGCCAAATAAGCAATCGGGCCGAAGGTCTCTTCACCATCCTCACCCTGCGGCTCCAGGGACATGTCAGCACCCGACATGCGAATTTCCATTTCATGGACATCTTCGGGTTTGACATGGAGCTCTCGTGCCATGGAATTCACTTCATCTTCAGTGAGTGTGCCTTGTTGTGCCCCCTCATGATGGGCATCTTTCAGGCTTTGCTTCATTGAGCGCAAATTAAAGAAAAGCTTGCGTTGTGCCTTGGTGGTGGCCACCTTGACCATTCGCCAGTTCTTCAAAATATATTCATGGATTTCAGCCTTGATCCAGTGAATGGCATAGCTGACCAAGCGCACGCCTTGATCAGGATCAAAGCGTTTGACCGCTTTCATCAAGCCCACATTGCCTTCCTGAATCAAATCAGCGTGAGGCAGTCCGTAACCCATATACTGGCGGGCGATCGAGATCACCAAACGCAAATGAGAAAGAACCAACTGCCCGGCAGCTTTGAGATCTTCGTGGTCACGCCACTGACGCGCCAAGCGCAATTCTTCATCGGCTGACAAAATTGGCAACCGATTTGCGGCAGAGATATAGGCCTCCAAATTCCCCAAAGCAGGAACCAAAGACCAAGGGTCTGTGCGGCTCAACGCCAATGCACGAGGGAGTGATCCGGGTGATGATGACATGAATAAAGAACCTCCTGGTAAAATATTAGCACTCAAAAGAAGAGAGTGCCAGAAATTCCTGCTTGCTATGGAACCTCTGTAAAACCCCATCGTGGATGAGCGCGAATTTTGTTTGTCGGATATACTCAATGGCTTTTCGTCTTCAGCCTTGGGCGGAAAGTATCCACGCTTTTTCTTTTTTCGTGGCGCCCATTTCTTTGATCCTGCCTAAGAGCCCGCGTTCCATAAGCGGCGCCGACCGCAAGGGTCAATTAATCAGGGTTTATCATCAGGGTTTATTTTCATCAAACTTCATCATGAAAACTTTCAGCGCCAAGCCGGCCGAAGTCACGCATGAGTGGTTTGTGGTTGACGCAACCGATAAGGTTCTCGGCAGGGTGGCCAGTGAAGTCGCCCTTCGTTTGCGCGGCAAGCACAAGGCCATTTATACGCCCCACGTCGATACCGGTGATTATATTGTCGTCGTGAATGCCGACAAGCTTCGTGTCACCGGAAACAAACCTACCGACAAGCTCTACCACCGGCATAGCGGTTTTCCAGGCGGAATTCGCTCAATTAGTTTCCGTGATCTGCAAGCCAAGCATCCTGGCCGCGCCCTCGAAAAGGCTGTGAAGGGCATGCTGCCCAAAGGTCCTTTGGGTTATGCCATGATCAAGAAGCTCAAAGTTTACGCTGGCACTTCCCACCCCCATATGGCTCAGCAGCCCAAGGCCCTCGAGATCTGAAGGAGCGACAACGATGATTGGTAACTGGAACTACGGCACAGGCCGTCGCAAGTCTTCTGTGGCCCGTGTTTTTATCAAAAAAGGAACAGGGCAAATTTTGGTCAATGGCAGAGTGGTCGAAGAATACTTCGGCCGAAAAACCTCGATCATGGTGGTCAAGCAGCCTCTCGCCCTGACTGCGAATGATGCGGCCTTTGACATCAAGGTCAATGTTCATGGCGGTGGTGAGTCTGGGCAAGCTGGCGCTGTTCGCTTGGGCATCACACGTGCCTTGATCGATTATGACGCGGCCCTGAAACCAGAACTGAAGCGCGCAGGTTTTGTCACACGCGATGCTCGCGAAGTGGAGCGCAAAAAAGTCGGTTTGCATGGCGCCCGCCGTCGCAAACAGTTCAGCAAGCGCTGATTCGGTCAAAACACGTCAAAATGGGGGCCGCTGTACTGCGGCCCTATTTTTTGGAGAAATGCGTGTTTGAAAGCAAGAAACAACCCCCCTTGCACACCATGATTGGGGAGGGTGCGGTATTCCACGGTGAAATTCGCTTTCCTGGTGGAACCCTGGAAATTAATGGTGAAGTCAAGGGAGATATCCTCGCTGCGGGCGAGCGCCCAAGCTTGGTTCATGTGGGTGAAAAATCAGTGGTGATGGGAAAAATCCATGCAACGCATATTGTTATTTATGGTCGAGTGGTCGGGCCTGTGCATGCTGATGGCCTCCTGGAGTTGAAATCCAAGGCTTCGATTGTGGGCTCTGTGCAGTACCATGCGCTTGAAATGCAGCAAGGTGCGATCATTGAGGGTGAGTTGCAGCCTATTCATGCCCGGGCCGCAGAAGGCACCCCGCCGATCTCTGCATTGGCACCCTCGCATTGAGGCTCACATGACACTTTACGTTCCTTATTTCCAGGAGTATTTCAATGAACACCCATGCCGCCATTTCCGATAGCCTTTCCTCTGCCCCGCCTGTGCCTTTGATCTTCACTGACAGTGCTGCCGCCAAGGTCAAAGAACTGGTGGAAGAAGAAGGCAACCCCGAGTTGAAATTGCGAGTGTTTGTTCAAGGAGGCGGTTGCTCCGGGTTTCAGTATGGCTTCACTTTTGATGAAATCGCCAATGACGACGACACTCAAATGGAAAAAAATGGCGTCATTCTACTGATCGATGCCATGAGCCTGCAGTACTTAGTTGGCGCTGAAATTGACTACAAAGATGACCTTCAGGGGGCCCAATTTGTGATCAAAAACCCGAATGCCACCACCACCTGTGGTTGTGGGTCGAGCTTTTCTGTTTGAACCTTGAGGTGAGCCGGGGCTTCAGGGAATTCATGGATCAGCGCGGCGTTGCACGTCTCGCCAAGGCGAATAAGCCTTGGCAGCGCCGCGCGCCTTGCCCTACGCCCCAATGATTGCGTTCGCACTGGCATCTTGAGTGTTAACAGGCCCTAGCCAGCGGGGTAAATGGCCCCCAGAATACGTGGCCCTTTGGCACCAGTGACCGAGCTGAGATTGCCCGCTTCTCTTGAAAGACAGGCCTTGGCCAGCCAGGCAAATGCAATACTTTCCACCTGATCGGGGGGCAAACCTCGTACTGCGGTGCTACGCACGGGTTTTTTCAACTTTCTGGAGAGCCTTGCCATCAGATCCAAATTAAAGGCCCCGCCTCCACAGACCAGTACCTCCGCGTCGGGGGTCGATTGGCCATCAATGGCCTCGGCACAACATGATGCTGTCAGCTCAGCCAGCGTGGCTTGAATATCTTCTGGGCGATGATGAGCAAAGCCTTCGAGTTTTGAGCTAAGCCAAGAAGGATGAAAGAGATCGCGGCCAGTACTTTTGGGTGGCAAAAGATTGAAGTAAGGCTCAGAGAGCATGTTTTCCAGCAAGGGTTCAATCACGAAGCCAGAAGCCGCCCAAGATCCATCAGGGTCGAACCTGCCTTTTTGGTGAGAAGAAAACCAGTGATCCAATAAAACATTCCCAGGCCCGCAGTCAAAGCCGGTCGTGTGGCCATTGGGTGCGATTGTGGTCAAGTTGCTCATTCCGCCCAGGTTCAAAACACAAACTGCGGTGTTGTTCTGCCCAAATACAGTGCGATGAAAAGCGGGGACGAGCGGCGCGCCTTGCCCCCCGGCGGCCACGTCCCGGGTGCGAAAATCTGCAACCACATCAATACCGCAAAGTTCAGCCAAAAGCGCGGCATTGTTCAGCTGGATGGTATACCCCAGCCCATCAAATTCGTTTGGCCGATGCCTCACGGTTTGCCCGTGGCAACCGATGGCATGAACCTGCTGAGCACTGATAGGTGCGGCTGAGTCAAGCAGCCCCTGAACAACTTCGGCATAGTTGAATGCCAAGGCATTCGCCGCCAAGGCGCTGCGGTGTAATTCATCGTCCGATCGTTGATTCAGTACGAAGAGAGTCTCCCGGAGCTCGCTACTGAAAGGTCGATGAATATGCGACAACACCGAGAGCCCGGCACCATCCGTGAATTCAACAAGAACGCCATCCGTTCCATCGAGGGATGTACCTGACATCAGGCCAATGAAATATCGTTTCAAAATAGCCTAGAAAAAGAAAAACCAAGGATTATTCAAGCGAGCGAGCAATGGACACTGTTTGCGCAATGGCCAATTTGGCTCGTGCTGTTTTAACAACTTGCTCGAATTGCTCACGCGAAGAGGGGTCGAGGATGTTTGCGTCAGAGCTGTTGGCCATGTTGCGAGGATCTTGATGAACACCATTGACTTTGAGTTCAAAGTGAAGGTGGGGGCCGGTTGCCCAACCTGTTGCGCCCACGGCCCCCAGAATGGCGCCTTGTGATATTTTTTGCCCTTGCTGAACATCAATGCGGCTCAAGTGGGCATAGAGTGTGCTGCGTTGATTGCCATGATCAAGGCTCACGACTTTGCCATAACCATTTTGCCAACCTGCAAAATCCACGACCCCATTGGCAACGCTGCGTACCGGTGTGCCCATGGGTGCGGCGTAATCAATGCCGTTGTGCTGAGCCCAAGTGCGCAAAATAGGGTGAAACCTGACCGCGAATGCGGAAGTGACCCGAGACACTTCAAGCGGGCTGCTAAGGAATGATCTGCGCTTGCTTTGCCCTTGTAAATCAAAGTAAGCGCCTTTCCCGGAACCCTCTTGAAACCATACGGCAGAATAGTCTCGTGCCCCTTGCGAAAATTGGGCAGCCAAAATACGGCCGACTTGGCGCCAGGCAATGGGCTCGTCATCGGCGGTAAGGGTTTCATAGACCACGCTGACTTTCGCCCCACGCGGGACTTGGCGAAAGTCGAAGTCATTGGCGAATATTTCAGTCACCTGCCGGGCAATGGCATCAGGGATGTTGGCCTGGTCGGTGGCACTGAACAAAGAGTGCTGCACAAGTGCTGTCCCGAACTTGACCTGAGCTACCAGAGGCGCTGTTTGAAGTTGCGAGGTAAAGCCAAAGGCATCGCGGGTAATTTTGAGACGATGAAAGTGGGTATTGGCTTGGGAGGGGTTGTCTGTGGGGTAACGGGCAGCCAATTCTTGCAGGGTTCCGGCAGCGTTGGTGCTCACCTGAACCATTTTGCCCGCGTTGCCAATGAGCAATTTACGAGCCAGGGCATCTGAGCGAATGAATGCGGCCGCTTGGTTGTCAACTACACCCAGGCGACTCAATAGGCTGTTGGCAGTATCGGTAGAGCGAGTGAGGTCGCTGCGCAGCATGTGCTGCCCGGTTTCAGCGATGATTGGGTCGAGTTGCTCGCGCGCGCTCGTAGAACCGAGTTGCTCAATCACGACACGATGCTGCGGCTGCTTGATGGGGGGGGCCGTGAGCGGGGCAATACCAAAGGCTGTGGCAGCAAAGCCCAGCAGACTGGCGATGAGCGCCCCCCCAACAGTTTTCGGGTTACGCGAAACAGACCTCCCGGCGCGGAGAGAGGTGGCAGACAAAAAGCGGTGAATAGGGCGGAACAATTTCAAATGCAACCAAGCACTAAACCGGTTGAGTCAAGGTGAATAACATGCTGTGAGCGAAAAACCCTCGCCTAGAATAGGCATAGGCGGATTCGTGCTGAAAAAGGAAAGTCCAGAAACCAGACCGACAGAAAAAGGAGCGTCTGAAAAACATCTTAAGCACCCCCAGTATAACGACCTTTTTTCGAACATTTCGAACCCCCTCCAAGATTATGCCATTTAAGCAATAAAAACGATGCAACCTTCGATCGATTTCCAAGCTTTGAACGAACATGTCCAGCAGGCTTTGTCTATCACCTTGAGGGGGTGTGACGAGTTGCTGCCTCACTCTGAGTGGATGGCCAAGCTCACTCGATCTCATCAGACCGGTACTCCACTCAGAATCAAACTCGGCCTGGACCCTACTGCTCCAGATATTCATTTAGGCCACACTGTCGTCTTGAACAAGCTGCGTCAGTTACAAAATCTGGGCCACTGTGTGATTTTTCTCATTGGTGACTTCACTTCGATGATCGGTGACCCCTCGGGCCGAAACACAACACGCCCTCCCCTGACGCGAGAGCAAGTTGCGGCGAATGCTCAAACTTATTATCGGCAAGCCAGCCTGGTTCTTGACCCTGATCGGACTGAAATTCGTTATAACTCAGAATGGAGTGACCCCTTGGGGGCGCGCGGAATGATCGAGCTGGCAGGCCGTTATACGGTTGCCCGGATGATGGAGCGGGATGATTTCAGCAAACGCTATCGGGCCGGAACCCCGATTTCTGTGCATGAATTTCTATACCCCTTGATGCAGGGCTACGATTCTGTGGCTTTACGCAGTGATCTGGAATTGGGTGGAAGCGATCAAAAGTTCAACCTGCTGGTGGGGCGATCTTTGCAATCAGAGTATGGCCAGGAGCCTCAATGTATTTTGACAATGCCGCTGCTGGAAGGCCTTGACGGGGTTGAAAAAATGTCCAAAAGCAAGGGCAATTACATTGGAATTACCGAACCCCCGAATCAGATGTTCGCCAAGCTGCTTTCGATCAGCGATGATTTGATGTGGCGCTACTTCACCCTTTTGAGCTTCAGGTCCGATGCAGAGTTGCAGCAAATGAAAACACAGGTCGAGGCAGGGCGCAACCCCCGAGAGGTGAAGGTGCTCCTGGCGCAGGAAATGACCAGCCGCTTTCACAGCGCGGCAGCTGCCGCGGCAGCTGAAGAGGATTTCAACCACCGGGCCCGCGGGGGGGTTCCGGATGAGATCATGAATGTTCAACTGTCAGGGGCGCCTCTGGGCATTGCCAGCATTCTGAAGCAAGCCAATTTGGCTCCGTCAAGTTCTCAGGCGATGAGGCTGATTGAAGGCGGGGGGGTTCGAATTGATGGCAGCGTGGTGAGTGATCGCGGGCTGCAATTAAAGAGTGGCACTTATGTGATTCAGGTCGGGAAAAGGAAATTTGCGCGGGTTTCCTTGCTTGCTCCGGCAAAATCTGATCAAACTTCCTGAATGTTGGGCAGCTGCGGTTATTTGACCCAGGTGTTCATTTGAATGATGGGCAGAAGAACGGCCAGAACAATCAAAAGCACGATGACCCCCATGGCTACAATCAGCAAGGGCTCCAGGATGGTGGCCAGTTGCAGGGCCCGGCGCTGCACTTCGGCGGACAGTTGTTGAGCCGCTCGGTCGAGCATGGCGGGGAGTTTGCCGGTTTGTTCACCCAGCCTGGCAAACATGGCCAGCAAGCCAGGAAACCGTTTTTTGCCGGCCAGGGCCGAGGCCAACGGAGCACCTTCACGAACTTGAGCCAAGGCATCCAGGGCGTCGGCACGCATGGCCCGGTTGGAAAGTGTTTCTGAAGCGGCTTGTACGGCCTTCAGAATGGGCACGCCGGCACCTGACAGCATGGCGAGAGTACCGCAGAATCGCGCGGCATTGTAGCCTCTGGAGAGCCTGCCGACCAGCGGAAGGCGCAGCCAAGCGGCATCAAAACTTGTCCGGAAAGATGAATGACGTCGCATCAGGGTGAGGCCAGCAGCGGTGCTGACGATGCCCAGCAACAGCAGCCATCCATGATTTTTCAAAAAACTGCTGACCTGAAGCATCACCACGGTAAGCATGGGCAGAGTACGCTTGGAGCTGGTAAAAACTGAGGCCACCTGTGGCACCACATAGGTCATCAAAAAAATCACAATCAGGATGGCAATGACAGACACAATGGCCGGGTAAAGAGTGGCTGCCACCAACTTGCTGCGCAAGGTTTGGCGCTCTTCGAGAGCGTCGGCCAAGCGCTCCAGCACCAAGCCCAAAGCGCCGCTTTGTTCGCCGGCGGCAACCACGCCGCAGTAGACCTCATCAAATTCCTGGGGGGCCGAAGACAGCGCTTGGGCAAACGGTGCGCCGGAATTGACCTCTGCCCTCAGATGGGCCAGTAATTCGCGTTCTGAGTCGCTGGCGGATTCTTCGCTCAAAGCCGTCAGTGCGCGCTCTAGCGGTAAGCCGCTGCTCACCAGACCTGCAATTTGGCGAGTCCAGACGGCCAAGCCGGTGGCACTAAAAACGCGCCGTTTGAAAGTGGCTGCAGCCCCCAGGCCCCGGGTTGAGGAAACAAGGGTCACATTCATGGGCACCAGAGCCTGGGCTCGAAGTTGAGCCCTGGCGGCCTTGATGTTATCGGCTTCCAGCAGGCCACTGGACGATTTTCCTTCAGTATTAATGGCTTCAAATTTGTAAGCAGGCATGGGGACCGTCGTGGTGAATTTAATCGCGGGTGACGCGCCAGACTTCTTCAATAGAGGTCACGCCTTGCGCAACCAGGCGTTCGCCATCTTCCCGCATAGAACGCAGTCCAGCCTCGGTGGCCGCCTCCCGCACTTGGGCTTCGGGGGCGCTGGAATGAATGAGTGAGCGCAGGGAGTCATTGATGGCCATGAGCTCATAGACGCCGGTTCGGCCCTTGTAGCCACTGTGGCCACATTCAGCGCAGCCCACAGGCAGATAACGGCCAGTGACTTCATTGGGCTGTTTACAGTGGGGGCAAAGGATACGAACCAGGCGCTGGGCCAGCACGCCCAGCAGGCTGGAGCTCAGCAAGAAGGGCTCGACGCCCATATCAACGAGACGGGTAATGGCGCTGGGGGCGTCATTGGTATGCAAGGTGGCAAGAACCAAGTGACCTGTGAGGGAAGCCTGGATGGCGATTTGTGCCGTTTCAAAGTCGCGAATTTCACCAATCATGATGACATCAGGGTCTTGACGCAAAATGGCGCGCAGCGCTTTCGCAAAAGTCAACTCGATGCGCGGATTGACCTGGGTTTGGCCGATGCCCGCCAGTTCATATTCGATGGGATCTTCGACAGTGAGGACATTTGTGGTGCTGACATCCAGCTCACCCAAAGAAGCGTAAAGGGTGGTGGTTTTGCCAGAGCCTGTGGGCCCCGTGACCAGCACGATACCGTGAGGCTGCATCACCAGGTGGCGGAAGCGGCTCAGGGTGTCGCCGCTCATGCCCAGACCCTGGAGACTGAATTTGGCCTCACCTTTATCGAGGAGTCGGAGCACAGCCCGCTCACCATGGGCGGAGGGCAAGGTAGACACACGGACATCAACGGCACGCCCGCCAATGCGGAGCGAGATCCGGCCATCCTGGGGAAGGCGCTTCTCGGCAATGTCGAGTTCGGCCATGATTTTAAGCCGCGAGATGAGTGCTGCGTGCAGGGCCTTGTTGGGTTGCACGACTTCCCTCAATGTGCCATCTACGCGGAAGCGTACCGAACTGCTGCGCTCATAGGGCTCAATATGAATGTCTGAGGCCCCATCTTTGACGGCCTGAGTCAACAGGGCATTGAGCATGCGGATGATCGGGGCATCATTTGAAGATTCGAGCAAGTCTTCGATGGCCGGGAGTGCCTGCAGCATCTGGGAAAGATCAACCGCACTTTCGACTTCCCCGACCACGGTGGCCGCACTCGATTCGCTGCCGGCATAAACTTCTGCAATGCGCTGAGCCAGCGTGCTGGATGCTTCATATTCGAGCGCATCAACTCTGTAAAGCCGAAGCACTTCACTCACCATGCTGAGCGAGGCAGCCTCGCCTCCCCAAAGAATGACTTGATCATCGTTCTGCTCAAGAAGCAGGGCATGCGCCTTGGCAAAGCTGTATGGCAAAGGATATTTGGCGCCCATGAGGTGTGTTCAGGGTTGGGGAACAGGCTCGGGGTTGGCAGGCTGTTGAGGGGCCGTTTCAGGGCGCGGCGGCAAGAGCGGGGCTTCATTGATACCCATGACCCGACTGGGTGTTGGTTGCACGTTTTGCTGCTTGGCCCGGATTACATCATAACGGTCCAAGGTGATGGTATTTGCGGCGTTTTGAGTACGAATAACCACAGGCCGCAAGAACACCATCAAATTGGTTTTGGTGCGCTCCCGGCTGTCACTGCGAAACAGCCCCCCCAGAAGCGGCATGTCACCGAGGCCCGGCACCTTGGAAGAGCCACCGCTGAATTCATCCTTGAGCAGCCCGCCGAGCACCATGATTTGACCGTCATCGACCACCACGGTAGTTTCAATAGAACTTTTGTCAGTGGTGGGGCCAGCGGCCGAAGTGAGCTCTTTAAGTACTGCCGAGTTTTCCTGATAGATGCTCATGCGAACGGTGCCACCTTCGCCGATCTGTGGCTTGACTCTCAGCGTGAGGCCGACATCCTTGCGCTCGATAGTCTGGAACGGGTTGGTGGCACCTGTGTTGCTGCCGGTGTTGGTGTATTGGCCCGTGATGAACGGCACGTTTTGGCCAATGACAATTTTGGCTTCTTCGTTGTCCAGCGCCACCAGGTTGGGGGTGGAGAGAATATCTGCAGCGGTGTTGGATTCGAGGAACTGGGCCAAAGAAGCCAGGGTATAAACCCCTCCAAAATTACGAACCAGGCCGATATTCAGGCCATTCCCTGGGGCTGTGGGGTTCCCGCTGCCCGCCCCAGCCGAAAGATTGATGATGTTGTTGGCGCCAGGAAAATTGGTGCCGGCCGCCAGCAATGTTTTATCGCCCCTGTTGCCCAGCAGCCCTTGCCATTGAAACCCGAACTCGGCCGCCTTTTTGGCATCTACTTTGACAATCATCGATTCGATATAAACCTGTGCCCGCCTTGAGTCGAGTTGATCAATCACGGCCCTGAGTTGTTTATAAATTGGCTCCGGAGCCGTGATAATGAGCGAATTAGTGGTGGGATCGGCTTGGATGAAGCCGCCAGTCGAGGGCCCGGCAGAGGCACTTACTGGCGTAGTTGCCGGGGAGGCCGGGTTCGCTCCGGGACTGGCCCCTCCGGCCGCAGGCGAGGCCGGCACCGGGCTGCTGAGCCCAGGTGAAGCACCGCTTGAGCCCCCGGCATTGGCGGCATAGGCTGCCCTTAACACCGCAGCCAGCTTGGTTGCATCTGCGTTTTTCAAATAAACGACCCAAATATTCCCCATACCTCTTGTGGTGGGCTGATCCAGCTTGGTGATCAGGCTACGCACCGAGGCCAGACGAGCCTGGTTAGCCGCTTTGATCAGCAGGGAATTACTGCGAGGATCTACCATGATAGACATGGGGGTGCCCGCTGGAGCCGCACCCTGTGCACCAGTGGTTTCCGATATTTTCTGAACCAAAGCCGCGATGTCGGAAGCCACTGCATGTTTCAAGGTGACCACTTCGAGATCGCTGGAGCTGGAGACATCCATGCTGGCAATGATTTTGGCAATCCGGTGCAAATTGTCAGCGTAGTCTGTCACTACGAGAGAATTGTTGCCAGGGTTCACATTGATGGTATTGTTCGGGCTGATCAAGGGCCGCAAAACAGGCACCAGGTTGTTCGCGTTTTCATGGTTGAGCACAAAAATTTGTGTCAAAATCTGGTCACCCTTGCGGGTCACTTCGCCCACCGAAACGCTGCCGGTTTGGAGTTTCGCATCGGCTTCTGGCACCACCTTGAACAAGCCTCCCACCTCCACCACCGTGAAGCCCAAGCCGCGCAAAGCGGCCAGAAAATTCAAATAAGCTTCACGGGGGCTCAAAGGCTCGTCGCTGTAAAGGCTGATGTTGCCCTTGACGCGCGGGTCCACAATAAACTGCTGTTTCAAAATTGCCCCCATCGCCCGGCTGACCGCTTCAATGTCGGCGTTCACAAAATTGAGTACCACGGGCTCACCTTGAAATCGTTTGCTTGCAGGCACCTGAACTTGAGCTCCACCTGTTTGGGCAAAAACAGTAGCAGATGCGCCAAGAGCCAGCCACAGCAAAGCCTTCAAGACGCGGGTGGCCCTTGAATAGGGCAGCCAAGTAAGGCAAAAATGCTTCTTCATACTGATCCGATCGAAATGACAGACCGAGAGCCATCGCGCCACCCAATCACATTGAGCAGGTTTTGCAGCGCAGCTTGATCCTCGGGGTTGGTGGTGGCTTCACCACGAAAACGCAGGCCACCTGCACCCCAGTTCCCTGAACCATCCAGTTTCAAGGCGCCATTCAGAGTACTGAGCTTGAGTATCATGCCTTCAACATGACCTCCATCATGACCTTGCACTGAAAGGCGATAGCTGCCCAAGGGCCTGCGAGTGGACAGTCGTGATGAAAGATGCAAAAGGTCCAGATCCGCTTGGCCTTTAAAAATCCAGTGGCCCTGGACCCTTTCAATGCTGAGTTGGTCAAAACTCAAACGCACAGGGCCCTGAAGCTGCAAGGTGTTCCATGGAGTTCCGAGCCCGGACAGCCAGGCGCTGGGCCACTGACCAACGATGCCCACCGTGGAGGGCGTCAGTAACACTTCGGTACGGCCCCAGCCGGGCTTGATGAGCAGGATCAGGGGGCCCTGGAGACAGCAGCTTTGCGATAATCGAATTTCAAGGCCCTGTTTGTGCAGGCCGATGTCCCACTCGATACGCCCCGGCAAGGCGCTGGCATCGCGGCTGTCACGCCCCCCCGTGAGCACCAAAATGCCACTGCCGCCCCATATGGTGCCTTGGGGCTGATCAAGGAGAATATAATTCTGGCTGGCCGACGCCAAGCCTTGCGCCAGCCATGTTGCCGGGGCAAATGCCAACAGCCCGATCAAGGCACCTGTCAGCGCGCCAGCCAAACCCCAACGCCGGCCAGCCATTCGAGCTTGATCCCAAACGGCCTCGGCCGAAGTAGTGTCTTTCAACTTGAAACCGGCTTCTTTAAAAAACGTCCCTGGCTGAGTTTTTTTTCTGCCTTTCATGATGCCGGCCCTCCCAAAATGAGCATGATCGTGCCAGAGTAGCCTTGGCCTGTTCGATTCAACTGCACTTCAACAGGGCGGGCCCGAGCAGCACTGCGTACTTCACTGAGCCAATTTTTCAGGGCTGCCGGCGGCACGTTGGTCAGGGTCAGGGTGGCTTGATTGCCGAGTATTGAAATACGGCCTTGAGGTCCCAAACGATCTGTGGCAGACTGAACTGATGTGATTGCTTGAGCGTTGGGGACAGGCAAAATTTCCTGCAATACACGACTTTCCTGCGCCATTCGATTCAACTGCTGCCACTGATTTTCAAGGCGATTGATCTCTGGTGGGGCTTTTTGCAAGGTGCGCCAAGCCGGCTGGATAGCGACGACCCAGCCCCCATAAAACCCCACGGCGCAAGCGGCGAGGGTCAAGGCACGCCGGTCCCGCGACGCCAAATGCCCCCACCAAGCCGGCAGGTTCGAGAGGCTGGAGAGCCATTTGCCGCTCATTGCCCTCCCCCAATTTGCAGACGGGGCCCGGAACTTCGACTCAAAATCATTTGTGTCTCAGACGCTTCAACCCTCCACCCTTGGCGAATCAAAGCATTGCGAAATTGTTCCCGTTGCGCATCGGTCCAACCCAGGGCTGCCAGGCTCAGGCGGCCCTCCTTGTATTGAAGATGCTCCACGGGAGGGCGGCCCAAGGGCCACGCAGATGCTGCTGCCTGAAGTGCCGGCTCAAAATCTTCTTCGCTGGGCTGGCCAGCGATGGTGCGCAAAGTTTGAAGCTCTCTTTGCATTTGCAGCGGTGCATCAAGCACCACTTGAACCTGAGGGAAGGCCGCTTTCAAAGTTTGCGTCAAGGCTGCCTGGAGTTCCTTGATTTTGGCTTGTTGCCGCCAGGCCCACAAGTTCAGGCCCAGCATCTGAATCAGGGCCAGACTGATCAGACCCCATCTGACAGGCCGCCAATGGGGCATCAAAAATTGCCGGTAAAAGTCTTGGGCGGCCCGCAGACCCCGGCTTTGACGGGCCAAACTGAATTGGCGTAAATTCCAAAGTGTGCGCGAGGCTTGTAAAAGCCGAAAGGGTGCCGGCATGACCTGAACCGGCATCCCCAACCAGCGTTCAGCGGCTTGGGCAACCCCTGGCGTGGCAGTCCAGCGGGTACCTGGGGGTGCTGGGCGAGGCACCAAGTGCCGTGCCAACGAGCCATCCAGGGCGAAAACAGCGACTCCATCGACATGGGACCAACTCAAGGTCAAGGCATCTCCCCCAAGATGCTCCGTGGAGTCTGGGTTTTCAGAGAAATGGCCGCTGGCGAGGTCATCAGGCCACATTGAAGGCACCACACGATCTACAAACACGTTGGCCTGCTCGAGTGCTGCCAACTCAGATCTTAACCACGGCAAATGAAGCGCGGCAATCCAGGTGGGCTGACCCGGCACGGCCAACGGAGCCACAGCCAACAAGGTGTTTTCAGCATCATCCAAAACAGATTCTTCCAAGACACCGATCAGCGCCGCGGACAGCTTGGCCGCAGGCGCCTTGGGCAGCGTGATGCGATGCCAGCTGACATCCGCATCAGCCAGCACAGCCACCACGGCATCGGCCTTCGGCAACAACGCTGCGGTACAGCACCCTTGACCGGTGAGGTCGGTGCCGTTGGCGGTCAAGGCGTAGTTGTATTCCTTGACAGCGGCATCAGAAGGGAAATTCAGTGAGCTTCCGACATGCAGCCGCTGGCGCGGCGGAATTTGAACCACGAGAACAATCATGTCGAGTCAGGCAGAAGAGAGGCAGTAAAAACCATTGTAGATAAGAGAACCTGGTTTCAACACCACAACACATGACACAGCGCAAGCTTGAAACCAATGACATGGTTTTTTGGATTTTTGGGAAGGCTTGCCGGGACTTCCCGGTTTGGTTTCATTAGAGTGCACTGGCATTGACACGTTCCCTGAAAATAGCGGCCACTTCCCGACCAAATCGGTGAACCAAAGTACGCTCTTCCAACCAACGGCCCTCCAGGCGCAAACGGCCGCGTACCTCAAAAAATTCTGTTTGGGTCGTGACCCGATGACCCTCCAGCTTCACTGATTCAGGCAATTCTTGGGCCGCATCCTGAAGGTTGTTGAAGGGATCTCGCTGGCGTTTCTCGATCAATCGCTGAGCCGTTGCCAAATCCAGGCCCTGAATCACCGCTGCCAACACTTCCCTCGGCGCCGTATTGATGTTGACCGGGGCGGCCCGGGGCAGCAGCACCACATACCGCTCTAAATGTTGGAGCGTGCCAGGATCGATCCCGAACCAAGCCAACTGCGCTACAGACCGCGGAGGGATCTGGGCGGTCGCAGGGGCCTCTCCAGCGCCGGAAGCCGATTTCACGGCCATCTGTTGGGAACGATGGGGGGGGAAATTGCTGTTAAGCATAATTTGGGCAATCCGTCTTGCCGTGTCTGGGGGCACATTGATGTTTTCAAATAGGCGTTGAAGCACCCCCTGTTCGGCAGGGTCAAGGCGACCCTCCCTGATTAAATTGCTCAGGTTATAGCGCGACTGGGCATCGGTGATGCTGCCCGATAAAAAGGCCTCAGGCCCGTCGTTTGCCTGACTTTTATCAAGCGCCAAAAAAGTTGAAAGGCGCGCCTCTGCCAAGGGCGCCGCCCAGACTTCGCCCAAATGATCCGGGCCGCCATTTCGTGCATCTTCACGAAGAATCAGCCGGGCCCAGTCTAACGCACCGGTCAAAATCCAGGCCGATTGGGCTCTTGCTCGTTCGGCCGCTTCAACTTGAACAGACCGCCATTGCTGCCACACCATGGAGGCCGACAAAGTCGCCACCAAGGCCACAATCATCATGGCCATCAGTAAGGCAGCGCCATACTGACGCCGCCCTGACAGGTGTGCCCTGGTGACGACATGTGGGCCTGGTTTTTGGGCCTTCCAACCCGAAAACCTGCCCTGCAGTGTACTGGTCAAGGTCTCCATATGGGGCCTAGTGCAATATCACGGGTCAAGGTTCCTTGCAGGCCTCGGCCAGGCGCAAATGTGAGCACCAAGCGAACCCCTGAGGGTAAATCTTCAAAGCGCGAACCTGCAGGCGACTGGCCGGGCGCCCCACCTAGGTTGGCCTGGACATCGCCACTGGACTGCGCATTGCTCCAGCTGTTGCCCCTGAAAAAATACACCTGCCACTGAGACAACCCGCTGAGAGTACGCAACTGACCAGGCTCGGAGCCCATCAATTGCTGGCTGCGCAGCCACAGATTGTGCAGATCCTGGCCATTGACTATGCTCGGGCTGGCCCACCGTAGTAAATGATATTGTCCAGGAACGTCAGTTGTGCGCAATGACCAGGCCACCCACTGCAAGCCCTCGCCAGTGCGCCGAATCAAGCGCAGGGTGATTCCATCAAAGCTGATGGCCGGAGCCGCCGGAATTTCTTGAATTGAGGCCAGATCTTGCTCCCATTGGGCAAGAACCGTATTGAGCCTTAAGGTCTGATCCATGCGGGCTTGGCTGGCATCACGGCTCCGAACAATACCATCGACACCTTGCCACGCCAGCACCGCCAAAATGGCCATGATCATCATGGCCACCAGCACCTCAACCAAGGTAAAGCCTTGATGGCGTGTGCGGAAAATACCACGTTGACACATGTTCAAACGCGAGAAATGACGGTCGAAATCGTCAAAACGATGTGCCCCTGGGAATCGATAATTTGCGCATCCACCCGTCTGAAATTGGGGTTGGGGGTGGGCCTTACCATCATGTTGCCGCCATACCGGGTGCCGAGCTGTTCGCAGTCAAAATCCGAGTCACCCACAGGAGGATACAGCCGGCCCAGGCGCAGGGAGGTTAAATGATTATCGGCGCACCACTGCGCCTCATTGATTTGTGCAAACCGTTCTGCATTATGGATCATGGAGCCTGCCGCTTGCATCCCGGCGGCTATGGTGATTGCCACAATCGCCAACGCCACCAGCACTTCAATGAGTGTGAAACCGGGTTGAAATCCGTCAAGGTGCAAGCGGAAGCGGGTCATTGGTTGCCAGGTTAATTTGGGGGGTACACCACCACAAAAGGGCCCAAGCCATCAGTGCGCAGGGTCATCTCCTGCTGGTCTAGCCTTAAAGTGACCTGCTGCTGTGCAATCAAAGGCTCGGGCCCCAACACAAGCCCCTTGGCACCCCGAACCTCGGCCACCATGCGAGGGTTCATCCATTGGGTCGGCATGGCCTCGGTTTCAGGCAAGCCCTTGAACTCAAAGTCGATCGAGCCTGATGACGCCCCTCCCCCGCTGCGTGGAACCCAGGTCACGGTTACTCCCGAGGCCCGGGATTGTGCGCGCGCACTTTCCAGCAAAGCACTCAGGCGGGCCGCCTCCCTTTCAAGGCGACTTGCATCAGGGTCTCGCAAGGCCAGTGTTGTCACTGCAGCCGCCAAACCAATCAGGGCCAGCACCACCAGCAATTCAATCAGCGTAAAACCTTGAGAGAACCTCTGCATAAGCACTCCTGACGATGCCGCATTGTTTTGCGTTTGAAGGGCTACTGCCAAGAGCCAATATCAGCATTCTTGCCTTCCCCTCCGGCCACACCATCGGCGCCCCAACTAAAAACATCAATCTCACCCTTGATTCCAGGATTCATGTATTGATAAGACTTGCCCCAAGGGTCATTGGGAAGCTTTTCCAGGTAAGGCTTCCAGTTGGGGGGAACACTGCCCACAGCCGGTTTGCTCACCAAGGCCTGCAGCCCTTGCTCGGTACTGGGGTAACGCTGGTTATCGAGCCGATAAAGCTTGAGTGCCTGCATCAGATTGTTCACATCGGTGCGAGCGGCAGTCACGCGGGCCTCATCGGCGCGTTCCAGGACATTGGGCACAATCAGGGCAGCCAGTAAACCAATAATGACCAACACCACCATCAGTTCAATCAAGGTAAACCCCTTGAGCAAAATCAAGCGTCGGGCGCGGCACGTTGAAGACAAAGAGCAATCAAGGGACATTCTCAAAAAATCCATAACAGGGTGGTCATAAATTTCTACACCAAAGCTTGAAACAGTGTTGCAGACGTCAATAGCTGCATCATAATCCCCCCATGTCATTCCGAATAGTCTCATTGATGGTGTGGGGCATGGCCTCGGCAACTGTCATGTTCTGGATGTTACGCCTTGGCATCAATGCCCCCCCGGCTCCCGCCTATGCGGTGGTTGAGCTCTCTGATCGCCTTGCCAGCGAAGACCTCTCCCGTTTGCTGGGCGCTGAAGCATCTTCCAGTGAACCAGGGCCATCATCCTCCCCTCCGCCTGAAGCTGCACGCTTTCAGTTGGTAGGGCTGGTGGCAGGGCTGACGCCCGAATCAGCCTCTGCGCTGGCACTGATCGCCGTTGATGGAAAGCCTGCCAAGCCCTATGCAGTTGGGGCGCGCATCGGGGGCACTTGGGTTGTCCAGTCAGTTTCCCGGCGCTCTGTGGCCCTAGGGCCGGAAGGATCCCAGGCACCAGGAGTGATGCTGGAAATTCCCGCCTTGCCTCCCGCCTCTACCGGCAACCTCGAACCGGCCACCATGTCGCCTGACCCAGCTCAACCTAAAAACAAGCGATAAGCCGGGTTGTCTGTTTCATCCACGCACGGGTAAGCCAGCGTCTTCAAAAATTCTTTCAAAGCCTGCTTATCAGCCCTAGGCACCTGAATACCCACGAGAATGCGACCGTAATCCGCGCCCTGATTGCGGTAATGAAATAAACTGATATTCCAATCCGGGTGCATGCTGGATAAAAACCGCATCAAGGCGCCTGGTCGCTCCGGGAAAACAAACCGGTACAAGCGCTCATCTTGGGCCAACTCACTGCGCCCCCCCACCAAGTGGCGCAGATGGCTCAGCGCCAACTCATCGTGGCTCAAGTCCAGGGCAGAAAAGCCGGCATGCGCAAGAGCCTGAACAAGCTGAATAGACTCATCACGGCTCGAAATTGTCACACCTACAAACACATGCGCTTTTTGTGCATCGGAAATCCGGTAATTAAATTCGGTGACCGAGCGCTGACCGATCACTTCACAGAACCTTTTGAAACTACCGCGTTCTTCGGGAATCGTCACGGCGAACAAGGCTTCACGCGATTCTCCCAGCTCCGCCCGCTCAGCAGCAAAGCGAAGCCGGTCAAAGTTCATGTTGGCACCACACGTAATGGCCACCAAAGTCTGGCCCTTCACACCATGTGTTTCGACATACTGCTTCACAGCAGCCACCCCCAGCGCACCTGCCGGCTCCAAAATGCTGCGAGTGTCTTCAAACACATCTTTAATCGCCGCGCACACAGCATCGGTATCGACAAGAATAAAATCGTCCACGAGGTGGCGCGTCAGGCGGAATGTTTCCTCGCCCACTTTTTTGACCGCAGTGCCATCTGAAAACAAGCCGACATCGCTTAACTCCAGTCGCCGACCTGCCCGAACCGACTGAACCATAGCGTCAGAATCAATGGTTTGCACCCCGATCACCTGGATCTCCGGGCGCACCGCCTTGATGTAAGCCGCCACCCCCGAAATCAGCCCCCCTCCTCCAATGGCCACGAACACCGCATCCATTGGCCCCTGATGCTGACGCAAAATTTCCATGGCAATGGTGCCTTGACCGGCGATGACATCAGGGTCATCAAAGGGGTGTACGAATGTCAAACCCTCAGACGTCTCCAGGCTCAAAGCATGCCGATAAGCATCAGAGTAACTGTCGCCGTGCAAAACGACCTCGGCACCCAACGCCTTGACCGCATCAATTTTTAACCGTGGCGTCGTGGTGGGCATCACGATCAATGCCCTGCACCCCAAGCGTTTGGCACCCAGCGCCACCCCTTGGGCGTGGTTACCGGCAGAAGCGCAAATGACGCCACGATCAAGCTGTGGCTTACTCAAATGGGCCATTTTGTTGTAGGCCCCGCGCAATTTGAAGCTGAACACCGGCTGGGTATCTTCCCGCTTCAACAACACCTGATTGCCCAGTCGCTCTGAAAGCCTGCGCGCCGGCTCCAGCAAAGATTCAATGGCCACGTCATAAACCCGTGCGTTCAAAATTCTCTTTAAATAAAGCGACAAATCAAGAGGGGCAACATCAGAAGGGGCGCTTTTCGTCTTTGGCATGGCAAGCCCATAGGCGCGTTGAACATCAAAAATCAAAAGGGCCAGATGACCCGGAGAGAGCCCCGAATCATACGATGCCGGCTGCGGATCTTCCCAACCAGGGCCTGTTAATCAGGCAAAAAAAACCCAAGGCGATAAAGCCTTGGGCCAATCCACCCGTGAAGGTGGAGGAGACAAACTGGAGCGGACATTTCACACCTATCCAAGCCATTGAGGGTCAGTGTACGCGCGAATATGCTGCAACGCAACATTCAGAGGGGTGTCAAAATGGTGCTTTTAGGAGATTATTCTATGGAGTGCATCCTCAATTGGCAGCCTGAGTCGGGTATGGCTTTTGTGGCTGAAACGGGGAGTGGCCATCTTTTGACCATGGATGGCTCGGTCGAAGGTGGCGGACGCAACCTGGCACCCCGGCCGATGGAAACGGTTCTGGCAGGCACCGGCGGCTGCACCGCCTACGATGTGGTGCTGATTCTTCAACGCGGTCGCCATGCTGTGAAGGGCTGCCAAGTCAAGCTTACCGCCGAGCGGGCCCCGACAGACCCCAAAGTTTTCACCCGCATTCACATGCATTTCACCGTCACAGGCCACGCAGTACCGCCAGCGGCCATTGAACGCGCCATTGCCTTGAGCCATGAAAAATACTGCTCCGCCAGCATCATGCTGGGCAAAACCGCGACCATCACGACAAGTTTTGAGCAAATTGAAGTTTAACTGGCACCCAGCAGGCTGGGCTTTTGTCAAACCCAGCGTGCGGTGGTGGTCATGACCTTTCCGGCGCAATGCATCAAGCCCTTGACAACGGCAGGCAACTCCTTGGCCCCAGCCTCCTGGGCCTCCAAGGCATGCCTTGCTTCATCGAGCTTCATTTGTTCCACGATGGCTCTTGAGGCTGAATCTTCCTTGGGCAGGCGATCGAGGTGGCTGGCCAAGTGCGCCTCCACCTGTCGTTCGGTTTCCACCACAAACCCTAAGCTGATGGCATCACCCGCTTTGCCTGCCAGCCAACCCAAACCAAAAGCCCCCGCATACCAGAGGGGGTTCAGCCTTGAGGTGTAAGTGCCCAATGCTTCGACGCGGGCTTGTGTCCAGGCGAGGTGGTCTTCTTCTTCCCGGGCTGCCGCCTCAAAAAGCGCTCGCAATTTGGCCGAAGGCGTCGCCGCAGCCTGGGCTTGGTACAGCGCTTGGGCACACACCTCGCCCACATGGTTGACGCGCATCAAGGCACCGGCAAGTTTGCGCGCTTCGGCAGAAGGCCAATTTGCCGCATTGGCAGCCACCGGAGCGGGCCGATGACTGTGGTGTTGACCCCACACGGTTCGGATGGCGTTGTCAAAGGAGTTTAAAAACCGATCAACAGAAGAGAAGTGGCGCATAAATTGTCCTGGAAGCATTTCTGATTCTGCGTCGATGCACCCACCCAAGTTGTTGCATTATCGCGACAAAAAAGCCTGTTTTTGGCCAAAAAGCTATGCACCCTCCGGGCCTTCTGTTGCAATCGCATCAGCTTCCCAATTGGAGGTCGGCCTCAAAAAACCGTTATCGTGCTTGCGGCCCCGAATTTAACCTTGGAGAAAAATTGCAATGAAAAAATCCCTGATCGCTTTGGCCATTCTGGCTTCAGCTGGCGCCGCTTCTGCCCAGTCCAATTTCACCCTGTATGGCGTCGTTGATGCCGCCTTGGCTCACGAAAAAGGTGATGGCAGCGTCCGCAAGCTGAATTCCGGCCAATTGAATGGTTCCCGCTTTGGCCTTCGCGGCACTGAAGATCTGGGTGGCGGCCTGAAGGGGGCATTCCAAATTGAAAACGGCTTCAACATTGACACCGGCACACAAGCCCAAGGAGGCCGCCTGTTTGGCCGTCAAGCCTGGGTCGGCGTTGAAGGTGACTTCGGTGCTGTCCGCTTGGGTCGTCAATACACCCCGCTGGGCAACGTTGCCGACATGATCGGCACCAAGCCTTATGACGTTCTCACCCTTGCCGGCACCTACGGCGCCAACGGCGGCTACCGTGCTGACAATGCCATCAATTACAAGAGCCCTTCTCTCAATGGACTGACCATTGAAGGCCAATACACCTTGGCGATCGGCTCCAGCGCTCCTGGGGTTGAAACCAATACTGCTCCCAGCGCCAAGGCTGGCCGTGGCGTGAGCTTCAATGTTCAATACGCTCAAGGCCCCATCCGCGCTGGTGTAGGTTACCTGGGCCTCGAAGACGTCAATTCTGGCCTGGCCAACTCGCAAAAACGTGCCGAGTGGATTTTGGTCGCTGGCTACAACTTTGGCATGGCTGACGTGACCGCTTACTACAGCAACACCGAATTGGGCGATGCTGCCGTCAAGCTTCCCAAGAAGATGACCATCGCTGGCTTGCAAGCCGCCTTCCCCTTCGGCGCTTTCACCGTCACCCCTGGTTTGGCAATGGCCAAAGACGTCAATGGCTCGAATGCGTCAGCCAAAGACAACGTCAACTTCTACACCTTGCAAGCCAAGTACGACCTGTCCAAGCGCACGGCTCTTTACGGCTTGGCCACCATTGCAGACAACGCCGCTGCAGCGAACAAGGGCTTCAACAACCCCAAGCTTGACTCCAACTCCTATGGAATTGAAGTTGGCGTTCGCCACAGCTTCTGATGGTTGAGAGGCCTGAAGGCCTCTGATCTCAGGTTCAAAAACCGCCCTTTAGGGCGGTTTTTTCGTCAGATTCCCATGAAGCCATGTCGCAAAGCATGCCATTACTTTGAGGGCTTGCGCAGGCGTTCTGCGACTGCATTGCCTTGAGTTTGAGAAGCCTTTCGTCGCCCCTTTTTGGTGGAAGGCTGTACTTCAAGTGAAGGGGCCGCAGAAACGGGGGGCAAAACCCCAAAAGTTGCCACATTTCCGACCAAGGCGGTGTTTGCAAAAAGACGCACAGGAACCACCGCATACTGGCCATCCACCTTGACCATCCCGACATTTTGATCGTCGATCTTGATCCAGTAATCACCAGGGGCAAGGTACCCGCGAACCACATAGACTCTTTCAGGCAACATACGCCACATGCGCTCATCCGGTTGTTCTGTGGCAATGGAGGCAGCGGGTGTCCCCCCCTCCAAAAACAATCCTGATTTTTTGGTCGCTTGATCCTGGGGTAAAGTCTTTGTAATCAATCGGGTCGCCCCTCGCAAAATCACTCTGGGCATTTCATCTTTTAATGCGCGGCGGGCCATCAGATTAAAATCAACCACCAGCTCTGGCTTCCATGAAATCGGGCCCACCTGAACCGAAGAAAGGTGAGGCGTCAGGGAGGGCGTGATCACAGGGTAAGAAAAAGAGGCCGTTACAAACCCCCGCTCAGTAGGCACGGGCACAGTGAAGGCCACGGGCTTGCGGGCCGGCACCGAGCCGGCCTCGATCAAAAACAAAACATCGGTTTTCCTTTGCTGGCGGCGATGAGTGAATTGAGTGCGCTTCTCTAATTCACGCAAGCCATCTTCCAAAATGGCAGAATGGGGCTTGATCTCAATGGCTTTGCGGTACCCCGGAGCGGCCAAGCCAGGTTCATTCAGAACTTCATAAAGAAAACCCGCCAAATAGTGGCTCAGTGCATTTTGATAGCCATTTTTGAGCGCCAATACCTTGGCGTCATTGATCGTCTCTACAGGATAGCCATTGATCTCCTGGCCGGTCAGCTTGACTCCTTGTTCTCTGGCATGTTCTTCGGCTTGGGCTATTTCCCGGGCTCGCAATGCGGCAATCAAGGCCTCACGCTCATGGGTTCGCCTGATATCTATCCGGGCGTTTTCCCAATCGCCGAGGGCCATGCGGTTGAGCGCCAAGCGGGTTGTCAGCATCACTTTTTCATAATCTTGGCCCTCATAGGGCTTGAATTTCTCACTGGCAAACGCGGCTCCGAGCGTGCTCAAGGGCTTCGAGGGGCTGCTCGTGGCAGTTTCTTCCCATTGTTTGATGATTTCGTCGGCCTGCAAAAGGGCCGCATTACTGTCAGAGTATTGGCGGCCCAAGCGTAATAATTCGGCACGCTCCAGGTTATAAAGTATTTGCTTTTTGGCCTCAGGAGAAGGGGCTGTCGCATCAAGCTTGGCGATAGCCGCTTCAATACTGCCGGATTCTGCCGCCACCTGAGCTGAAAATATGTCCTCATCGTGGCTTTGCATGGTGGCACAGCCGCTGGTCAGCAGGACCATCGCCAATGCCGGAGCTGTCCATTTAATTTTCACCAAAACCTCTCTCCTCTCAGCAAAAACATTCAGCACCCTGCCAACAAACACTTGAGCGGGAACAAACAAAGTGTCCCATTTGCCGACCATTCAGCCCCCAAAAAAATGCACACTTATGGCCAAGCTCTGCAAAATTAATGACAGATCATCGAATTTTTTCCGGGCCGCTGATGCCCGAAACTTTTTCTCCCTCCCAACTCAAAAGCGCCACTTCGGCCATGGGTTGTGCAGATTTTGACCCTCCCTCATCTCGACCGATCCCATGAAAAAAATCCCCCTGCCTTCACTTCAAATGGCTTTCATCGGTGGCGGCAACATGGCGCAGGCGATCATCGCCGGCCTGATCCGATCCGGGTACCCTGCAAACGCCATACAGGTTGTCGAACCCGTCGCCGCACAACGTTCGCTGCTGGAATCAAAGTGGGGTTTGAATTGCCGGGCTTTTCCCTCAGAAGAACTCAGCCGGACAGATATGCTGGTGTGGGCGGTGAAGCCGCAGAGCTTCGCGCAGGCCGCAACCGACGTAGCCCGCTTGACGCAACAAGCTGTGCACATCAGTGTGATGGCTGGCATTTCCACAGACACCCTTGCCAATCGTCTTCAAACTGAGCGCATCATCCGTGCCATGCCTAATACCCCCGCGATGATCGGACAAGGTATCTCGGGCCTTTTTGCCCGTCATTCAGTTTCTATCGCAGAACGCAGGCAGGCTGAATGGCTGCTAAGCTGCACCGGGGAGGTTCTGTGGTTTGATCAGGAAGATGCCCTGGATGCCGTCACGGCCATCTCAGGCTCAGGGCCTGCCTATGTTTTTTTCATGATGGAAGCCTTGGTTGAGGCCGCTCAAAACTTGGGCCTGAGCGCCCAGCAGGGCCTTGCTTTGGCACTGGCCACGTTCAAGGGTGCCACGGCACTGGCCCTTGATTCAACAGAGCCGCCCCAAGATCTGCGGCAAAAAGTAACCTCCAAGGGAGGCACCACCCATGCCGCAATTTCACATCTTGAAAGCCAGGGAGTGCGGGAGACCTTCATTCAGGCGGTGATCGCCGCGCGTGACCGGGCTCGCCAAATGGGCAAGGAATTGTGCTGAACATGAGGGTATCAAGTCGGCTTGGTTCTTTGAGACGCCTGCCGGGCGGGTGTGCTGTGGCTTTGTCAGCGTGTGGCGTTGGCGTCGGCCACCGTCAAAGCCGTCATGTTGACAATCCGGCGCACGGTGGCAGAGGGGGTTAAAATATGCACGGGCTGAGCAGCCCCCAAAAGCACCGGACCGATGGCAATGCCGCCTCCTGCCGCGGTTTTCAGCAAGTTATAGCTGATATTGGCCGCATCAATATTCGGTAATATCAGCAAATTGGCCTCGCCCACCAAGCGGCTGTCAGGCACCAGGCTGGCTCGACAACTTGGGTCAAGGGCGGCATCGCCGTGCATTTCGCCATCCACTTCCAGCCAAGGGGCTTGACGGCGAAGTAACTCCAGGACAGCACGCATTTTTTGGGCCGAAGGGTGCGGACTGGAGCCAAAGTTGCTATGAGACAGCAGCGCTGCTTTCGGATGTAAACCAAGCCGCTTCATTTTTTCTGCCGCCATGATGGTGATTTCGGTGAGCTGCTCGGCGCTGGGGTCGTAGTTGACATGGGTATCCACGAGCATCACTTGGCGCCCCGGAAGGATCACTCCGTTCATGCACGAATAGGTTTGGGCCCCTTCTTGCTTGCCAATGACCTGATCCACATACTGCAAATGCATGGCCGTGGTGCCCCAAGTACCGCAGAGCAGGCCATCGACTTCACCCTTGCGAAGCAACATGGCGCCAATCAAGGTGAGCCGGCGACGCATTTCAATTTTAGCCAGCTGGGCTGTTACGCCTTTACGCGCAGTGAGCTGATGGTAGGTTTGCCAATAATCTCGATAGCGATCGTCTTGTTCGGTATTGACGAGGTCATAGTCGCGTCCGGCTTCCAGGCGCAGGCCGAATTTTTTGATTCGCTGAACAATCACCTCTGGCCGGCCAATGAGGGTAGGCCGCGCCAAGTTTTCATCAACCACCACCTGAACGGCACGCAAAACACGCTCTTCTTCGCCCTCAGCATAGGCCACCCGCTTGTGAGCCGCCCGCTTGGCAATGCTGAAAATGGGTTTCATCGTGGTGCCTGAGGCATACACAAAGGCCTGCAATTTTTCACGGTAGGCATCAAAATCTTGAATGGGGCGCAAAGCCACCCCGGATTCTTCTGCGGCTTTGGCCACTGCTGGCGCAATTTTCATCATCAAACGCGGGTCAAAAGGCTTGGGAATAAGGTATTCCGTGCCAAAGCTCAAGTTGGCGCCGGCGTAAGCGGCCGCAACCACCTCACTTTGCTCGGCCTGGGCCAGCTCAGCAATGGCATGAACCGCAGCAATTTCCATGTCATCTGTGATGGTGGTGGCGCCTGA
The DNA here is from genome assembly GCA_046342195.1 of Burkholderiales bacterium. Classification (GTDB taxonomy): domain Bacteria; phylum Pseudomonadota; class Gammaproteobacteria; order Burkholderiales; family Burkholderiaceae_C; genus CANHBY01. The sequence goes on from JBKDQE010000035.1 coordinate 47,677, forward strand.
GTCGAGGGCGCCACGAAAAATATACGGAAAACAAAGCACATTGTTGACTTGGTTCGGGTAGTCGGTACGCCCTGTGGCGATGAGGGCATCTGTGCGAACCTCTTTGACTTGCTCTGGCAAAATTTCGGGCGTCGGGTTGGCCAGCGCAAAAATGACAGGCTGAGCTGCCATTTTGATCACCATCTCGGGCTTGAGAACCCCCCCCGCCGAGAGCCCCAAAAATACATCAGCCCCCTCAATAACCTCAGAGAGGGTTCGCGCCGAGGTTTTTTGTGAAAAAACCACTTTGTCTTCGTCCATCAGCTCGGTGCGCCCCTCGTAGACGACACCCGCCAAGTCAGTTACCCAGATGTTTTCGCGCGGAACCCCCAATTTCACCAACAAACCCAAACAGGCCAAAGCCGCTGCGCCAGCCCCTGAGGTCACGAGCTTGACCTTGTGGATGGCCTTGCCGGTGACTTTGAGTGCGTTGAGAAATGCCGCGCCTACCACAATTGCCGTACCGTGTTGGTCATCGTGAAACACAGGAATTTTCATCCGGGCACGCAAGGCCCGCTCGACATAAAAGCAATCAGGTGCTTTGATGTCTTCCAGGTTGATGCCACCGAAGGTAGGCTCTAAAGCGGCAATCACATCCACCAGTTTGTCGAGGTTGGATTCATTGATTTCAATGTCAAAAACATCAATGCCTGCAAACTTTTTAAACAAGACCGCCTTGCCTTCCATGACCGGTTTGGCCGCCAGGGGGCCAATGTTGCCCAGGCCCAACACGGCGGTGCCGTTGGTGATCACAGCCACAAGGTTGCCACGGGAGGTGTAGCGAAAGGCATTGGCAGGGTCACTGACAATTTCTTCGCAGGCGGCCGCAACTCCAGGGGAGTAAGCCAAAGCCAAGTCGCGTTGATTGACCAGTTGCTTGGTGGCTGCAATGGCGAGCTTTCCAGGGGTCGGGTACTCATGGTATTCAAGAGCAGCGCGACGCAGTTCAAAACGTTTTTCTTCAGATGAGGACATGGCCAAGTCTCGTCAGTTGAACCTCCCCTGCCTTCAAAAGGCAGGGGTTCCTACGGCGCTCAGGCCCAGCATGGAGCCACCTCTGAGCCGCCTCTGAGTGGCTTTGGTGGATCACGCCGACCCCGCTCGGCGTTTTTTTGTAAACTGCATTCTACACAGGCAGCACTGAATCCGATGGATTGGCATGTGCGCATGGCTTTTGCAGAGGTTCCTTAAGTACTGAAAACCGCCATAATGCCTGTGGCCTGAGCCCGTTGGGCGACCCTTTCATTGACCATGACACCCTCTTCTTCAAATGCTCCTGCTCGCCCCACGGTGCGCTTCATGCTGGCCCATCCGGCTCACTGGATGGCCATGGGCTTTGGCAGTGGGCTGGCCCCTTGGGCCCCCGGAACCTGCGGCACCTTGTGGGCCTGGCTCAGCTATGTGGTGTTGGCGCCATGGCTGTCAGACGCTCAATGGGCCGCCCTGATTGCCGCTTCGCTCATCATCGGGTGGTGGGCCTGCACAGTCACAGCCCGGCACCTGGGCGTCAAAGACCCCAGCGCCATCGTCTGGGACGAAATTGTGGCATTCTGGCTGGTGTTATGGATGATCTCCCCCGCCCACTGGATGGGGCAAGCTGGGGCCTTTGTTTTGTTCCGGCTCTTTGACGCTGCCAAACCCGGCCCCGTGGGCTGGGCTGACCGCTGCTTTCAACTGCCTCCCGGAAGCCCGCCTGGCGCAGCCCAAGGCTGGGGCATTCTCTGGGACGACCTGGTAGCCGCCGGATGCACGCTCCTGATCGTGGCTTTTTGGCGAGCTGGCATCAGTTAATGAAGCTCTGGGTTCATCGCAGCTTCCCTCATAATGATGAAGCCGGTGGCGATGACAGCCGCCGCTGAAACACCAAGTCCCAGACGCCGTGCCCGAGCTTCAGTCCGCGCTGTTCAAACTTGGTCAGTGGCCGCATTTCAGGGCGCGGGGCAAAACCCTCCACCGTGTTGTACAAACTGGGTTCGGCTTGCAAAACCTCCAGCATCTGCTGGGCGTAGGGTTGCCAATCGGTGGCGCAGTGTAAAAGACCACCGGGGGCCAAGCGGCTGGCCAGCAGTTGCACCCATGGCGACTGAATCAAGCGCCGCTTGTGATGGCGTTTTTTATGCCAGGGGTCTGGAAAAAAAACCAGCACGGCCGACAAAGCGCCTGGCGCAATCATGTGCAACAACACCTCGACAGCATCATGTTGAATGATGCGCACATGACGCAAGGATTTTTCTCCGATATGTTTGAGCAAAGCCCCCACCCCCGGGGTGTGAACCTCAATCCCTAAAAAGTTTTTTTCAGGATGGGCTTCAGCCATGGCGGCGGTGGCGTCTCCCATACCAAAGCCAATTTCCAACACCCACGGGGCGTGGCGGCCAAACACCTGGTGCGGATCGAGGGGAGCCTGAGCATAGGGCAACAGAAATTGCGGCCCCCAAGTTTCCAGGGCTTTTTGCTGGCCTGTGCCCATGCGCCCGGCGCGAACCACAAAACTGCGAATGCGACGCTGAAAAGGGCCGGAACTTTCCATGAAACCATCCACTCACTCAAGGGTTATAAACCTGCCAGCTTAACAGAGCCCTGTTGTGTGAAGCAAAGCACTCGTATAATCAGCACAGTACGCGGCTGATCTCTTTAGGGCTGCTTCCTGACCTGTTTTATTTTCAAGCGGGTGTAGTTCAATGGCAGAACTTCTGCTTCCCAAGCAGATAGCGTGGGTTCGATTCCCATCACCCGCTCCAGCCCCTCATGCAGGCTTTGTTTTCATCGGCCCAGTACGCCGCGCCACATGGGCCCATTCCCCAAGCCCGCTTGCATCAGCTTTTCAGCCCATTGCCCCCCTGCCCCGTCATGCTGGGCGTCAATCGCGGAATTCAGAAAATGTGCACTCACACCCTGCCCTCAAGGCTTAGGGCCTGTTAACACTAAAGATGCCCCCCCAATTGAGGGGTGGGCTGCACCCCCCAAGAGCGGGCTTTTGTTTTGACAAAAAAAAGCCCAGACATCATAATTAAAACATATGCACAGCGAATTGACATTTATTTCAGTTTGGCAACAAGCATATTTAATTATTCTTAGATTTATTAAAAATATTGAATTTCATTTTTCTGAATTTTATTTTTAGCATTGCAGGAACAATCAAATGACAAAAAAAAATTACACAGGCGAAGCCCCACAAAATCTTGGTAGCGCCAAGGACTTGATGGGAACACACAACGAAAATATTAAAACAATAGCAATCAATAGTCAAACAAATCCTCAAAACCCTTCCAAAAACGACATTAAAGTTACCGGCCAACTTACTGCAAGATACTTTAATAATGCAACAAAAGTCATTATTGATGGTAAAGCAGGAGAGTTCGACCTAGGAAATGGAGTAAAGTTTAGCCTGACGGGCACTGCAGCGATCAACCGAAACTATACAACTGGAAAGGTGACCATTGAAGTTGGTGCGGGAGGTATTTTGTCATTTGGAACCGATCCCAAGTTTACCGTCAGTGGCGAAGCAATTTTTAACCTGAACACTGGCAATATCACACTTAAACCTGGCAGTTCGATAACTATTGGCAACCTCACACTAACAGGCCAATTCACCTATAATACCCTCAGTGGAAAGCTCACTGACCAATTTGGTGTGAGTTACGATGTCAGCAAACAAGTCAAGTTTATGGCTGGAACTGGAACAACTGATGGAACCTGGGCCGGGGTTCAGTGGAAAATAAACAAAAATATAGCCATTCAAACTGGTTACAATTTTCGCAATGAAGACCCATTCGTATCATTAACCTTTCCAATAGGATCAGGCGGGTCAACACTTCAGATCTCAGCAGGAAGTATTCTAGGCACAGAAATCGTTAACAAGAAAAGTTTTGCAGCATTTTTGAAAATTCCAATTTAATTTTAAAAATAAAAAACAAAAATAACCCCCCCCAAAAAAACCATCCAATCACCTCAAGCCCTTTGGCACCGCTTTTCCAGCCTACCCGAAACCCGGAAACCTGAAGGATGGAGAGGGGGGTTTTGGGGCAGGTTGGGGTGTTAAATCGGGTTGCCAGCGCAATTTTCCGGCATAAATAGAGCGCACCAGAGCATAATCTTTAGGCCGCAGGCTGGGCAAAGGTTGAAGGCCTTGTGTTTGCCTATGAGCATTGATTGTTGCCTGCTTGGTTTGATTTTTATCGTAAATTTGGTAGGCATTTTTCAATTGAGGCGAACCAAAATCAATTCGATAAGGGTTCATCAAAGCGTTCAGTGCCTGCTCATACAGCCTTGATGAGATCCCTTCAGCCCGGTTTGATTGGTCTTCCTGTTTTGCTTTTTGCAGCACCCGCTCAATGATTTGACCGGCCTGAGCGTTGGTGCGAATGCGCTCATTCAGCGCCAAGACGTTATATTTCACACCCAGCTCATAAACACGCTCTGCCACGGCAATGGTCGGGTTTCCGTGGTTCAGAACGTTCACCGTGCCACCACGAATCTCCAAGGCACCACGTGAATCTCTTTTTATGGTTGAAAAAGCAACATCCCAAGGCGACTGGCCAAATGCCATCGCCACATCGGCATTTTTGCTGGCAATTTCAGAATTTCCTCCATTCAGAAACCGCCCCGGGCTTTGAGGCCTTCTTGAATCGGCAATCTGTGGCGGGCTTTTCCTGAGTTTTTGTACCAAGAGTTGGCATACCTCTGTAAATTTTTCGAGCGGAATCTCAACGCCACTGAGATTGACGGACTTGATTTTTCCTTTCTCAAAGGATAATGTCGCCCGCCAGGCAGCCCCCAACCATCCATCGGCACCTACGCCATCCACTGCCAACTTTACCGTCGTAGCCACTCCTGAAATCAAGGGCATTGGCACCCGTTGAAGCAATTGAAGCGCGCCATCAGAGGCAGAGTAAGCCACCCCGAAGGTGCCGAATAAATTTATTGAGCCCGGCCCAATAGCCTTGCCGTTCAGCCAGTCAGTGGCGTTTCCAAAGGTTGCAACATCTTGTCTCAAATTGAAAAAAATGAGCATGTCTCCGATATCTACGATAGGAGTGGGCCCTTTATAGCTGATGCCAAGTCCCGCCTGATCTCGGCCATCCCCCTTGGTTCCAACGATACTGAAAGCTCCGTTAAAGCGGCCAAGAGGTGGTGCAGGTTTTAAAAATTGACTGCCAAAATATCTGGTGTTACCGGTTTCGAGATTGGTTAAACCAAAATTTCCACCACGCCCCAAATTACCCCAAGGGGTTTGCCCATGAGTCTCTCCGAAAACAAAGGCTTCGGGCTTCAATACTTCAAGCGCCGTGGCCCACGTCGAACTCGATTGTGAGCGCGATGAAGCAGGTAAAATCCCTGCAGAAGTTTTATCCACCACTTGAACAATCTCCAAATCAGTCGAATTTCTTGCAAAATATTTTTTACAAGAAATTCAAGTAAAACTGCTTATGGCTTTACTGCTATTTTTGAAGTGAAGGAAATTGTGCCCTTCTGAGTGATTTCAGAATTTGACTTGGGTAGCTGTATATAGCTTTGGCAAGATTAACTCAATCAGAAACCATTGATTGAATGGTTTTGAGTTTTGAGTTTGGCGCTTTTTGAGCAGACGGATGGACAAAGGTTCCATAGGTTTATGGACCTTAAAAATAAATCAGAGAGTTGATGATTGACTGATGCGGGGAAGATGTTATGTATAAATCGGCATTTTTGTGAGGCCATGATCAGGCGATCGCAGCGAAAATCAGCAATTTATAGAAAAAGCAAGCTCGGAACTGTTACTTTTTTTAATGCTTGCTTGAGAAGCATTAAAAATATAGGGGCCAGGGGCTGAGCTTTTTTTATTTTCAATCAAATACATGCTATTGAATGCAAGGGCTTGAGATAAATTTTTATTTGTTTTTTGTGCATCTGAAGTATTTTTCCCACTCACCTTCGGTAAGGCACTGGCTTGAATCAACATATTATCCATGATGCCCTTTATTTGATTACCAGGCAAATGAGGTGGAATCGGGATTTGAGCGAGCTTTTTCAAACCATTATCAGAAGAAATCAAATTTTTAATGGCTTTACTCGCCTCAGGGCCTGGCTCATAAGCGCCCAAAGCGATCAATTGCATGACAGGAGGCAGTGAGTCAATGTGTTGCATGGATTTTTTAAATTCAGGGTTTTTGATTATTTCTTGTAGCTTGACCTGGCTTTTCAGGACAGCATCAGCCTCTGCCACTAAATTATCAATAACAGCCGGGTTAAGCCTTTTTTTAATATTCTCAACTGTTAAAATATTATTATTTTTAAAGTACCTCTTTAAAAGGGTCAATAAAACCCCGTAAGTCAAGTACCTTGATCCATATGAAACATTACTGAGCATCGTGTCACAGATTGTGGATGTAACTTCAAGAACAGCCCCCCTTGAGGAATTTGATACAACTTTTTCACTAAAAATAGATGGCATCATTTTTGATAAGCTTGAATGATTGATCATGGTCAGTTTGTGAAAAGCTGCCATGAAAAGAGGGTACAGCGCAGACTGCATTCCAGAAATTGCAACATTTGCCATATTTATTTTTTTAAAATCACCGTCTGCCGATGCCCATTGATTCGAGCCATCCACGGAAGCACCCAAGCCAAACCGCAACATACTTTGCGTCCACAGGGCAGGGTCTTTGAAACCGCGATAGCTTGTGGCTGTTAATTTTCCCAGAGTATTGACTTCAAAAACCGAGCTCTTGAAGGGAACAAAAGCCCCAGGCAAAAAACCAGTAAAAGATCCGTCTGCGGCACCATTGAGGGCAGCCGAAATTGTTTTTGGATTGAGAATTTCCGGAATCATTTTTAAAATACCATCCTGGGTTATTATTTTTTCCCCATCATAACTACGAACAATCCCGTTAGAAATAGCCGTTAACAGTGACCAATAATAGGCGTCTAAAACGCCAATTTTTAATATATCGTCCATGCTGGCCCCGGCTTTCAAGCGGAGGCCAGCAGCATACTGAACCAAGCCACCCTGAACAAGACCTGTGAGAATGGCAATATGAAAACCCGGGCTATGAAGCAATCCATTTACACTTTCTTGCCAAGTGCTCTTGATGTTTTTGGGGTTGGCAAAATAATTGACCATATAGGCACATGCCTTAGTGAGCGCAAAAGCGACGGGGAGGGCCACTTTGCGACCTTTCCATATTATGGATAGCGCCTGTGCTGCTCGAGGATTTTTTGATTGAACCAAACCCATCTGAACCAAAGATTGTAATTGCGGAGAAAGAGCTTCATACAAATAAGGCCTGCTCATGACCATGTGAGCAAACTCCATGGTTGCGCGAGGGTTTTTCATCATACTTGCTAAGGTATTGATGTTTTTGACTCCTGCAACGATTGATGGGCCGACTTTCACCGCACTGAATGCAAGTTTGGCAATGTTAAAGAGCGAAGCAAGCAAAATAATCAGATCCCCCACCTGCTCGCTGCGTTGGTAGGCTTGTGTGCCAGGGTCAATGCCAAATTTTTCAGCAAACTCTTTTTTGCCTTCTTTATAATAACGATCTACTTCTGAATAAACGTCATCTGGCGCCTGGCCAAAGGTAGAAGCCCATATATAAAAATTTACGCCAGCTTGAGATACACCAGACAGAAAATTGTTATTGACCGCACCCACAAGACCGGCCGCGTAGTTTTTAACGCCACCGTCTCTCTTCGTGGAAAAAGCGCCCCATTGCAGGAGTTGATGAGCACGGTTTCTGGCCTCGTTTAAATCTTTGTAAGGGATACCTTGAGGATTTTTTAATAAAGTTTTTGCGCTTACCGAGGCAACCACATAAGACCCATCCAACTCGGGTGTTTGGTTACTATTGGGGGCCTGCTTTTGTAAAAGCCTGATGCTGCTGATGACATAACCGGTTTTTTTCCATTCATACCCCTTGGGCCCGATGAGCAACTGCTGCCTTTCAAGCAGCTTGGCCTCTAAATATCTTTCTGGATTTTTATTTTCTTGATAAAGAACAGTCGCATCTTCAGAATGGAATGGAACCAACTTGGTGTTGGTGACATGAGTGTTCTTTTCAAGCTCCTCGGCTTTCTGTTGTTCTTTTGTCTTTCCACCAATTGGATCATAAAGAGCTCCGCCATTCCCGAATGCGCCAGAAAGAAAAGCATCTGTCGCCCATTTTTTAATGGCTTCCTTGGTTCGGGGTACTTCTGAAGGTATGGGGTACCAGGCATGCCGAGTGCGAACGTAATCATTTCCGTTTTTGGTATCGAATACCACCACTCCAGGACCTACATCAATTCCCTGCCCGGGCCGGTAACTTTCAGGAGGTTTTTTTGCTGAATTATTTGTGCCTGGATTTTTTTTTGTAGGGGGAATTGTTTTTTCAGGCGGAACAGGCTGAGGTTTTTTTTGGGGTATAGAAGGAGAGGTTGCTTGTGTTGGAGGCGTTCCTTTTTTTGATGCCCCCCCTCCGAAAAAATCTATAACTTTGCGAATACCGCTGATGATTGGTGGTGAGCCAGGGTATAAGTCGGCGGGAGGAATGAGAACCGACTCAAGCAGTTTTGCACCAAAAGTGCGAATCTGATCGCGACTTTTTAAGTCTGAAGGGATGAGCCAGCAATAGGTTCTGCTACACAGGGATCGATGACCTGTCGCGGGGTCAACCTTGTACAAAAGGTTTCCACCAGGCACCCCAACACCATCTCCATGCAGGTAATTGACTTCTTTTTTGTTGGATGAGCCTTTGACAAAAAAACTGGCCAAGCCACGGACATCACGAGTGATGGCTGGGCCAGGGTATAACGGGGGGTTAATTTGACCTGAATTATACTGATCCAGAGCCCACTGGCGAATTTGATCGCGACTGGTAATTTGAGAGGGTATGGGGTAAAGCTTTGTTCTCGTAGAAAGGTAGCGATTGCCGCCAATAACCTTATAAACAAGGTATCCATTGAGAAGCCCTATGCCTACACCATCTCCATTTTTATAATCCGGGCTCCCCATGCTTACTTTCTATAAAACCTATAGGCAAGCGTGAGAGCCGCACTATTTTTTTAGATTTTTATCAAAAAAAAAATGGTTTTTGACAAGGGCTGTTTTTTTGTTTTTTTAATTTTATACAATTACAATTGTTGGATATTTTTTCAAAGCAAAAAATAAATTTTGGCCATTTTTTATTTACCAACATCAAATCGGCAAATTGAAGCCATTTGACTGATTCTGAAACTTTTTGGCATCTTTTTTTATATGCTTATAGTTTTTTTCACAATCTGCTTTGAGGCAATTGGTGTTAGTACCAATGTATTGACATCTTTTTGTCTTGTGTAAAAATCATCCCCAGATCACCACAAAGTAAAGCCCCAAGGAGCATCCATGTCAAAAACTGTCGAGTTCATTACCCTCGGCGGGGGGTGTTTTTGGTGCCTGGACGCGGTGTTTGGGCACGTCAGGGGAGTGCTGTCGGTGGAGTCAGGCTATTGCAACGGGCAACAGCCCTATCCCACTTATGAGCAAGTTTGCAGCGGGCGCACTGGCCATGTCGAAGTGGTTCGCCTGGGCTTTGACCCCGCGGTCGTCAGCCTGCGTACATTGCTGGAAATTTTTTTTCACATCCATGACCCCACCACCTTGAACCGCCAAGGCCAGGATGTGGGCACCCAGTATCGATCAGGGATTTACTTTGAAAGGCCACAAGAGCAGGCAGTGGCCATATCAGTGCTTGAAGAAGTTCAGCACGAACTGAACGCCAAGGTGGTGACGGAAGTGCTGCCTTTGTCTCCGTATTTTCCGGCTGAGGCGTATCACCAGCATTATTTTTCGAAGCACCCGGGCCAAGGCTACTGCACTGGCGTGATTGGCCCCAAAGTGGAAAAGTTTAAAAAAACCTTTGCAGATTGGGTTCGGCCTTCCTGACCCATCGAGGCGGAAATTCTGGATGGTTTTGCAAGTTCTCAGCCATTGAGATTTCACAGCCCTGGATAAAGCCACCGAGGCTATGGTGGCATGGAGTTCGATCGCGATGGTGCGGGTGCCGTTGCCATTGGATTTCTGCGAGGGATTCAATGAACCGAACGGTCTGGAAAAAGGCAGCATCTCGCTTGGCTGCGATTGCGCTGGGAAGCTGGGTGCTGATTTCGATCTGGCAGGCCATGTGGCCGCGCTCGGTGGAGGAAGGGGTGATCAAGGCGAATGGACGCCTGGAGGTGTTGGAGTTTGATGTATCGTCCCGCACAGCGGGACGCATCAAATCAGTGAAGGTGAAAGAGGGAGCTGCTGTCCAGGCAGGCGAGGCGCTGGTTTGGATGGACACGGCGTCCCTGGAAGCTCAAGGCCGTCAGGCTGAGGCTCGGCTGGCCCAGTCACGCAGCGCTTTGGCCAGCGCCAAAAGCCAGTGGGCCCAGCGCCGAAGTGACCGTGAGGCCGCAAGGGCTGTGCTGGCGTCACGCAGGGCCGATCTGAAGTGGGCTCAATTGCAGCGGGCACGCTCGCTGCAATTGGCCCAAAGTGGCTTTGTTTCGTCGCAGGCAGTTGACCTTGATGAGGCTCGTGTCGAAAGTGCCGTGGCCGCATGGAATGCTGCCCGCGCGCAATTGGCCGCCACTGAAGCAGCGATGGTGAGCGCAGAGGCGCAATCGTTGGGGGCACTGGCCTTGGTAGCGGCCGAGGAGGCTGATGTGGCGCGTTTTCAGGCAGATATTGATGATGCTGTTTTGAAGGCCCCCCGAGCCGGCCGCATTCAGTATGTGCTGGCCCAAGACGGTGAGGTGGTGGGTGCAGGCGGGAAGGTTTTGAGCCTGATCGATCTGAATGAGGTGAATATGACGGTTTTTTTGCCCATGGCCGCAGTAGGCCCCTTGGCACTGAACAGCGAGGCGCGGCTGGTGTTGGATTCCAGCCCGGCTTGGGTGATTCCTGCGGTGGTGTCGTTTGTGGCTGAGGAGGCCCAGTTTACGCCACGGACCGTTGAAACCGCCAGCGAGCGTGAGAAGCTGATGTTTCGTGTCAGGCTTCGGGTGGCCCCTGAAATCGTTCAAAAACACCGGGATCAGATCAAGGCAGGCTTGCCGGGAGTGGCTTATGTGCGGCTGGATCCCGTCAAACCCTGGCCTGAGCATTTGCGGCTCAGAGACATCAATTCCGACAGGGCCGTTAAGGTCATCAAGTAAGCCATGCCAATTTCAGAGCCCATGGGCAGCCCCTCAAAACATGAAGATGCGGCCCTTGCGGTCAAGCTGGAAAGGGTGAGTTACCGGTATGGGGCCGTGCGTGCGCTGGATCAAGTGAATTGGAGTGTCCGGGGCGGTTCGAGGGTGGGCTTGATTGGGCCCGATGGGGTGGGCAAGTCTACTTTACTCGCTTTGATGTCAGGGTCGAGGGCGTTCCAGTCGGGCCAGATTGAGGTCTTGGGCCAGAATATGACACTCAAACGTGAGCGGGTCAAAGTGTGTCCGCGCCTGGCTTACTTGCCACAAGGCCTGGGGCGTCATCTTTATCCGGCTCTGTCGGTGGGCGAGAACATCGATTTTTTTGGCCGCCTGTTCGGGCTGGCCCGCAAAGAGCGCCAAGCACGCCGAGAGGCTTTGCTGCAAGCCACGGGCTTGGCCGCCTTTGTGGATCGACCTGTGGGGCAGTTGTCCGGGGGAATGAAACAAAAGCTCGGGCTTTGCTGTGCCTTGATTCATGACCCCGAGTTGTTGATTCTCGATGAACCGACCACAGGGGTAGACCCTCTTTCGCGTAGACACTTTTGGGCCTTGCTGGATCATGTGCATCAAAAGCGCCCATGGATGACGGTGGTGGTGGCCACGGCCTATATGGATGAGGCGATGCGCTTTGATGATTTGCTGGCTTTGCAAGGGGGGCGGGTATTGGCCCAAGGGCCGCCCGACAAATTGTTGCAGGCAAGTGGTGCATCGACATTCGAGCAAGCCTTCATGCAATGGATGGTGAAGCAAGAGGGGCCATCCTCAGAGCAGCCACAGCCAGCCTCAGTCCAGGGAGCATGGACGGCGCAATCAGTGATCGCAATTGAAGCGCGGGGGCTCACCCGGCGGTTTGGTGACTTCACCGCCGTGGATGGTGCTGATTTCAGCATCAGACAAGGTGAGATTTTTGGTTTCGTGGGCTCCAATGGGTGCGGCAAGACCACAGTCATGAAAATGTTGACCGGCTTGCTTCCACCGACTGAAGGCGAGGCCCTGCTGTTCGGGCAAAAGATGAACCCGGATAATTTGGAGAGCCGTCGCAAGGTTGGCTTTATGACGCAGTCTTTTTCACTTTATCACGAATTGAGCGTGAAGCAAAATCTCTGGCTTCACGCCCATTTGTTTGATGTGCCCAAGCCTCTGGCCCATTCCCGCATCGCTCAATTGAGCCAAAGCCTGGGGCTTGAAGAAGTGCTGAACCGCTTGCCCCCCAGTTTGCCCCTTGGCCTGAAGCAGCGATTGTCTTTGGCTGTGGCCTTGATTCACCAGCCGCCGATGTTGATCTTGGACGAACCCAGCTCGGGGGTGGATCCTCTGGCGCGGGAAGCCTTCTGGCAGATCATGCTCAATTTGTCTCGGCGGGAGGGAGTAACCCTGTTTGTATCGACTCATCATATGAGCGAGGCCGAGCGTTGTGACCGGGTGGCATTGATGCATGCGGGGCGGGTCTTGGTGACCGATACACCCCAGGCCATCAAGGCCCGGCAGGGGGGGGGCACCCTGGAAGATGCCTTTGTGACGCTGCTGGAATCGGCCGACCCTTCGCTGGCTTTGGGCCGTGATGCGCTGGCAGCCTGTCGGACTTGGGGTGTCAAAAACGAAAACCAGCCCCAGCCAGGCCAGTTTTTGCCTGGTTTACAGGCCCATAGCTCAGCGATGGGCCAAAAAGACGGTGAAAAATCGGCTGTTGCGGCTGATTTACAGCCAACGACTCCCAAGTCCGACAGGCTGCCAGAGGCTTTTTCTGGGTCATCAGCCTCAAAAGTCAGCGCAACGCCCAGGCTGTCGGCCACCCGATTGTTGAGTTATGCCTGGCGTGAGAGTCTGGATTTGCGGCGTGATCCCGTGCGTCAAGCCCTGGCGGTTTTGGGCAGTGTGATTTTGATGTTGGTACTGGCTTACGGTATTTCGATGGATGTGGATTCGCTGCCCTTTGCCGTGCTCGATCTCGACCAGACCCCCGCCAGCCGCAACTACATTGAGTCATTGGCAGGCTCCACTTATTTTGAACAACGCGCCCCCATTCAAGATGAAGCCTCGATGGATCAACGATTACGATCGGGTGAACTCGGCCTGGCGATGGAGATTCCACCCGGCTTTGCTCATGATCTCAAACGGGGCGCGCCGGTCGAGATTGGCGCCTGGATTGATGGCAGCATGCCGATCCGTGCCGAAATAATCCAAGCTTACGTACAGGGCATTCATGCTGACTGGCTTGCGACCCGTGCCCGTGAAATATCAGGGCATGACGAGGGAGGCAAGGGGTTTCAACTCGAAACCCGGTTCCGCTATAACCCGGAGGTTCGTAGCCTGCCGGCCATGGCCCCTGCGGTCTTGCCCCTGCTGTTGATATTGATTCCGGCCATCTTGACGGCGATGTCGGTGGTGCGCGAAAAAGAACTTGGGTCAATCGTCAATTTTCATGTCACTCCGGTGACCAAGCTGGAATTTTTGCTCGGCAAGCAATTGCCCTATGTGGTGCTGGCCATGGGTAATTTTGTGTTGCTCACTGCCATGATTGTGGGGGCCTTTGCAGTACCCATGAAAGGCAGTTGGCTTGCTTTGCTTGTGGCCGCAGGCCTTTATGTGATGGCATCCACCGCTTTGGGCCTGTTGATTTCCGCTTTCATGACAAGCCAGTTGGCTGCGCTGTTTGGCACCGCTGTCTTGACCATTCTGCCCACCATGCAGTTTTCAGGCATGATTCACCCCGTGTCTTCGCTGGAGGGGCCGGGATCCTGGATTGGTCATGCTCTCCCCACGACCCACTTTCTGATCATTGTGCGGGGAACCTTTCTCAAGGGTCTTGGCTTTGCAGAACTTCAGGGGGCCTTCATGCCCTTGTGCATGGCGCCCATCGTGTTGATGGGCTTGGCCGTGCTGTGCGCCCGTAAACAGACGCATTGAGATGCGTGCAGCGCATGTCTGGTATTTGGTCTGGAAAGAATTGCGCTGCTTGTGGCGCGACCCGGTCATGATGTGCTTGATCGTGTATTCCTTCTCGGTGTCAATTTATGCGGCAGCGACCGCCATGCCAGGGGCAGTGACCAAAGCGACCATCGCCTTTGTTGACCAGGACCATTCCGCTTTATCGCATCGCCTGATGGATGCGTTTTACCCTCCTTTGTTTTTGCCGCCAGTCACCATCGAGTGGCCTGAGATGGACCGAAGAATGGACCTGGGGGTTGATACCTTTGCCGTAGTCATTCCCTCGCATTTTGAGCGCGATATTCTGGCTGGGCGACACACGAGCGTTCAACTGAATGTCGACGCCACCCGGCTGAGTCAGGCCGTCAGCGGCACAGGCTATGCGCAGGCCATTCTTTCCGGCGAGGTGCAAAACTTCATGCGTCGACCATATGATCTGCCGGGCCCCGAAGTGAATCTGGCGCTTCGATTGAGGTTCAACCCGGCTGGTGAAAAAACCGGGTTCGGTGCGCTCATGGAGCTGGTGAACAGCATCACCATGCTGGCGATTGTGCTCACAGGCGCCGCCTTGATTCGTGAACGTGAGCATGGAACGGTGGAGCATTTGCTGGTCATGCCCCTCACGCCTTTGGAGATTGTACTGAGCAAGGTTCTGGCCATGGGGGGGGTGGTTTGGGTGTGCGCCGCCTTGTCGCTTCGTTGGGTGGTGCTGGAATGGTTAAACGTGCCCATTGAAGGGTCTTTGGGCCTGTTTTTGTCAGGGACAGCACTGCATTTGTTTGCAGCAACCTCGATGGGTGTTTTTTTGGCCACCATCGCTCGTTCAATGCCTCAGATCGGGGTGCTGCTGTTGCTGGTGCTGTTGCCCTTGGAGATTTTGTCAGGTGGCATGACCCCGCGCGAGAGCATGCCCAAGTGGGTGCAATGGATGATGCTGGCCGCCCCCACCACGCATGATGTGGCCTTGTCTCAGGCTATTTTATTCCGTGGGGCCGGGCTTTCGGTGGTGTGGCCTCATCTGCTGGCTTTAGCCTTGATTGGCTCGGTTCTGTTTGCTTTATCGCTGGCGCGGTTTCGTCAAACCATGCAATGAATGGTAAGAGGTCGGAGGCCGCATATTGCCCATGCCTGCCATGATGCTGTCATTCCCGCGCCGGCGAAAAGCCCCAAGGTGGTGCTGAGCCTTCTCCATGGATCAGTGCCCCCCAGATGGGGGGACTTTTGGGCGCCACACCTTTCAGTGATGGCAAGAATCGCTTTGTGGTTCTCCAAGACAATGGAATTGGTGGTTTTCTTTATGGCTTGGCCTTGGAAAAACTCAACACAGGTGATTTTGTCGAGTATGGACAAGCCCTCGGTGGCCAAGGTGGGGTAGGCCCCAAGGGGCCCAAAGAATACGGCATTCACGTGCATATGGCCTTGAGCCCAGACCATTATCCGGGCTGTATCCGGGACCTTTTCGATGGTGTTTTTGACGGGAAGGCAACCACCCCTCGAAAGCAATGAGTCAGCCTGCTTTGCTTCGGGAACCTCTGCCAGGCTCACATCAAGCCCCGCTCAGCCATTGAAACCACTTCGGTGCAACCCACGACCAAATGATCCAGAACCCTGACATCCACAACGTTCAGGGCATGCTGCAATTGCTGGGTAAGGTTCACATCAGCCCGAGAGGGCTCGGGCACGCCGGAGGGGTGGTTATGCACCAAAATGACCGCACTGGCATTCAAGGCGAGGGACCGTTTCACCACTTCACGCGGGTACACGCTGGTTTGTGCAATGGTGCCACGAAACATTTCTTCCCAGGCAATCAAGCGGTTCTGGGCATCCGTGAACAACACCGCAAACACCTCATGTGGCAAGGCTCTCAGGTTCATATGAACAAACTGCTTGACCTGGGCCACCGACGCCAACACCGTGTTGCGCTCCAGCCCGGTTCGCAGTGAGCGCCGCGCCAGCTCCATCACGGCGGCCACTTCGGCGCGCTTGGCAGGCCCCAAACCCTTGATGCGTCGCATGGCCTCAAGTGGAACCTCCAGCAAACCCGGCAAGCCTCCGCAGGTGTCCAGCAAATGCTGCGCCAATTGCAGCACAGGCATGCCCCGGCAGCCCGTGCGCAGCAACAAGGCGAGCAGCTCGGCATCGGCCAAAGCTTGGGCACCACGAGCCAGTAGTTTTTCTCGCGGGCGAATTGAGTCAGGAAGATGTTTCATACAAGGTTCATCGTTCTCAGCAACAGTCGGTGACTATTGTTGCCAAGCGCTGGCGCGCCCTACCCTCTAAAATCGCGTCTGAATACGGCTTCAGACCCATCAAATGCAGGCGCCGCTCTTTCTCCTCACCCCCTGCAAGCCCCCCTCTTCCAAAGGATCGCTGTGAGCACCATCCATGCCGGGTCGTTTCTGACCCTTCACTACCGACTGGCCGGCCCTGATGGGCGCGATGTCATCAACACCTTCCATGACAAGCCTGCCACCCTGGCCTTGGGCACGGGTGAACTGGCACCAGCCATCGAGCAAAAGCTGATCGGCCTTCCCGAAGGTGCACAGGCCACTTTTACATTGGCTGCGGGCGAAGCCTTCGGCCCCCGCAACCCCGAGATGCTGCAAAAGGTCAAACGCTCGCTACTGAAACAACTGAGTGCCCCTGAGGAGGTGTACTCGGTGGGTGATGTGGTCGAATTTCCCACCCCTCATGGTCAAGGCAGCTACGCAGGTGCCGTGCGCGAAGTGTCTGATGAGTGGGTGCTGTTCGACTTCAATCACCCGCTGGCCGGTATGCCGGTGAGTTTTGAAGTGCAAGTAATCGGGGTGCTGTGATGAGCGTTGCAGACATCCTTCTGGCCGAGCCCCGCGGCTTTTGCGCTGGCGTCGACCGCGCCATTGAAATCGTCGAGCGTGCCCTCAAGCGCTTTGGCGCCCCGATTTATGTGCGCCATGAAATCGTCCACAATACTTATGTGGTAGATGACCTTCGAGCCAAAGGGGCTATTTTTATCGAAGACTTGGCCGAGGTGCCTGCCGGCGCCACACTGGTGTTCAGTGCCCATGGCGTGTCGCAGGCCGTGCGCCACGAGGCCGAGCAACGTGGCTTTCAAATTTTTGATGCCACCTGCCCCCTGGTGACCAAGGTGCATGTGGAGGTAGCCAAGCTGCATCGCGAAGGGTATTCGTTCATCATGATCGGCCACAAAGGGCACCCTGAGGTCGAAGGCACCATGGGCCAACTCAATGAAGGCATTCACTTGGTGGAAGACGTGGCCGACGTGGCCAAGGTGCCGCTGGGGCCACAAGACAAACTGGCCGTGGTCACGCAAACCACCTTGTCGGTGGATGATGCCGCCGAGATTTTGGCCGCTGTCAAACAACGCTTTCCGCAGGTTCGTGAGCCCAAACAACAAGACATCTGCTACGCCACCCAGAACCGCCAGGATGCCGTGAAAGTGTTGGCGCCGCAAGTGGATATTGTGATCGTGGTGGGCAGCCCGGCCAGCTCCAACAGCAACCGTCTGCGCGAGTTGGCACAACGCTTGGGCACCCCCGCTTACATGGTCGATCAACCCGAAGACCTGCAAGACGCCTGGTTTGAGGGCCGCCACCGCGTGGGCCTGACCGCCGGCGCCTCGGCCCCGGAAATTTTGGTGCAACAGGTCATTCAACGTCTGCGCCGCCTGGGTGTGCTCAGTGTGCGCAGTCTGCCCGGGGTCAAAGAAACCATCCGTTTCCCGCTGCCGCTGGGCTTAGGCGACAAATCCATGGCGGTATCATCCCCTTGATTTTTCTTTCGTGCTCTTGCAACGCTGAAAGCCCTAAGGCACAGGCTGCCTACAATTCAACATCTCTCCCGACCCCTTTCCTCTCCGGATTCCTCATGCTTGACATCAACCTATTGCGCAAAGACCTCCCGAGCGTGATCGCTCGCCTCGAAAGCCGCAAGTTGCCCCAGCCTTTTCTGGATGTGGCGCAGTTTCAAGCCCTTGAAGCCGAGCGCAAGGCCATCCAGACCCGCACCGAGGATCTCCAGGCCCAACGCAACAGCCTGTCTAAACAGATCGGCCACATCAAAGCCCAGGGGGGCGATGTGTCGGCCGTGATGGCCCAAGTGGGCGGGCTGGGCGATGAGCTCAAAGCCTCGGCCGAGCGCCTCGATGCCTTGCAGCTCAGGCTGTCTGATCTGCTGATGTCTCTGCCCAACCTGCCCCATCCCAGCGTACCCACCGGGCCTGATGAAACCGGCAATGTCGAGGTCAGGCGCTGGGGCCACCCACGCCATTTTTCCTTCACCCCCAAAGACCATGTTGACCTCGGCACCCCGCTTGGCCTGGACTTCGACACCGGGGCCAAGCTTTCGGGCTCGCGCTTCAGCTTCCTCAAGGGCCCCATTGCCCGCTTGCACCGCGCACTGGCGCAATTCATGCTGGATATCCAAACCTCTCAGCATGGCTACACCGAATGCTACACGCCTTACATCGTGAACCGCGAGGTGCTGGAGGGCACCGGGCAACTGCCGAAATTCAAAGACGATATGTTCTGGGTGAGCCGCGGCGGAGACACCAGCCACCCCGAGCAATACCTGATCTCGACCTCTGAAATTTCACTCACGAATACCGTGCGCGACACCCTCTTGAGCGCCGACCAGCTGCCCATCAAACTCACGGCCCACAGCCCTTGCTTCCGCTCTGAGGCGGGCAGCGCCGGGCGCGATACACGCGGCATGATCCGGCAACACCAATTCGACAAGGTCGAGATGGTGCAAATCGTTCATCCTGATCAATCCTATGCCGCCCTGGACAATATGGTCGGCCATGCTGAAGCCATTTTAAAGTTGCTTCAACTGCCCTACCGGGTCATGTCTTTGTGCACCGGCGACATGGGCTTTGGTGCCGCCAAAACCTTTGACCTGGAAGTTTGGTTGCCTGCGCAAAACACCTATCGGGAAATTAGCTCGTGCTCGAACTGCGAAGCCTTCCAGGCCCGCCGCATGCAAGCCCGATTCAAGAACGAGCAAGGCAAAAACGAGTGGGTGCACACCTTGAATGGCTCAGGCCTGGCCGTGGGCCGAACCTTGGTGGCCGTGCTTGAAAACCACCAGCAAGCCGATGGCTCCATCGCCCTCCCCGAGCCCCTGCGCCCCTATCTGGGCGGCCAAGCCAGCCTCGCTTGACACCTCCCCCGAAGCGCTGGCTGAGCCCATCACCCCACGCTGCCAAAACAAGGGCCGCAAGCTGAAGTAGAATTTCACCCTGACTGTGACCCACACCAGGAGAGGTGGCAGAGTGGTCTATTGTACCTGACTCGAAATCCGGCGTACGGCACCGTACCGAGGGTTCGCATCCCTCCCTCTCCGCCAACACAAGACTGTCTAACCTGCTTGCGTCCCAATGACCACGTTCCCGAAGGGTTGTTCCCCAAAAGGCCTTGCGCGGCGTTGCAAAACCTCCCCGGGGGCCTGCCCAAGCTTCATTTTGCGCCTTGCTCAAGGCTTTTTGAAGAACAACGTATCTGGCATCTTTAGTGTTAACAGGCCCTAACTGATCCTGTCTTTGCTGATGCACCCACCCCCGGGCCATGCAAGGCGTAAAATTCTTGCTCGTGGGTCAAGCTGAGTCACTGATCTGTTGCTATTCAATATCGATCATCATGAATTTGAAGTCTTATTTATCGCTGCAGCCACAAAAAAAAAACAACCACCCGCCCTCTTATTAGCCCTCAAAACCGGCAAAACATGCCTACCCCGCCTGAACGCGACCAGCTTCAGCGCACGTTGGGCACCCCCCCGAACAACACGCCTGCCCAGCCCTTGACCCCCCAAAAGGGCGACGTATTCAGCGGCATCAAACGCGGCGCCAACCAATTTCTGGCCCCCTTTGGG
>JBKDQE010000036.1:0-14387 GCA_046342195.1 Burkholderiales bacterium
TAGGACTTACGCAAACCGAACTCAGCTAGCGCGCAGCTCGGACTTTTGTGTCTCAATTAGACTGGCGACATACGCACGGTTGGTTGTTTTAACTCTTGCTTCATATAAGTCGAAAGCATGCTTCTCTTGATACTATAAATATTACTCATTGTCGCCCTTGCAAACTCTGTCAAATGGTTCCAAGCCAAAATGACGCAGGCAATATGATTTCTCTGCGCCGTTGCCGAACGGCACTGGCATTTCTCAATGCCGAGCGTCTGTTTTACTTCTCGATGATATTGCTCAATCTTCCAGCGAATAGCGCATATTTCTCGAGTTTCATCTGCCGAGGCCTGGTCAATATCATTCGTCACGATCCATTCCGTGCGGGTGGTCGTTGCCGCAACCCGAAATAATTTGACTTTGAGGGCCCCTGGAAATCCATGAATCTTGATCAGCTTGCCTTGCTCGGCTTCTTGCTCGCTCCATTGCAAGTCACTGGCTGCGTTGTAGGGCTCAGCGCCGCTGCTATCATCCACCTTGCGGTTGCTCTTGAGCGGACAGTAAAAAATCTTGCCCGCCCGATGCAGGTGCAGAATCAAATCAATACCCTTGATGAGTCCGTGTGCATTCCCGCTGTATTGCAGACGAATCAGATCAATCTTGTGCGAGTAGCTTTTGTCCAGCACGCTGTCATCAAATACCAAATAAGCATCAGGGTCGGGATCAATCATGCTTTTAACTTGCTCCCATACAATCTCAGGAGTTATTTTGTCATCATTCAAATATCGATTTATAGCGTCATGCGAAAAATGCTCATGCTGGTCTGCAAAATGGGATGGCGTAAGTCCTATGTGTTAAATTTGCTCAAGAAGCGATGGATTTTTGTAGCCATTGTCGGAATCCCGGCTCTTCTGGCGGGAATTTACTACGGCGCAGTGGCCTCAGATATCTACGTCTCGGACGTGCGCTTCGTAGTTCGCTCCGCTCAGAAGCCCGACGTCGGTACGGGCATCGGTGAACTGTTCAAGGGCTTTGCAGCTACCGGCTCCGAAAACGTCCTGCTAGTCCGTGACTACCTCTTGTCGGGGGAAGCGATTAGCCAGCTCGAACGCAGTATGGGGCTGCGTGGTCAGTACGGCAATGGCGACATCTTGGCGCGCTTTCCGGCGATCTGGCAGCAGGCCTCTCTCGAGGAGTTTGGAGACTACTACCGCAAGCGCGTGCGCCTGGACGTTGATGCAAATTCGTCGGTCGGCGTCCTTTCGGTGCAAGCATTCGATGCAGCCCAAGCCTATGCCTTGAACAAGGCTCTGATCCAGATCGCCCAGGCGCGCATCGCAGACTTGAACGCAAAGATCCGGTATGACACTCAAGAGGTGGCCGAGCGAGAGCTACAGCGTGCACGCGACCGGCTGGCCCGAGCCGACGAAACCCTCGCCAAGTTCCGCCAGCAACGCGGACTGTTGGATCCCGAGCGACAAGCCGCTGTCGAACTGCAGGGGGCTCAGGAACTGAGCGCCAAGCTTACCTCCGCACAAGCCCGGCTGAATCAAGCACAGCGACTGGCCCCGCAAAGCGCCCAGGTCACTTCCTTGGAAGCCGAGGTCAAGACTCTTCGCGAGGCCGCGGTATCGCTGCGCGCCAGCGTAACGGGCAACAGCGCCCAAAGCCGCGTCAGCACTGCCCAGGACTACCAAGCTCTGCAACTGGAGCGCGAACTGGCCAGCCGGAATCTCGCTGCCGCTCATGACGCACTGCTTCGCGCTCGGGTCGACGTTGAACGCCGTCACCTTTACCTGGAAACCGTTTCCGCGCCGAGTCACCCCGACAGTGCCTTGCAGCCCAAGCGGCTTCGCAACTTCATGGCTGCCCTGCTGATGAGTCTTGCGCTGTATTCGGTGGTTAGCCTGCTTCGGTTGGGTGCCCGAGAGCACAGCCAGTCCATCTGACGTGCTCCTTGTGATCTGTGACTACGACCTCCATGAACCTGAAGCGGACTAAGGCCAACCTCGTTGGCTACCAAACGTTGGAGAGCCTCCAGACGCAACTTCGCGTCCTGTATGCCCTTCTGGCACGCGAGCTTCTGACTCGTTACGGTCGCCACAACATCGGCTTCGTATGGTTGTTTGCTGAACCCATGTTGTTCACCCTGGGCATCGCTTGGCTGTGGTCCCTGGCCAAAGCGGCTGCTATGCCTGGCGTGTCGGTAGCAGCGTTTGCTTTAACCGGGTACTCGAGCGTCTTGGTTTGGCGTAACGCGACCACGCGATCGACACAAGCGGTGTCCACTAATTGGGCCTTGCTCTACCACCGCATCGTCACTCCGATGGATCTGTATCTGGCGCGAATCACTCTCGAAGTGGTGGCCGCCACCGGCAGTTTCCTCGTTCTGAGCATCGTCTTTGTTGCTGTGGACTGGATGCAGCCACCCACAGACCTGCTGAAAGTGCTAACGGCGTGGTGCCTTCTGGTGGCCTTTTCCTATGGTTTTGGTCTGCTGATTGGTGCACTGGCAGCGGCATCAGAGACCATTGAGCGCCTCTGGCACATCCTCACATACCTGCTGTTCCCGGTGTCGGGGGCCGCTTTCATGGCACATTGGCTGCCCCAGGAAGCACGTGATGCGGTGCTATGGCTGCCGATGGTTCATGGTGTTGAAATGCTGCGCAGCGGCTGGTTCGGTACAGCGGTCCAAACCTATGAGTCGCCCCGCTACCTCGCTGTGGTGTCGATGGTGCTCTTTGCCGCCGGCGCATTGGTTGTGCGCCGCGATGGGCGCAATGTGGAGCCACACTGATGCTGCAACTAGTCAACGTCACCAAGTCGTATCCAGCAAAGGGTGGGCCGCGCGCTGTATTAAATGGCGTTGATCTCACCATTCTGGAAGGGCAGAAGTGGGGCATTCTTGGTCGCAACGGCAGTGGCAAGTCCACGCTGGTTCGGCTGCTAGCCGGCGCGGAAGACCCGACATCCGGTCATGTACGCCGCCTCATGTCAGTGTCCTGGCCTCTGGCCTTCGGCGGCGGCTTCCAAGGGGGGCTCACTGGCTACGACAATGCCAAGTTCGTAGCTCGCATCTACGGGGCTCCGATCCAAGAGGTCGTGGGCTACGTGCAGGAGTTCGCTCAGATCGGGCAGGCCTTCTACGAACCGGTGATGACTTATTCCTCGGGCATGCGTGCCCGACTGGCCTTTGGCCTGTCCCTGGCAATCGACTTTGATGCGCTGCTGATCGACGAGATCACCGCCGTGGGCGATCACCGCTTCCGCGAGAAGTGTCAGTCCGAGTTGTACGAAAAGCGGGCCAGCAAGACCTGGGTGCTGGTGTCGCACGATGCGCACTACGTCCGGGAGCATTGCTCCCACGCTTGCGTTATCCACCAAGGCAAGGTCATTCCAACGCAAACGGTCGATGAAGCCATCGCTATTTATGAGGCACTGCCGTGATCAGAGACGACCAAATCAGCATCGTGGTGCAAGGCGACATTCGAGCCAATACGCATCAATCCGTTGCGGCCTTACGAAGGCAATTGCCGCGTGCCGAAATTGTCCTATCGACCTTTAAGAACCAGATGGCTCACTTGGAAACTTCTGGTCTTAGTCTGCTTGTAGACAAGCTCTGTGTGAGCGATGACCCAGGGGCTATGCCACCCACGGTGAACTCGCCCACCGCACCGCCGAATAACATCAATCGAATGCTCGTTTCGACGCAAGCGGGACTCAAGCAAGCCACGCGACCCTATGCGTTGAAGTTACGATCGGACGCAGAGTGCGACGCCGGATTGATTGTGTCGGCCTGGGAGAAAGGTCTTGGGGCCGATGACCCGGCATACACGCGCAAGTTGGGCTTTGCCTCGCACTTCACCCGCCATCCGCATGGGATCAACGGCTACACGTTTCACCCATCAGATTGGTTGACGTTCGGTCGCACCAAGCAAGTCCAAGCCTACTGGGACGCCCCGCTTTTCACCGAACAGCAGGCCACCTGGTTCGATGGTCAGCCCCGTCCTGAAGGCCTGACGGTAACGACGAGGCGCTTCCGCTCACAGTTCACCCAAGAGCAATGGCTTTGCGTCAACTATGCGCGCCGTATCGGCTACGCTACGCCCGCCATGGCCCACGACCGTCGCACTGAGGTTGTCTGTGCATACGAGCGCTTCCTTGTTCAAGAATGCGTGGTGCTGGGGGTCGAAGACATCGGCCTGATGGTTCCCAAGCAAGCGTGGGCGCGCAAGTCTTGCTTCCAGGATCTGGACTGCGTGAGTTATAGCGACTGGATGACCTTGGTGGGTCGCGCCCCAATCGACCGAGAACGTGAGGCCAAGCGGAGGCGCGCACGCCAGTTCCGCCATCTGATCGCCTGCGGCATCCTCTTCAAAAAGTGGCTCACGACGCAGAGTCAGAAGCATCTGTGCAGGGCTTCAAACCAACCAAAGGCATCTACTGTTGTGCTAGTGCCCAAGACCGATCAACCCCCCCATTAACCCACACATTGCGTAGGAGGAAAAGTCCGTGCTCAACATCGTCGTTCCTATGGCTGGCGCAGGTAGCCGATTCGCTCGCGAGGGCTACATCGATCCGAAGCCCCTGATTCCGGTGCAGGGTGTTCCTATGATTCGCTTGGTTATTGAGAACCTGCGGCCGAAATGCGCCCACCGCTTCATCTTCATCTGCCAGGTCGCGCATGTGGCTGAGTACGACCTGACCGCCAAGCTCCAGGCCTGGGCCGGCGCGGCGGCCAGCGCGGCGCCCGCCATCGTCATCGGAATTGACGGACTGACGGAAGGCGCGGCCTGCACCGTACTCAAGGCCAAGGAACTCATCAACAATACCGACCCACTCATGATCGCCAATAGCGATCAGTGGTGCGACATCGACATCAACGCCTACCTCGATCGCATCACGCTAAGCGGTCTGGATGGATTGATCATGACCATGAAGGCTAGCGACCCGAAGTGGAGCTTCGTTGGTCTGGATGACCAGGAGCTGGTGACCCGTGTGGTCGAGAAGGAGGTCATCTCTGACGAGGCGACGGTCGGCATCTACAACTACAGCCGCGGCGCTGACTTCATACAGGCTGCCGAGGCGATGATCGCGGCTAACGAACGCGTTAACAACGAGTTTTATGTCGCTCCAGCCTACAACAGCCTAATCGCAAATGGCGCCAAGGTCGGCGTTTACAACATCGGCTCCGAGGCTGCAGGGATGTACGGTCTGGGCATTCCGAACGACCTGAAGCTGTTCACCTCGCTGCCGATTCATAACAAGGCATTGGAGCCCTGCCTGTGATGCGTGTAATTTCTCACCGGGGGTTTTGGCAGCAAGCCTCCGAGAAGAATGCGCCGGTTGCCTTCAACCGTAGCTTCCGGCTGGGCTACGGCACGGAAACGGACCTTCGCGACCGCAGCGGTCAGATCGTTATTAGCCACGACCCCGCTGGTGAAGACGCCATGACTTTGATGTCCTACCTGGATCTGGTGCTCGCTCATGACGCTCCTGAACTGCTCCAAGCGCTCAATATCAAAGCCGATGGCCTGGCCAACCCCTTGGCTGAAGCCATGCGCGGGTTCAAGCACCCGTGGTTCGTTTTTGATATGTCGATCCCGGACATGATGCAACACATCAAGGCAGGCAACACTGTTTATGCCCGGATGAGCGAATACGAACCGTTTCCACAAGCACTTGCCAATAAGGTCGCTGGCATTTGGCTCGATGGCTTTACTGGAACCTGGTTCACTGTCGGTGACATCCAGGCGGTCCTGTCCAAGGGTATGGGGGTCTGCGTCGTGTCACCGGAACTGCATGGTCGCGCCGATCACACCGACCTGTGGCACGCCCTCAAGCCGCTACGTAACCAGCCGCAACTGACGCTTTGCACCGACTTGCCGACCGATGCCTCTGCCGTGCTGGGCATCGTCCAGGCAGCCGCCAACGTTTGACCGTTTCAACCAGAGAGGAAGGTTCAGTCAATGACTATCAACAAGAACGCCAACAAGGCAGATCTTATCAAGATTAAAGCTGTCCTGTTCGACATGGACGGCGTGCTGATCGAAGCCAAAGATTGGCACTACGAGGCGCTCAATCGAGCCCTTGACATCTTCGGCATACCGATCTCGCGCATCGACCATGAAACAACGTTCGACGGCCTGCCCACCAAAAAAAAGCTGGAAATGCTGAGCATTGATCGTGGCTTACCTCGACAACTCCACGGCTTCTTGAATGACCTGAAGCAGCAGTACACAGTCGAGATGGTGCATACCCTATGCAAACCGAAGTTCGCCCAAGAGCGTTTGCTGTCAGCCCTCAAACAGGAAGGCTACCGACTGGCTGTGTGTTCGAACTCCATCCTGTCCACGGTCAAGCTCATGATGGAGAAAGCCGCGCTCGCTCCCTACCTGGACCTGATGGTCAGCAACGAGGACGTGGCCAAGCCCAAGCCAGCCCCCGACATGTACCTGAAGGCCATGGAAGTCTTCGGGCTGAGGCCTGAGCAATGCTTGATCGTGGAAGACAATGAGAACGGCATCAAGGCTGCGATGGCCAGCGGTGCACACCTCTTGGTGGTTGAAGACGTTCGCCAGACTAACCTGAGCAATATCAAGTCATGCATCGATCAGATCGAGTGTAGTCGTTCCAGCCCGAGCGTCGTTACCTCCACGCTACCGGTGGTGCCCCGTATGCTGCCCCGAAACGCCCTGACCACGCCGCTTGTCGCCCACGGCTGAACTGCCCGCCAAATTAATCACGAACAAGCATGAGCAAATCCACCCTCAACGTTTTGATCTTGGCGGCCGGCAGCAATATCGCAGAGCCCAATAGCAGCCCGAATGCTTACCCGATCTGCGTGACCGAGATCGACGGCATTCCGCTACTGGAACGCATCGTCAGCAGCCTGAGTACGGTTTCTCCGGGCGACTTCCACTACTGCTTCTTGGCCGAAGAGGTACGTCGTTTCCATCTGGACAACCTCGTCCAAGTGCTCACTCCTGGCGCAAAAATTGTCAATATCCAGAAGGGCACCAAGGGTTCGGCAGCCACTGCCTTGATGGCGATTGCCGCTATGGATCCCGAGAGCGAACTCCTGGTCGTCAGCGCCAACGAGTGGGTCAAAGACAACCTGACGGGCTTCGTGCGCGAAATGCGCGACCGCTCGCTGGATGCCGGGACGATGATCTTCCATTCGGTGCATCCGCGCTATTCCTACGTTCGCCTGGATAACTTTGACCTGGTAACCGAGGCTGCACAGCGCAACCCCATCAGCAGCCATGCCACGACCGGCGTGTTTTGGTTTAAGAAGACCAGAGAGGTTATGAGCGCCATCCAGTCCATGATCCGCAAAGGCGCCGAAGTCGAGGGTGGGTTCTACGTGGCACCAGCCCTCAACGAGATGCTGCTCAAGCAGGCGCGCATCGGCGTGATGCGAATCGATGCCAAAAACTACCACCCGATCAAGGACGAGCTCCAGCTCTCCCGACTTAACCTTGTACACTCCGATACCTCATCGTAATTTGAATGCGAATAGTAGCGGTCATCACCTGACCGCCTTAATCTAAACAACAAGAGGTAAGCCATGAAGACAGCAAGGCTCGACCAAATGGTCAAGGGCTGGATTGTCGGTAACTTTGAGCCGACGCTGCTGAAGACGGAAGCCTGCGAGGTGGCCGTCAAGCACTATAAGGCGGGCGAGTGTGAGCAACTGCATCACCACCGCATTTCCACCGAAATTACAGTCGTGGTGAGTGGCCGTGTTCGTATGTACGACCGTGAATGGGGCCCTGGTGATATTGTGGTGCTGGAACCCGGAGAGGCCACTGCGTTCGAAGCTCTGACCGACGCATGCAATGTCGTCGTGAAGATGCCAGGAGCGACCAACGACAAGTACCTGGGTCCTGCGCCCGACTACCGGACTCATGGAGCCAGGTAGTGACGATCCATCGACTGAAGTACCGGCGTAAGCTCGGCTACCCTATGGCAGCCATGCTTCCCCCCATCACGGAGGACGAGATTAACGCCTTTGGCGATGCCGCTGTGTTCACCTTCCGCGCGGGCAAAGGTCTGTTGGTGAGCGAGCGGGTTATCAGCAAGGTGAGCGCGATCACCCGTCTCACGGTTCCCGCTGGTGTACACAAGATCGTCCTGCACGGCCTGGAGTCGGACAGCCCATTGGCACCGATCCTGATGTGGGACATTGCGCACTCCGCAGCCGTTGGCGCTGAGATCGTTGTCAATGAGTCGGTGGCTATGCCTTGCTACCTTGACCGCGCTTACTTCGGCCACGCCCTGACGAAGGTGGAGTCATCTGCGGGTAGCAGCATCTACCGTAAAGAGCGTGCATTCGACGCGGAGGAAGGCGATCTGGATGAGTGGACCTTTGGCATCCCGGTCGGTCCAGAGGACGCCACTCTGCTCAATGCTTGCGTGGCGCGCATCCTGGAACTGGACATTTCACGCAAAGAGATCCTGTTGTGCGGCCGACCCGCCAGCAACTTCAAGTACTGGGATCAGGTGCGAATCGTTGGGGAGGACATCACGGCACCTCCTGTGCAAATCTGCATGAAAAAGAACCGCTTGGTGCAGGAGGCGACGTTCGAGAACCTTTGCATCATGCACGACCGCGTCTTCCTGCCAAGCAACTTCCGCCAGGTGGTGCATCGCTTCGGCAATGCCTTCCCTTTGACGGCACTGCAAAGCATTTATTTCGACGATCGCCTTAACTTGGTACTGCGTCGGTACTCGGACTTCGGCGTTGGCCTGCGATTGGATAGCCATATCGCCCATGGTGTGGCCCGCGATAGTGAACTGACACCCGGCCGCTACGCAACGGCCGTGCTGCCCGACGTCGAAACGACGGGCTTTGTTTTTGGCAACGCCCACCGCTACACGAAGAACCACTACCCGACGGGGAGCCTTTACCTCGTCAAACGGAAGATTTGGCAGCGCGTTCCACAGGACGAACGCCTGATGTGGTGCGAGTTCGAAGACATAGAGCAAGGAGAACGGGCAGCCAAGTTCGGTATCCCCTCGCGGGTTAATCCCTATGGCGTCACGCAGTCTCTGATCGCTCGGCCCATCTTGGCGTGGCTGGGTGCAACTCAAGCCGAAAGTTCCAACGGCGGCGATCGCATGCATCGCACGTTTTACGAAATGCTGTCCTTCATTCCCCGCAAACCCCTCATCAAGAAGACGCGGGCCAATGCGATCCAGGACGGGGCGACTTTCATGCGGAACTGGGGTGTCCCCAATGACTCTACCATCGAGCCACTCGCCTCGGCCATGACAACCACGCGCCGGCGTTTGCGCTGGATTCGTCAAGTGGTTGCAGCCGTCCATTTGCCCCTGCACCGGGCCACACTGGCGAAGTTTCTGAAGGACTTCGAAAAGCTGGTGATGGGCGATCAGGTGCCCTATGGCTGGCACACTGCGACGGTCAACGAATTCGTGCACGGGCCTGAGAAGGGCATGCACCGCTTCTTCGACACTCTGACCGAACTATTCAACCAGTCGGCCCAGCGCCCGAAAAAGTACCTGTTTGCGAACACGCTAGAGGACTACCTGCCAACCAGTCGCTGGCGCGTCTTCTTCGGAACCTTGGTGAGCTGCCTGTACCTCGTCCGAAAGCAACACCAACTGTTCGTTCTCGCCCCAGGTCTGCTCCCCAAGATCCAAGCCATTTGGGCGTCTACCCCCTTGCTGCGCCATGCCCGCGAGGTTGTCACACCCCGAGGGGAGGTGATCAGCGCCACGAAAAATGGAGTCGCACGATGATGATGAATGTGTTCGCCGTGTCACGCATGGCTATGCGGGCCGACCAGCAGGCAATGCTGACCTCGCTGGCCCGCTTGGGCGCAGCCGAATCCCGGATGGTCTTGAGGGTCGATCAATCGGCCATTGGCAAGCAGGCTCCGTCCAGGCCGCGCATGGTCAATCCTGACCTCAGCCAAGGCACACATACCGGCCTCACCGCACCTGCCAGCACCGTCAGCGATGGGCAGTCGGCACAACTTCATGTGCGAGATACCATTTCTGTCGAAAGTCTGGTTCGCCACAACGCGGGTGATTACATGCCCGACGAAGCAGAAATCGCGAAAGTGTTTGACTTTGCAACTAGCTCGGACTTGGTCTGTGTGGACGCCGGGGCCTTCAAACTCGAAGTGCTCAGAGCCGTTCTCCATCACATGCGACGCGTACTGTTCGCAGCGCCGGAATGGCCGGGCGCCATCGTCATCGTTGTTCGTGACGAACTCTTGGAAGACGCGACGGCCCTGTTGTCTGGCTCGTTCTACGCCCCGCCAACCCGAACCAGCGTCAAGGAAGCAGCCAACTACGCCTATCGCCTTCAGCGCACGGCCACGATGGCGCGTATTTTCAACTGGTCACAAAGTGCGACCGAACGGGTATTCACGTTCATGGACCGGATGGCTCAACGCCTGATGCGCTTCATGGGCAAAGACGAAATTGACTTAGCCTGAACTTAGCTGGAACACGCCCATGAAGACCCTTAACCTTGTCATCATGGCAAGCACTCTCACGTTGGCGGGTTGCTCTGCTTTCCCCATTCTGCCCACGTCTGGCCCCAGCCGTGAGAATATGACCAATGACACCCAAGTCCGGGTTGTGCAGCTTACCCGCTCGGTAGCCCAACAGGTGTCGCTTTTTAAGGGAGATCGTCCCCCTTCGGACTTGCCGCAACCCCAGGCCTACTCCGAACAGATCGCCACAGGCGATTTCGTGGAGATAGGGATTTGGGAAGCGGCACCCGCTATGCTCCTAGGCGGGGTGGATGCCTCTTCCACTGCTAGTGGTCGGGGCCTAATGATTCCCAGCCAAGTTGTCAGCTTGGACGGTACCATCGGGGTTCCCTTTGTCGGCCGAGTGGCCGCCTTGGGCAAGACGCCCGCTCAACTGGAACGCGAGATCGTCAAAGCCCTGGAAGGGAAAGCCAACCGCCCCCAAGCCTTGGTTCGCTTGGGCAGCGCCATCGGCCAGGAGGTCACGGTCGTGGGTGGAGTCCGCACCAACCTGCGTTTTGGCCTGACCGCCCGCAAAGAGCGCTTGCTGGACGCCCTGGCTCTGTCTGGCGGAAGCACTTTCCCCTTAGAAAAGACCACTGTCCAAGTGGCACGCGGGCAGGCTTTGGCCACTGCGCCCTTGGACGCCATCGTCAAAGACCCGCGTCAAAACATTCCCCTGGGGCCAGCGGATATCGTCACAGTCTACCATCAGCCCAAGAGCTTCGTCGCCCTGGGGGCTGTCTCCAAAGTGGGTGACATACCCTTTGAGGCCACGGGCATCGACTTGGCTCAAGCGTTGGCCCGTGTTGGCGGCCCCATTGACAACCGGGCCGATGTGAACGGGGTATTCGTCGCTCGCCTCAATGGCACCGCCCCCCCGGCTGTTTACCAACTGGATCTGCGGCAACCTGGCAGCCTCTTCGTTATGAAGGATTTCAAAGTCCAAGACCAGGACGTGATCTACGTGGCCAACGCTTCAGCAGCCGAGTTGCAGAAATTCCTGTCCCTGCTGGGCGCGGCGGTCTATCCGATTGATGCCGCAGCTCGCAACCTGGGATCGAACTGAGACCCACAACCTTCGAACCGCATGACGGCCTACAACTACAAACTGACTTTGCGCAAACGGAAGTACCTCGCGCAGTTCATCCAGAAGCCGACGCGCCGCCTGACTCGCTACAGCTGCCCTGGCCCCAACGACGTCATTTATCTGTGGGGCGACACAACGCTCCCTCAAGCTCTCCAGGGTGAGGCCAAGGTGGTACGCGTGGAAGACGGCTTCTTGCGCTCGGTCGGCCTGGGGGCAGCCTTCGCCGCCCCGATGTCCTGGTCCTTCGACACACAGGGTCTCCACCACTGGGGTCATACACCCACCGACCTCGAGGGCCTCATCCAAAGCATGGGGCGTGACGAGCCAGTGCTGGAGCGTGCAGCCGATCTTCGGCGTCGCATCGTGGCGAGCGGGATCACCAAATACAATATTGATCACGGTGATAAACCTTCGCTGCCTGATCGGACGCCGGGTCAACTGCGGGTACTTGTCATCGGCCAAGTGGGCGGAGATGCAGCCCTTCGCGGGATTCGCACACCGGTTCGCACCAACATGGCCTTGCTCCAGTCGGTGAGAACAGTCCGGCCAGACGCTGAAATCCACTACCGACCGCATCCGGACGTGGTTTCCCGGATTCGTGCAGGTCAAGACGAAGAGTGGCGCCGCTTCGCCGACCACCGGATCGAGACAGGCGCGTTGACTGAACTGCTCCCACTCTTTGATGAGGTTCACGTTCTCAACTCCTTGGCGGGTTTTGAGGCGCTGATTCGAGGAGGGCATGTGGTCTGCCATGCACAACCCTTCTACGCTGGGTGGGGGCTAACGAGCGACATGTACCCTGTCACGCGCCGCAGTCACCGTTCTCTGGACCAGCTTGTGGCAGCCGCCCTGATCCACTACCCGCGCTACCGAAACCCTCATACTGGAACGCCCATTGAGCCTGAGCAGGCACTCGATCTGATCCAGGAACTGCGCCGGGCCCAGGCGTGTGAGGCCCCGATGGCACCCTGGCGTCAGCAGCTGTTGCTGCAATTCGCGCGACTGGCCAACTGGTTGGGCATGCGCCGGATCAGCAACCAAAGCGGACTGAACGCGGGGGAGGGCGGCCATGCTTGATCGCGACTCCTGGTCGGGCAAGCGCGTTCTTCTGCTCCAAGGTCCGCTCGGCCCCTTCTTCGGCCGCCTTGCCAACTCCCTGCAAGCGGCTGGAGCAGAGGTTCGCAAGATCAACTTCAACGGTGGCGATTGGGCCTTCTTCCCGGGCGGCGAGGCCTACACCGGAACGCTGCAGGATTGGCCTGGACACTTCCAAGCATTGCTGACCGACTGGAAGCCTCAGGCGGTCGCTTTGTTCGGAGATCGTCGGCCCATCCACGAGCGCATCGCCAGCATATCCAAAGCTGAGGGGGTAGACTGCTATGTGTTCGAAGAGGGTTATTTCCGACCTTCGTTCATCGCGTGCGAGCTGGGCGGTGTCAACGCTCAGTCGAGCATTCCTCGTGACCCGGCGTTCTACCGAGCATTAAGGCCAGAGCAAGAGATTATGGAAGTGGAGCCGCCCCGCAGTGCTTACTGGTACATGGTGCTGTGGGCCTGTGTCTACTACTTCTTCGGTGCACTGCTGTCGCCGATCTTCAGGCACTACCAGCACCACCGCCGCTACAGCCTGACCGAATGTCTGCTGTGGATTCGAGGCGCAGTCCGCAAGTGGTGGCGCAAATGGTTGGAGCGTGATGAGCAACAGGTTCTGACGACGCTCTGGTCGCAGCGCTTTTTCCTGGTACCCCTTCAGGTTCACAACGATGCCCAGGTGACACGCAACTCCCGGTTCGGGGATGTGACCAAGTTCATCTCGGAAGTTGTTGCCTCCTTCGCCCTCGCGGCGCCGAAGGACACCGTCCTGGTTTTGAAGCATCACCCGATGGACCGCGCCTATCGCAATTACGCCTCACTCATCGAGCACCTCAGCTGGGTCTTCGATGTCCGTGGTCGCGTGAAGTACATCCACGATCAGCACCTTCCGAGCTTGCTCGAGCACGCTACGGGTGTCGTGGTCATCAACAGCACAGCCGGCCTGAGCGCTATCCACCAAGGCGTGCCGACCATCACGCTGGGCGACGCTTTCTACGACTTTGCGGGCATGACCTTCCAAGGCTCTCTGGAAGAGTTCTGGTGGCAGAGAGGGAGGGCAAGACCGGATCGCTCTCTGTACCATGCATTCCGCCGCTGGGTCATTCGGCACACGCAGATCAACGACAACTTCTATGCCGGCCCCCTTCGCGGCCTGGCTGTGAACAACGAGCGTTTGTGGCGTGCCCATGAGCAGCCATCGAGTGACCTTACCCCTGTTTCCCGTAGACGTTAGCCCGAGATTGACGCGGCTTTTTTATGCTGTGCCGTGAACCAGCGTGGTTCAAATGGCATCGGGCTGACGTCGCCCGGTGAAGAATGTCGCCTGCTGTGATGTTAAAAAGCGATCCAGTCCATGCAAGGTCTTGAGCTCAACGGCCTGCTACCAGTACCGTTCGTCTTGCATGATCTGGTGAAAGAGATTGCGGGTCAAGCCCGCAATGACGCGGGGGGTATCATGGCAGGCTTGACGACCTCCCCGGTCATTGCAGGCTTGACCCCTCCCGTCATTGCGGGTTTCACCCCTCCCGTCATTGCAGGCTTGACCCCTCCCGTCATTGCGGGCTTGACCCCTTCCGTCATTGCGGGCTTGACCCGCAATCTTGGTGGAGCGCAAACATCAGCAAACAAGCCTTCGTTGACCTCATGGCAAGCCCAAAAAATACCGCCTTCTACGTGGGTGTGACCGGCAACCTTTTACGCTGCGTGGCCGAGCA
>JBKDQE010000037.1:0-5808 GCA_046342195.1 Burkholderiales bacterium
ACCATCGAGCGAATGACGCGCAAAGGGTGCTTGGCAGGCACGAAATCGTCGAGCTTCTTGAGGGTGAAGATCTGTTCGCTGAAAGTGTCGGCGCCGCGCATGGGATGTGTCGCTTCAGGTCGTTGATGGGCTACCGTGATACCCCATCACGCCACCAGGGCGTGGATAGGCAGGCTAGGTATTTCAGCAGCCTGTTAGGCCGCAAAGACGTTAAAGAATTTAAAAGTTAAAAAATCGCGCGCGCGCGTTACGCGCCGGGAAAAGTGGTCTAAGCCATTGATTTTTAAACTTATTTTTTTGCGTCGTGTGGGTGATAGCACAATAGGCCTGTGGGTGATAGCACAAGCCCATCCACAGCAAAACGTGGGTGATAGCACAAGCCCATCCACAGGCGTGGGCGATAGCACAACAAGCCGCGCGGGGGGCTGCGTGGGTGAAAGCACAATAGCCCAACGGCGTCACGGTGCGGGAGGGGATGGCCGGGCGCAAGCCGGGCCAGTCTTCGGGGGAAGCCTTAGCGGCGGGGGTTGCTGTCAAGCATCCCCCATGAGCGTGGCAAGTGGTGGCCTGGAAGGTGGCCGCTAGGCCAGTCGCGCAGCGACCAAGGCGAATAGCCGCGCCTGGAATGGGCATCCCGGTTTTTCGCGTCCGCGAAAAATGCCCCAGGTCTTAGGCGGTCACTGCCTTGGCGATGCCAGCGGACAAGCGCCGGGGATTCTTGACGTAGAAAACCACCTTGTCGGCGTCGTCCAAAATCATCCGGTAATCGGGCAACGTGTCGGCCTCGACCACCTCGCGCACCATGCGCCGGAACTCGCGCAAGCTGCACTTGCTCCCGGCCTTTTCCTGCAAAAGCTCAAGGCCAATGCTCCACATGGTTTGATGGCCGCAATGCTTGCGAGCCAGCTCGTACAAGCGGCGCTCCAAGGGCTTACGAAGCCTGAAATAGTCGCTGTGAATCGTCAGAACCTCATGGGCTTGGATGGCATTAAAAAGCCACTCCGACAAAGTAACTTCAACGGCAACCATGCGTTCATCGTCGGGCGACTTTTCCACGATTTTGGCCCGCTCGATGATGCCGAAAATCTCCCGCGTCTTCTGGCCTCCGGTCTTGATGTTGGTTTTCAAGGTCGTGCCGCGTAGACGCTCGAAGGTATCGCTTAGACGCTCGTAGCTGCGCCCGTTGATGGCCTTGTTTGTGGTCACCAGGTAGTCATAGACGGTAAAGCGCACGGTGCGGTTTTGAGCGTCCGCGCGGCCTCGGTTCAAAGCCTCGGTCATCTGCGAAACCACGTAGATAAGCACGTCCTTATCAAACTGCGTTGCCCTGCCTTTCACGCTTGGGGTAACGGTCACGGAGCGCGAACCGTCCTTGCTCTCCCAGTGCCACACCGACAAATCGGGCTTGGTGGCCAGCGTGAAAATCGGCGCTTCCATGCTCACGCCGTCATCCTTCATGGCGTAGTCGAACAGGTCGCACAAGAAAAAATCGCGGTCTGTGTGATGGGACGGCAGCAGCTTGGAGTGTTCGCGCCGCACCTTCGGCGGCTTGGCCGTGGGTGCGTCTACGTCGCTGGCCGGGATAGGCTGTGCCTGTTCCGGCGCGGCCTGGTCGTCCATGCCTAGATCAAGCTCAGGCTGTGCGGCCAGCTTCTTTTCCGCGTTCTCCTTGATGCGCGCGTGTATCGCGGCCAGGTGGTCGGTAAGAGACTTCATGCGCGTCATGCAAGGTACTCCTGTTCGGTGGAGTGCTCGCCCTCGATGCGCTTGGCCAGCTCACATGCAGCTAGCCAGCTCTCGGCGCTGATGCCTTCTCGCTCGATCTCGACATAGAAGGGGCCGTAGTTGTCGCGGTAGCCAAAGCGCAGCGCCACGCGCGCCCATTCGTCACCGCTCAGGATGCCAAAAAGGCCCCGCATGAAGTCGCACCACTTGAGGAAGCAGGGGATGCGCTGAGGCTCGCCACTCGGGAACTTGTCGGCGGGGAAGTACCTGGTGCTCTGGTCAGGAAAAAGCAAATAAAGCCCTTGGCCGTCGCCGTGACACGTTGCCCGCCCTGCGGCGTGATGGCCCGCAATGGCCTCTTGAACCGCCTGCTTGGCCAGCTCGGTGAAGCGGTCAACGTCAATGCTCATGCCTTGCTCCTTTTCGGTGGCCACTGCCTGCGGGCGTGGATCACGTTCACAACCTCCACCAGCTCCGGCGACTCACGGTAGAACACGATGTAATTGCTTCGCACAATCAGCTCGCGCAAGCCCTTGACGTGAACTGATGGTTTGTAGAGCCTGGGGTGATCGGGCAGCTTGTCGGCCTTGGCCTCGATCTCGTCTTTCAGCTCCTGGGCAGCGTCGGGGTTGTCGTCCGCGATGTAGGCCACGATTTCCAGCAGATCGGCGCTGGCCTGCGGACGCCACTCAAGACGCGGCTTTGCTTGCATGCTGTTTCCGCTTCGAGTCGATCAGAGCTTGCACCTCGTCCATAACTTGACGGTGCGGGATGTTGGGCCGTGGGTCGGCCAGCGATTCGGCCACCTTCTCGCGCACCCAATCGGTGTGCGCCTTCGCCTCGAAGGCGCTGCGCATCCGTTCGGAGGCATCGGGCCTCACGCGGCTTGTCTTGATCGCCTGGGGGTCGAAATCGGCGGCGTTGACGTTGTATTGGGAAATCCCAATCTCCTTGAGGTAGGAGACAAGGGTTTCAAACTTGCGGAACGTCCGCACGGCCCCCCGCCTGGCGGCGAGTGCGCGTTCAGTCATGCCGTACTTGACGACGACGCCCCAGCCGCTGCCGTGGCCGATGACATCGGCGCCGCGCACGGCTCCAGCCTCTACGAGGCGGGCAAGGGTCGTATGGTCGATAGTGTCTGCTGTGATTGCCATGACTGCACCTTTTGTCGCAGGAATAATGACTGTCATTGTAGCCAATTACTTATAAAATGGCAAACGACAATCATTAGAGGTGCTCAACTTCTGAATACCACTGCGATCCGCTGAAGAACTCCCGGCGATCAGCTAATCGCTCGCCAGAGCCGTCTATCTCGCCACCCTCCAACGCTCGCAGATCAGTCACTTCCTTCTCTTGGCCGAGTAGGATTCATGAACCCGCTCGGGTTCGTCGCTGAACATGTTTCTGGTTCTGCGTCGGAACCTCTGTTTAGGGTGGCTTTAGACAAAAGCTGTTTTTCAGTACCAGTTGCCTCCCTTTTAAGGGAACCATCCACAACCAAACCAGCAGCGATTTGCCGCGTGACCGCAGCTTGCACAGCAGCATTAGCGGCCCGGTTGGCGGCACCACTGGCGACATATTTTGCAAAAGTACTTTGAGTTGCCATAGCTCCCCCTATCTATCTATAAAGCACGGAAATATTTTCCAACCGATTAGACATTCTTACCACCATGTAGAGACAGTGAATCGTTCTGCACGTTTGTTCAAATACCGACCTTTGACCCCCGTTCTCAGTTTTGCAATAAACTGGGGTCTTGGCTAGATTGGTTTTTTAGTTGCGCAGTCACGCGCTTTACTTGGCTTTCGCTGCATCCGGCCAGCATTGCAGTCTCTGCAATGCTGTGGGTAGCCCTCAATGCGTGGATGCGCTGGTGCATTGATGCGTCGGCCTTACGGCCTTTGTACTTGCCTTCCAGTCGCGCAATTTGCACGCCCTGACGTTGCCGCTCTCGGCGTGCTTCGTAATCATCACGCGCGATTTGAAGCGCCAGCCTTAATAACATTGCTTGCACAGACTTAAGCACGATCTTGGCCACACCATCAGACTCTGCAGCAAGCTCTGTGAAGTCAACGACACCGGGCACGGCCAACCGTGCGCCCTTTGACTGGATGGCCAGAATCAGCTTTTCAGCTTCGACCAACGGCAAACGGCTGATTCGATCCATCTTTTCGGCAATGACGACCTCACCGGCCTGCAAGTCGGCAATCATGCGCAGCAACTCGGGGCGGTCTGCGCGTGCGCCTGACGCCTTTTCACGGTACACACCGGCAATGTAGTAACCCTGCAATCTCGCCGTTTCTTGAATGGCCTCTTGTCTGCGCAAGTCTTGGTCATCGGTGCTGACACGCATGTAGATGCGTGCCACTTTTAGCGGGTGCGTGCTGCTCATGGATGGCTCTTTTAGGTATATCCAAAAGAGCCAATCATAAAGAGGGTGGCCAAGAATTGCAATAGCAACTTAAATTGACCAGCCAATTTTTGGCTAATCAAATGCGCCACTCCGCAAAAAAACTTGCGCAAGTCCCATATTGGGACTATAATCTAAGCATGAGAGTTATAGCCAAGCGTCATCTTGTCGATTACTGGACAAAGCATCCAGACACAGAGCAACCCCTCAAATCTTGGTACGACGAGGTGGCCAAGGCCGAATGGCAAACACCGCAGGACATCAAGAGGCAGTACGCCAGTGCGAGCTTTTTGGCTAACAACCGTGTGGTGTTCAACATCAAGGGCAATGCTCACAGGCTGATTGTTGCTGTGGCGTACCGATTTGGTGCGGTGTACATCAAGTTTGTTGGTACGCATCAGCAATATGACCAAGTGGATGCTGCTACTGTTGAAATGGAGTGAAACATGAAACGCGCAATCGAACTTAAACCGATTAGAAGTGAGGCCGAATATGAAAACGCCCTTCGTGCCGTTTCGCCTTACTTCGACAATGAACCAGAATTGGGGACACCTGATGCCGACCAATTTGAAATGCTGCTTATGTTGATCGAGGCTTACGAAGCAAAGCACCATGCCATTACCCCACCCGACCCGATTGAGGCCATTAAATTCCGCATGGAACAGGCGGGACTAACTCCTAAAGATTTGGAGCCGATGATTGGACGCACCAACCGCGTTTATGAAATTCTGGCTGGCCGTCGCCCGTTGACCTTAGCCATGATTCGTAAACTGCACACCGGCCTAGGCATTCCAGCGGAAAGCCTTATTGGATTGAGCCATGCCTGAAAAAATCAAAATTGATGAACTGCCACCATTTGATGCAGCCCCCTACTTGGACAGTAAGGATGCGATTGCGGTCTACCTGACCGACATACTTGAAACCAATGATGCTGCCATGCTGGCATCAGCTATTGATGATATTGCGCGTGCATGCATAAGCATCAGAAGTGAACAATGAGACTGGCCCGGCAACGAGATTGAGGAGTAGTAAGGTTATGAACGATGATGTTGAAAAAAACGATTCGACAACTGAAAATAAATTTTCAGCCGCTCATACCTCGAAAATTTCCAATGAAGAAATGAACATTCGAATTGGTCAGCCTACTAAGCACCTATCCGTAAATAGGTAAACTACGGTTCGAGTCGCATTGGGCGCGGCGCAGGAGCGAAATCTTGGCGAAACGTGTCGATTCGTGGGTGGTAACCGATGAGTTCTGGGAGCGGGTGGAGCCGCTGATTCCCAAGCGCTTGGCAGTAGACAGGATCTACGTGCGCAAGCCGGGTGCTGGCCGCCCACCGAAGCCGGCGCGACTGGTATTCGAGGCCATCGTCTACGTGCTGCGCACAGGCTGCCAGTGGAAGGCGCTGCCCAAAGAGCGCTTCGGCAGCGCAAGCGCCATCCACAAGCGCTTCCTCGAGTGGGAAGCTGCCGGCTTCTTTGAAGCTGTGTGGAAGGCGGGCCTGTCCGAGTACGAC
Source organism: Burkholderiales bacterium (assembly GCA_046342195.1). Lineage (GTDB taxonomy): Bacteria > Pseudomonadota > Gammaproteobacteria > Burkholderiales > Burkholderiaceae_C > CANHBY01. Next base: position 5,651 of record JBKDQE010000037.1, read on the forward strand.
CAGATGAAGGGCATTGCCTGGGGTTGGCAGAGCGTTGACGGTGCCATGATGAAGGCGCCACTGGCACAGGAAGCGGTCGGCCCCAACCCGACGGATCGGGGGAAAAAAAGGCAGCAAGCGCCACCTGTTGGTGGACGGCCGTGGCGTCCCGTTGTCGC
>JBKDQE010000038.1:0-176283 GCA_046342195.1 Burkholderiales bacterium
TTGAATTGATTCATGCACCCGGCCCCCTGAAAGACGGATAAGCTTGAAACATGAGTCAATCATGGTACGCCCCTGCCAAGGGCAGTTCTTCCAGGGGCCCCATGTCAAATATGCCGCTTGAAGCTTCAAATTTGATGTGGCCTCATCAATAATCATGTCAGATTTTTGATGACACAGTAAAGCTACGGCCTGTTTGGAAAAACCCTGCCAATCATCAAACGGTCTCTTGAAGGGATCTGCGGTGTTACAGGCTCTGGCAGCCTGACCGGGTGTCAGCAGCTTTTGACCCAGCCAAACATTCGCTCAGCATGCAAAAGGTCATCATCGGCCAAGGGCCTCCAGCGCGCCGAGTGAGGTTCGGCCATCCAGGCACGAAACTCAGAATGCGTCACGGGGCGGCTTCTGCCCCGATTGAACAGGGTCATGGCGACGGCCTCACTCAATCGTGCAGACTGAACTATTTGACAAAAGCGCTGATTGTTGACGGGGCTTGCAATTTCCATAACGACGTCTCAATGATCTGAATCAATTTCGACATTGCAACAAATGATGACTTTTTGGATAGCAAACTATTGCACGAACTGCCACGAAATTGCACTGCGCAAAGCCATCTGGCAGCTACGCTGATGGGCTTGACCCTCTTGAAGCTGGATGCGGCACAGGCTGGCGGGTTAATTCAAACAGAAACCATGTGCGTTGCTCAGCTTCGTCGATCCAGCGATCAATCAAGCTGCAACTGGCGATGTCATGGCTGGCCTGGCACAGATGGTGAACCTGCCGCAGGCGTGACGCCAATTGAATGTTGTCATCACGGAGCTCAGCCAGCATATCGAGGGGCTCAACGTAGTCAGCATCGTTGTCGAGGATGCGCTGATTGCGTGCAATATGACCGATTGATTTTAACGTGGTGCAGCCCACCTTTCGAACGCGCTCGGCCATCAAGTCGATCATTTCAAAAAGCTGCTGTGCCTGCTCGTCAAGCAAGCGATGGTACTCTTGAAAATGCGGCCCGCTCATGTGCCAATGAAAACTCTTGGCTTTAACATAGAGGGCAAACACATCAGCGAGCATCCCGTTCAAGGCTGCGGCCACATCGTTGGCTGAGGCAGGCTTCAAATCTGAAGGGGTTGCCAAGGGGGCTTTGCGGCGGGTCTGAGCATCCTGGGTGCGTGCAGAGGTCACGGCAGTCATGGTTTTTTCCTTGATAGGAGTTGAAAAGTTCGCTGAGCTTATTGCCATCGGCATTCAAGGTCTGTTCACCATCGAACAGAAGCTTATAGGCTTGGCAGCCTGTCGGAATTGGGGCGGCGAAAGCAAAAATCAGCCCCGGCGAGGCCATTTTTTACCGGGTTTGCAGGGCCATAGCTGGGCTATGGGCCCAAAACACGGTGAACAATGGGTCGCTGCGGCTGATCGACGACTCCCAAGTCCGACAGGCTGCCAGGTCCTGTTCACACTAAAGAACCTGAAAATCAGCGATTTCATGAAGAACCGGGATGTCTTTCAACAGCATATGCCGCCTGGTGAGAGGGGTCTGTAGAGGCCGACGCGCCCGCTTGCCTGCCAGCACCTGATAAATGCCGATTTCCCCGGTTTCGAATTCGAGGGCGCACGCTGCCATGTATAAGCGCCATGTTCGATACACCGACTCGCTCACATACTTTAAAGCCTGGGTGTGTTGCCGCTCCAGTCGGTGCACCCAATGTCGAAGTGTCAAGGCATAGTGAGGCCGAAGGGATTCCAGGTCGGCAATTTCGAAACCGCTACGCTCCATAGCACGTTGAATATTGCCGATCGTATCCAATTGCCCATCAGGAAAAATATAACGATTGATGAATTCCGTGGAAAGGGTTTTCTTCCAGCCCTCAATATCATGGGTAATCCCATGGTTGAGAAACAAGCCGCCTGGCTTGAGCAAGCGATGAACCGTGGCAAAGTAAGTTTGCAAATTCTTCAGCCCCACATGCTCGAACATGCCCACTGAAGCGATCTTGTCGTAGCAGGCCAATCCCGAAAGATCACGGTAGTCGGCCAGCGCAACAGCCACCTGGCCCTGCAGGCCCTCTTGAATGACCCTTTTTTGAACATGATCAAGTTGCTGTTCACTCAATGTAATGCCATTGGCCCGCACCCCATAGTGCCGTGCAGCATGCAATATCAAGGCGCCCCAGCCGCACCCAATATCAAGAAAAATGTCCCCGGGCTTGAGCAAAAGCTTGCGGCAAATGAGATCCAGCTTGGCACACTGAGCCTGGCTTAAAGGGTCTTGTGGCGACTGAAAATAAGCGCAGGAATACACCATGGCCTCGTCCAGCCACAAAGCATAAAAATAATTAGAAACGTCATAATGAAAAGCAATCGCTTGGCGGCTTTCCAAGGGTGAATGAAACTTCACGGCCTGAGCCTGTTTCAAGATGTGGACACTTGTTGATGAATTGGTTTTTTTTTGATGTTTAATGGCCCTTCGCAAACGCCAGGCCACCTTGATCGCCTGCAATTTATCAATCATTCGAACCTTCATTCCTTCGAGTGCTTCTTTTAAATTAACGGCTGCAAAAAAATCACCCTCCACATCCAGTTCACATCGAAAGTAGGCTTCGGCAAAGCGCAGGGGGTCGGATCGAAGCAGCAAGCTGAGAACGGTGCGTGGTTCATGGCACACCAGCGTGAAATCAGCCGATCGCCTGGCATGCCTCAAGCGACCGAGGCGCAGTGTGCTGCCGTTCCACAAACGCAGAGCCACACAGCCATTGACATGATCAAACAAACGTCTCAGTAAATCACCAAGATCATTCCACTCAGGGGCCAGCCCTGAATTTGCCCAGGAATGCGCCGGCAAAAAAATCGCGGTGCCTGTTCCGGTTTCAGTGTTGGTATCAGTTTGATGGTGGGGAAAATTCGTTCTGACGTCGGTCATCATGCCCTCAAGGAGGTGACGCTGAATTAAGCCGAGCCGAGCCGAGCTGAGCTATGCTTCATTGCAAGTCGAGCCCAACTGACATCTCAAGATGTGGGCCAGTTTCAAACCTGAGACCCGTGCCGTCTGTTCGAAGGCCCACGCTGGCTTTTCAAATGCTGATTTTGAGCAACAAAACCTGTTCAAGAAAGCTCTGTTTATTCAAAATATCCTCTTGAAGAGAACTTTTCAGGTGTTTGATGCGCAAAAAATCAGAACTCCCCAGCAAAATGTGCATCGTTTGTGCCTTGCCTTTTACTTGGCGTAAAAAATGGGAGCGTGACTGGGCCCAAGTACGCTACTGTTCTGAGCGATGCCGTCGATCTGGTGCAAAACCCATTCAAGCGACCGGCTCTTCTTCATGAGTTTGAATCACCCTGCAAGCGCCTCTGGAGCGCCAATTCGCTTGCGAAGCATCCTGGGGGATCAACTGAATCCCGTGCATTCATGGTTTCAAACGGTGCAGCCCCATGTGGTGTATGTGCTGATGGAGCTGCGCCAGGAAACCGATTACGTCCGGCATCATGCGCAAAAAATTGTGGCTGTGTTTGCCGCAATGCGTGACTTTGCTCGTCAGTTGAAAGAGCTCGGCCATCGGGTTCATTATGTGGCCATCGATGACCCCTCGAACCGCCAGCAGCTCTGCGCCAATCTCGAAGCCTTGGCCGGGCATTACGGCGCTGCAGTCATTGAGTATCAAGACCCCGATGAATGGCGACTGGATGAACAAATCCGGTCTTGGGCTTATCAGGCTCCGGTGTCAGTAGAGCGGGCCGACTCTGAACACTTTTACACCTCCCGCCATGAGGCGGCCGAAATTTTTGCCCATCGACAACAATGGCTGATGGAACACTTTTACCGTGCTCAACGGCGTCAACACAGGGTGTTGATGACCGTAGATGGGCACCCTGAGGGCAGCCAATGGAACTATGATCAGGACAATCGAAAGCCTTGGCGAGGCACACCCGCAGAGCCCCCAGACGTCCGCCCCCGGCATGACCATAGCGCTCTGTGGCACACCATTCTCAACAGCGGCGCAGACACTTTCGGCAACCCTCAGGCCGCAGAGTTCAGGTGGCCCATCAATCGGGCAGAAGCCCTGACGCAGCTGCATCATTTTATCGGCCATGTCTTGCCGCACTTTGGCGACCATCAAGATGCCTTATCCACCAGGGCTTGGCGTCTGTTTCATTCGCTGTTATCGTTTGCGCTCAATATCAAAATTTTGAACCCGCGCGAGGTGGTGAACATGGCCGAATCGGCTTGGCGGGAAGGCCGCGTTCCGCTGGCTGCTGCAGAAGGCTTCATTCGACAAATTCTGGGTTGGCGCGAATATGTACGTGGCGTCTATTGGGCTCACATGCCAGGCTACACGCATCTGAACAGGCTGGAGCACCGGCGCCCTTTGCCACACTGGTTCTGGACTGGCCATACCCATATGGCCTGCTTATCCAGTGTCATCGGGCAATCGCTTGAGCATGCTTATGCACATCATATTCAGCGCCTTATGGTGGTTGGTAATTTTGCGCTGTTGGCGGGCCTGGACCCTCAAGCATTGCACCGCTGGTATTTGGGCATTTACATTGATGCTTTTGAATGGGTTGAGGCACCCAACACCTTGGGCATGAGCCAGTTTGCTGATGGAGGCTTGATGGCCACCAAGCCCTATGTCAGCAGTGCTGCTTATCTGGACAAAATGGGAGACCATTGCAAACAATGCCCCTACGACAGAAAAGCCAAATTCGGCCCCAAAGCCTGCCCTTTCAACAGCCTCTATTGGGATTTTCTGGATCGCCATCAACATCGGCTGAGGTCCAATCATCGCCTCGCGATGGTCTATAAGCTGTGGGAAAAAAAAGACCCCGATCAAAAGGAAAACCTGCGGGCTCAGGCCGTAGACGTCCTGTCTCGACTCGACGAACTTTGAACGACAACAAAGCCTCTCAGAATCTGGTGTGTGAGGCAATGAAGGCTTGAATTTTTCTACTCCAAAATGACCACCAATCAGCACCAACCTTCATTGAACCTGGCCGATATTCTCGCTGCGCAACGACGGCTTGAAGGGCAGCTGGAGCTTACGCCGTGCCTGCACTCGAAGCTGCTTTCGCGGCTGGCGGGCTGCGACATCTACCTCAAATTTGAAAATTTGCAATTAACAGGCTCCTTCAAAGAACGGGGAGCCCTCAACAAATTGCTGCAACTCAGCGACGCAGAGCGTGCTGCAGGGGTGTTGGCAGTGTCCGCCGGAAACCATGCCCAAGGGGTGGCTTATCATGCCCGGAGGCTTTTGATTCCCGCCACGATTGTCATGCCCCGTTTTGCGGCACCCGTCAAAATTGCCCGCACCCGCAGTTTTGGCGCAGAGGTTATTTTGCATGGAGACACCTTTGATGATGCCCGAGCCTATGGGCTTCAGTGGGCTCAGGATCGCGGCTTGACGCTGGTTCACCCCTTTGATGACCCGGACATCATTGCAGGACAAGGCACGATTGGCCTGGAGATGCTGTCGCAGCAAGCTGATATTGATACCTTGGTCGTTGCTGTGGGCGGTGGCGGCTTGATCGGTGGTATTGCCGTGGCCGCTCAGGCCGTGGCCCCTCATGTCGAGATCATCGGGGTTCAGACCGAGCGATTTCCTGGGGTTTGGAATGCTTTTTATGCCGGACATCGCCCCATTGGCCCGGCCACAGTGGCCGATGGAATCGGGGTGAAGTCACCGGGGGCTTATACCCTGCCCTTGATTCGCCAGTCTGTTCAAGAGATCTTGCTGGTGAGTGAAGACGATGTCGAACTGTCTATTCTGACCTTATTGGAGGTAGAAAAAACGGTCGTCGAGGGCGCTGGGGCAGCGAGCCTTGCCGCGGTTCTCAAATATCCGGATCAGTTTGCAGGAAAAAAAGTCGGCCTTGTGCTTTGCGGAGGAAATATTGCCCCTTTGATTTTGGCCGAGATCATTCAGCGAGGTATGGTGAAATCAGGGCGCCTGGCGCGCCTTCGGTTCAATGTTCATGATGTGCCTGGCGCGCTGGCTGATGTGGCCAATGCCTTGAGTCAACTGGGGGCCAACATTGATGAAGTGGTGCATCAAAGAGCTTTTACTGCCTTGTCGGTCGAGCGCGTCCAGATTGACGTGGTGATCCAAACTCAGGGCCAGGATCATGTGGAAAAAATTCTTCGTGTGCTTGGCGAGCAACAGTACCCAGTGATGCTCATCAAGGCTTGAGATGAAGTATGCAGCGCAGGCGCTCGGCCCGCTCTGATTGAATTTTTTGCCCCACCTGCCCCCCTTTGAGGCCCGCCATTGCAGCCTTTTTTGCAATGTCTGCCGTATTGACCTCGCGTGCCAAGCAGAGCGCTTCCCACAAGAAAGTCCGGGGCGGGTAAGGTGCGGCTTTGAACCCCGGCCTGGCACGAAAATCACATTCACACACCCACAAAATTTCGCTGAATCGCTCAGGCCTGCGGAAGGCGTCACATTGGGTCAACAGGGTCACAAGACCCCCGGCCCCCAAAGCGGTGGCCGCATGAATACGTTCATGCTGACAAGCGACTACTTCGGCGAGTTCTCGGCACTCTGTGGGCACTCGAAGCCGTTCACTCAAGCTTCGCACCCATTCGATACCCCGATTTTGACAGGCTGCCAGGCAGGCAAAGCGAACAGCCAAAGGTGCCTGGAGTTCAGCAGATTGATCAAGCACCCGCATCAAATGCTCGCCCATGACGGTTTCAGAGTGAAGGACAGGCCCTTGGCACACACCCCAAAGCACCTCAACCTCCGGCAGTAGCCGCCCAAGAGCACCGCAGTCTCGCAGCGCTTCAAACATGCGCGATGGTTGTGGAGTCATCAAGCCACGGGCCAGTTCCTGCCACACACGCTCACTCACCAAGGCATCCACTTCACCGGCTTGCACCATGGCCTGCATCAATTGACGGGTTTCCGGGGCAATGGTGAAATCTGGCATGCGCGCGGCGAAACGGGCCAGACGTAAAATCCGGACGGGGTCTTCGCTGAACGCCGGTGACACATGACGCAACACTTTGTCAGCGAGATCCCTGCGGCCACCGTAGGGGTCAACGACCGTGCCGTTTTCGTCCTGTGCCATCGCGTTGATGGTCAGGTCTCTTCGCAAAAGGTCTTCTTCGAGGGTCACCTCCGGAGCCGCATGAAAGCTGAAGCCATGATACCCAGGCCCCGTTTTTCGCTCAGTTCGTGCCAAGGCCACCTGTTCATGGGTGATCGGGTGCAAAAATACCGGAAAATCCTGGCCCACAGGAAGGTATCCCCGAGACAAAAGATCTTGTGGCGTAGCGCCCACAACCACCCAGTCGCGGTCATCCACCGGGAAGCCCATCAAGGTGTCGCGAACCGCGCCGCCGACCAGCCACATTTTCATGGTCAACCCTGCAACACTTCTTCCATCAGAAAACGGCACTTGAACGCGCCCCAGAAGCCCCCAAAATCCATCATCCACCCGAGGCCCTCTTGCGCCAGGCACGGAAGCGATCGCAGCCGGAGTGATGCCCAAGAATATCCGGCATGATACTGCCCATGGCTGTGGGGGCCAGACCGATTTCACGCAAACCAGGAAGGCGTCCGCTGGCGACGTTCGGAACCTGCATAGAGGCCACATTGTCTCTTGACATGAGCGGCTCGCCGGGAAGCATTTCCATCAGTAAGCCCTGAAAGACACCCACCCCGAGGGGCAGGGACAGAACCGGACGGGGATGTCCTGACCAAATTCCGGCCCACTTCACAATCTCTTTCAGACTCATCACCTCAGGACCGGCGCATTCGATGGTTTGCCCGATGGTCTCGGGGTGGTCAAGGCAATAAACGATCGCCGCAGCAACATCGCGAACCCATACCGGCTGAAAGGTCGAATCGGCGCCAGCCAAAGCCAACACGGGAAGAAAAGCCTGTAACTTGGCAAACAAATTGATAAACCGATCATGTTCACCAAAAATCACCGACGGACGCAAGAGGGTGAGATCAAGGTGCTTGGCCTTGCGCAAGGCAAGCTCTCCCTTGGTCTTGCTGCGCAAATAGTGCGAGGGCGCACTTTCTGGATGTTCAGTCACCCCAAGCGCACTGACATGAATAAGCCGCTTGCCTCCTGCCGCGAGACAAGCACGGCTTAATTGGGTTGGCAGCGTGACATGGACTTGATCAAATTCAGAAGGAGAGCCGTGAAGAATAGCCACCAAATTCACCACGGCATCGGCCTGAGCCACCAGATCATTCAGTATGGCCTGATCATGAATGTCGGCTTTGATCAGTTCAACCCAAGGAAGGGTTCTGAGGTGGCTTGCGCGCTGAGGCCGGCGGCTAGGAACCATGATGCGGCCCCCTGCCCCTCCGGCCCTTTCAACCAAAGCTTCACAGAGGCTACGGCCCACAAAACCGGTGCCACCGAGTATCAAAATATTTCGAATCATAAAATGTTCAAGCGTGTGATGCTGTTCAGAAAATTTCAACGAGGCGCCTTGCCAGCTACCCCGTCATGCCGTGATGACATACTTTAAATGGGGTCAGGGCAGATCACTGTCGGGGCTGAATGAGCCTGAGTCGCGGGGGCCAATGACTCGGCCCATACGGGTTTTCAGTGAGGGTTGCTCGTTTCTCAGCAGTGCACTGTAGTAAGTAGCGTTGGAAAGAACCTTTTTGACATAATCACGGGTTTCATTGAACGGAATACTCTCGGCCCAGGCCGCCACTTCGAGAACAGGCCCATCTCGCCAGCGGCGCGGCCTGGATGGCCCTGCGTTGTAAGCTGCCGCCGCCATGGCTTGGCTTCCGCCAAGGTCGTCCAGCACGAGCTTGAGGTAATTGGTTCCGAGTTTAAGGTTCACATCGCGATTCGTGATGAGACTTGGTGAATACGGAATCCCGATCTTTTTGGCGGTCCAGCGGGCCGTCGCGGGCATAAGTTGCATCAGCCCTGACGCCCCCACATGAGACCTGGCGTCCATGATGAAGCGCGATTCCTGACGAATCAATCCGTAGACATAGGCAGGGTCCAGGCCGATTTGCCGGGCTTGTGCGGTCACCTCTTGGCGGAAAGGCATCGGGAAACGTTGGGTCAGATCAATTTCAGTTTGAGTTCGGTCACTGGTGTTGATACAGGTTTTCCAGACTTCCAGGTCACAGGCCCACTGGGCTGCGGCCAGCAATTGCCTGTCGTTCATGCCGCGCAGGGTAAAGTTCCATTCGCGCTCGCCCTCACTGCGCAAACCGATGCCAATCAAGCTCAGGGCACGATCCAGGCCGGGGTTGCGCACCGTGTTGGCGCGCTCCTCGGCGGTCAGGGGAGTAGGCTTGGGGGGAATTGGAACAGGGCGTCCCAGATCTTCAGCGGCCAGCTTGCCATAGAAATTCATTTGGTGGGCCACACTTTCCAGCAGGCGATTGGCCTGGTTTTGCAGGGCCTGAGACTCGGGGTCTTTGGCCCCCGCTGCCAAACCTTGCAAACTGCGTGCCTTCCAATAGACCCAAGTGGAATCTGCCGCTTGTGCAGGGCTCATGGCATTGATCGCTTCTTGCACCTGGGCCCATCGGGGCCCTTTGGGGGCGCGCAGAGCAGCGCGTACTTTCCAGGCCAGCCCATCATCGGGCAGGTTGATGCCTGAATTGTCATGGCCTGCTCGGGCCTTGGCGTTCAGCCATGATTCGGCCCGCTGAAAATACTCATGGGCCTCGGGTTGAAGATTGATGGCCGCCTGTTTTCCTACAGCAGCCCAAGCCCAAGCAGCCAACTCCGGCGACAATTTTTGCTCCCAGCGATCTCGAAGCTGTTCGGCCGTAGAGGCCGGGTCTGTCGTGGCGGCCCGCATCAGTGCGAGCGTCAGAAGCTCGCTGTACATGCCGTGAACCGCAAAAAATTTGCGGTTCAAAAAACGCATGGGCTGAGCCAGCATTTCAGCAAGAGTTTTCGATTCAGCATCGCCCAGCAGGCTGACCGCTTGCTGGGCCGCTTTGGTTCGCCCTGCCAGAAGAGCGTGCCGGGCTTTCAACCAGACATCTGCTACGCTCAAAAGTTTGACTTCAAACAAACTGGTGGCCATGGTCATGCAGCCTGTATCGCTGTCTGACTGGGCCAGCCAGGCCGCGAGCCCGGCCTGGCGAAGGCTTTCCCCTTTTTGGGTGCTGACCAATAAAGAATAACAGGTCACCTCCCTATCGTCATTCATCCTGAACCGGGGGTAGTCGGCTGCAAAAGCGGGCCAGTCCCTGCGGCGCCCCAGCTCCAGCAACCAGTCGTTTCTGAAGCGATCTTCGACATAGGTGTTTTTCCAGCGCGTGTAAAAACTCTCGACTTCTGATGGCGTCAGCTCAGGGATCCGAAGGTTCATGTCCCAGTACTCGACCCACTGGGTCAGGGGGTGCTTGACCCGACGAGCGGCCGTAAGAGCACTTGCAAGCCGGTTTTTGTCGCGTTTGCCAAAGGCCTCCCGTGCCTCCAAAATGACTGCATCGCGACTGGCGTCTTGGGCGTAGGCATGGCCTGTGCCCCCCGCCAGCAAACCCAGAACCAGGGCCAGTGACACCATGCTTTTGCAATAAATTGGCCGCAAGAGCAACCGTGAATGTGCTATACCAGTGTGCTGCTTTGATTGAATAACGAGCTTGTGTTTCACATGACACCTGTTGTGAGCCTGACCTCTTGAATAACAAAACCACCCCAATTCTTGATTTGCGAGCCCATTGGCGCAAGGCTTTGCTCGCTCAGCGTGAATCGTTTGTGTCTGAACCTCATTTTGGGGCTTTTCAGTCCTTTTTGGGTGCCTCTTTATGTTTGGTTTTGCAACATCTTGAACCTGACTGCTTAGGCCTTTATTGGCCTATTCGGGGCGAGTTTGACCCCATAAACTGGATCAAGCCCCAACAAATGGAACAGGGTTTTGAGTTAACTCTACCTTACGCACAACGTGCCCCGATATCAATGCACTACCGCCTCTGGGACGGCGAGCGCCCAAGCATTGTGGATGAATGCGGCATCCCTGCCGCAGAGGGGCAAGCAGTGGTGCCTGATGTGGTGCTGGTGCCCTGCGTGGGCTTCACGACAGCCGGACACCGGCTTGGGTACGGAGCCGGCTATTTTGACCGCTGGTTGGCGGCTCACCCCCATGTTACGGCAGTGGGCGTGGCTTGGTCATTTTGCGAAATCCCGGTCAATGAGTTTTCTGCCCATCCCCATGATCAACCCCTGATGATTTTAGTGACAGAAACGGGAGTAATTACCTGAAATGTAAGTCAACACCGTACAAAAAGGCTACGACCGGAAGGCCATCGCTACAAAATGCTCAGGGGGGCTTGGCCAAAGGGCGCCTGCGCTCGCCATGAGTTTTTTTGTCGAGCTCCCCTGCTCATGCTTTTTTCTAAAATGTTCTCTGGAGACCTCAAGATGTCACCTCAAGAAAAACAGGCATTACGGGAAAAACTCTTGGCAGACCGTCAGGCGCTGCCCGACCGCCTTGAAAGAGCGGTTCAATTGCAGAGTGTGCTGCGGGTCTGGCTGACAGGCCGCCGGGAAACTGCCATCGGTGCCTATTGGCCCATCAAGGGTGAGTTTGACCCTCTGCCAGCACTGTTCCGCTGGAGCGAAGCCTCCGGCACACGGCGAATTGGCTTGCCTGTGGTCAATAAAGAGTCAAAAACCTTGCAATTCCATGTTTGGTACCCAGGTTGCCCTATGGAACTGGACGCCTACGATATCCCCAAACCCAAGGGCACGGAAGTTTTTCAGCCAGAGTTACTATTAATGCCTTGCGTGGGTTATGGCCCCGCCGGCGTGCGAATGGGCTATGGAGGCGGCTTCTATGATCGAACACTGCTGAACATGCACCCCCACCCATTTACCGTGGGGCTGTGTTATTCCAATGGTTTTTTGCCCCTCCTGAGGCTGCAAGCCGGAGATCGCCCCTTGGATGCCCTGATGACCGACGATGGAGTGAGTTGGCAGAATGACTGAACTGATCTCCAGTGCCGCATTGATGATAGATGAATACCTGACTCAGTAAAAAAAGCTCCTTTATAAAGGGAAAAATGAGTCAAATTGATCGCATATTCCGCTCTTGAATGCTTGAACAGGGTCGAAAATATCAGCATGCTCGCGAAACACTGGCCCATATGATCAAAACTCTTCAGTTCATCAGGCTCGATGCGGTGACGAAGGGGCCACTGAATCCGGGCTTCAGTGGCCATTTCAATTTCGATAAAAATCAAACATCTTATTTCACCGTCTGGCCTCTTGGCGCAGGAGCACCTTGATGAGGTTTTCACGATACCCGATTCGTTGGCGAGTCACGGTCTGCCTCGGTACGATCATGTTGTTATGGCTGATTTTGGCCTTTTGGCAAGGTTATCAATGGTCTCAGGTGCAAACAGCCACTCCTGAAAAAGCTGCGCAAATTGCATCCCGGTCCATGTGGGTGCTGGGAATGGCCATTCCTCTATTGCTGATGTTCAGTATTTGGCTGGGCGTTATTTTTACGCGCTCTCTCGTGCAGCCCATCCGATACGCGCGTAATTGCACCCGTCGCCTTGCCCAAGGTGATTTGACCGTGCCTGTCGAGCGGCGTAAAACTTCCGAACCCTATGGAGACGAAATCCAGGAACTCTTACAAGGCTTGCAACTGATGTATGAGGCCTTTATTCGGGTTGTGGGCAAAGTGCGCAGCAATGCTGAAAATGTCGCTACCACCGCCGAACAAATTGCCATCGGCAATCTGCAACTATCCCAATGCACCCATCAACAGGCTGAGTCCTTGCAGCAAACCGCCAAATCAATCAATGACTTAACCGCCAATGTTCGAGACAGTGCGGAAAATGCTGAACAGGCCAATCAACTGGCACATGCCGCGAGTATGGTGGCCTCCCGCGGCAGCGAAATCACGCAACAATTGGTGCAGACGATGGAAGGCATTGAAGCCAGCTCGAAAAGAATCGCTGACATTACCGGCCTGATTGACACCATTGCCTTCCAGACCAGCATGCTCGCGCTGAATGCCGCAGTAGAAGCTTCGCGGGCCGGAGACAGAGGCAAGGGCTTTGCTGTGGTTGCCAACGAGGTTCGGCAGCTTGCTCAACGAAGCGCTGTCGCAGCCCGTGAAATTAAAACCTTGATTGAAGAATCGGTCAACCGGGTGGCCTCTGGTGCGGCACTGGTGAACTGCGCCGGAATCACGATGCATGAAATTGTGGAATCAACACGCAATGTATCTGCCGTGATTGCAGAAATTACCGAGGCCACCAAACATCAAAATGAAGGCATTTTTGAAGTCAGTGCCGCCATGGCCTCCATAGACTCCACCACACAACAAAATGCCAGCTGGGCCAGTAACAGCGCCAATACTTCGGAAGAACTCAAGCACCAGGCCTTTGATCTGGTGGCTGCGGTGTCGCTCTTTAGGCTTTAACAAGCTGCTGAAATACCCACCGCCCGCATCTCCGCTTCTTGGGCGAAGGCTCGGTTTTCGGCAGCGCGAGCCAGCTTTGGCGCCCAATTGCTCGACTTAAGATCCAACGGCAGCCGATACTGACGGTTATCGCATCTCGCAGCAAAAGCGCAAGCTCATCGAGCAGGGCTTTGGCTGGGCAAAGTTCATCGGCCCGATCCGCCAGGTGATGGTGCGCGGCATCAAGAAAGTGCGCTACATGCGGCGTGACCTTCATTTCTTGCAGCGCTTCAATGAACTCGGCTGCGTCGTCGCCCTTGTCCGCGCCTCTTGTGGCCCGCCCAGGCTTGAATCAGCGTGCCGTCCACGCTGAAGTGCTCCTTGGACAACCACTTCTTCTTGTCTGCTTGCTTGAGCACTTCGTTGAAGAAGGCCACTACCGCATCATGCTCAATCAGCCGCTGCCGGTTCTTGGTGAATACCGTGGGCACCCACACCGCATCATCCATCGACAATCCGATGAACCAGCGAAAAACGCATCACGCCACCAGGGCGTGGACAGGGAGGCTAGGTATTTCAGCAGCCTGCTATACAGAGACCACCCATGGGTGTTTAGGCACCGTTTGGAGGCTCAAGCGTGAAACCGAACCGTCTCGTATAGGCAAATAGAGGCCGCCATTGCAGCATTCAGAGACTCTTGTCCCGCGGGTTGCGGAATACGAAGACGGCGTTGGGCATATCGGGCGACCTCTTCGGCAACCCCTTGGCCTTCATGTCCGATCACCCAGGCGCAGGGCCATGGAATGGTCGTTTGGTGGATGGCCTCGGTGGCATGGGGGCTGCTGAGCAAGATCGGCACATTCAAATGGCCCAAGCTTTCTGAGTCGAGCAACTCAAGCAGGCGCAAACTAAAATGGGCGCCCATACCGGCCCGCAGCACCTTGGGCGACCAAAGCGCCACTGTTCCCTTGATTGCCACAATCTGTTGAAATCCAAAAGCCGCAGCAGATCGCAAGATAGTGCCCACATTGCCAGGGTCTTGAAGCCGATCCAGGATGACCGTTGCCATGCTTTCATTCAGCTTGTGGTGTGTTGGCAATGAGGTCATAAAACCCAGAGACGCAGGTGACTCCAAGCTGCTTAAACTTGCCATCAAAGAATCACCCAGCACCAGCACAGTGTTAGCACTGCGAGCCAGAGCGCCCAAGCGAGGATCCTGCCAGCCGGTTTCAGAGATCAAAGCATGAGAGACCCTGAGACTCTGCTGGTATGCAGCAACTTCACAAAGATGCTCACCTTCCAGCCAGACCCGGCCCGTTTTGCGATAGGCAGCCGGATTTTTGATTTGCTTTCGCAGTTCAATGAGCAAGGGGTTGTCACGCGAACGGATATATTTGACCTCCGACAACTCAGGCACTGAGAACCTCACGAACCGGCGTAAAGGAGCGGCGATGGTGCACACAAGCTCCATGTCGTCGAAGAGCTTCGATATGGGCCGCCGTAGGGTAACCTTTATGCCCATTAAAGCCATATTCAGGATGGGCTCGATGGAGGTCATCACAAAGCCTGTCACGATAGACTTTAGCCAAAATAGAAGCTGCTGAAATGGCCTTCACTTTGGCGTCTCCCTTGACAATCGCTTCTGCAGGCAGATGGAGCGGTGGAATATGGTTGCCATCGATCAGCACTTTCACAGGCTTGAGGCTCAGGCCTTCAACCGCTCGCTTCATGGCCAGCATGGTGGCTTGAAGAATATTAAGTTGGTCAATTTCATCAACGCTGGCTTCAGCAATACAAAAGCACAGGGCTTTGGCGCAAATTTCATGAAACAGGTGCTCACGAGCATCGGCGCTGAGCTTCTTGGAATCCTTCAGGCCCTCAATAGGCCGGGCAACATCCAGGATGACGGCAGCGGCCACCACAGGCCCGGCCAATGGCCCACGACCTGCCTCATCCACTCCAGCAAGCAAGCCAGAATTATCGCCGTGGAAATCAAGTGGTTCCGTGGTTGAGGATTTTTTCAATGGCATGGGTGGCAGCGACAGCAGTTTGACGACGCAGAAGATGGTGCAAGGAATCAAAACGTTGCTGCAGGGCCTTTGCACGAGGAAGATCATCAAGCCAGGCCAGGGTTGCTTCAGCAAGGCTGAGAGGGCTGGCCTGATCCTGGAGGAATTCGGGAACCACAAACTCATTGAGCAAAATATTCGGCAGACCCACCCACGGTTGGTAGCGCTTCTTGCGCATGATCTGCCAACTCAGCCAATTCATGGCGTAGGCAATCACCATCGGACGCTTGAACAAAGCGGCCTCCAACGTGGCTGTTCCGCTGGCCACCAGAGTCACATCACAAGCTGCAAGAGCAACATGGGATTGCCCCTCTAGCAACTGAACCCCGGCCAAGCCCGCATGACGAGGCAACAAAGGCCCGATCATGGAACGCAAGCCAGTGGAAACAGGAAGAATGAATTTAAGCGCCGGGCGTTGGGCCTTCATCAGGGAAGCTGCTTGCAGCATTCGGGGCGCAATGTATTGAATTTCGGATCGTCGACTGCCAGGCAAAATTGCCACAACTTGATCAGCCGGGCTCAAACCGAGTCGGGCACGACTTTGTTCGCGTGGAACTTCTTGAGGGATGGCATCTGCCAGAGGGTGACCTACATAGCTTGCAGGAATACCCGCCTTTTCGTATAGCGCAGGCTCAAAAGGAAATACGCAGAGCACATGATCAACCGCACGACGAACGGTTTCAATCCGCTCTCCACGCCACGCCCAGATGGAAGGACTGATAAAGTGAATCGTTTTGATGCCCTGGGCTTTGAGCCGGGTTTCCAACTGAAGATTGAAATCGGGGGCATCTACGCCAATGAAAGCGCCAGGCTTTTCACGCAGCAATTTTTCAGCCAATTGACTTCGAATGCCGATGATTTCTCGATAGTGCCGCAAAACCTCAACATAGCCTCGAACCGCCAGCTTGTGATGCGGCCACCAAGCTTCAAAGCCCTGTTCGGCCATTCGTGGGCCGCCGATGCCCGCTGCATGCAAGCCTGGCCAGCGCTTTTTGAGCCCCTCCAGCAACAAGCCAGCCAACAGATCGCCCGAGGCTTCACCTGCCACCATAGCCAAAAAAGGATCATTTTTCAAGGAAGACATTGTGTTTGAAAATCAAAAACCCGTTCATCGGACAATGCCACGCTCGGCCTGCTTCAAAAAGCCCAGCATCAGATCAATATCTTCCTTGGTATCAGGATGCTTCCCCCCCAATCCAGCAATGGCAATGCAGGCGTCTTGCAGGGTGAGACCTTGTCGATACAAAGCACGGTGCATTTGCTTAATAATCGCCAAACGCTCGCCAGAAAAACCACGGCGCGTCAAACCCTCAAGATTGATGGCGTGCATCTGAGCCGGGTTGCCTGACACCATTGAAAAGGGTGGCACATCCTGCAACAAAATGGTACCCATGCCGGTAATGGCGTGATCCCCAATTTTTACAAATTGGTGAACAGCCGTGTAGGCTCCTAAAATAGTCCAGTCTCCGACATGCACATGGCCGGCAATTTGAGCATTGTTGGCAAAGATGGTTTTGTCGCCCACCTGACAATCATGAGCCAAGTGGGTGTAGGCCATCATCCAGTTATCATCACCTAAACGGGTAATGCCTCCGCCTTGAATGGTTCCGATGTTAAAGGTGCAAAACTCACGAATGGTATTGCGGTCGCCAATGATGAGCTGGGAAGGCTCTCCGGTGTATTTTTTATCTTGAGGTATAGCGCCCAAGGAAGCAAACTGAAAAATGCGGTTGTCTCGGCCAATGGTGGTGTGACCCTCAATCACGCAATGCGGCCCAATGACGGTTCCTTCAGCCACACGAACCTTGGAACGAATGATGGTATAGGGCCCCACAGTGACGCTGTCTGCCAGCTCAGCGCCAGGCTCAATTACAGCAGTTGGATGAATTTGTGCCATAGGGTTTGTCAAATAAACAAAATGGGGCTGTCACGCTCCATACGGGGGCTTTAGGGCCTGTTAACACTAAAGATGCCGGTGCGAACGCGGTCATTGGGGCGCAGGGCAAGGCGCGCGGCACCGCCAAGGCTTATCCGCCTTGGCGAGACACGTGCAACGCCTCGCGGGGGGCCTGTCCCGGCTTCGTTTTGCGCCCTGCTCAAGGCCTTTTGAAGAACAACGCATCTGGCATCTTTAATGTGAACAGGCCCTAGTTGACTTGACGCATGGTGCACATGAGCTCAGCCTGCACAGCCAACTCTTGCCCCACCAAAGCCTCACTTTTAAACTTGAAAATACCTGCTTTCATTCGATCAAGGGACACTTCAAGTCGAAGTTGATCACCGGGCTCTACAGGTCGCTTGAAGCGCGCCCCATCAATGCCCACAAAATAATAAATATTCTTCTCATCTGGCAACATGTCATGAGAATCAAAAGCCAAAATAGCGGCCGTTTGCGCAAGAGCTTCCAACATCAACACCCCAGGCATCACAGGACGCTGAGGAAAGTGCCCCGCAAAAAATGGCTCATTGATCGAGACATTCTTGATCGCCGAAATATGCTTTCCCTTTTCAATGGACACCACTCGATCCACCAATAAAATCGGGTAGCGATGCGGTAGCCTTTTGAGAATTTGATGAATATCCAAGGTCATGATGTTTTCTTTTCCAGAATACGAAGGCGCTCGCGCAGGGTGTAAAGTTGCTTGAGAGTGGCTGCGTTTTTCTCCCAGGAGACATTGTCGTCGATCGGAAAGATACCGCTGTATTGACCAGGCCTGAGAATAGATCGGGTTACCACTGAAGCCGCCGAAATGTGTACATGATCGGCCAATTGCAGGTGGCCCAGCACCACGGCACCCCCACCCACCGTGCAGTGGGCGCCAATATTGGCGCTGCCGGCAATGCCAACACAACCGGCCATGGCCGTGTGTGCACCAATACGAACGTTATGACCAATTTGAATGAGGTTGTCGAGCTTGACGCCTTGCTCAATGAGGGTATCACCGAGTGACCCACGATCAATGCAGGTGTTCGCCCCAATTTCGACCCCATCACCAATGCGCACGGAACCCAGTTGCTCGATTTTTTCCCAACCGGGCTGCTGCTCTGATCGCTTGGGGGCAAAACCAAAACCATCGGCCCCGATGACTGCTCCGCTGTGCACGATGCAATCAGCACCCAAAGAGCAGCCTTCATAAATGACCACGCGGGGCGCAAGCCGGGTTCGATCACCCAGATGAACCAAAGGGCCGACGTAAGACTGAGCCTCGACCGACACCCCGGTGCCCAAAACAGCGCCGGCCTCAATAACAGCCAGAGGGCCGATAAACACGCCGTCACCAACCAAAGCCAAAGGATGCACGACCGCACTCGGATGAATACCTACAGATGCAGGTGGCTTGATTTTTCGAGACCACCACTGGGTGAGACGGGCAAAGTAGAGGTAAGGATCGTGGCACAGGATGGCTGGCCCGCGAGCCACTGCGGCCTCACGATACTGGGGCGAAACCAGCACGCAAGCGGCCCGACAATTCAGAAGCTGGCTGGCATATCGAGAAGACGACAAGAAAGAAAGGCTTTGCTCATCAGCTTGATTCAAGCCAGACAGCTTGAAAATACGAACATCCGGAGAACCGATTAATTCTCCTCCGAGTTGATCAACAATGTCACCAAGGGTCAAAAAAACTGGGGTCATGCTTGAGTGTCCAAATGACAGTGAAGCGCATACAGATGATGAGGGTGAGGCGCAGAGGGCAGCTGCAACAGCGCTGCCGGATCATGCCAGCAAAACAAAGCAGCTCCCCCCGAAGCCGACCCTCATACAAATGCGAGAGGTTGGCTGAGTTCACTCCATCCAAGTCCGTTTTGAGATTGGATGGCATCAAGTCTGTTACTTGGATGATGCGTTGAGCGCCTTGATAACTTTGTCGGTGATGTCGACTCGAACACCAGCCATAACGGCATCTTGCAAAATAAGATCAAATTTTTCAGTTTCAAAAATTTGCTTGATGACTTTATTGGCACGCTCAGCCACTTGAGCCTGTTCCTCATTGAGGCGCTGATTCATGTCTTCCTGAGCCTCACGACGCTTGCGCTGGATTTCGCGATCTTGGTCGATCAAGTCACGTTGACGACGAACACGATCGGCTTCTGAAAGCGTGGGGGACTCTTTCTCGAGCTTGTCTGTGGCTGTTTTCAGGCGTGCTGCCAAATCATCGAGCTCTTTTTCACGTTTGAGTCGCTCCGCATCAAGGCGGGCTTGGGCTGCCTTGGCGGGGGCTGCTTCTCGAAGCAGCCGAACGATATTGACATAGCCAACCTTGATTTCTTCAGCAGAAAAAGCCGAGGCCGAGACGCTCGCAAGGCACACTGCGAGGAAGATTTTTTTCAGAGAAAGTTTCATCAAAACGCTGTCCCGATTTGGAATTGAACCCGTTGGATTTTATCTGTACTCCGTTTGCGCACCGGGGCGCCGAGGCTAAGCTTCAGCGGCCCCACTGGCGAAATCCAGGTCATGCCGACCCCTGCAGATGCACGCAAGCTATCGAGTGTGATTTTTTCAGATTCTCCCCAGACATTGCCGGCATCAACATAAAAAAACCAGCGCAAAGTTCGGTCGTTGCCGGTGCCCGCCAGGGGGAGGTACAACTCTGAGTTGAGATTCAGAAGGCGGTTGCCGCCCAGATAAGCCCCCGTGATGGTATCTCGGGCTCCTAAGGAAGCCTGATCGAAAGACCGTATAGAGCCCAAGCCCCCTCCAAAGAAATTTTTGAAAATCGGATAGGGTCGGCCATTCAGGCCTTGACCTTTGCCAACTTCGGCATTCAAGGCCAAGGTGATGCGGCGAGTTAGAGGGAAGTATTGTTGAATTTGATAATTGGTTTTAAGGTAACGAGTGTCGCCGCCGACACTCCAATCAATGCGCAAACGTTGCAGACGCCCGCTGGTGGGTATAAAAGCGCTGTCTCGATCGTCGCGTGTCCAGCCAACATTGAGTGGCACAGAATTACTGGTGGAGCCAAACTGGTGACGATAAATTCGGTAGGCTGCAGGAAGACCGAGGTCACCCCGAATTTCGGTTTGCTCAAAACCGCCGCCGACGTAAACTGTATCCAGTTCACTGAAGGGAACGCCAAATCTTAATGCGGCTCCGGGAGTGATCAGCTTGTAATCCTCCATTTGCCGATTGATGGGCGCATTGGTACGATAATAAAGGTCAATCGCACGGGAAATACCCTCTTGGGTAAAGTAAGGGTCCACCGTGCTGAACACGACGGTTCTTTGCGAACGGCTGGTGTTGAGGTCAATGCCGAGATAATTGCCTGAACCAAACACATTTTCTTTGCGGATGGCCGCTGTCAGGGCAATCTTGTCGGCCGTTGAAAAGCCCAGACCCAACTGAAGATTGCCGGTGGGCTTTTCTGTGACCCTGACGGTGAGATCAACTTGATCCGTCGTGCCAGGAACTTCTTGAGTTTCGATGGCTACCTCACTGAAAAAACCGAGCCGGTCCACGCGATCCCTGGAGAGCCTGATTTTGCTGGCGTCATACCAAGACGACTCATATTGCCGAAATTCACGACGAATGATCTCGTCTCGCGTGACGGTATTGCCCACCACATTGATACGACGAACATAGACGCGACGTTGGACATCAGACACCAAATGCAATACCACTTGGCCACTGGAGCGGTCAATTTCCGGGCGAGCCTCGACCCGGGCAAAAGCATAGCCGAAAGATCCTAAACGGTCGGTGAACGCCTTGGTGGTTTCGGCCACTGATTCTGCCCGGTAAGCTTGACCCGGCTTGATGGTGACCAAGGCTTTGAATTCTTCTTCTTTGCCCAAGTATTCTCCTTCAAGTTTGACGGCAGTGACGGTATAAGGCGGGCCTTCCTTGATCTGAATGGTGATCAGCACATTTTGTTTGTCAGGCGAAATGGCCACCTGGGTAGACTCAATGTTGAAGTCAAGGTAGCCGCGATCAAGGTAATGTGCACGCAAGGTTTCGATGTCGGCATTAAGTTTGGTGCGCGAATAGCGATCGGCCTTTGTGTACCAGTTCATCCAGCCCCCTTCGTTCAGATCCATCAGGCCCTTCAGGGTACGCTCGGAAAAAACCTGATTGCCAACAAAACGAATGTCTTTGATGCGGGAAACCCCGCCCTCATTGATCGTAAAAACGAGGCTGACGCGATTCCGATCTTGCGGAGTCACGGTTGTGACCACCTCCGCCGCATACATGCTACGGTTAAGATATTGACGCTTGAGTTCTTGCTCAGCCCGGTCAGCCAAGGCTTTATCGAATGGCTGGCCCTCACTGATGCCATAGTCTTTCAGGGCTTTCATGAGAATGCTACGCTCGAATTCTTTAAGCCCTGCAAAATCAATGGCAGAGATGACCGGACGCTCCTCGACGATCACAAGCACCACACCATTGTCAATCTCGATGCGAACATCGCGGAACAAGCCGGTTGAGAACAAGGCTCTTAGAGCCGCTGCGCCTTTTTCATCGTTATAAGTGTCACCCATTCGAAAAGGCAATGAAGCAAACACCGTGCCAGGATCTGTTCTTTGAAGGCCCTCTATGCGAATATCTTTCAGCTTGAAAGGTTCGATGGCCAAAACCGGGGAAGAGTAGCATGTGCCGACCAGAGCCAGGGATGCCAAAAGCCAGCGGCAGACATTAGATTGAAAAAGCATGCACAAATCAGGGCCAAGCCCGTTGGAAACAAAAGAAATTCAGGAGAGGCCCCAAAGACGATTGAGATCATTGAACAGGGCCAGCAACATCAGCAGCACCAGAAAGGCCAAGCCGAAGCGTTGGAGGCGATCAAGCCAGAACTCAGGCAGGGGCCGACCGGTCAAAGCCTCAAAAAGATAATACATCAGGTGACCGCCATCCAGCATGGGCAAGGGCAGAAGATTCAGCACAGCCAAACCCACACTGAGGGCTGCCAAAAAACCCAGATAAGCCAGCCATCCGATACGGGCTGACTGACCCGCATGATCGGCTATCGAGACAACCCCAGAGATATTTTTGATCGAGGCCTCACCGATGAGAATGCGTGCCAACATTTTCAGGGTGATCGCTGACTGGACCCAAGTATCTTCTATGGCCTGCGCGAGCCCTTCAATCAAACCATAGCGTACCGTGACAAACTCGGGAGCGCCCCCCAACTGCACCCGCACACGAGCTGACTGGGCTTGCTGATCAAACACCGGAGTTACATGAAGCGTGAGGTTTTGCAGCCCTCGGAGAGCATGCCAAACCATAGGCCCGGCATTGGCGCCATGGGCTCGAATCATGGCTTCAAGGTGGGCAGCATCAACAACAGGAACATCACCGACTCGAAGAATTCGATCACCGGCCTGCAAGCCTGCCTCAGCCGCCGGGCCTGCAGGAAGAACCGCAAAGACCAAGGCATCGCGCCAAGCATGCAAGCCTAATTGATTCATCAAAGAGGCCCCCCTTTCTGGCTCATCAAAACCAGAAAGATCCAGAAACAAAGTTCGCATGCCCAGGCCTCGCGCATCAGAAACCCTGAGATGCAGAGGCTGAGCTTGCAAGGCAGCCTGCATTAGTTGCCAACGCAAAGATTCCATCGACATGACGGGTGTCCAGTTGTCAGCATCAACAGAAGCCTCACGAACCCAGTCACCAGCATGAACGCCCGCCCGGTGAGCCACACTGCCGACAGGAGGCGTGCCCAACAGCGCTTTTTGTTCTTGAGTGCCGACCCAATGCACCACGGAAAACAGCGCAATGGCGAGCAGGAAATTGGCGGCAGGCCCAGCGGCAACAATCAGCGCACGAGCCCACAAAGGCTTGGAACCCAGGGCCATGTGACGATCTTGGGGTTGCACGGGCATTTCCCGCTCATCAAGCAAACGGACATAGCCTCCCAAGGGAAGAGCAGAAATCAAAAATTCAGTTCCTCCTGGTTTTTGCCGACGCCACAGTACCTTGCCAAACCCGAAAGAAAATTGAAGCACCTTCACGCCACAAGCCACGGCAACCCGATAATGTCCATATTCATGCACTGTGACCAACACACCCAGCGCGAATAAAAAAGATAAAATTTCAATCATTGCCGAAGCCTCCGAATGATAACCTGGGCCTTGGCACGCGAACGACGATCAAGATCCAGCAAAGGCTCAAGACTACTGGCGTCTTGGCTACCCACGGCGACAGCATTCAAAACTTCATGATTGACGGTATGAATCTGGTCAAATTGAATGGATCCCTCCAAAAAGGCCGCTACCGCTGCTTCATTGGCAGCATTCAAGACTGCCGTGCTGCCTGGGGGCCCTTTTAGTGTATGCCAGGCCATTGGCAAGCTCGGGTAGCGCACGGTATCAGGGGTGACGAAAGTCAGTGCCGACAGCGAGGTGAAATCAAGGAGATCTCCTCCTGAGGCCATACGATCAGGAAAAGACAGACCATACGCAATGGGCACACGCATATCAGGGGTGCCTAATTGGGCCAACACAGAATGATCACGGCAAACCACCATGGAATGGATAATGCTTTGAGGGTGAATCACTACCTGAATTTGTTCCGCTGGAAGATCAAACAGCCAGTGTGCTTCAATCACCTCAAGCGCCTTGTTCATCATGGTGGCAGAATCTACCGAGATTTTCCGCCCCATGACCCAGTTGGGATGAGAACAAGCCTGAGCCGGTGTGACTCTGGATAATTCACCTAAGGGAGTCTCACGGAATGGCCCTCCAGAGGCTGTCAAAATAATTTTCTGAATACGTTGAGCCCAAGTTTGGCGGTTTTCGGGCAGACACTGAAAAATGGCAGAATGCTCACTGTCAATGGGCAACAGAGTTGCCCCTCCCTGGCGCACCGCGTCCATGAAGAAAGCTCCCCCCACGACGAGTGCCTCCTTGTTGGCCAGCAACAAACGTTTTCCAGTGCGCGCAGCGGCCAGGCAAGGTGCCAAGCCCGCGGCCCCGACAATCGCGGCCATGACGATATCCACATCAGGATGAGAAGACAGAGCCGTCAGAGCCTGCTCACCCTCCAAAACTTCGGTGTCTAGCCCTAAAGATCGCAGCGCCTGGCGCAATTCCTTGGCCTGTATTGCATGACTCATCGCGGCGAAGTGAGGTCGGTGAAGTGCACATTGCGCTGCCAGATCAGCCACTTTGGAGTGCGCTGAGAGTGCAAACACTTCGTACCGATCCGGATGGCGGGCCAGGACGTCAAGTGTGCTGGTACCAATAGAGCCTGTGGAGCCCAAAATACAAACCTTTTGACGCATCATGCAATTCTCTTCTTGAAACCAGGGCCTGTTAACATTAAAGATGCCAGTGCGAACGCGGTCATTGGGGCGCAGGGCAAGGCGCGCCGCGCGGCGTTGCAAAGCCTCGCCGGGGGCCTGCCCCGGCTTCGTTTTGCGCCTTGCTCAAGGCCTTTTGAAGAACAACGCATCTGGCATCTTTAGTGTGAACAGGCCCTAAGAGGTAACTGGCATTTCTTTCAAAGCGAAGCCAAAGCAAGCGCTGCTGGAAACACAGGGAGTAAGGCATCAATACGGTCGAGAACACCACCGTGGCCTGGCAAAAGTTGGCTGCTGTCTTTCATACCCGCCGCTCGCTTCACCAAAGACTCAAGCAAGTCACCCATGATGCTGAGAATGGCCAAATAAAAGGCTGCACATACCAATACAGCAGGGCCAAACCGATCAAAAATATGAAAATAAAGGCTGTGAACAGGCGCCTTGGCAGGCTCAAGCCATGCCCAAACCAAGGCCATTACAGTCACTGCGGCCACACCGCAATAAACACCTTCCCAGCTCTTTCCGGGGCTGATCGTGACAGCAAGCTTGCGCCGACCAAAGATTCGGCCACCGGCGTATGCAGCCACATCAGCAATCCAAACCAATACAAAAACAGACAACAAGAACAGGGCCCCTTGCATTTTCGCCATACTGATGGCCCACCAAGTGCTTGCCAAGACGATCAGGCCCATTGAAATACGGGCACCGCGGCGAATACCTGACCAAGCAGGCACACCTGCTTTGAGGGCCCAGGCCCCGCCCAAAAGCCATACGGCACTGAAAGCCCACCAAACCCAGGAAGGCGCATAGAGAGGAATGCCCATGAACCAGGCCCCTCCGCCAAAAGCCACCAACAAAGATCCACAGAGGACAGCCCCCCTCGGAGAAGCTCCATTGAGGAGGCCCCACTCCCAAGCAGCCGCACCAACCAGGGCCAAAGTAAGCCCCCTGAAAGGGCCATCAGCTTCAGCAAACAAGGCTGGAAGAAACACAGCGAGTAACATCAGGGCTGTGATGACACGCTGCCTGAGCATCATGAGACTCCAGATTCAAGAGGTATCGGTGAAGATTTGATGCCCCCAAAGCGCCGCTCCCGGCGCGCGAAATCAGCCAAGGCAGAATCCATTTCAGCCTCATCGAAATCAGGCCAGAGGCAAGGGGTAAAATAAAGCTCGGCATAAGCGGCCTGCCACAGAAGAAAATTACTGATGCGCATTTCACCCCCGGTACGGATGAATAAATCCAAAGCAGGAGCATCACTCAGGCACATAAACCCCCCAAGCGCGGCTTCATCCAGTTGCTCAGGAGAGAGCCCGGAAGCCATCGCACGCTGGCACGCTTGAAGTAGATCCCAGCGCCCACCATAGTTAAAGGCAATATTGAGAGTCAAGCGCTGATTATCGTGGGTCAGGGTTTCAGCGCGATCCCAGGCTTCAATCAATTTTGGAGCCACCCCTTGACGATCACCGATGACACGAATCCGGACCCCTAATTTGGCGAGCTTGTGGAGATACATGGACATGGCCATCGGAATCAACTTCATCAAGCCGGAAACTTCCTCGGGAGGTCGACGCCAATTTTCGGATGAAAATGCGAATACGGTCAGGTGCTCAATACCCCGATCAACACAAATAAGAATTGTCTTTACAAGCGCATCGACCCCCTTTTTGTGGCCCCAAAGACGAGGCATCATGCGTTTTCTGGCCCAACGACCATTGCCATCCATCACGATGGCAACATGGCGGGGAACCGCAGAGGTAGTGGTCACGTCAATAATCAGAGGGGCCAAGGAAAAAACTCAAACTGCCAGAATATCAGCTTCCTTGGCCGCGATAAGGCGATCAATTTCAGCGATATGACGGTCAGTCAGCTTTTGCACCTCATCAAGGGAACGACGCTCGTCGTCTTCAGAGATTTCTTTGTCTTTAAGTAGCTTTTTGGCTTGCTCATTGGCATCGCGACGCAGGTTGCGAACGGCAACCTTGGCTTCCTCACCTTCATTGCGGGCGACCTTGGTCAGATCCTTGCGGCGCTCTTCCGTCAGGGGTGGCATAGGCACCCGGAGCAAATCACCTTGGGCTGCGGGGTTCAAGCCCAAATCACTTTCACGAATGGCTTTCTCAATTTTGGAACCCAGCCCTTTTTCCCAAGGCTGAACACTGATCGTTCGGGCGTCTAGCAGACTGACATTCGCTACCTGACTGATTGGCACCAGAGAGCCATAATATTCAACACTGACCTGATCAAGGATACCTGGATGGGCGCGGCCAGTGCGAATTTTTTGCAGATTGCTTTTGAGCGAATCAATGGATCGGGCCATCTTTTGCTCCGCATTTTTTTTGATGTCGGCAATGCTCATGTGATTGTGCTCCCGAAATGAACAATTTCAAACGTGGACCAAAGTTCCTTCATCTTCACCTTGCACCACCCTCTTGAGCGCACCAGGCTTGAAAATACTGAATACTTTAATGGGCAGTTTTTGATCACGACACAGTGCAAAGGCGGTGGCATCCATCACTTGAAGGTTTTGAGAAATGGCCTCATCGAAGGTAATCTTGGAGTAACGACGGGCGCCAGGATTTTTTTGGGGGTCAGCACTGTAAACACCATCGACCTTGGTGGCTTTGAGCACCACCTCGGCTCCTATTTCTGCACCACGCAGAGCCGCAGCGGTATCGGTTGTAAAGAATGGATTGCCAGTACCAGCAGCGAAGATCACGATCTTGCCTTCTTCGAGGTACTGCAAAGCTTTTGGCCTGACGTAGGGTTCAACCACTTGTTCGATACCAATCGCCGACATGACACGCGCAGTCATGCCTTCTTGGCGCATGGTATCAGCCAAGGCCAGGGAGTTCATGACGGTGGCCAACATGCCCATATAGTCAGCCGTGGCACGATCCATTCCGACTGCACCCCCTGCCACACCCCGAAAAATATTGCCCCCACCAATCACAACGGCAACTTCGCAACCCATCTGGGTGACATCCTGGACTTGTCGAACCATTCGAACAATTGTGGATCGATTGATGCCATAGGCGTCGTCGCCCATCAAGGCCTCACCCGAAAGTTTCAGCAGGATTCGCTTGTAAACAGGCATGGGAGATCCTTGACAAGATAGGGTGATTTAAAAAATAGGACAAAGTGAGAGGAAAAGTATTGAACAAGCACAATCCCCTGGCAATGGCATCAGGCCGTTTTGGCTGCAGCAACCTGAGCAGCCACCTCTGCAGCGAAATCATCGACCTTTTTTTCAATGCCTTCGCCCACCACAAACATCGTGAAGCCCTTGATGAACGTGTTAGCCGCCTTGAGCATTTGCTCAACCGTTTGTTTGTCATTCTTCACGAAGGCCTGATTGAACAGGCTGACTTCCTTAAGATACTTTTGCACAGAACCTTCAACCATTTTGGCCGCAATATCAGCAGACTTGCCAGACTCTGCGGCCTTGGCTTGAGCCACAGAGCGCTCTTTTTGGATCAACTCAGCCGGGACATCGGCAATTGACAAAGCGACTGGCTTCATGGCTGCGATGTGCATCGCGACATCGCGAGCTGCAGCTTCCTGACCTTCAAACTCAACAATGACACCAATGCGGCCATTGTGCAGGTAGCTGGCCAACTGACCACCACCGGCATAACGCTTAAAGCGGCGAATGGACATGTTTTCACCAATTTTACCAACCAAGCCCTGACGAACATCTTCGAGAGTTGGGCCAAAGCCATCTTGGGCGTAAGCAGCACCGGACAGGGCCGCAAGATCAGCAGGATGATGCTTGACCACCAATTCGGCGCAAGCCTTGGTGAAAGCGAGGAAAGATTCGTTTTTTGATACAAAGTCGGTTTCGCAATTGACTTCTACCAAGGCCCCCGTGGAGCCACTGAGGCAGGCAACCACCACACCTTCTGCGGCGATACGTGAGCCCGCCTTGGCGGCCTTGGTTCCCAGTTTGATACGAAGCAATTCTTCAGCCTTGGACATGTCGCCATCGGCTTCGGTCAGGGCTTTTTTGCATTCCATCATGGGAGCATCGGTTTTGGCGCGCAATTCAGCAACCAGGCTGGCGGTAATAGCAGGCATTGAATTTTCTCCGTTAAGATGTGTCCAGCCTTGAGATGGACCGGTCAGTATTTGTGATTGAAAAAAAGGGGCTGTCGAAGCCCCTTTTTGAGCCCACTGCGATGCAATGGGAAAGAGGACGATCAGGCAGCGCTTTCGCTAACCTCGACAAATTCGTCGCCCTTGTCGCCTTCGGTGGAAACGGCTTGAACCAGATCATTGGTGGCGTTGGCTTTACCTTCGAGAACGGCATCGGCCACCACGCGGGCGTAGAGAGCGACTGCTTTTGAAGAATCATCGTTGCCAGGAATGATGTAATCAATACCCACAGGCGAGTGGTTTGAGTCCACCACGCCAATGATGGGGATACCCAATTTTTTGGCTTCGGCGACTGCAATTTTGTGATAACCCACATCAATCACGAACAAGGCATCAGGCAAGGCATTCATGTGCTGGATGCCTCCGATGTCTTTTTCGAGTTTGTCGAGTTCACGCTGAAACAATAGGGCTTCTTTTTTGATGCGAATCTCGGTGCCAGATTCAGCTTGGGCTTGCATGTCTTTCAGTCGCTTGAGAGAGCCTTTGACGGTTTTGAAGTTGGTCAACATGCCACCCAACCAACGCTGGTCGACATAGGGCATACCTGCGCGCAAGGCCTCTTGGGCAGTTACCTCACGGGCTTGACGCTTGGTGCCAACCATCAGGATGGTTCCACGGCGGGCAGCAATCTGACGTACAAATTTCATGGCCTCATTAAATAGCGGGAGCGTTTTTTCGAGGTTGATGATATGAATTTTATTGCGATGACCGAAAATGTAGGGGGCCATTTTAGGATCCCAGAAGCGGGTTTGGTGCCCAAAATGGACACCCGCTTCGAGCATTTCGCGCATGGTGACGGACATGATTGGTAATCTCCGAAGGTTGTTTCTGAAACCGGAACTGAAACCGCTTTGATGTATGCGACCGAATGGCGCGAAGAATAAAGCAGCACCTTTGAGTGCCCCGGCCTGCGATTTGCTTTTCATACCTCAGGGCCCACTGGATTTCAGGGTGGGAAGCCTGGGTTTGCAAAGCTTTTTGATTATAGCTTGTTCCTCTTTGAGTTTAATAAGGCCGAGGTGACTCAGGAAAAGTGCAAGTGAGCAAGGCTGAATGATCTTATTGATCACAAACAATCTGAGCCACCAGCCGCCCCTGTCACAGAGGGAGAGACAAGCCTGTAGATCAGGAGGCTGCTTGATGGCCTGCCAAACGCTGAATGAAGCCAGATTCATCCAGGATGGTGATGCCCAGATCACGGGCTCTGTCGAGCTTGCTGCCAGCCTCCATGCCAGCCAGGACAAAACTGGTTTTTCTGGACACCGAGGCACTCACTTTGCCACCCGCCTCTTCCACCATTTCTTTGGCCTGCTCACGGCTCAGGCTTGGCAGGGTGCCCGTGAGCACCCAGGTAGTGCCAGCCAAAGGCTGCGGCTTATTGGGACTTATCTTGCCCTCGGTTTCTTCCCACTGAATGCCGGCAGCACGGAGTTGATGGATCACTTCACGGTTGTGCGCTTCGTCAAAGAAGGTGTGAATGCTTTGCGCCACCACCGGCCCGACATCCTTGACTGCCAACAATGGTTCAAGGTGGGCGTGCATGAGTCGGTTGAGTGAGCCAAAATGGTGGGCCAAATCTTTGGCTGTGGTCTCGCCGACATGCCGGATACCCAGGCTGAACAGAAAACGTGACAAAGTAGTATGCTTGCTACGTTCCAAGGCCCTGATCAGATTGTCAGCACTTTGCTGGCCCATACGATTCAGGGCTGCCAGCGTCCCTGACTGTAAATAATAGAGGTCAGCCAAGGTACGAATCAGGCTGTGAGAATCACCGTCTCCGACCAACTGATCGACGAGCTTGGCTCCGAGGCCCTCGATATTCATGGCGCGACGCCCGGCAAAGTGCAAAATGGCCTGCTTGCGCTGAGCCGGGCAAAACAAGCCGCCGCTGCAGCGCCAGTCGGCTTCATTTTCTTCACGTACGATGGTGCTGCCGCAAGCTGGGCATTGTCCGGCCAGTTGTTTGTGAAGACTGAATTCAGGCCCCCGCTGACCGAGTTCTTGGCCTGGCCCGGGAATACGCGCTACAACTTCCGGAATGACATCGCCCGCACGTCGCACGATAACTTCATCACCCACACGAAAATCTTTACGGCGAATTTCGTCTTCATTGTGCAAGGTGGCGTGACTCACTGTGGTGCCGCCAACAAAAATGGGGGCGAGCTTGGCAACCGGTGTCAGTTTGCCCGTTCGGCCCACTTGAATGTCAATGCCCAGCAATCGGGTGACCATTTCCTGGGCCGGGTATTTATGGGCCACAGCCCAACGAGGCTCGCGTGACACAAAACCCAGATCTTGCTGCAACTGCCTTGAATTGACCTTATACACCACGCCGTCGATATCAAATGGCAAGGTATCACGGCGGGCTCTAATGTCTTCATAGAAAGCCCATAACCCCTGAGGGCCTTGAGAAATGATGCGCTGATCACAAACCGGCAGGCCCATCTCTTGTAAAGCATCCAGCAAACTGCTGTGGGTGTCGGGCATGATCCAGCCTTGGATGTTTCCGACCCCATAAGCAAAAAAACTTAAAGGACGTTGCGCAGCAATTGAAGGATCGAATTGCCTGACTGCGCCAGCAGCCGCATTGCGTGGGTTGACGAAAGTTTTTTCAGAGTGTCGCCGTTGAAACTCATTGAGGATCTCGAAATTGTCGCGGCGCATGTAAACCTCGCCGCGCACTTCAATCACATCAGCCGCCTGAGCTTGCGGCCCTCGCAGTCGCAGAGGAATTTGGCCAATGGTGCGAATGTTTTGGGTGACGTCTTCACCGGTTTGCCCATCGCCCCGGGTGGCTGCCTGAACCAGTACACCATGCTCATAGCGAAGGTTGACGGCCAAGCCATCGAACTTCAGCTCGGCGGTGTATTGCAATGGAGGATCTTGCGATACCAGCCCCAGTTCGCGTCGAATACGCGCATCGAAGGCCAAGGCACCGCGGGCCTCAGTATCGGTTTCAGTGCGAATTGATCGCATAGGCACAGCATGCACGACCGGAGCAAAGCCCTCAAGAACTTTGCCCAATATACGTTGGGTGGGTGAATCGGGCGTGGACAGTTGTGGATGGGTCGCCTCAAGGTTCTGTAATTCCTGAAACAGCCGATCATATTCGGCGTCAGGAATTTGAGGCTCATCAAGAACATAGTAACGGTAGGCATGCTCGTTCAAGGTGGAACGAAGCTCCGCCGCGCGCTGGGCAGGATCGGAAGATCGCATCTGGGAATGTGAAAACCAATAAAATGAAGATGACAAAGAGGTTAACTGAACAGGCGTCGAGCCGCCATACTGCCTGCAGGAACACCGTGTTCTTCGAGAGCGGCATAGAGCCGCTGAAGTTCCTTCTGAATGGAGGCCAAACCCTCATCATGAAGGCCCCTGCCATAGTCATCGACCAGAGTCGCATCCATGGTTTCGGCCAATGTACGCGCACATTGATACCATTGTTCGAAGGGTTGCGCCAAAGGCTCGGTTTGTGGCACATCAAAGTAAATTGTCACGATTCTGAGTGCAGCCTGATTGGGGTCTTCTGCTGTGGCCGCCTGAGCGTCAAACTGGATCGTCAATACCGGGGGGGCACCTGCTTGGCTGGAGGCCAGGACCATGCGGCCAGTCACGTCGTCAATGAAGCCGCAATGAGCTGCACATTGCTGAACGTAGCCCAAGCTCCAGGCCGTGTTGCGTGCTCGCAGGTGTACTGTCAATTGAGCATCATGCTGGCTGGCGAAATCATCGAGTTCACGGGCACACGCCACCACATCGAGCATATCGGGAAAGTCAGCCGTGCCCCCCAAAAACAAAGACAGTGCCTCCATCTTTTGTACAAACTCAGAATATTCAAGTTCGTTCAGTGCTCCGTGGCGGTTGGCCAGTTGAATGGCGCCTTGCAACTCGGTATAACACTGCCCCGCCAGCGGGTATTCCCAATCACGGGTGCGCTCGTTCAGGGCTTCGATAAAAAATGGCTTGGTTCCTGCGTGTCTTGATGAAGGCATGTGGTTTTGCAGAACTTCCCCCGTGATCGGGCTCTCCAGGTGGATAGGAACAATCGCATCAATCAAGGCATCAATTTGGGGGATGAAATGCGGCGTTTTGAGGCCAGCGAGCTGCAATTGCTGCGTTGCAGCAATTGCATCAGGATGAACGACGGCCGACTCAACAGGGTGCTGCTCCAAATGCAAACCGGACGCCTCGCAAAAAGGTTGAGTCTGGGCTTGAAAGGAGAGTTTTTCATCCGGGAATGAATCAATGTTTGTTGGAGCATCCTGCGCCATCAAGGTTTTTTCTGTGTGGGGTGTGTGCTGTACCGGGGCAACAGGTGCAGAATTGACTGGGACAGGAGCTGAAACTCCGGGACTGTGAAAAACTGGTTCACGGTGTAAAACAGGGCAAAGACTTGATTGGCGGGGTGCTGTCTTGCGTGCTTGCCAAATACTGTGAATACTCAGGCCTGCAATGAACACCCCCCCCAAGGCTATCAAGTACAGGGTCAAATCACTTAAAATCATGGGAGACTCCCGGTAGTCTGGGTTGCGTGGCTTTTACTCATGTCTTGAAAGACAAAACCTGGTTTGATAAGGAGGCCCAAGGTTTTTGTGCCATTCATAAAAAAATAATTCATCATGCCGCCTCCGCCATTCGCACGGCCGCTTGCATGTCAACCGCCACAATACGCGAGACACCCTGCTCTTGCATGGTCACACCCACGAGTTGCTCGGCCATTTCCATAGCAATTTTGTTGTGGCTGATAAACAAAAACTGGGTTTCGCCAGACATCTTTTTGACCAAACGGGCGTAACGATCGGTATTGGCATCATCCAGGGGCGCATCGACTTCGTCGAGCAAACAAAAAGGCGCCGGGTTGAGCTGAAAAATGGCAAATACCAGCGCAATCGCCGTGAGCGCTTTCTCGCCCCCGGAAAGCAGGTGGATGGTGCTGTTTTTCTTGCCCGGTGGCTGCGCCATCACCTGAACACCGGCATCGAGAATTTCCGCTCCGGTCATGACCAACCTGGCGTTCCCTCCCCCAAACAGGCTCGGAAATAAATGGCCAAAGTGGGTATTGACCTGATGGAATGTGCTGCTTAAAAGTTCTCGGGTTTCAAGGTCAATTTTCCGGATGGCATCTTCCAGGGTCTGGATGGCATTGAGCAAATCGGCATTTTGAGAGTCCAGGAATTGCTTGCGCTCACGTACTGAAGTCAGCTCGTCAAGGGCAGCCAGGTTCACAGCCCCCAAGGCGTTGACCTCGCGATGGATGCGGTCAATTTCACTTTGCAGGCCATGCAAACGAACATGCTCTGCCTCAATGGTTTGGGCCAAGGCGTCAAGGTCGATTTGTGCTGTAGCGAGCTGTTCTTGGTACTGAGCGCCCCCCAGCTGCACAGCCTGGGCTTCGAGTTGCAGCTGGGTCAGACGATTACGGAGGGGTTGCAGGCTTTGCTCGTAAGCCATACGGCGCTCTTCTGCCTTACGCATGCGCAGACTCAAGTCATCGTATTCGCTGCGTTTGGCGCTTAAATCGGCCTCGCGGTTCAGGCGGTAAGCCAGGGCTTCATCAAGACGGTTTTGATCGACTGAATCTGTCAGGCCAAGAAGCTCTTGTTCAACCTGAACCAAAGACTGCCGGTGCGCGCCAATTTGCTGGCCCGCAATGTCGATGGTGCGCTGCAGCTCTGCGCCTCGAGCCTGCAAGGAGCGGCACGCAAATTCAGCCTCTTGCGTTTGGCGTTCCAAGGAACGCAATTGCTCACGAAATTGAGCCAAATGACGCTCAGCTTGAATCACTTCATCTTCGAGTTGGGCATACCGCTCTTGGCTATTTGCCAGATCGATATCGAGCACCTCAAAACGAGCCTCACCCGTGGCGCAGCGCTCGGCCAAGGCTTCAAGCTGAGCATCAATTTCAGTGAGTTCTTCATCCAACTGACTGCGACGCTGCTTGGTTTGCTCAAGATGCTGAGACAAACTCAAGACCTCAAGCTTCAGATGGTGCATTTGCGCCTGTTGCTCGGAAACTTGACGGCGCAAAGCTGCCAATCGGCTGGAGGCTTCGGTGTAAGCTGCTTCAAAGCGAACCAACACGCTACGCGATTCTTCGGTCATCAAGTTTTGAGCACGTT
This sequence comes from Burkholderiales bacterium, assembly GCA_046342195.1. Lineage (GTDB taxonomy): Bacteria > Pseudomonadota > Gammaproteobacteria > Burkholderiales > Burkholderiaceae_C > CANHBY01. The sequence goes on from JBKDQE010000038.1 coordinate 34,925, forward strand.
GTTGGCGCTGAAGATGTTCGATGTCCTGAGCCCGGGCCAACAAACCTGCCTGCTCGGAATCAGGGGCATAAAAGGTGACTGACCCCCTACTGACAAGATGCCCTTCTGGAGTCACAATGATCTCGCCTGAGGTCAGCTTGCTGCGGGCTGCCAGCGCCCCAGACAACTCAAGGCAGGTGTAAACACCCGCCAGCCAGTCTGCCAGCACCGACCTAAGGCCTGCATCACCCAAGCGCAGCCAGTCGATCAGAGCTGTCAGGCCATGGGATACAATAGGGCATGCCCCCTGCCGCACCTCGGAGGTATAAAAAGTCAATTTAGAGGGCGGAGCATTCAGGGCAAAAGCTTCCACGGACTCCAACCGACTCACTTCAAGAGCCCCAAGCCGTTCACGCAGCACCGATTCCAAGGCAGCTTCCCAACCCGGTTCGATGTTTAAGCGCATCCATAGGCCCGCAAGCCCTTCCAAACCCTGTTGCGCCAGCCAAGGCTTGAGGCGCCCTTCGGTTTGAAGCTTGTCTTGGAGTGCCCGCAAGGCTTCCAGGCGAGCACTTAATTCGGCCTGCTTGGTCATTTCAGCGTTCACCACCTCTTGCTGTTGACGACGCGATTCATCAAGGCCGGGCAATTGTTCAGTCAGTTCATGCAGGCAGGCTTCGCTCAGACTGTACGATTCTTGAGCCAAAGCCCATTGCCGCCGCAATTCCGACAAGCGTGAGGCATCAGGGTCAGCCAGCTGCTGCTGCTCGGCCTGAAGGCGATCACGGCGAGCGCCAAGCTGGCGGATCTGCTCCTTTATGCTGCGCCCTTCTACTGCGAGCAGCTGAATTTGTTGCTGCACTTGAGTCACCAAAACCCGTTGCTCACTGGCTCGGCCTTGGCCCTGACGCAAAGCCTCCTCAAGCCCCGGAAGACGATCAGATTGCTCTTCAAGCTGAAATTGCAGCAACGCAGAGTTTTCACTGGCTGCATCAAGCTGTGCCATCAAAGCCTTAAGCTCCTCACTGGCGTGCGTCTGACGCTGAAGCCAATCGGCGATTTGTGCATGAACCTCTGCCAGACGCTGGGTAAGCCTTTCGCGGCCTTGGCTCATGTAGCGAATGCGCTCTTCCAGGCGACTGACTTCCAGAGCCGCCTCGGCCATGGCACCTTGCGCAGAGTGCAAGGCATCGCCAGCCACATAATGAGTTTGGCGTAAAGTTTCCAACTCGGCTTCACCCTGCCGCAGATCGGCCGTACGCGATTCAATCTGAAGGATCGCCTCGCGAACTTCAGCATCAATGCGAGCCTGCTCTTGAGTGGCGTCGCGGTATTTGAGAAACCACAACTGATGCAACTTGAGAGTGCCTTGCTGCTGCAAGCTGCGATATTGGCTCGCCACTTGCGCTTGCTGCTCCAGACGATCAAGATGGCCATGGAGTTCGCGCAAAATGTCTTCCACACGGGTCAGGTTTTCGCGGGTGTCTTTTAGTCGATTTTCGGTTTCGCGCCGCCGCTCTTTGTATTTGGATACTCCAGCTGCCTCTTCAAGGAACAAACGCAACTCTTCAGGCCGGCTTTCAATGATGCGGCTGATGGTGCCCTGCCCAATAATGGCATAGGCTCGCGGGCCCAAGCCCGTGCCCAGGAAAACGTCTTGCACATCACGCCGACGCACAGGCTGATTATTGATGTAATAACTGCTGGTGCCATCGCGGGTGAGCACCCGCTTGACCGCAATTTCTGTGAAACGGTTCCACGGACCTCCGGCGCGGGCATCTTCGTTGCCAAAAACGAGTTCAACGCTCGCACGACTGGCGGGTTTTCTCTCGCCAGAACCATTGAAAATAACATCTTGCATGGATTCGCCACGCAGCTCACTGGCTTTGCTTTCCCCCAGCACCCAGCGCACGGCATCCATGATGTTGGACTTTCCGCAGCCATTGGGCCCGACCACACCAACCAATTGACCTGGCAGTTGAAAATGAGTGGGCTCAGCGAAAGACTTAAAACCCGACAGCTTGATGGAGTTCAGGCGCATAGGCTCAAAGCAGTGAACACTTCACAGAAAAAATACGGGTTCGACTGGGGCCCCTGCATAGACAGGCCACGAGGCTTGCAGCCGTTAATTTGACACAATGGGTCAATGGACAAAGATTGCTTATAAGTAATTGATTTTTAGATGAAAAAGCCTTTAAAAGGTCAATATGAAAAGCCTTCGATGATACCATTGGCGCTTTGTCTTGATGCGTAGATTGCACTCGACCCCGGGTGCCCTGCGAACCTGGTTTGATCAACCGCGCACCTTTTGTACACGGTCTTTTTTGCTTCCCCAAACATGGCCCAATCTGTCTCAAAATCCTCTTCTTCCCGCTCAAGCCGGCCTGCGCAGCGTAGAGCACCCGACACCCCGCCCAGCTCGCCAAGCAAAGAATTGCATGTATTTCCCAACCCTGCCCCCGAGCGGGACTACCTTATTCAGTTTCAAGTACCCGAGTTTACTTGTCACTGCCCCTTAACGGGGCAACCCGATTTTGCTCACTTTACCCTTGAGATGATCGCAGATAAGCACTGCATTGAACTCAAAAGCCTCAAAATGTACTTCTGGAGCTACCGCAATGAAGGGGCATTCCATGAAAAGGTCACCAACACCATCCTGGACGACTTGGTCAAAGCCGCACAGCCCCGCTTCCTGCGCATCACGGCACGCTGGTATGTCCGCGGTGGAATTCATACCCACGTTATTGTGGAGCATCGCCAAAAAGGCTGGACCCCCCTCCCCCTGATTCAACTGCCCGGCCCACAGTCTTCCACTTCCAGCCTGGCTCAAGGCATCACTTTTTGATCAACAGCGTGACTGATGAACTCTCTGCTCAATAAGCTTCACCCCTACCCCTTCGAACGCTGGCGTGCCCTCACCCAAGGCATCACCGTCAACCCTCATTTGACTCCCATCAGCCTGGGCATTGGTGAACCCAGGCACCCCACTCCGGCCTTTATCCAGCAAGCACTGAGCCTCCACTCAAGCGGCCTGGCCATCTACCCAGGCACCGCCGGCGAACCGGCCCTGCGTCAGGCTTTTACCGACTGGGTTCAACGTCGTTATCAAGTTGAACTGAACCCTGCCACGCAGGTTCTTCCAGTGAATGGCTCCCGCGAGGCTTTGTTTTCACTGGCACAAGCCGTCATTGATGTGCAAGGCCTGCACAGGGCCAATGCCACCGTGGTCTGCCCCAACCCGTTTTATCAAATTTATGAAGGTGCAGCTTTGCTGGCGGGTGCTCAAACAGCGTTTGCCAACAGTGATCCGGCACGCAATTTTGCCCCACGTTGGGATCAAGTGCCGCAAGCGGTCTGGGCCCGCACCCAATTATTGTTTGTATGCTCGCCGGGCAACCCAACCGGTGCAGTCATGTCACTTGAAGATTGGCAGCACCTCTTCGAACTCAGCGACCAATATCACTTCGTGGTGGCCTCTGATGAGTGTTATTCTGAAATCTACTTTCGCGATCAGCCCCCCTTGGGCGCCCTGCAAGCAGCGCAGGCCCTAGGCCGCAGCAACTTCAAAAACCTGGTGGTGTTGACCAGCCTGTCGAAGCGGTCGAATGTGCCCGGCTTGCGATCCGGCTTTGTGGCCGGAGACGCTGATGTATTGGCGCAATTCTTGCTCTATCGCACCTATCATGGCTGCGCCATGAGCCCGGTGGTGCAACAGGCCAGCATTGTTGCCTGGAACGATGAAATCCACGTCACAGAAAACCGTGCCCAGTACAAACGCAAGTTTGAGCAAGTCACCCCCTTGTTGGCCGAGGTGCTGGATGTCACGCTCCCTGATGCAGGCTTCTATCTGTGGGCGGGTGTTTCCCACATTGCCCCGGGCATGGACGATATCCGTTTTGCCCAACAACTGCTAGCTCAATACAATGTCACTGTGTTGCCGGGCAGCCTGCTGGCCCGCGAAGCTCACGGCATCAACCCGGGTTCGGGTCGCATTCGCCTGGCTTTGGTCGCAGAACCCCATGCCTGCCTGGAGGCGGCTGAACGCATCCGTGCGTTTGTGCGTGGGCTCAGCGCATCTTCAGCCATTCAAACTCAAAACAGCCATTGATCGCTTGCTGCCACAGCCTGCCGCGCGTACACACTGAATCCAAGCGCTTACGCGATATTTCAAACTATTTCATCTCACCATGACCCCACATCTTCAATCTGTCATCGAAATCGCTTGGGAAAACCGGGCCCATCTCAACCCCTCTGACGCTGAGTTGCGCGAGGCCATTGAACACGTCCTCAATGACCTCAACACCGGGCGTATCCGTGTGGCTGAACGCAGGGACGTAGGCGAGTGGGTGGTCAATCAATGGATCAAGAAGGCGGTGCTGCTGAGCTTCCGTTTGTCTGACAATGTCTTGATGCGCGCCGGTGACTTGGCCTTCTTTGACAAGGTTCCCACCAAGTTTGCCCACCTCAGTGACGACGAAATGCGTGCCAGCGGCGTTCGTGTTGTGCCGCCCGCCGTTGCCCGTCGTGGCAGCTTCATCGCTAAAAATGTGGTGCTCATGCCCAGTTATGTGAACATTGGCGCCTATGTTGATGAAGGCAGCATGGTTGATACTTGGGCGGCCGTAGGCTCGTGCGCCCAAATTGGCAAAAACGTGCATCTTTCGGGCGGTGTGGGCATCGGTGGGGTGCTGGAGCCCATGCAGGCCAACCCCACCATCATCGAAAATAATTGCTTTATTGGCGCTCGCTCTGAAATTGTCGAGGGTGTGATTGTCGAAGAAAACTCGGTCATTTCAATGGGGGTGTTTATCGGCCAGAGCACCAAAATCTATGACCGCGCCAGCGGGGAAATTATGTATGGTCGTGTGCCGGCTGGCTCGGTTGTTGTCAGCGGCAGCCTGCCTGGCAGCGACAACTCACATAGCCTGTATTGCGCCGTCATTGTCAAGCGGGTTGATGCACAAACCCGCGCCAAGACAAGTATCAATGATTTGCTGCGAAACTGATATTTAATCCTCATTTTCTTGTCATATCCATGCTTTGTACAGGCAAGTCCACCCGCATGATTCACAGTATTCCCAGAAAGCTGGCAAAGGTGATTCATGCAATTTGGCAACATGGAGCGTGTGCTTCAGCTGATGGCAGACAAAAACGCCTCTGATGTTTACTTGTCGGCCAATACGCCCGTCTTGATTCGCATCAACGGCCAAATTTTACAGGTCAATGAGCAGGCGCTCACAGCAGACCAGCCGCGCCAGCTTTTGGCAGAAGTTCTTTCGCCGACTCAGCTTGAAGAACTGGACGATACCGGTGAACTGAATGTGGCCATAGGGTTGGCAGGAGTAGGCAGCTTTCGTCTCAGTGGCTTCAAACAGCGGGGCTCGGTGGCTGCGGTGTTTCGCCGCATTCCCTGGAATATTCCGACACTTGAAAGCCTGAAAGTGCCTGCCTTGCTGGGCTCGGTGGTTTTGGAGAAACGGGGGCTGGTGCTGATGGCTGGCGCCACGGGGACAGGTAAAAGCACGACCCTGGCAGCGATGCTGGAGCACCGCAACCAAAACCTCAACGGACACATTCTCACCATTGAAGATCCTATTGAATTCCTGTTTTACAATAAGCGCTCTATTGTGAACCAGCGGGAAGTAGGGCGAGATACCCAGTCTCTTCAAATCGCCCTGAAAAATGCCCTGCGACAGGCCCCAGACTGCATCCTGATTGGTGAAATTCGTGATCGTGAGACCATGACCGCGGCCATTTCTTATGCACTCTCTGGCCACTTGGTGCTTTCTACGCTGCACGCCAACAACAGCTATCATGCGCTGGGTCGGATTCTTTCTTTCTATACCCCCGAAGCTCGCCCTTCCTTGCTGGCTGATTTGGCCGCTGGTTTGCGTGCCATTGTTTCGCAACGATTGGTCCGAACTCACACTGGCAGCCGTATTCCTGCGGTCGAAGTCATGCTCAATACCAAACTGGTGGCAGACTACATTGAGCAAGGAGATTTTGGAGGTGTCAAAGAGGCCATGGAAAAATCTCTGGCCGAAGGCTCCCAAACCTTTGAATCAAACCTTTCACGCATGGTTCAGGAAAAGAAAATCACCCGTGAAGAGGCTCTGGCCTACGCTGACTCCCCGACCAACCTGCTGTGGCGGCTGCAAAATGAGTCTGAGCCGATCTCTAAAATTCAGGATTCCCCAGACGACTTTGACCATGAAGGGGCCAGCTTCACCGAAATTACCCTGGATATTTACCCTGAATGAAACTGATTGATCTGATTCATGCGCAAAGCGCTCGCCTCTTTGATGCGGGCGTTTCCTTTGGGCACGGCACCACCAACGCCTTTGACGAAGCGGCCTGGCTGGTATTGTGGTGTTTGAAAATGCCTTGGGAGGCCCTTGAGCAAGAGGCCCAAACCAAAGTAGCGCCGGAAGCTCTGGCGCAAGTGGAGGCCTTGGTGACACTGCGCATTGAAAGCCGAAAGCCCACAGCCTATCTCACTCAAGAAGCCTGGCTTCAAAACGTGCCCTTTTACGTTGATGAACGAACCATCGTTCCACGTTCATTCATCGCTGAGCTCTTGGTAGATGGTGAAGGCGAAGGCACCCTCGACGCTTGGCTTTCTGACCAAACTCAGCGCGCACTTGACCTTTGTACTGGCAATGCCAGCCTGGCCGTGATTGCCGCCATGGCCTTCCCCGACATTCAGGTGGATGCAACCGATATTTCCCCCGATGCCCTGGCCGTGGCACATATCAATGTCGAAAAGCACAAGATGCAAGCACGCATCCGGCTGCTTCAATCAGATCTCTTCGCCCAGGTGCAAGGGCCATATGATGTGATTTTATGCAACCCGCCTTACGTCAATCAGCACAGCATGGCCAAACTGCCGCCTGAGTACCGGGCTGAACCTGAGCTGGCCTTGGCTGGGGGGGCAGACGGCCTCGATTTAGTCCGTCGTATTATTCAGGATGCCCCTCAATATCTTTCGGACATCGGCGTGCTGGTGCTCGAAATCGGCAATGAACGTCCGCATTTTGAGCGCGCCTTCAAAAAGCTTGAAGTGGCGTGGCTTGAAACAAGCGCAGGCAGCGATCAGGTGCTGGTGGTCACCCGCGAAGCCCTCTTGAAATGGGCAGCACGACAAACCTCCCGCTGAAATGTCCCCGCTGCTCTGACAGCATCTTCCAATTTGATGACCCTACAGGGTCTGTGGCCTCCGGGCCTGTATTTTTTTATGATTACCCTTAAAAATATCACCCTGCGCCGCGGCCTCAAGATTGTTTTGCAAGACACCAGCCTGACGCTCAACCCCGGTGAAAAAATTGGCTTGGTTGGTCGCAACGGAGCAGGAAAGTCATCTCTGTTCTCACTTCTCACGGGGCGATTGCAAGCTGATCATGGAGATCTTCATCTTCCTGCGCGCTGGCTGGTGGCAGAGGTGGCTCAGGATATGCCTGAAACATCACAGGGTGCCACTGAATTTGTTCTTGAGGGTGACCTTCGCTTGATGCAGGCCCAAGCCTTTCTGGCTCAGGCTGAAGCCACTAACAACGGCCAAGCCATTGCTGAAGGTCATCAAGCCATTTTTGAAGCAGGCGGGTTTGAAGCCCGACCTCGTGCCCAATCACTGCTCATGGGGCTGGGTTTTCGAAACCATCAACTAGACGCCCCGGTCAATAGCTTTTCTGGAGGCTGGCGCATGCGGCTTCAACTGGCCCGGGCCCTTATGTGTCCGGCCGATCTGATGCTACTCGACGAGCCCACCAACCACCTCGACCTTGATGCCTTGGTTTGGCTCGAAGCATGGTTAAAAAAATTTGAAGGCACCCTGCTGATCATCAGCCATGACCGCGAGTTTCTCGATGCCATTACCCGAGTCACTGTGCACCTCGATGAAGCCAAGCTCACACGTTACGCCGGAAACTACACTGCCTTTGAGGAAATGCGTGCTGAGCGCATCCGCTTGGCGCAGGCCAACCTGGCCAAACAACAAGAGCGCATGGCCCATCTTCAAAAATTCATTGATCGTTTCAAAGCCAAAGCCAGCAAAGCCAAGCAGGCTCAAAGCCGTGTCAAAGCTCTGGCGCGCATGGAAAAACTGGCTCCCATTCTCACCAGCAGTGATTTTCAATTCAAATTCAAGCCCCCGCTCAATTTACCCAACCCGATTTTTTCTCTCTCTGACCTCTCGTGTGGCTACGGGGACACCCCTATTTTGAAAGGTATCAACCGATCTTTATTGGCCGGCCAGCGTATTGGAGTTTTGGGCGCCAATGGGCAAGGTAAGTCCACCCTCGTCAAAACAATCGCTCATGCCATGCCTTTACTGGCCGGTGAAATGACCGAAGGCAAAGGGCTGTCCATCGGTTATTTTGCCCAACAAGAGCTTGATGTCTTGCAATTGGACGACGGCCCCTTGATGCACATGATCCGTCTTGCCCGCGACATCGGGCCTGCCGCAAGGGAGCAGGAACTCCGTGATTTTCTCGGCTCATTTCGCTTTGTTGGCGATATGGTCACTCAAGCCGTTGGCAGCCTCAGCGGTGGAGAAAAAGCACGCTTGGTCTTGGCCATGCTGGTCTGGCAACGGCCCAACCTGCTTTTATTGGATGAGCCCACCAACCATCTTGACCTCACCACCCGAGAAGCACTTTCAATGGCGCTCAACGAGTTTGAAGGCAGTGTACTGCTGGTCAGCCACGACCGTGCACTGCTCAGAGAAGTCTGTGATGAATTTTGGCTCGTGGCCGAAGGCGGCATCCAGCCCTTTGATGGCGACCTCGACGATTATCAAGAATGGCTGCTTAAAGCCTCCCGAAATATCGCCTCATCAGCCCGCGATGAGCGCCATCAAGCCATGGCCACCATAGGGGCCAAGCCCGATGGTGTGCCACCGATGGCTCCATCCTCTCGGGATCAACGCCAAGCCTCGGCCCAAATACGTCAAATTCAGTCTGAACAAAGCAAGCCCCTCAAAGCTGAATCTAAAAAGCTGGAACAACAAATCAGCCAGTGGATTCAAGAAAAATCAGACATCGAACAAGCATTGGCCACACCGGGTCTGAGTGGCTCCCGGATTGCCGACCTCGGAAAGCGACTCAAACTCACTACAGAATCCCTGGATACGGCTGAAAACCGCTGGCTGGAGCTCACCATTGCGCTCGAAGATCTATTGGGACCTCTCAACAAAAGCCAGCGTGAATGAACCACGGACTATTTGCTGAGTCGCTGTGGATTGGCGACTGCGACAGGATGGTCGGCGATGGTGGACATCAAAAATCAGCACACCCTCGCTGCCTTCAATCGAACGCACCGTCGGTTTCACCACAGCCCACCAGTCTTTCGACGTGTACTGCGGCCCAGACAAAAATCGCGTCACCTTATCGTGACTGACGGCACCATCAACCATCGCTGACAATCCCGTCGCTGTCGCCAATCCACAGCGACTCAGCCAATAGTCCGTGTACAAATCAAGTTCAGCTTTTTTCACAGACCCACATTGTCCGGCATGGCTGCGTAAGGTCAGTTGTTCAGAAAAATTTCGCTTTTCCTGGTGAACCGCCTGCAATTCAGCAGCCTCGATATATCCTTGACGCACAGCCTCGGCAGCATGAATGGCGCTCCCAGCGAGCAATACGCTCAAGGGCTCTATTGTCAAAATAACGGTTGTCGGGCCGCTCATGATTCTCCCAAATGAATCTGGCTCTGCCAGGGTATCAACAACTCCATCGCCCCCCTGAGATCAGCGAATTTTGTTGCAAGCTTATCGAATAAGCCGGGCCATTTGTCACGCCACCTTGGTTTTTATCGCTGCATCGCAATTTTGCCTCTTTGGTGTTTCAAGTTTGAAACGCGGCACAATCCTGACTTGAAAAAATTAGTCTTATTTCACTCAAGGTTTCCTCCATGAATTGGTTCAAGTACGCGGCCCCTCGGCGCTTTTACAATCTGGCCGGGCGAGCCATTCCTGTGTTCAGCGTGCTGGCTTTGATATTGGCCTTGGCGGGCCTGGTTTTAGGGCTGCTGTTGGCCCCCACCGATGCCCAGCAGGGAGATGTCTATCGGATTATTTACATTCATGTGCCGGCGGCCTGGATGTCGATGGTCATTTACCTGGCCATGGCGCTATGGGCCGGTGCGGGCCTGGTATTCAACACCCGCCTTGCTTTTGTGCTGGCCCGCGCCCTGGCCCCGACCGGAGCATGGATGACCTTCATTGCCTTATGGACGGGCGCGCTCTGGGGCAAACCCACATGGGGCACGTGGTGGGTATGGGATGCCCGTCTGACTTCAGAGCTGATTTTGCTGTTTCTTTATATCGGGTTTTTATCTCTTCACTCGGCCATTGATGACCCCCGCAGGGCAGACCGTGCCGCCGCTTTCCTGGCTTTGGTGGGCGTCGTGAATATCCCTGTCATTTACTTCTCGGTACAATGGTGGAACACCTTGCATCAAGGTGCTTCGATCAGCCTCACAAAAGCCCCCACCATGGCCCCCCCCATGCTCGCCGGCATGTTGATCATGTCATTGGCATTCTGGATGTACTGCATCGCCACGACACTCGCGCGTGCCCGCAGCTTGGTTCTCCAGCGCGAGCGCCACACTGCCTGGGCTCAAGGGGTATTGCCATGAGCACGGTTTGGCCCAGCTGGTCAGATTTTTGGGCCATGGGCGGGTATGCCCTGTATGTTTGGGGGTCTTTTGGGGTCACAGCCTTGGTCATTATCATTGAGCTTTGGCTGCTGCGCCGATCACAGCAACCATTGAAGAACCCCCAAAATCCTGATTCAAGCAATTCCATCCATCCCTGAAATCGGTTCCACTGCCAATTTGTGTGTCAATACAAGCTCCGAGCTACACGCCCAATCGGGCCAGACGACGCCGGACGAGCCAATTTTTAAGTTTCCAGGCCCAGCGGCCATCAATAGACCATTGACGCCAAGACACAATGGCACGACAGTCTGCGCAATCCAGGAAATTCAGAGAAGTTTGTCTGGGAACATCCCGAACGAGAACACCCGTAGACACCATGCGCCGCAGATTGATAGCGAGAGTGCGCATCACGCTCTCAGAACTGCGAGAAATTTCGCTCAAAAAGTCCATTCTCACAGCCAGCTCACCCACCGCAAAAACTCCCGGATGCGAACTGCTTTGCAAGGTGGGGCCGGTCAAGGCAAAGCCGCGCGTATCAAGCGCCAAGCCGCTCTGGGCCAACCACCCGGGAGGGTCAGAGTCCCAAGCAGCAATCGGAGCATCACACACCAAGCGCCCCCCACCACGCAAGAGAACATGCGAGACAGTAATTTTGGTGCAAGCTTCTTCGATCAGCGTCACACCCAGGCGGCGAAGCGCTGCTCGACAGGCCTGGCGAACGGGTTCAACCTGACCAGGCAGGATTTCACTGACACCCGTCACCAGACTGACACGGGCCCGCGCCATAAAGCGAAATTGAAGAGCCATGGCCAGTTCAGCTGCATGGGTTCCGGCGCCAAGCACCACAATACTCAAGGGTTTTTCAGCGGCCAACAGAAGCAAACCGCCCCACAACTTGATGAAATGCTCTACGGGACGGACAAACAGCGCATAAGTCCGGGCCCCTGGAATCAAATCACGGTTCATTGAGGGGCCAGGGTCCAGGCTGAGCACATCGTAGCCAATAACACGGCCATCCGTCAGGCTCAAAGTTCGTTCTGAGGCATTCAATCTGGCAGCCTGAGACTGAACAAACTGCACATTCGCCGCCTGAGCCAGATCAGGCAATGAGAGCCCGAATTCTGTCATTGCTTCATGGCCCGCCACAGCAGCCGGCAACATAAGCTCAAAAGGGGGTTGCTGAAAGGGTGCAATCATGGTCGCATGTGCATTCGCCAAACCTGATCGGGCCAGAGAACGGAGAAACTGAACATGCGCCGGGCCACCACCCAACAAAAGAAGATGTTTCATGAAATCAAACGAGGAACTCGTTTTTCAGGTCAAACCCATTTGTCCACTCGCTTGAAAACTTCGCTCGCGAATGCAGGTCAATGCTCAATAAAACGACATTGTCGCCAATTACCGTCATGTTGGCGATGCAATCCCGATTCACCACAACGGTAAATTCAGGTTCCAATGACAGCCCTCTTTGAACACTTATTCGTGCCGCATCTTGAAACCCCTTGTCGCAAAAAAATCTATTGGAAACCCCCTTTAAAGCCAAATAAAATGGGCTGCTCTGGTTGGCTTTGCCTTGCCTTGGCCGCAAATAATCCCTTCGCAACAGGGCTCTCAAAAAAACCGGGCGGCACAACTTTGATCCTTTGCAAACTTCATGAATATATGCCATGAACCCAAATCAGAGTTTGTGATCTCATCAATGGGGTCAACACTACGAAAATATAAAGGCAATAACCACATCAAATCGACCGCTTTTTTTGTTTTCATCGGCACCAGGACTATCCATGCACGTTTTTCTTCGCCCTCGGGCTGACTCCCCATCCACGTCAACTCGACAGAATCAGGCTCCAAGTCCGAGGTGGGCGATATGTTTTTATGCTCTTGTATATTGTGTGGGCTTGGGCTTGGGAAGCCCTGCAGCCATGGCGCTAACGCCTGCCAAAGAGCCGCTCTTTTTAAGGGTTCCCAGCCTTGAGGAGGAAGTCTTATTTGAAGTTCTCACAGGCGAAATGGAGTTGCGTCGCGGTCAACCTGAGTTGGCCATGCGCAGCCTCGCCAGCGCAGCACGAAAAACAAAAAATGATGCGCTATTTCAACGAAGCACAGAAATTGCTTTGCAATGGGGGCAAGGTGTCAAGCCCCTGGAAGCCGCGCTGGGTATGGCTCAATCATGGCAATCAGCCATGCCACATTCAAACCTTGCCCCTCGATATGTGGTTGACATTTTATTACGGCTTGGTCGTGGCACAGAAGCCATTGAGCCCATGACCAGGCTGCTCAAGTCTGCCTCAGTGGCTGATCGTGTGAAATGGATCAGCGAAATTCCCCGCCTCTTCGGAACCGCCGGGCAGCCCGAAAAAATGGCGCGACTCTTGCAAACCGCCTTAAAACCCTATGCTGATACCCTCGACACAGGCGTGGCTGTTGATGTCGCCCTGGGCCGGCTCTGGTTGAATGCCAAGCAATACAACCGCGCCTTTGAACACGCGCTCAAGGCGCATCAACTTGACCCCAGCGCCACAGACCCGGCCATCCTGGCCATTGAACTCCTGAGCCTTGAGCCTACGGCTTCAATGATCGTTGATCGTCACCTGGAAAAAAAGCCCTCGCACATCGGCTTACGCATGGTGTATGCCAGGGCACTCTCTCTCGTTCAGCGCCACACCGAGGCTATTTCTCAGTTAACGTTCATCACACAATCACGCCCCGATCTCCCCGCACCATGGTTAATTTTGGGTGCTCTGCATCTTGACCTCAGCCATGCCAAAGAAGCCATCATTGCGTTTCAAACTCACCTGGATCGGCTTAACAACCCGAGCAAACCAGCCCCCCTGATTCTTGAAGGCCTGCCAGAGGCTACCGTCAATTTTGATGACCAAGATCGTTCCCTTGAAGAAAACCGCCAAAAAACTTGGTTGCTACTGGCCCAAGCTGCCGAACAACTCGGAGACCAAGCCTCTGCACAGGCCTGGCTGGATAAGGTCGATGATCCCCGTCTTGTGCGTGACGTTGTTGAGCGGCAAGTGGCCATCCTGGCCAAGCAAGGCAAAGTGGAAGAGGCACGCCAGCGGATTCAAAATTTAGGGTCTCAGCAAGCCGATGACCGAACCAAAGTTCTTCTGGAAGCCTTCTTGCTGCGTGAAGCCAAAAACTGGCCTGAAGCGCAAAAAGTTCTGCGCAATGCCAACGAGCGAATTTCCAACGACACCGATCTGCTCTACGAACAGGCCATGGTCGAGGAAAAACTCAATAAATTGGGCCCCATGGAGCACTTGCTGCGCCACATAATCAGGCTGAAACCTGACCATTACAATGCACTCAATGCCCTTGGTTACACACTGGCAGATCGAGGTATCCGCCTCCCCGAAGCCAAACGCCTGATTCAACAAGCGCTTCAATGGTCACCCCAGAACCCTTTCATTCTCGACAGTATGGGCTGGGTTGAATTCCGCATGGGTAACCACAAGGAAGCTTTGCGCCTCCTGCGTCTGGCCTACAAATCGCGCCCGGACACTGAAATCAATGCGCATTTGGGAGAGGTTCTGTGGGTGATGGGCCAACGTCAGGAAGCTTTACAAATTTGGAGAGAAGGCCTCAAGCGAGACCCTCAAAATCAGCTTCTGCAAGCCACCTTGATGCGGCTGAAGGTCAAGCCATGATCCCAGCCCGGCCCAAGGCCGGCACGAAAAGCAAGATACTCCTGCCATTCATGGCATGTTTGTTTTTGGCCGCCTGCGCATCCCCCATGCCCCCGCTGGCCTCATCAGCCCCTAAAGATGCCCTAATGATGCTGTCAGGAAAAATCTCAGTCCGTATAGACGCCCTCAATGATCGCCCACCTCACAGCATCGTTGCGCTTTTTGATCTGCAAAGCACCGATGGCCAATCGGGGCAACTCGAGCTGTCCAGCCCTCTCGGAACCCTCCTGGGCCGAGCCTCCTGGAGCCCGGGTCAAGTCCGGCTGACCACCCCCAACAGGGAGTCTATTTACCCCGATCTTCCTGCACTCAGCCAAGATCTTTTAGGCGAAAAAGTGCCCATTGAAGCCTTATCTGACTGGCTGAACGGTCGCCCTTGGCCCATGGCCTACAGCTCGCCACTGCCCCCCCCCGGACGCGGTTTCAGTCAACTTGATTGGTTGATCAGGCTCGATCGGGAAACTGAAGGCATCATTTTGGCCGAGCGCGCCTCTGCCCCGGCCATCACCGTCATCGCCCGACTGATTCGCTAACTCAGCGCCAGCAGCATGCCCCTTCAACGTCTTTATGATGTACCCGCCCCCGCCAAGCTCAACCTGTTTCTACACTTGGTAGGCAAGCGCCCTGATGGCTACCATCTGCTCCAATCGGTCTTTGCTCTCCTTGATTGGCAAGATACTCTGCACTTTGATCTTCGCCATGATGGCCAGCTCTCTCGTGAAGACCTCACAACCCCCTTGCCTGAAGATGACCTGTGCCTCAGAGCTGCTCGCACACTGCAATCGGCCAGCGGCACCCATCATGGTGCCCACATCGGTATTCACAAACAGCTGCCCAGTGGTGCGGGGTTGGGCGGCGGAAGTTCAGATGCCGCCACCACTCTCTTGGCGCTCAATCGTTTATGGGGCTTGAATTGGCCCCGCCAGCAACTTCAAAAACTGGCCCTCAGCCTGGGGGCTGATGTGCCTTTTTTTGTCGGTGGCCACAATGCCTGGGTCGAGGGCATTGGAGAGCATCTCACCCCCATCCCTCTGAAATCCCAACGCTTTGTCGTGATCAAACCACCCACCGGCGCACAAACCCACCATGTTTTCAGCAGCCCCCTCTTGGCGATACGCTCAGACCCTGCTACAATCAAAGACTTTCTTGCGCAACAAAGCAAACAAAGCATTCAGCAAAGCACTGTTAATTGGGCTGAAAATGATCTGCAAGCCGCCGCCGAATCGGTTTGCCCAGACATTTCCAAAGCCTATCAACAGTTGTTGTCCCGTTTTGGTCATGCCCACATGACTGGCTCAGGTAGCGCTGTGTTTGCGCGGTTGGGCAAGGAACACAATTGCAGCACTCCGGCTGTCAACATCTGGATAAAATCTTTACCGGCTGGTTGGGTGGGTCGAGTGTGCATCAGTCAAAGTACCCATCCCCTTCTGGGCTGGGCCTCTGACTGAGCAAGCTTCAAGTCAGCGGCGTGGTTCCTTTAGGTTCCACGTTTTTGTAGGGGAGTCGCCAAGTTGGTTAAGGCATCGGATTTTGATTCCGACATTCGAGGGTTCGAATCCTTCCTCCCCTGCCAGTTTTCCTGACGGGTCGCAAGTTGTCAGGCTCAGTCACTTACGGTCCGCATGCTTCAATCAGCCTGCCTTCTTGATGGCCTCCATTTGCCCCGATCTGTTCCTATCTGTCTGGTTGATTGCCTTGGCCCAGGACATAAACCCGCCTCAAGTTTTTCGCCGGAGAACCCATGCTTTTGAATACGCTACTGTTCACAGGTAACGCCAATCCGGCCCTCGCCCAAGAAATGGCTTCCCACCTCGGCGTTGAACTTGGCAAGGCCTCTGTGGGTCGCTTTTCTGATGGCGAAGTTGCTGTCGAAATTCAGCAAAATGTGCGAGCCCGAGACACTTTCGTTGTGCAACCCACCTGCGCGCCGACCAATGAAAACCTCATGGAGCTCTGCATCATGGTTGACGCCCTGAAGCGCGCATCCGCACGCCGCGTCACCGCCGTGATCCCCTACTATGGTTATGCCCGCCAAGATCGCCGTCCGCGCTCTACGCGTGTTCCTATCAGTGCCAAGGTCGTGGCCAATATGCTGGAAGCCGTCGGCGTAGAACGTCTCCTGACCATGGATCTCCACGCGGACCAAATTCAAGGCTTCTTCGACATTCCCGTCGACAACATTTATGCCTCCCCGGTTTTGTTGGCAGACCTGCAAAACAAGCAATACCAAAACCTGGTTGTGATCTCTCCTGATGTCGGGGGAGTGGTGCGTGCCAGGGCCTTAGCCAAGCAACTCAGCTGTGAACTGGCCATCATTGACAAGCGCCGCCCAAAGGCCAATGTGTCTGAAGTCATGCACATCATTGGCGATATTGAAGGCCGCAACTGCGTCATCATGGACGACATGATCGACACCGCCGGCACCTTGGTCAAAGCCGCCGAAGTCCTCAAAGAGCGAGGCGCAAAAAGCGTTTACGCCTACTGTACGCATGCTGTTTTTTCCGGCCCTGCCCTGGAACGTATCAGCAGCTCGGCCCTGGATGAAGTTGTCATCACCAACACCATTCCTCTAAGCGAAGCAGGCAAAAAGTGCCCGAAAGTGAGGCAATTGTCGGTGGCGTTTCTATTCGCCGAAACAATCCGCCGCATCTCTGACGGAGAATCTGTCACTTCACTCTTTGCCGAACAAAACAGCAACTTTTAAACCAAAGAACCTGCAAAATCGATCATTGATCCCACTCAGCGGTTTTTCATGGCCCCCCCTCACTGCCATGCCCGCCACCCCGAGATGAAAATAAAGTAGAGTCTCTTCAGGCTCTCCAGCAAAGAGCCGAAGCAGACAGGCTGCGCCGCCTGTCTGTCATCGCTGCCGCAAGGCAATTATCCAAAACGCTTGGTCGCGAGCGTTTATTTTTTTGGAGTCAACCATGAAATTCGTCGCCTTTGAGCGCACTCAGCAGGGGACCGGAGCGAGCCGCCGCCTGCGCCTTACCAATAAAGTTCCCGGTATCGTTTACGGAGCCGGTAAACCCACCATGATCGAACTTGATCACAACGCCCTGTTCTTTGCTCTGAAAAAAGAGGCCTTCCACTCTTCCATTCTGGAAATGGAACTCCAGGGCAAAACCGAAAAAGTCCTTCTGCGCGACCACCAACTTCACCCCTTCCGTCCCCTGGTTTTGCACATTGATTTTCAACGTGTTGATGCCACTACCAAAATTTCCAAGAAGGTTCCTCTGCACTTCGTGAACGAGGAAAACTCACCCGCAGTCAAGCTCGATAAAGCCTTGATCAACAAAGTGGTCACGGAACTTCAGGTCGAATGCCTGGCGTCGGAACTCCCCGAATTCATCACCATCGATTTAGCCCATCTCGCGAAAGGCCAGTCTTTGCATGTCAATGACGTTACCTTGCCGGCAGGCTTGAAAGTGGTCTTGCACGGCAGGAAAAATCCGGTATTGGTGTCGGTGTCAGAAGCCGCCGCCGAGGAAGAAGCCGCTCCCGCCCCTGTCGCAGCTCCAGCCGCCCCCGCCAACAAAGGCAAGAAAAGCGAAAAGCAAAATAAAAAGTAAACGCTTCTGCCCGTCCCTCTCCACGGACGGGTTAGCGAAGTCATCGGGCCCGGTCTACGCGGTGAATCAGGGCTATTGCATGAGCTTTTTGCCTTATTCTGTGCTCATTGCACCCGCCCGCAACGATGCCGTCATGCTGCGCCTACGCCCAGCGTGACGGCGACAGTGCCATTGAGTCTGGGGGTCATGGCGACCGCAGAAAAAAGTTCCTGAAGTTTTCCTTTTTGTTTCAAGAAAGCAACCAGTTAGTCTCCGAAGCCTGATTGAATTATCAACCAAGGAGAATGTTTTCGAAGGCAAGATCAGTTACAATGGTTCCCCTCGGGGCGTAGCGCAGCCTGGTAGCGCAACTGGTTTGGGACCAGTAGGTCGTGAGTTCGAATCCCACCGCCCCGACCATTTTTTCATTCTTTCAGGCGTTTGCTTCACTGTCCGTAGCTCAACTGGATAGAGCAGCTGCCTTCTAAGCAGCAGGTCGGGGGTTCGAGTCCCTCCGGGCAGGCCAAATTTTGCGCCCGCCCGCTTCGTCATTTTTGAATTCAGCCAAGCTTCACCCAAACCCTGCCCGAATTGCCCTGCAGCAGTGATCCTGATCTGATTTTTTCTGACAATTTTTGCTGCACTGCCTTCAGTCGAATGTCAGAATCTCATCCATGCAAACAGTTGATGTTCTCGTTCACGGCACTGGCGTAGTCGGTCGATCTTTGGCGCTGTGCATGGCCCAGCTAGGCTTGCGCGTGGCTTTACCTTGGCCAGCATCTATCCCTGCCGATGATGTGCGAGCCTATGCCCTCAATGCACCGTCCGTCGCCCTATTGCAAGAGCTTCGTGTCTGGGACGCCCTCCCGGCCTATGCCAAGACTGCCGTCTATGATATGCACATCGAAGGCGATGCCCACGCAACGATCCAATTTTCAGCATGGGAGCACGGCCTCGGCGAACTGGCCTGGATCGTGGATGTGCCTGCACTTGAAAATGCCTTGGCCACTGCAATTCGGTTTTCACCACAAATTGAACTTTTACCGGCCGAAGCAAACTTGCCAGCCGCTGCTCTCGTTGCAATTTGTGAGGGCCAGCATTCAACCCAGCGCACTGCACTTCGCGAAGTTGAATGCACACGCACCGATTATGCTCAAAATGCAATTGCGGCACGGTTATCTACTTCTATTGCTCACGCTGGCGTGGCTTACCAATGGTTTCGATCACCAGACATTTTAGCTCTGCTGCCATGCTCCAACGGGCCCGAAGCTGGGCCAGCCTTTACCTTGGTATGGTCACTGCCCACCGAACGCGCCAACGAACTGATGCTGCTGCAAAACGCAGAATTTGAACAGGCCTTGGCTCAAGCCTTGCCAGCCCACGGCTGCATAGGTGATTTAAGTTTGATTTCCCGGCGCACAAGCTGGCCGCTGTCACGCACAGAAGCCTCTTCCTGGTCTGGAGCAGGGTGGGTCTTGTTGGGCGATGCTGCGCACACCATCCATCCATTGGCAGGACAAGGCTTGAATTTAGGGCTGGCCGATGTGGCTGCACTGAAGCATGTTGTGGCTCAACGCGAGCCTTGGCGGGCTTTAGGAGATATCAAGTTACTCAAGCGCTATGAGCGTCAACGCTTGCTACCCACCCGCCTGATGGCAGAATTCACCGGTGGCCTGATGCATTTATTTTCAAATCCCCACAGCATCATCAGTCACTTACGCAATCAAGGCATGATCTGGGCTGAACACTGGCCTGGTATGAAGCGCTGGTTGGTAGCACGCGCCCTCGGGTTATAGCCCTTTTTAATCCATGGATAAAATTTTCATGTTGACTCCAATGAGCAAATACCGGCCAGTGAAAATATTCGCCTTGTACACCTTGCTGTCTTGGGCTTCAGCGGTCACCGCCCAAGAGGACCTCATTCGCAAAGCCCTGAGCGAGCGAATGCCCAAGTTTCCAAAAATCGATGAAATCAACAAAGGCCCCATGGGATTGTACGAACTGAGAGTTGGGGCTGATATTTTTTACACCGATGAGGCCGCAAACTATATCTTTCAGGGCCAGATCATCGATACCCGGCAGCGTGTCAATCTCACCCAAGAGCGCCTTACAAAAATCACTGCCCAGTTATTTTCCAACCTGCCAATCAGTGATCTGATCATTTGGAAGCAAGGCTCAGGCTCCCGGAAAATGATTGTATTTTCCGACCCTAACTGCGCCTACTGTCGGCGCCTTGAGCGCGATATTCAACAGCTCAAAGATGTCACGGTTTACACAGTGGCACTGCCAGTTCTCGGCCCCGACTCCAAAGAAAAATCAAAAAATATTTTATGCGCCAAGGATCGCACCAAAGCTTGGCTAGACTGGATGATCAACAGCACTATTCCCCTGCGAAGTTTTTCCAATTGCGACAACATGGCCATCGATCGCAACCTGATGCTGGGTCAAAAATACAAAATCAATGCGACTCCAAGCATCATTTTTGAAGATGGCAAACAAGTTTCTATGGCGATGAGCCGAGAAGAACTGGAAAATCAACTTACCGAATCGTCTCGTTCGCGATGAAAGAAACGGGGCTTAACTGCAGTCATACGATAGGGTGCGGAAGGTCTGCTACATTGGTTTTTTTGCCTGTGGCACTGGCTGCAAGCTGCAAAATCCGCCTTGCATACACCCTCCAGAAAAGGCTCGCTCATCCACGATGGGTTTTGCAGAGGGTCCTGAAGTTTTGTTCTGTCACCCTGAATGGTTTACAGATTTATGAAGCTCTTTCCCCAAGATTCCAACATCTTTTTAGCAGCTGTAGCCGCCGCGCTTTTCATAACTGCCATACACACTGAAACTGCTCATGCACAACAGATCAGCCGCCCGCAAGCCATCCGGGCACAGCCTTGGACGGAAAGCAGCTGGGTGGCTCAACAGGCCCATGGGCCTCGCCCAGCCGCTTATCTCTTCACGGCATCATACTGCGGCAGTTGCGTTGAAGCCTTCAACACACTGAAGCAAGCCAGCCAACAAAGCCATCACCCCGTCAAACTCATCGCAGTTTTCACTGACCTCAATCCTATACAAGCGGCAGATCACGCCCGGCATTTCTCAGGTCTGACACGTCTCTATGCTTTTGATGGCTTCGAGCCTGCCATTCGCCAAAGCATTGACCCCCAATGGCCTCAGATTACCCCTTATATTGTGCTCATGAACCGCCAAGGCCAAATTCAGCGCATACTCGGCACGCCTGAGCCTCAGGCGCTTGAGCAATGGCTGCAATAGGCCCGGCGCCTTCTGAGCCGCCTCCATGCTGCGGCCTTTGAGATCGTCAGTAAAACATATCGTCATCGCTGTTGATCATATTCAAGCCACAACACCTGGCGATCAAAGCGGAACAAATCTCCTCGGCTCTCACCAAGTCACACAAGAGAATAAATGCGGCCCTTTCAATGCACATGGTCAATTCAGGTGATTCGATAAAATCGTCTGCTGTAAATTGTCCAGACAATTCTTCCAATCGCTTATCACTGAGCAAAATCAATCTTAAATGCTCCTGAGCCTCTGATGACTGCAAAAATGCATCATCGATATCAAGGCGCTCAGCCACTGCACACATGATGTCATGAAGTTTCATGTTGACTCTCCTCCGATAGCCGTGACAATTGCACCCACGCCCCTGATTTCGGAGAAAACGAGCAGGTCTTAATCCTTTAGCTCGATCGAGGTGGCATTAATAGACGGCTTGGTGCTTATTGTGTGCCCAGCGTCATGGTTCCAAAAAGCGGAAAAGGGGCCGATTTCACCTCATCGTGAAAAACTGCACGGGTTACCCGCAGAGTCACACCAAGCGGCCACAGCTTCATCATGAGCAAATCAACTGATGCCATGACTGAAAATAAGCTTGCCACCAATTAAAACCAGCAAACCAGCCAAAATCGGACGAAGCACTTTTTCGGGCACCTTGGCTGACACATGACTGCCTATGAAAATACCTGGCAAAGACCCCAAAAGCAGTGATGCCAACAAGTTCCAGTCCACGCTACCAAAGATCCAATGCCCCATTCCGGCAACAAAAGTCAAGGGTACGGCATGGGCAATATCCGTTCCAACAACCCTGGTCATTGCCAATTTGGGATAAAGGAAAATCAGCGCAGTCACGCCCAAAGCCCCTGCTCCGACCGATGAAATGGAAACCAGAACCCCCAATACCATTCCTGCCAATACGGTCATCAGCACCGCCGTTGAAGGACGACGGGTGTCATGATTTCCTGCCAAGGCATAAAGCTGCTTGCGAAACAGCAATGCAAGCGCAGTGAGCCACAAAGCAACCCCCAGTGCACCCGAAATAAACTTTGATGCTCCTGATAATCCGCCCGGTGCCAAAGAGCTCACCAAGCACAGCGTCAAAGCCGAGGCAGGCAGGCTCCCGGCAGCCAACCAGGCTGTCACTCGCCAATCTACTGTTTTTTTGAGGGAATGCATCCATGTGCCGCCGCACTTGGTGATGGCAGCATACAACAGGTCAGTTCCCACCGCAGTAGCAGGATGCACACCGAAAACAAGCACCAACAACGGCGTCATCAAGGACCCACCCCCCACGCCAGTGAGGCCCACAATGACTCCTACCAAAAAACCGGCAATGCTATAACTGAAATCCATAGACAAACTCATTCATAGCACCCAAAAATGGGGACTATAGTTCTTGAAACATGCCAACTCTGACCGATTTTTTCTGAACATCACGTTTAGCCAGATTGATCGTGTAACAGCACCGACACGGCAGCTTAAAGATAAAGCAAAATAGCGCCAAGGAACCTCTGCTGAACTGAACCGCTCGTGGTTCTCCCAGGCTTTACCAGTGCTGTGGCGTTGGTTTTCTGGCCTGTAAGCCGCGCTCGCTATACAGTCTGCAAAATTCGCCTTGCATTTACTGCCTGAAAAACCCGCATTGATCCAAAAAGGGTTTGGCAGAGGTTCCTTCACGCTGTTTTTTCACTTTATTTATGGAACGAACCTTCTTGCTCTGAAGCTACTCCATCCATTGCTGTATGTATCGAAGTCTTCCTTACGGTTTATTGATCGCCTTCATTTTCCTGCTTTCAGCATGGGGGTGCGCCGCCCCGCCGCCGTCCCCAACAGGAGCCATGTTGGTGGTTCGTGTCATGGGCAGTGAACCCATCGACTCCCTCTCATTGCAAATTTCGAGGCTTGGCAAAACAGAGCCTCAGATGCCAGTCAATGGTATTATCAACCCTCGGTCTGCCGGGCGCTGGATTGATTTCCTCTTTCCCATATCAATGCCGCCAGGCCGGTATCTCATCAGTCATGAGAACCCGAATTTGGCTCCATTTCAGATGAATTTCGAGATAGGTAAAAACACCCTGGCCTACGTCGGTCGCTTGGTGGTTTTTCAAGATCGTAGTCGCCCTTCTGTTCTTGAAGACCAATATTTTGAAGATCTTTCAATGTTCCATGAGCGAATCACTTCGCTCCACTCTGTCAAGGTGACCGCACAGCTTGGCAGCTTGAGCCCAGGCGCCCCACAAGAGCCTCCGCCGGTTTCGGCAACAAACCAATCTCTTGTCGAAGTTGTTCCAGTGAGCGAAGCTTTTCTGGAGCAACTTCCATGGCAGGCCCGCGAACCCTTTAAGCGTTACCTGAAACTCGACAGCCCGCGTGCATTTGCGGTCAATGAAGAAGGCGAGTTTGGTTTGGCTACAGGCAAAAACGTGGTTCAAAGGGCCTTACAAGACTGCTCCAACCAAACGTCAAAACGCCCTTGTCGAATTTTTTCGGTGGATCAATCTGTTGCGCTCACCCGCCCCACAAGCGCACCGATGACACCAGCCTCCTTGCCCTCCCCTGGCAGCAGGCTGGCCCCGCCATTATCGGCGCAAGCGCCCTTTGCCTCATCGCTGCCTATAGCACCCCCACCATCGTCGGGGCGTCAGAACCCTACCCGATCTATTGCAAGCCCTTCCATGAACAAAACTGAACCTCCTCCAAGCACGATCACATCGCCTGCCAGTACCGTGGCCTGTCAGCCCCCCCCATCCAACCCCAACTTTAAAGGCTGGCTCAGATTGTCTGACATCATCCCAGACGGAACGAGTTCAAAGGGGCCCTATTGTGCAAAGTAATATGAGTCACGCCACCCCACAACAGGCCCTGAGCGCATAGTGCATTCACCTCGCTTTTGAATCAAAAGCCAAGTGCCCTGCCACCATGGTATAGCGCACACGGCCAGGAAGTGCCATGCCCGTCGATGCGAAGGCGAACGGGGTATGCCGCCCCTGGCTGACCAAACTCTCGGGCTCAACACACCACTGCACGTCGGGATCGAAAATACAAAGGTCAGCAACCCCACCCACCACCAAGCGGCCTGCACTGGATGCCAATGAACCCAAGGTATCACCGATGACCCTGACAGGATCACAGGTGACGCGAGCCAAGCTATGCACCCAGCTCAAACCTTCAGACTGCCCCCATTTCAGGGCCAAACTCAAAAGCAATTCAAGCCCACTGGCCCCAGGCTCAGCCTCACTAAAGGGAAGGTACTTGGCATCGTCATCAACGGGGGTATGGTCAGAAACCAGTGCATCAATGGTTCCATCCAGCAGCCCCTGGCGTAAAGCCTCACGGTCGTGCCCCTGACGCAAAGGTGGGGACAATCGAAAATCAGAATTAAAAAAGCCGATGTCTGTATCGGTAAGATGCAAAGAATTGATACTCACGTCAGCCGTGACAGGCAAGCCCTCTTGCTTGGCGCTTTGCACCAATGCCACCCCTGCCGCACTGCTCAAACGGCACACATGCAAGCGTGCCCCCGTACTTCGCACCAACTCAAAAAGGGTGTGTAAAGCCAGTGTTTCAGACGCCACCGGAATGCCAGAAAGGCCCAGTCTTGTCGCCACAGGGCCACTGGCCGCCACCCCCTTGCTGAGCCAAGGGTCATGAGGCCTCAGCCACACTGTGGTGCCCACCGTTGCTGCATATTGCAAAGCTCTCATCAGAACCAAGGTATCCATGACAGGCACATCTGCCTGGGAAAAACCGATGCATCCTGCTTCAGTCAGTTCGGCCATCTCGGTCAAGACTTGCCCCTGCAAACCTCGGGTTAAAGCCCCCAGAGGGAACAGCCTGCAAAGGCTGAGCTTGCGGGCACGAAATTTCAACATCTCCACCAAACCGGGCTCGTCCAGAGTCGGTTCGGTATCGGGCAAACAAACCAAACTGGTAACCCCCCCGGCGGCCGCCGCATTGAGCTCACTTTCCAGCATGCCCTCGTGCTCCTGCCCCGGCTCACGCAAGCGAGCGGCCAAATCGACCAGCCCCGGCATCACCACCAAGCCGGAGGCATCAATCATTTGATCGGCTGAAAAATCAGGGGGAACATGCCCAATAGCAACAATTCGACCACTCGCCACCGCCATGTCAGCCTGCTCATCGCGGCCGGTAACGGGATCAATCACCCGTCCGTTTCGAATCAAGAATTTCATGCTGCTACGTTGCCCGCCAATGTTGACATGACAGCCATTCGAACTGCAATCCCGAAGGTGACCTGAGAGAGAATCACACTTTGGGCGCCGTCAGCGACCCCAGACTCGATTTCCACCCCGCGGTTGATCGGGCCGGGGTGCATCACCATCGCGTCAGGCCGGGCTAAAGCCAGCTTCTCGCGGGTCAGTCCGTAGTGCTTGAAAAACTCTGCGGCACTGGGCAGCATCGCACCATTCATGCGTTCATTCTGCAATCGCAGCATGATAATGACATCCACATCGCGAAGGCCCTCCGCCATGCTGTGACAAACACGCACCCCCAGGCTTTGCAGGTCACTGGGCACCAGGGTCTTGGGGCCGACTGCACGTACTTCTGCAACTCCCAAAATGGTCAAGGCATGAATATCGGAGCGGGCCACCCTCGAATGGGCAATGTCCCCCACGATTGCCACGCAGAGATTGGAAAAATCCTTTTTGTAATGACGGATGGTGTACATATCGAGAAGCGCCTGGGTAGGGTGAGCATGCCGCCCATCACCCGCATTCACTACATGCACATGAGGCGCGCAATGCTGGGCAATCAGGTAGGGCGCACCACTCTCGCTGTGTCGAACCACGAAAATGTCTGCATGCATCGCGGAGAGGTTGGCAATCGTATCCAGCAGGCTCTCACCCTTTGAAGCGCTGGAGCGGGCAATGTCGAGGTTGATCACATCAGCACTCAAACGGGTTGCCGCAATTTCAAATGTCGTGCGGGTGCGTGTGCTGTTTTCAAAAAACAAATTAAAAACACTCTTGCCTCGCAGCAAGGGCACTTTTTTGACTTCACGCTCATTGACACTCATGAATGTCGAGGCGGTGTCTAAAATCTGATTCAAAACAGCCTTTGACAGCCCTTCAATTGACAGCAGATGAATCAATTCACCATGCCTATTGAGCTGAGGATGGCGACGTGACAGCATTAAAGAGCATCCTTGCAGGAAAAAACAAAATGGCCCTGCTCATGGCGGGCCAGGGTCAGCCTTTGCTGAGCTGGCAACTCAACATGGGCAGCCACAAAGTCTGGCTGAATCGGCAATTCACGACCGCCACGATCGGCCAAGGCGACCAAACTGACCCTGGAAGGTCGACCAAAATCAAAAAGTTCATTGATCACGGCACGAATGGTGCGACCTGTGTAAATGACATCATCGACCAACACAACATGCCGCCCATCGATTGACACAGGAAGATGGGTTGCATCCATCCCCGCCAAACCTCGAGAGCTGAAATCATCACGGTGCAAGGTGCTCGAAATAACACCATGGCTGCCTGTCAGGGCCAAGTCGCGCTGCAAACGCTCGGCCACCCATGCCCCACCAGACCAAATACCAACGAGGACTGCATCCTGAATTTCAAAGCGCCCTACGGCAGCCAAAAGCTGGGCATAAAGCTGCTCGGCATTCAGGGTCATCACAGAAACATGTGCAGAGCTGGGCATAAAAAAATGTCGAAGTCAAACGCCAGAAAAATGATCTGGCAAAGATTGCAAGTATTGGGTCAAAATAATGGCAGCGGCAGCCGCATCGAGGTCTTCGGCACCACAGGAAATGGCTTCAGTGGTTGAGTACCGCTCATCGACCTCATACACCATCAAACCAAATCGCTGCCGCAACTGCTGGGCAAACTGACGCGCTCGCCGAGTATTTTCATGTTCAGCGCCATCAGGGTGAAAAGGCACACCCACCACCAAAGCATGGGGGCACCATTCTCCGATGGTGCGCTGGATTTCCACCCATCGAGCCTCACCCCTGAGATTAATGGTGCGAATACCTTCTGCCCGACGAAGCAAGGAATTGCCAGAAGCCACCCCCACACGGCGCGTTCCAAAATCAAACGCAAGAAAGGACTGATGCGATGAACTCATCAGGCACGACCCGCCACCTGACTGAGCATCAGCAGATCAATCCCCAGCAAAGACAGGGCCTTCTGGTAACGCTCCTGCACAGGTGTATCGAAAATAATTTCAGGCTCAGCAGCCACGTTGATCCAACTGTTGCGGCCCATTTCTTCTTCCAATTGCCCAGCCCCCCAGCCACTGTACCCCAAAGTAATCAAAACACGCTTGGGGCCGGCCCCGCTCGCCAAGGCCTCAAGGACATCTTTGCTGGTGGTCATTTCAAGGCCGCCTGAAATTTTGAGAGAAGAACTATAGTGCCCGCCCTCCTCACAAAGCCGTTCATGCAAGACAAAGCCCCTTTCAGTTTGAACAGGCCCGCCAAAATAAACGGGCTGCTCAGAAATATCTTCTCGCTCCAAAACAAGATCAATCTTTTCAAATAAATTTTTAAGATTGATGTCAATAGGTTTGTTGATCACCAAACCCATGGCACCATTTTGGGTGTGTTCACACAGGTAAATGACGGACCCTGAAAAAGCATTGCTGTCCATTCCGGGCATCGCAATCAAAAATTGGTTCGTAAAGTTCACGGCATTTGACATCCCTTGATTTTAGTGCTCCAAAAGATCATTGATCTGCCTCCGGGCAATCTTTTGCTTCACAAGCACAACAAACACCGACCAGCCTGATGCACACTCCCAAACATGCAAAAAAACATCGACTCCGCTTTGGTCTGGTTTCGTCGCGATCTTCGTTTTGATGATCATGCGGCCCTCCACCATGCTTGCCGGAAAGCATATCGGGTGTATTGTGTTTTTGTGCTTGACCGCAGCATTCTCGATCAGCTTCCCCGCGCCGACCGACGCATTGAGTTTATTCTGGGGAGCCTCCAATGTTTGAACCTCGAGTTATCTCAGCAGTCTCCAGGGGCAGGCTTGATCACCGTTCACGGCCTGGCCATCGAAGAAATTCCTCGACTGGCACATGAGCTTAAAGTCAGCGCCGTATTTGCCAATCACGACGATGAACCTGCCTCAATTCAGCGGGATGCGCTGGTCAAGGCCGCGCTGACAAACCTCGGCATTGAGTGGCACAGCAGCAAAGATCATGTGATCTTCGAGCGCAGCGAAATCCTGACCGCGACAGGTCGCCCCTACAGTATTTTCACTCCTTACAAAAATGCCTGGCTGAAAAAAATCAATGGGCTTGACTTCAGGGTTTATCCAACAAGCCCTTATGCCTCGGCCCTTGCTCCGCGTCCTTCGCACTATGGAAGGCTTCTTGAATTACAAGACATCCAATTTGAATCAACGAATTTATCCCAGTTGGGAATTCAACCCGGATCATCAGCTGGCAAGACCTTGTTTGAAGAATTTTTGCAACGTATTGATTATTACCAAGACCGGCGTGATTTTCCCGCCATCAAGGGCCCCAGTTACCTCTCCGTTCATTTAAGGTTTGGCACCGTCTCTATCCGACATTTAATTGCAGAGGCCTGGAAACGGGCACAAGCGTTGCAAAGCTCAGCTGGCGCAGGCACCTGGCTTTCAGAATTGATTTGGCGCGATTTTTACCATCAAATTTTGCATCATCATCCTCATGTGGCGGTCAAAAGCTTTAAAGCCGAATATGACCGCATTCAATGGGCCCAAGGGCCTGAGACTGAAAAGCTCTTTGCCGCTTGGTGCTCTGGCCAAACAGGCTACCCCTTGGTGGATGCAGCCATGACGCAGTTGAATCAAACCGGGTACATGCACAACCGCCTGCGTATGGTCGCAGCCAGTTTCTTGGTCAAGGATTTAGGTATTGATTGGCGCTGGGGAGAGCGCTACTTTGCCACACAACTGAACGATTTCGATTTGGCTGCCAACAATGGGGGCTGGCAGTGGGCAGCTTCCAGTGGCTGCGATGCCCAACCCTATTTCCGCATTTTCAACCCGATCACGCAAAGCCAGAAGTTTGACCCCGAAGGTCAATTTATTCGTCGGTATATTCCATGCTTGGCAAAATTGCCCAACTCAGCCGTTCATGCCCCCTGGAGAGTACCCCCTATTGACCTGCATGAGTCTGGAGTCAGGCTGGGGCACAATTACCCTCTCCCGATTGTGGAGCATGACCATGCCCGCCTGGCCACATTGGCCCGTTACGCAGTCATTAAAGAAAAGTGAGGGGACATTCAATCCAAAGCGATTGCACGAACTTTCTGCCCCATTCTGTGATCATCGCACCCGGCACCACCAGCACGCACGCCACCATGCTGCCCGCAATCGCGGCATCCAGAAAATGATCAACGCAGGAGAGCAAATTTTGTAGATTCTGAGACTAATGCGCGAAATGACGAGACGGCGACAGCTTGAATGATGACACGCTCTCATGCAATCTTCTTGGCTATCGTAGGGCTGTGATGAAAACTTCTTCATCAGCAAATAAAACGGCTGCCGTTTTATTCTGGATAAAATACATCAAAAGAGCTCAACATCTCCTGTTTTATCACCCTCCTCAATAATTTTGCCGATGGAGATCAATTGGGTATAACTACGCACACCGTTGCGACCATGCTCTTTGACATAGTAAACTGCTTTGTCAGCACGCTCAAATGCCCGGCTTGGGGTATCTCCGACACGCAAAGCCGTGAATCCGATACTGACAGTAATACAGCCCACTTGCGGAAAAGCAAAATTTTCGGTGTTGCTTCGTAACCTTTCAAAGGCTGCCGCTGCATCATTTTCGCTCTTACAGCGCATCAGCACGACGAATTCTTCGCCACCAAATCGATAAAGTTGATCATGAAAGCGGAAACTGGCTTTCATTAACCGCGACAACAGAAGCAAGACTTCATCACCGATCAAGTGACCATAAGTATCATTAACATTCTTGAAATGGTCAATATCAATCACTGCCAACCAAGTACTGACCGGCCCTCCCCCCCCATATCTGCGATCCTCACCTTTGCTGATCTCATTGTGCACCAACTGTTGTTCTGCCGAGGCCTTCAAGAAAGCCTCGTCAAAGGTTTTTCGGTTCAACAGGCCTGTCAGTGTGTCACGCTCGCTGTAATCCAACAGTGACTGAAAGTTCCGATAGACACGTAGAAAACTGGCCACCAAACGCTTCGCATCAGGCGCCAGAGCGGTCGTTGTGACAATCTCCATCACACCGACCACCTCACAATCGTTGATCAAGGGAAAAACCGTGATACAGGGCGGCCCATCGATGTCGATCGTTTCGTGAGTTTCCATGCAGGACAATCGATGCGGATAGTCAGCGGCTTTAGGTAAAGTAGTGATGTTGACCCAAATAGGGTGGCAAGTTGCTGTAGAAGCTTCTGCCGTAAGCTGAGCACGAGTGATCCAGTGCTTATCGTCTGGGTCACCTACCAAACGATAAATCGAGGCCACCTCGGGCGACAACAGATCCTTCATGGCGGCGACCAGCGTGACATCGAGAAGATCTCGATCACGAAAACCTGTCAGATCAGCAAGGTAGTCAACAAGTTTTGACATTTTTAAGTTTCAAAAGCTGAAATCCATTCCTGAGTCAGCAATTAAATGATCACAGGGGCACTTGTATGGCGACCAATCAAAGACAACAAGTCATCTTCGGAATAAGGTTTCCCAAGATAATGGTCCACTCCCAATTCAGCAGCGTAATCCCGGTGTTTTTGTGCAATTCTCGAAGTGATCATAATCACTGGAAGATCTCTCAGGCGGGCATCACCACGGATGTTACGCACCAAATCAAATCCATCCATTCGTGGCATTTCAATATCACTTAGAACAATACCAGGCTTTTCCTCAGCCAATTTTTCCAGAGCGTCCAAACCATCTTTGGCCAGCTTAACCCGATAACCTTCCCGCAAAAGCAAGCGCTGGGTCACACGCCGAACAGTCAAAGAATCATCGACCACCAATACAAGGGGCGGAAGGAAAACAGATTCTTGGGGAACAACAGGCTCAAATTCCGGACTGGAGGTCTCGGCCTGCTTATACCAGGCTGATCGAGTAGCCTCCCGAGAGTCATTCCCATAAAGCGAGGCCAGCGCCACAAGGTTGTAAATCAAGGCCACCGAACCGGAGGGTAGCAAGGTCATTCCGGCAAGGCCGGGGACATGAACAAACTGTGGGCCTAAATTTTTGACAACGGCCTCTTGGTTGCCCAACACCTCATCGACATGAACAGCGATTCGTTGCTGAGCACTTTTGACAATCAAAATGTAGCGAGTTTTGCCTGTACTCTCCGTGCTGTACGGGCTGAGTTGCAGCAATGAACCCAACCAAAAGAATGGAAGAACTCCCTCTCCAAATGAATAGACTCCTGCCACATAGGCATCATGGAGTTGCTCAACTTTCACACGACACACCAGCTCTACTGTCGAAGAAGGCAATGCAATGGTTGATTCACCCGCCCTGATCATCACAATTTGGGTGACTGCTGTTGTCAAGGGTAACTGCAGCTTGAAACTGGTCCCTTTGCCGGGAGCCATGGTGACATCAATATGCCCCCCTATGGCTTGGATCTCAGCGCGTACAACATCCAGCCCAATGCCACGCCCTGCCAACTCAGTCACCTCCTCGGCCGTTGAGAATCGGGGAGTAAAAATGAGGTTAGCCAGCTCGATTTCCGTGGGGTTCTGACTTGGAGCAATCAGCCCCATATCCAGACCCTTCTGATGAATCCGTGCCAGATCAAGGCCTGCTCCATCATCACTCACCGTCACACTGATTTCATTACCCTCCTGCAAGGCCGCGACAGTGACTGTACCAGTGGAATTTTTTCCTGCCAATCGACGCTCATCAGGCAATTCAATTCCATGCGTTACGCTGTTGCGAAGCAAATGCTCAAAAGCTGCAGTCATCCGCTCAAGCACGCTACGATCGACTTCAATCGAACCGCCAAGCACATCAAGACGCACTTCTTTTCCCGTCTCTTTGGCCGCTTGCCGGACCACTCTGTATAACCGGTCAGAGAGGCTATCAAATTCAACCATGCGTGTCCGCAACAAGTCATTTTGAAGATCACGCGTCACCCGACTTTGCAAGGCCAAAGAATCTTCAGTCTTATCAAGGGCCTTGTCTAAATTTCTTTGCACGGTGGTCAAATCGTTGACTGACTCCGCCATCATTCGGGTCAACTCCTGGATGCGGGTAAATCGGTCAAATTCCAAGGGGTCAAACACAACATCAGTAGCTTTGGCCGCCTGGATGCGAGATGTCATCTGTGTTTCGGCTTGGAGGTGAATATCTCGCAATTGCTGACGAAGGCGATCCAGGTTATCGTTCAAATCAGCCAGTGAAGATCGCAATTGAGAGGCATCTGAAGCCATTCGGAAGCGGGAAATCATAAGCTCACCCGCTTGGTTGACCAGCCGATCCAGAATGTTCGATCGCACACGAACTGAAGACTGAGCCTGGCTCGAAACCCTCTCCAATCCGGATGGCGATGACCCAACCCCATGTTCATGGACAAGACATGACCAATCAACTTCCGTCGCATTGCGTGGCAGGCTCATTGGCACCAAGGCGTCGGCCGACACAACAGCTTCGCTCAATGCCGAGGAGTGAACCAACGGCTCCTCAACGGAGATTGAGTCTTTGCTTGCAGCATGATCATGAATGCCAGAATGTTCCGGCGATGGAACGATCTTGACAAATTCAGAGAATTGAACTGAATTTTCTTCCGTTGTCAAAGAAGGGAGAATTTTCTGGAAATCGTCAGTCAGCAAGGAATTTTCTGATCTGATCAATGCCTCAACCCTGTCAATCGCAGCCTGATGAGATTCGTGATCCCCTGAACGGAGTTGCTCAAAGGCATGCATCAATGCATCGGAACGTGCATTCAAAACTTCAATATCATCTACCTCAACCTTGGCCTGCTGCAGCAATTTCTCAATCCGGGTTTCAAGGCGATGGGCCATTTCACCCAGACGCATTGCACCCGCCAGCCGCGCCCCCCCCTTAAGGGTATGCAAAGTTCGCATACAAGCAGTACCATGGGCAGAAACACTTGGCTCTCTTGCCCAATCACGAATTTGGATCGCCAAATGAGGCAGCAACTCCTGACCCTCTTCTTCAAAAATCGGAAAGAGGCCAGCATCTACAGCATCAACTGCTTTGATATCATCCTCTTCCGTGGAGTCTTCCAATTCCATCTCGATAGCACGAACTGCAGTATGAGATGAACTGTGCAAATCTGAAGCGGGGAAATTTTCTACAGGTTCAAAGGCTATCACCTTGGGGGCAGTCACCATGGAAGCTTCTGACGTGGAAGGAGAAAATTCAGCAACCACTGGATCCAAGTCTTGTTTGATGAGCGCCAAATCCGTCGGTTTCCCTAAATTGATCTCCGCAGTACTCTGGCTCATACCCAGAGCTGAATTCAGGTTCAAAGCAATCCGATCCAGTTCCGAATAAGCACTGAGGAGTTCAAGCCGCCTGACCGAAGCCAGATCATGATCTGCCAAACGCTGAACCAGTTGAGGATCAGGATCTTTGAGAAAGCCCGCTGCAAATTGATGAAGTAAATTGCTGATTTCCTCTGCCACCTCTGAAAAAAGAACAGCCTCCTCAGGGGTTCCTGAACCAGCCACCTGAGACCGCATCTGGGCATATTCCAGGGCTCGGGCCAAACTGGAGAGGGCCTTGAATCCAATCGTCGCAGATGCTCCGGAAAGTGAATGTGCCAAGGCAATTGCAGAAGAACTGACAGGCTGATCAGTTTCTTGAGACCACTTAGCCAGCTCAGCACTGAGTCGACGAGATAACTCGTCAGCCTCATAAACATAAATATTAAACAAAGGAGTGCTGATTCTCAAATCACCAACAACCTTTATGCCCTCCTCAGAATCATCCACGGTACTGGATAAATTATTGGGGCCTGCCTCAACGCCCCCAGGGGGATGGGAAGCAAGATCATCGGCGCTCAAACTTTGCTCATCGCACTCCACCATCTCGGCCTTGGCCTCAGATTGATTGGAAGGCGTTACCCCGTGCTCTACATCTTGCAACAAATCAAGATTGCTCACTTTAACGTGATCAGCATGAATTTCAGAATTCAGACCCTGTATGTCTGACTGTCTTATGTTTTTGACAGCCAGTGAATCTGCAAAATGATCTGATTCAGCCAAATCTGGATCTGCTGACTCGAGAAACATGGCAGCATCTTGTACCGCTTTATGATCATTTTCTTCTGACTGTGGCACTATTTCGTTCGGCGTTGCATTGAAATCAAAGGCCACACCCTCGTGGCCCTCTACCGCTTCAAAGCTCGAAGCCACCAAGGGAAGCGCCAACGATTCCAAGCTCTTGGTCTCTCCGATGAGCACATCCAGTGACACAATGGGGCTCTTCAAGGAGTTTGCTGCCTCAGCAATTTGTTGAATTGTTCGATGACCATCTTGATGAGCTGCGATATCGCTCAACCATTCATCAAAATACTGAAGGGCATTGTCAGTAAAGCTGATCAGCCGATCATCTGCAGGCTTATGATCACTTAACCAATCGTTATAAGTCTTCTCGCAGAGCATGGCAGCCTCTCCGAATAGACCCAAGCCCACCATTCGGGAGCTACCTTTGAGCGTGTGGAAAGATCTCCGGATCGTGGTGAGAAGCTGCATATCTTTGAGATCGTTGGGTAAGGCAGATAGTGCCCTTTGAGCATCCCCGATCACTTCCTTGGCTTCTTCCAGGAAAATTCCCAACATTTCATCGTCTTCACCTGCTGCAGAGGTCTGCTGCAAATCAAGCTTAAAATCAGGAGCAACTTCCTCCGCCCCCACAGCATCACTTGTGGCGTTGAAAAACTCACCCAAGGTTTCTGAAAGTTGCTCCCTTGCCTGCGCAGTTTCTTTTTCGTTGGCGGCTTGTTCCAATGCAATTTTGGCTTTTGCGACAGTAGCCACTAAATTAAGCTGCTCGGCTGCCCGCGCCTCCTGGGAAAGTATCTCCAAATCTCGGCTGAGCTCACCCACTGGAACATCGCCTCGCGCCGCTGACTCAGCAATCGCCTGAGCCTGCTCAATCAAACGCGACTCCACTGCTGGCAACATCCCGATTTCATGACTGGAAGGCCCGAGCACTTCCCGACCCATCACTGGAGTCAAAATACCAGATTCACTATTGAAAACAAAGAGGGACCTGGCCATGTGAGGCTGCACGCTCAGCATTCCAATGAGAAAATCAAGGGCACCCAAGTTAGAGCCTAGTCGGTCTAAAATAGGGGCATTTTTCTCGGCAGCCTGAGGCTCTGACATGTGAGCGATCACGGCACCAATATCGTCCTTCATGCGAAGAATGGCCGCTGATGCTTGGTTTAATCCCAAAACAGAAAGGACACCGCGCATAGAGCTCAGTAAACTTGGAACCGAACTCAAAACCTGAACATCCTCCTGATGCCTGTAAAATTGGTCTGCCAATTTTTCAATCTCAGACAAATTAGCGCGCAGCTCCTGAACCACAGTGCCCATCGTTTGACGATCTGAACCGCGACGATATAAAGAATCCATCCAGGCTTCGAGAGGCGGAGATGTTTGCCCATTTCGTACCATCGCAATCCGATCGGCCAGTCGGCACATCAGATCAGCCTGCTCCGAAGAATCAACATCCCCATCTTCGAGCGACGCTTCAATGTAAAGCAAAGCCGTTGCAACCTCCATTGCCAAGGAAGGGGCCGGTGCAACTCCGGCATGAATCGAAGCATGGGCTGCATTTAAAATCTCAGCGGCCAAGCGATCCCCCATGGGATATAACTTGGTCAGTGAATCTGCCACCAAAGCAAACTGCTCACCCAAGCCGGCCAGCCGATGCAACTCACCTCCCGCCACGGCAGACCAGACATCCTTTGCTGTAGCCACGCGCTTGCTGGCCTGATGCAATACGGCAGGATCAAACTTACCAAGAATCGGTCGGCTGTAATCAACCGCCACATTCTTCACCCCCCAGGCAGTACGGGCCGCAGCCAATCGAGGTGACTGGCTCGCTTCATCGGGTATGGCTGCATTGGCGCAAAAGAATAGCAAATCCTGAGCGAGCCGCTCGGATACATCAACACCGCCTCCTTCAAAAATACGAAGCTGCGACAGCAATCTGGAAGACAGTCGTTTGCTGTACACATCAGATTGCAAAAAACCTTTGGCCTGAGCCTCAAACACTGCTGCCGCCAATTGCCAGAGAGTTCCTGACTTGGTGCTCCGTGCGCCAGCTGCCAACTCAAGGCAGAGCTCACTCATTCGCTCGAAGTTATGCTCAGAGGGCTTGCGCATGATGGCAAGCATATGGCACTCCATGGCCAAGCGGGTTGCTGCATCCGGTTGACGCGCATGAACACCGGGAGGTGCCGGGAAATCGTGCCATGACCAATCAACCCCCCATAAGTCAGCAGGGTGAATACGATCTGCATTGGCAATTTCCTGTACGGCTTGATACTGCGGAAAAAATGACAAAGGAGAAACAGGTTTATTGGCCAACAGACGAGATAAATAATCCATCAGGGCAAATGAAGCCCTTTCGATGCACTCGACAGCCTTGACATTTAACAACTGCCTTGGCTGGGTCATGCAGCGCGCGAGGGCAGCCTCACTGGCTCGTAAAAGAGTTGCGGCAGGAGGCATGCCCAACATCTCCAAAACCCCCACGCTTTGATGGATCTGAACCTTTGCCGAACGTAAAATAGAAGAGTCTACCGCGCTAACATCTGACCCCGCTCGTGACTCCAACTCTTTAAGGAATTGATGTAGAGTCTTGTGTGCGCTGTCAAGGGAACGTCGCAACTCTTCGTTCACCCAAGCCAGCGCACTGAGGTCTGTGAATTCAGTATCGTGGTTCAGTGTGTCCATGGGTTCTGTTACTCACAGGTTGTCAGGCACTCTAAAACACTCAGGCAATCTTGAATCGGGCGACAGACTGCTTGAGCTCTTCGGCTGTTTTCGACAACTCACGAACCATCTGGGCCGTTGATTTTGTACCTTCACCAGTTTGTTCAGTGACAGCAAAAATATGTTGAATGTTTGTTGCCACCACATTCGCTGACTCCGCTTCGCTCAGCGCCTGATTGGAGATCTGAAGAATCAGTTCAGCAAGCTTACGAGATACACGGTCAATATCTCCCAGTGCAGCACCAGCGGCATCAGTGAGGCGGGTTCCCTCAACGACCCCTTGTGTCGATCGCTCCATGGCCCCTACAGCGTCTTGAGTATCAGTTTGAATGGTTTTAACCAAAGCAGCAATTTGACGGGTTGCATCGCCGGAACGCTCCGCCAATCGCTGGACTTCTTCTGCCACCACAGAGAACCCTCGCCCTGCCTCACCTGCGGAAGCGGCTTGAATGGCTGCATTCAAAGCCAATACGTTAGTTTGCTCAGTAATATCGGAAATCAGCTCAGTGATTTCACCAATCTCTTGAGATGACTCACCCAGTCGCTTGATTCGCTTCGAAGTTTCTTGAATTTGATCTCGAATGGAATTCATGCCTCCAATGGTATTTTGTACAGCTCGAAGCCCCTGCTCTGCTGCATCTAGGGACTGACGCGCCACTTGTGCAGTTTCCTGAGCCTGAGCAGACACGTTATTAATTCTGGCGGCCATTTTTAATACAGATTCACCCGTGTCACGAATTTCTCGGAGTTGCTCGGTAGATGCAGCCAACAGCTCTGTTGAGGTGGCATCCACCTGCTGGGTGGTTTGGGTCATTCGAGATACAGTTCCCTGTACTTGGGACACCAGAGTGCGAAGTTCCTCAACGGTGTAGTTCACTGAGTCAGCAATCGCTCCAGTGATGTCTTCGGTGACAGTGGCCTGCTGAGTCAGATCGCCCTCAGCAACTGTCTGTAATTCGTTCATGAGACGCAAAATAGCTGCCTGATTGGCATCATTCACGCGCTTGGCTTCTTGCTCCTGACGCTCCGCTTCCAAACGCTGATTCTCCGCATATAAAGCGCGCTGGGCCTGCTCTGACACATAAAGTCGAAGAAACCCAAAGCCCCCGGCTGCCATGAGCATGGCTGAAATCATGATGCCGATCAAACTACCTGCACCAAAGCCGGTACGCTCCTCTAAACCATTTTGAAGATTCTCCAAGCTTCCCCGCAATTTTTCACTGTCTGCATTAATACCCGCCTGCGCTTCGCGAGCTGCTGTCACTCCCTCCCTTAGAGAAAGAACCATCGATGCATTTGATCGTGTTTCACCAAACTGCTGTTTGAGTTTACGAATTCGCTCCAGAGTTGAACTGTCACGAGTTGGAAGTAATCGCATCTCCGAGCTGCCTTCGAGCAGCCCATTGACAATTGCCTCAAACGTATTCAAATCACGACCAAGCAACCAAACTGCTTCAGGACTTACCCCTTCAGTCGCCAGAAATTCATTAGCGCTTTTTGCAATACGCTGAGTTAACATGATCAATTGCCCCACGGCAGATAACTCTGCAGGGGATGAATCACGTTGAACCTTGAAAGCAGAAATCGTTTCTGTCAGCTCCAACAAATCGGCAGACTGCTTATTGATCGCCTTGATCGCCTCGCCTACTTTAGTCAGAGTGGCCTCGTGAGCAAGCACGGCCTGGGCATTGGAATGAGCACGCGCGACCAAGGGGAAAATGTCGCTCTGGAGCATTTCATTCAAGGCAGGATATGCCAGGCCCCGAGCATCTTGGAGGTCTTTTAATGTGCAAACTCGAAAGATAGCCTTAGGATCTATTGCTGGATCAAGCTTGTTTTCCGCATCAGCACCAGACTTATTATTTAAATTTTTTATCAATTCATTCTTCAAGCCTTGGTCTAAAAATCCACAAGCGGTGCGAGCCAAAACACCAGAACTCTGATTGACATCTTGAAAAGCTTGTGAGCTTCCCAAAAGGGCCTGAGAAGCAGATTTGGCCAAACGCTGGGACTGCATCAATGCACGCCCGGTTGCAGCCACCTGCTCGGTACTGCGACTGGAAACATGGAGCGAATACAGGGTCAAAACAACGAAAACCAACAGGCCAATCACGACCATCAAACTGAAAATAAATTGCTGGCTTTTGGCTCGCAATTTACCAATCAGAGGAAAATACATTCTGCGAGAAATTATTTTTATATTACGACCAATTTGAGAACTGGTATTGGCAAACTCAGATGACTCAGAAACCGCAACCTCGGAATGAATAGACGTGTCGGTGCTCATAGTAGCTTTCTGGTCCTGTCAAAATTTGCAAATTACCGAATTAAATAAGCTGCACATATTTAAATACTGACATTTCATAAAGTCAAACATAGTGCACAAACCTTGGAATTGCAACCCGCCCCAAAAGCAAAACGAGGCAATTTTAATGGGAAATTTTAAGAAATGAATCCGTCACTGCCAAAGACTCTAAACATAATTCCTGCCATGAACGACCAGAATCATCGCGATAACGGTCAACAAGGAAAGAGGGGCGCAGATCACCGCGCTCTGGCTCCTTGGTAATTTCGCCCTCAATCATCAAACCCGATAGACGATCAATCACTAATGCACAGTTAATTCCCAAAGAAGGATTGAAAACAATCATTCGGGAATGTTCCCGATAAAAAACCTCAGAACGCAGCCTCAGAAATAGGGCCATATCAACCACACCGTGCAGGTGCCCTCGCAGGTTTGTGACCCCCAAAAACCAAGGATATGTATGCGGAACAGGCAAAATCGGGGATATGGAAAAAATTTCGCCCGCTTCTTTAAGAGGAAATAAAAAGCCGACCCCGGCTGTTTCCACAGCAAGCCATGACCTCTGACGAACGTGAGTCTTGGCCCTCTCAAGCTGTTCAGCAAGACGGACTTGCAAACCGATTAGAGCTTCGCGGCGTCGAGCCATTGACGTTCAACCCCAGTAAGTTGCCTGAAAATAAAGAGAAAAATTAACCAATAGCACGAATCTTGGACAACAATTCGTCCGGATCAATTGGCTTGACAATGTAATCTTGAGCACCCTGACGAATGCCCCATACTTTATCGGTCTCCTGGTTTTTACTGGTACATATGATCACGGGAACATTCACAAAACGGGGATCCCGAGTGATGGCACGAGTCAACTGAAAACCATTTT
The DNA here is from genome assembly GCA_046342195.1 of Burkholderiales bacterium. GTDB lineage: Bacteria > Pseudomonadota > Gammaproteobacteria > Burkholderiales > Burkholderiaceae_C > CANHBY01. The sequence goes on from JBKDQE010000038.1 coordinate 75,222, forward strand.
GCCCTGGCATCACCACATCCATAAGAATCAAATCAGGTTTGATCTCATTCAATTTACGCATTGCCTCCTCTCCATTTTCAGCCGTTAACACGGAATAGCCTCCTCTGGTGAGAATTTCACTGAGATGAAAAAGCTCTGTTTTTGAATCATCGACAAGCAAGATATTTTGGATCGCCATGTTTCCCTCGGTCACTTACGAAGAAGATCTCCCGAACAAGCTCAGTCTGGTAGCTCTACCGATTGACCATACTGCCGAACAGCTCCTAGCAATTGATCCATCGTGAACGGCTTGGTCAAATAATCTTCTGCACCCACCATCCGACCGCGTGCTTTGTCAAAGAGACCATCTTTGGACGACAACATAATGACGGGCACGCGGGAAAATCGAGAATTTCTCTTAATGATGGCACAAGTTTGATAGCCATCAAGTCTTGGCATGAGAATGTCGCAGAAAATAACGTGTGGTTGGTGATCATTGATTTTTGATAAAGCCTCAAAACCATCTTCTGCCAACAGGACTTGGTACCCGCCCTTTTTCAGAAAAATCTCTGCGCTGCGACGGATTGTATTGCTGTCATCAATAACCAGCACTTTAATGCCTGACCCGGCTTCTGGACTTTCTTCATTCGCCACGACTATCTCCTCAAAGAAGCGATCCCCAAAACGAGGCCGTACTCAATTGGGAACCATTTCAAAATCTTCCTTGCGAGCACCACACTCTGGGCACGTCCAGTTCATGGGGACATCTTCCCATGCAGTGCCTGGGGGAATGCCATGCCCAGGGTCACCAGCTGCTTCGTCATAAATCCAGCCACAGATCAAGCACATCCACGATCGAAATTGAGTCACGATATTGTTTGCCCGGTTCACTACAATGATGGGTAGATTGTAGCCAGAGGCGACCTGGGGCAACCAAGCTTGCGCGCATCTTGTGTAATACACCTCACATTTTTCAATTTATCTCCCTGCATTTTTCCAAGACTGAATATCCCCTCTTATCGGACACTTCTCCATGCCACTTGAATCTTCCACACAAGGGTCTGAAGCTGACATCGCTGAAGAAGCCACCATGCCAGCTTGCGTCATGTGCTTCAACGCCAATGATCCAAGCGGCGCAAGCGGACTGGCAGCAGACATCGCCACAGTCGCTGCCATTGGTGGCCATGCACTTCCTGTTGTGACCTCCATTGGCATGCGAGATACCGCTGAAATTTTTGACCACCACTGCCTCGAACCTGAGACGGTCGCGGCACAAGCGCGCGGCCTCCTCGAAGATGTTCAACTTGCAGGCTGGAAAGTAGGCTTTCTGGGTTCTGCGGAAATTATTGGCGCTGTTGCTGAAATCCTGTCCGATTACCCTGACATTCCACTGGTAGCCTACATGCCCAGCCTGGCCTGGATGGATGAAAGCCATCAAGATTCTTACCTGGAAGCATTTAGAGACTTGGTACTTCCTCAAACTGAGGTTTTGATGGGCAATCATCAAACCTTGACAGACTTTCTCCTTCCAGACTGGAATACCGACCGACCCGCCTCTCCCAGAGAGTTAGCCTCCGCAGCCGCAGAGCATGGCACACGCTTCATTTTGGTGACGAGTGTCCCCTTGCCAGATCAATTCATGGACAATGTGCTGGCTTCGCCCCAGGGTGCGATCACCGGTGAAAAATTCCATCGCTTCGAGGTCAACTTTATTGGGGCCGGCGAAACCCTCTCTGCTGCTGTAGCGGCATTACTGGCCTCGGGGGCCGAGGTGCAAGATGCTGCAGCTGATGCCCTTGCATTCCTTGACCAAGCTTTAGATGCCGGATTTCGCCCCGGAATGGGTCACGTCATACCAGACCGCTTCTTTTGGGCTCAAAACCCAGGCGTCGAACAAATCGAAGATTCCGAACAATCTTCAGACGAACTCCCTCCGACTGGCAGCGGGCGCCGTCAAATTCACTAAGTAGCGCACAGCACGTTGACAAATATCTTCAGGCTGCCCCTCACAACCTCCAACACTCCAGCACATGATTATTGTCACCAATTCAGACCTCTTCAACCGCGCAGAACAGGTCATCCCAGGAGGGGTAAATTCGCCTGTTCGAGCATTCAAAGCCGTTGGAGGAACCCCAAAATTTATTTCAAAAGCTCAGGGGCCTTATTTATTTGATGCAGAAGGAAAAAAATACATTGATTACATCGGTTCCTGGGGGCCCATGATTCTCGGACATGGTCACCCGGCGGTACTCGAAGCCGTTCACTCTGCCGCCAACGAAGGTTTGTCTTACGGCGCGCCCACCTTGCGTGAAATTGAACTGGCCGAAGAACTGCTCAAGCTGGTGCCCTCCATGGATCAGGTACGTTTTGTCAATTCCGGGACTGAAGCCACCATGAGTGCACTTCGCTTAGCCAGAGGTGCTACGGGCCGATCCTTGATGATCAAATTCGAAGGCTGTTACCACGGTCATGCAGATGCTTTCCTGGTCAAAGCAGGCTCAGGCTTGGCGACACTCGGGCATCCGACGAGCGCGGGCGTTCCTCCCGAAGTGGTGCAATATACTCTGGTGCTGACTTACAACGATATCCAGCAACTTGATGACGCATTCAAGCAGCATGGCAATCAAATTGCCTGCGTCATGATCGAACCGATTTGCGGGAACATGAATTTCGTACGATCATCCGTACCGTTTATCAAACGGTTGCGTGAGCTGTGCAGCCAATACGGCTCCTTGCTGATTTTTGATGAGGTCATGACGGGTTTTCGCGTTGCCCTAGGAGGCGCTCAAAGTCTCTATGCCAAGGCCCTTCCTGGCTTCACTCCAGATATGAGCATCTTCGGCAAGGTCATTGGTGGTGGCATGCCTTTGGCTGCTTTTGGGGGGCGCAGAGAAGTCATGTCGCAACTTGCCCCTGTCGGGCACGTTTATCAGGCAGGCACACTTTCAGGTAACCCGGTGGCCACGGCATGTGGCTTGGCGACATTGAAAGAAATTCAACGCCCCCACTTTTTTGAACATCTGAGTCAGTCCACCCAGAGCTTGGTTCAGGGCCTGCTTTCTCATTCACGAAAGGCCTGCATTCCAATGGCGGCGGATAGCGAAGGCGGAATGTTTGGCTTCTTTTTTACTGACGAGAACCCACATGATCTGCCCAAGAATTACATGGAGGTGATGTCAACCCACAAGCCTCGATTCAATCAATTTTTCCATGCCATGCTGGATCGTGGCGTTTATTTAGCTCCGGCACTTTATGAGGCCGGCTTTGTCAGCGCAGCCCACAGCCCCACCGACATTCAGTTCACCTTGGAAGCTGCATGTCAGAGCCTGCAATCCCTTCACTGACCAGAAACACTGTATGCACATCCACATTCTGGGAATATGCGGCACCTTCATGGGTGGCCTGGCAGCATTGGCCATTGAAGCGGGACATCGGGTGACCGGCTGTGACGCGAATGTCTACCCGCCAATGAGTGACCAGTTGCACGCACTGGGTGTTGATCTGATCGAGGGATTCGACAGCGACCAAGTGCGGCTCAAACCTGACATGTTTGTCATTGGCAATGTAGTAGGCCGGTCAAATATGGACAGTGCCAGGCAGTTTCCTTTGATGGAACACATCCTGGAAAAAAACCTCCCATATATCAGCGGCCCCCAATGGTTATTCGACCACATCTTGCAAAGCCGGCATGTTCTCGCTGTTGCAGGCACTCATGGAAAAACCACAACCACAGCCATGCTGGCCTGGATTCTCGAAAAAAGTGGCCTGCGACCTGGCTTCCTGATCGGGGGGGTGCCTGTCAACTTTGAAGTTTCAGCAAGACTGGGATGCCTTGAGCCTTTGAGCCCTTTCGTCATCGAAGCTGACGAATACGATACCGCCTTCTTTGACAAGCGCAGCAAGTTTGTTCACTACCGCCCCCGCACGGCCATATTGAATAACCTTGAACTTGACCATGCCGACATCTTCGATAGTCTGGCTGACATTGAACGCCAATTTCACCACCTCGTCCGCACCATACCTCCATCAGGCCGGCTGATCGTCAATGCCAGGGAGCCCAGTCTGGAGCGCGTCTTGGCGATGGGCTGCTGGAGTGAAGTCGTTCGGTTTGGTGCACGAAAAGAAGCCCCTGGCGAATTAAGGGCCCGTGGTGAGCCCCATACCTTCGATGTCCTGCGTGGCAGCATGAAGATGGCCCGCATTGAATGGTCACTTTTAGGCGAGCATAACCAGCTGAATGCCTTGGCAGCCATTGCAGCAGCGGAACATCTGGGCATTAAACCTGAACAGGCAGCCCAGGCATTGTCAACTTTCGAAAATGTTCGCCGCCGCCTTGAACTGAGAGGCGAAGCTCGTGGCGTGAAAGTCTATGATGACTTCGCCCACCACCCCACCGCCATTCGAACCACCCTCGACGGACTGCGGCGCCGGGTTGGTATCGAACGAATTTTGGCTTTGTTTGAACCTCGATCCAACACGATGAAGCTTGGCCACATGAAAGCTCAACTCCCTTGGGCACTCGAGCAGGCAGATCTCTCCTTCTGCCACAGTGGGGGGCTTGGCTGGGATGCTGCTCAAGCCCTTGCCCCGCTGGGCCAATCAGCCGTCGTATGTTCCAACATTGACGAATTACTTGATCAAGTTATTCAGGCGGCCCAACCTGGAGACCATGTGCTTTGCATGAGTAACGGCAGTTTTGGACATATTCACAATAAGCTCTTGGCAGCCCTCGGTTCAACACATGAACCAAGGCCGATCAGTTGATCGCCCCCCTCAATTCAAGGTGAGCCCATCCCCTGCTCAAGGGGTAAAACGGGGTAAGGCACCCCCAAATCCAAAAGCCTGATGTAACATTTTGGCATTCAATTCAGCATCTCTGTTGTGGCATTTTAGGCGGCCAGTGTCCGTTTTCAGGCCTTGGCTTACGCTGCCATACACGAAAATAGTCTACTCCCCGACAGCGACTTGGCCAGCATGGTCTGGCTGAAATCGCTATACACCTAAAGACCGAGCCAATGTCATTTTACGTCTTTCGCCAAAATTTGCTTGCCTGCTTGGCAGTATGCATTGCTGGCATTTCAACTGCGTTTGCGCAACATACCCCCCCCCGCAAGAAGCAGTATTACCCTCTCAGCTTCGTTGGGTTGCCTTTGATGAAGGCAGTGCAAATCTTCCTAAATCAGCTCAAGAATCTATCAAAACCTTTGCCCGAAAAATCAACCCAAAAGCCATTATCACGGTAACAGGGCAGGCTGATGACAACCCAAAGTTAGCCCTCGCAAGAACCAGATTCCTGGTGAACATACTCAAAAGCGCGGGCATTTCAAGTCAGCGCATTATTGGAGTCGTTGCCCACACTCCCCAGCAAGCCCCATCCATTTCCTGGACAGCTCCAGTCTTAAAAACCCCTCGGCCACGGCAATTCAGCCCAGATTCCCTTGAAGGACGACCTCTTCACAATCAATTTGACATTCTCTTGAGTGACGGTCACTTGGCGGTCACATTGGTGCGCTGGGGTTGGCTTCACGGCTATCAGGTTCAATGGCTGACACCCATCCAGGTTCCCGTGACAGGCGACCTGACGCTTGATGCCTCCAATTTTTCAGATGCTATCGAGCAAGTCATGGTCGGCCTTCGTAAAGCAGGTTACCCCCTGAGCGTGCGATTCTCGGGAAAAGTGATTCAAATCGAAAGCAACTCTTAATTTCAACGCTTTACCCTGAAATCTTCTGAAAACCAAAGAGGTTTTTATGTTTACTTCTTCATGCACGGGCCTTCGCCCGGGTGCAATTGCCGCCGGTGTGGCGATTTTACTGGCGCTAACCACTTCCCCATCTTTGGCCCAGTCAACTTCCGGGCTGCCCGCCCGGCCTTCCAGCGAATTAAAGCTACCGGTGGCACACTACATCCTCACCAAGGAAACTCAAAGCTCATCAGTGAGCATAAATCCTCCCCCGACATCCGTAGCAACAAGCAGAGCCACGATTGACTCTACACTCGTGGCTCCTGTGCCAAGTTCAAATCAAGCCTCTATGTTGGTCACGCCAACCCGATGGGAGGTCAAGACATCCGACATCACTCTCTACCGAACTCTCGAGAGGTGGTCTCAATCGGCTGGCTACAAACTGAAGTGGGATGCCACCAAAAATTTCCTTATTGGAGCCCCGGATACCCACGTCGGAACTTTCGAGTCGGCACTTCAAAGCGTGCTCTCTTCGACTGGCATTTACCTGTCAGACTATCCCCTGGAAGCCTGCATTTATGCCAACACTCCACCTCTCGTTCGCATTACACGCCAAGGCGAACAGGCACGCGAGTGCAACGCTATTGAAGTCATTGAATGACCTCTCAACCTCTACAGCAGTACCCCCATGAAAGCAGTACCCCCCGTCTTGTTCGCCTTGCTGCCCTTGGCTGCAACCATCTTACTGAGCGGCTGCACATCAAGTGGCCTTGAAAAAAAAGTCAGCAGAGAGTCTAAAGACCTTGCTCAAAACATCGCCTCTGTCACTTCCAGACCCACTCTTGCCACAGGGGCAGGAACTCTGGTTGCAGGAGGTGGAGCCGATACCGAACGACGCGCGGGGGAACAGTCCTCGCGGATCGTTCTTCGAAAAGCCAGCAAGCCCTGGGTGGCCTCTGTATCTGTACCCATGAGCTCCGGAGACCGTCTCCCCTCGGTGTTTCAAGAAAATATAGAAATTAATTTCTCTGTTGGCAAAGCCAGTTTGAAGCTCATTGCTGAACGCATCACTGCGGCAACCGGCATTCCCGTTCGCATCAAAGCCGATGTCTACTCCTCACCTATCGGCAGCATACCCCCAGCTCCAGGCCCTGGGCTGAATATGACACCACCGCTTGGCATGAATAGCGCCGCTGTCATGACTCCCCTGATGATTCCATCCGAAACAGCCATCATGGGCACGAAAGACAATGTGCTGGAATCCTTACCCATGCGATGGAGCGAATCCCTTGAAGGCTATCTTAACCATATTACTGACCTCAGTAGCTTGTCTTGGGAGTATCGGGAGGGCGTGATCCTGATTGAGCGATTTCGGACAGAATTCTTCGAAGTGGCGGCCATTGAAGGTGAAACCAGCTACTCCATGAGCCTGAGTGCCAGTGACCAGGGAGCCACTGGTTCTGGAGGCCCCTCAGCCAACAGCGCTCAAATCACCAACCATGCCAGCACCGACATTTCGGAGCAAGGCAAGACCAGTGCGATCACCAGTATCGTTGCGGCTATTCATCAAATCATTCGGGATGTCCCCGGATCCAGCGCCGTTCGATCTGATGGCTCAGGACGCATTACGGTCACGACCACCAAAGAGACCATGGCCAAAGTGCGTGAATTTGTAAGGGCAGAAAACGAAGCGCTGCTACGCCAAGCACAAATTCAATTTGACATTTACTCGATTCGATCTTCTGAGGGTAGCGAACAGGGGCTTGATTGGAATCTGGTGTTGCGATCTTTGAGCGATGCGATTGCATTCAAAATCAGCTCGCCCACAATGATCACAGGCACCTCGGGAGGGGAAATTGGCTTCTCTGTGCTCTCTCCTTCCGAAACATCATCCTCCAGAGCGGTCCGTTTTGCTAACACCTCAACCATTTTAAAATTACTCAATCAGCAGGGCACAGCCACCCAACACCGCCCGATCAGCCTTCTTACCCTGAACCGGCAGTGGGCCCGAAAAGCATCACTGGGTTCTCAAGCCTATGTCAGTGAAACCACCCCCGGTGCTGCCTCTAACAGCAATGGTGCTGCGGGAGCCCCCGGGATCAAAACATCCACAATCACCACCGGTGACCGCTACCTTGCTCAGCCCCATATTCTGGACAACAACACCGTCATTCTGAAATTCGGTATCGGCTTGAGCTCGCTGGTGGGGCTGCCTTCTTTTGTGAGCGCAGGACAAACGGTTCAAACCCCGGAGGTCACCAACATTATTGATCAGTCCACCATAGCCCTCAAGGCCGGACAGATTCTTGCAATCACGGGATTGAGCCGCATCGTGACGAACAATCATCTGCGCAGTTTGGATGAAACCATCCCTGCCAGTATTGGTGGCAGCCAAAAATCAGAACGACAACGCGAAGATTTCATTATCTTTGTACGCCCCACCATTCTTTGAAGTTATGCCATGTTGATTGAACGTATTGTTGCCAAAACATCGGCTGGCTCGCTGCTGGGTGGTCTCGATTGGCGCCCCCCATCCCATGGTGTCCATTCCAAGCAAGCCCTTCAGGAAGTCAAACGACAAACAGATTCCACTCATTACGCGCTGCTACAGGCCCATGGCTTTACTCGCTATGGCCTTTATAAAAGCCGAATTTCTGAAGAAAGCATCAATCTCCCAAAGGGGGTTTTATCAGCGGCAGCCTGCTTCGCCAATTTGGTTGGAGCTCACGCGCCGAATGCCGCACTGGTTCTTCCTGTGGAATTCGGGAATGACCGCTCAGAACAAAAATATCTGGTTATTGTTCTTGAAGATGGTGTCCCTCATATTGATACCCTGGTCAATGAAATGTCGGCACGAGATACTGTCGGCAGCGAAGAACGCCCCATGTGGGCGTTTAGTCACACCAAATACCCCAACTGTCAGATTGTCAACTTCGAGTGGCTGGCCTCTGGTGCCGACAAAGCGGCTCGCGTACAGTCGATTCCAATCAATCCATGGCCCATCATGACCCTATTGGCCCTGAGCCTGATCGCCGGGCTGGGCTGGTGGGGCTATGACCATTTAAAGAGTACTGAACTTGCGAAGCTTCAAGCGGCTCAAGCCGCCGCTGCTGATCCAATTCCCAAGTACCTTTCGGCTCTTCGTGCACAGGCCGCCAACATGGCGACGAAAAGATCCGACGTCTTGGAGGCCACACGGGAGCTTTTTAATATTGTGGTCACCCTGCCGGGCTGGCAATTGAAATCTTTGGAATGCAACGCCCTGACCCAACAGTGTCTACTCAATTGGGCTCGAAAGGGTGGGACAACGGAAGATATTCAACACACCCTAGCACACGATACCCTGCTCCCGATGACAAACCAGGGATCACCCATTCCGATGATTGACCAGACTCATACCGTTAAGAAATGGCCGATCCAAAGAGAAAGCCTGCTGGATAGCGTCATCGGGCTGCCATCACTGCAACAGGGGTTCTCTGAATTCATGCCAATGATGCAGGTCTGGAAAACTGCCGGCTTAGCCATTGACATCAAGGCGCCCTCTCTCTGGCCAAGCACACCAGGAGTACCCAATTTATTGAAGCACCCCTCTGCATTGCATCGGGGGCAAATCGTGATCGGCAGTGTACCTGGCCCCTTCATTGAAGAAGTGCTGGCCAGTGTGCCTCGCTGGATTCAATGGGAAACCGTCAGTGCCGATTTGGGCGAAGGCAGTGACCCTCGCTCTCGGCTGAGCTTTAAAGCAATTGGAACCTACTATGTCTCGAGCCACTGAACTGCGAAGTTGGCTGCCCCTGCTGTGCATGGGGCTCGCTCTGGCATTCTCCGCCCAAGCCCAAACTATTGGAGACTATAGCCGCTCTCAACGGGCGCTTCTGGAATCTGAAATAGCAAAAAATACAGCGAAGGCGCTGATCAATGTCGAATCAGCCTCACCGTTCCACCTGACACCAGGAACAACCGCCTCCCAACAGGTCGCCCTGCTTCCACCATTACCCGGAGCGGTGAATTCTGCAATAAAAAGTACAGACACTGAGCCCGTGCCGGAAATTGCTGTCAAGGGGATTATGATTTTATCGAAACGGTCCATGGTCGAATTGTCTGTCAAAGGGGATACCGTTCTTGTGCTGGCCGGTAACAAAGTGCCTGGAACTTCCTGGGTCGTCGCAAACATCCGCCAAGACCAAATCATTTTGAAATCGGGCACAAAAAGCAAGCTCTTTGATCTGTACAAAGGGGCTTGGTAATGCCCGTTTTCTCTTTTCTCAAGTGGCCTATCTGGCCAACGATGACAGTGGCCAGACACAAAACAGCCTCAAATTTTTCAAGCTGGCTTTGGGGCAAGCCTCAAGCTCACCGAGACCACCCAAACAGCCTGATTGCGGGCAAGCCGGCGATCTTCCCCTTTGATACCACTCCCACCAATGCTTGCACTCCTGCCCAAACAGACGCTATTGTTGAGCGTTATTTTGATTTGCCTGAGTACCGATCCGTACTAACTCATGGAATAGAACCCATTTATCCCCTGTCGCCGCAGCTTCAAAAACAGTTGCTTGCCTTGGATATTGGCGGACGATGCGCCATGATCGTGCGTACACTTCCAAGTGATACAGAAAATCATGCCCTTGAGCAGCACATCAAATCGCTTCGGGGCGCCTTACGCAGTCGGGGCTACCGAATCATTCGCGATCTGGTTGCTCACCCAAGCGTTCTGGCGGATGTTCAGCGCAACATTGATCGGGTCTCAAGAGATACTCACAAGGGAGAGCCTTTAAAGCTGTTTGAACGATGGATTGAAATCGGTGTCGGGTCAGGCGCCAGTGATATTCACATTGATATCCAAGGCAACTTGGCACAGGTTCGTGCCCGGATTGACGGCAGCTTGGAGCCCCTTGATGACGGCCATGCTGGCCTCTATCCACGCAAAGATGCCCTTGACGCGGTTGCTGCCGGTTACAACAACACACGCAAAGGAAACAATAACAGTCAATTTGATGAAGACAAATTTGTCGACTGCATGCTGGATATCAACCTTCCGAATGTTTCAGGACAAATTCGTTATCAAAGCCAAAAGGGACGCCTCGGGCCCAAAGTGGTTCTGCGTATTCTTCGTAGCGGCGAACAAAACCACATCACTTTCGAAAGCGCAGGCTATGCCGCAAGCCACCTGAAGCTCCTTCGTGAAGCAGCCCGAAGCCCGAAAGGCATGGTCTTGATTGCCGGAGAAACGGGCTCAGGCAAATCGACCAGCCTGAAGTGTTTTATTGAAACTCTCTCAGACCTTCATCGCCGAGCCATTTATACAGTCGAAGACCCCATTGAATACGAAATTAAAGGCGCCCATCAAATTGAGGTGAAGCGAGTACTCAATGACGAGGCAGAAACCCACCGGCGTTATGCCGAGGTCATGAGATCTGTTCTGCGGTCTGACCCCGACGGGGTGATGATGGGAGAAATGCGTGACCGTCTCACGTCCATGTTTTGCCTGCAAGTGGCTGAAACAGGGCACTTGGCCATGGGAACCCTTCATGCCCACTTGATCAGCAATATCATCCCTCGCCTGACCAATGATCAAATCGGCCTGTCCCGGCAGGCCCTGACCGGGCCTCACATCATCAACCTGATGATTTATCAGGCCCTTGTGCCGATGCTGTGCAAAATTTGCTCAGAACCTACAGAGGCCGCTGTTGCACGATCACCTGAAATTTCTGAAACAGTTCAACTTTTGCAGCAAAAACTCAGGCTACCCACTGATCAATTGCGTTGGCAACGCCCCGGGGGTTGCCCGGCTTGCAAGGGGCGCGGCGTGCAAGGAAAAACCGTTGTGGCCGAACTGTTTCAACCTGACCGCCAGTGGCTGATGCTCGTACGTGATAACAATGATTATGGTGCCCTGTCGCACTATCGAAGCCTGTCTGACGGTGACTTGCTGAGCCAAGACATGACCGGGAAAACGGTCTTTGAACACGCTCTCTGGAAGGCTCTGCACGGCCTCATTGATGTGCGTTGCTGCGAAGCCTTTGAGTCACTGCGACGCTACGAGCCCCCGCCTCGGTCAAGGCTGGCGGAACACCAGGGGAAAGATGAATGCTGAAACAGTTGATACGCTGGTTCATGCTGATCGCATTTCGCATGAACCGTAGCGAGTTTTACCGTGACTTGAGTGAAATGTTCAAGCGCTCTGAACCCATGCTGGGTTTTTTGGAGGGTGAAATCGCAACGGCTCAGCGCACCCGGCAACACTCTCGAGCCACAGCATTGAGGCAAATTCTCCAACGCCTGCAATCGGGTGACCAGGCAAGCTGCCTGAACCACCTCCTGGAAGGGGTTGTTCCCTCCAGTGACGCCATGATGCTGCTGGCCATTGAACGAACTCCAAATAAATCAGCCGCTTTGAATGCTTTGGCTGACGCCGTTGAGCAGCAAACGGCCATCAAGCGCCTGCTCGCCCTCTACGCTGCCTTACCTCTGGCCATGCTGCCACTGTGCTACGGGCTGATCGCCCTGCTCAGCAGGGTCATCATTGCTGTACAACAGTCAGCCCCTGATTTCATTCAAGAGGAGCTTTGGCAAGGCTTCAATGGCCTGGCCAAAGAAATTGCCGAATTCATGCACCAGCATGGACTGCTGGCTTTCTTTTCGTTTGTGTTGCTTGTGCTGGCACTGATTGTGTCTCTGCCGCGCTGGCGAGGCTTGTTGCGTCTTCGGCTCGAAGGCTGGCCTGTTTTCAGTCTTTACCGTGATTTTCAAACCGGCCTTCTGCTCACCTCCATCGCCATGCTTTTACAAACAGGCTATACCCTGAAAGGGGCCATTGAAGACCTCTCAGGCACATCGTCTCGCTGGTTACGCTGGCATTTGCGCCGGGTTCTTTCGGGGCTGGATGACAAGCCCAATGCAGCCATCGAAGCTTTCGGCCGGGGGCTGCTTTCGCCTTACATACTCTCGCGCGCTGCGACACTGCATCGCTCTGCGCCCACGTTTTCTGATGTGCTCATTGAACTGGGCACACAAGAAGGCTCTCGTGTACTGGCCCGGGTCAAGGTGTCGGCGATGGCCGCCAATGCCGTCATTGTGGGCATTCTGTGTGGTTTGTCAGGTTTTATGGCAATGGCCTCAATGACCGTGCCGAGCCGGTTCTCCTCACTCATGGAGCCAACCTCTCAAATGATGCTCAGAAGCCTGCATGCAGAAAAAATGCGTCAAATATCAAGCGAGAAAAAGCCATGACATACCTTTGCTTACGGCCAGCATCTGCCGCACAGCAACGGGGCAACGCCCTCATTTGGGCGCTGCTTGGCCTCATTATCTCGGGCCTGGGCTCTGTGGCTTATGTCCGCCATCAGCAATCAGAGTTCAAGTCCCAGGCGGGTCAAGCAGAGGCCTCGGTGCTGTCTGCCCTGAGCAAAGCCGCCCATCTTGCCATCAGCGAACATATGCTGGAAATTCAGCGCGGCAATTTGCTCACCAAAACTGTCGATACAGACACGATCACGGTCATGCCAAGCCTTGTTTCAGGTGAATCGGAGTGGCATTTCAGTACCGACGAACTGCGTCGCATGGGCTACCTTCCTGCCGGGTGGAACACCGCAACCTCAGCCATCAACGGGTCTCCCTATAGCATCAGCTTTCGCCGCACCCCTGTGGGCTGCCTTCCAAGCCTATGTAATATCGAAGGCGCCGTGGTGCTTGAAGGGGCCATCAGCGACCCCGCCTCCGGACGCAGTGATGCGACCATCATCGGAGCCATACTTACTCACATTGGCGTAGATGCAGCAGTTTCACTGCCCCATAATTCAAACCAGCTCACTGGTTACGGGCCCGGCGGCAGTTGGAGTATGGCCAACCCCGTAGCTGGAAACCCTGCCGGTGTGGTTGCTGTGCGGGTGGGTACAGCAGCCAGTGCTTACACGCCCTTTGTTCGCATCGGAGATCTGCGTGACCCCAAACTGGCAGGCAACTTGACAGCCTTGGGCAACCTTTCTATTGGCGGGTCAAGCACCCTACAGGGCCCGCTTTCCGTCAATGGCGAGATCACCACGCCCGCAAAGATCACCGCGGAGGGCCGGGTGAGCGGCGCCGAATTGAAATTCAGCACCCCCGTGACGGCAGGTGCCAGTTGCGAACCGGCCACCTTGGCATTCCTTGCCAGCGGTGGTTTGGCTTTGTGTAACAGCGCAGGCACATACCAAACATTCATGCAATACCAGGGTCACCAAACTGCTTGCTCACATGAAGGGCGGCTTGCCCTTGATCCGACCTCAGCTCAGGGCCTCATTTGCTATCAAAATCATTGGGTTCGTGTGGTGGATCAATTTGAACAACTACAGCAAAATCAAATTACACATGCAAGCCAGATCCTTCGTTTGTGGGGAAAAGTCTTAGGTTCAGCTTTGTAAAACCGAGATTCTACTGACCCCAACCCCCGCCAAAATCATCTTCATTCCGTGGCCCTGTGCCTCGAATTCATTTTTAGCCCACGAAAAAAATGAACATTGTTCAAGCTCCCCGGCAGCATCAACAAACCGGTAATGCACTGCTCTACACTTTACTGGCCCTGGTGCTCAGCGGCATTGGTTTATCGGTTGGGGTTCAACAGTATCAGGAAGCTGAACGATCTGCTTTGGTGCAAGCCACCGTGGGAGAAATCAATACCATCATCGGTGTAGCCAAGCAAAATTTTGGACAATACAACTTTAACGGCCTCAATACTGCCGCAGCGGTCAGCAGCCAAGTGATTCCAGCTTATCTGGCCAATGGCACGAGCGCAAATAACAAATTTGGCGGGACGATTACACTCGAAGCTGGAAGCACTGTAGGTACGGCTGTATTAACCTACGAGGGGGTTCCCTCCAGCCTGTGCCTCAGCATTGTCAATGGCACGCAAGCCTTGGCAAGACAAATTCAAGTGGCTGAGGTCGATGTGAAACCGCTCGACAGCACGGTGAACATTGCCACGCTCACGACCCAATGCAGCTCTGGATCTGGCCTCAAAATTGCTTGGACCTTGGGGCGCGCCTGACCATACAGTCAGTCAGAGGGCCATGGCCAGTCTCTTGCGTGAATCGGCTGCGCGCCTACGCCGCTCAGCAGGGGTTTTGAGTTTGTCGAACAAGGTATAAAAATGGAACCATGGCCATGGTACAGGAGCCTGCTGCACCAATTCAGTATCAGGCCAAACCTCGGCGAAGGCGGGCATGTAGTTGAGCTTGCGCGGAGAAAACCCCGCCGAATTCTTAAGTGAATCAATCAAGAAAATTTTCACGATCACCCAAGTTTATTTTCATGAATGGACTCAATTGCGCCATCTCTTTGCCGAGAATAACCATGACGCATGAGCGTCTATTGTTTGGCTCCTCTTGGCACTTTGCGTGCCTTTAAAACGGGCTCTCGTGGCCCGTTTTTTTTTATTTTCCTGATTGTGACCGTTGTGGGGCCTCTCAAAAAAACAAGGCTTCGACCGGCTTGATTATCGGCGCCCCATCAGCCATTGCGCCACACTCATTAACTGAGGAGTCAGCTGGGTTGACCAGGCTCGGGGCGGCAAAATACGGCTTGCATGCGCTGCCAATTCTTCGGTGCGTTCGGCGGTCAAGCGAGTGGAGCGGCTGGCCCAAGCCACAATGGCTTCTTGCTCAGCCAAGGAGAGTGGTCTGGCTGGCGCCAAAGGCTCGGCGTCAGGAATGCCCCCCGGGTCATGAATGGTTTGAGAATACACCACCAGCGTCCCGGCGGCCAAGTCTCCCAAGCGTTTGAAATCTGGGCGACACAGCATGGTGAACAGGCCCAAGGCATAAGCAAAGGGCAAAAAATCGACAGCCCTTAACAAATTACGCAGCACCGAGGCGCCCAGCGTCACGGGCAAACCGGTGTCCATGACTACGGTCAAGCCCATAACCCGCTTGCCTGGAGTGGCATGCTTGGGCCATATTTCGAAAAATACCGGATACAGCCACTCGATCAAAAAGTACAACACCATCACCAAGCCTTGGCCCAACTTGCCCATCGAGCCCAACACGCCAGCGAGAGCAATAAAGAGAGCCATCCGAATCAGGAGGTCGAGTAAAAAGGCCGACAACCGCACCGACACCCCAGCTGGCCGGAGAGTAATGGAAATGCCCTCAGGGGTTTCAGACAAATAAAGGGTATCCACAGGCAAGGAAAACGCTCCTCTGCCTAGAGCCTGTCAACACTAACGATGCCAGTGCATCTTTAGTGTTGACAGGCTCTAGCGAATTTTGATGACAATCGTGCCGGCGGCATCATCATGCAAACAGCGTTTGCTTTCACGAAAAATCATCAAGACATCAACCAGCCAAATCAAAAACCCCACGATGGGGATGATCTGTAGTACCCAAAACAGGCCATAACGCACGCCCAACAACTTGAGCCAATCCGGGGCCGACCCATCAGGCCGAACAATGCGAATTCCAATGATCATTTTACCGATGGTTTGCCCGCGCGTCACAAGAAAATAGCCATTCAGCCCAAGAAAAATAGCGAGTGTGCCCAATCCAAAAACAATTCCCCCCAATCGAGACAGGAAGAAAGCTGCTCCGGGCATCATTGCCATCAGCCCACCGAAACCAACCGCAAACACCAAGCCGAGGACCATACTCAGCACCATCAGGATGACACCGTCAATCAATACGGCCAGCAGCCGGGCTCCACGCGAAGCCAGTTCCGGGCCGTCTGTGCGAAGTTGAATGTCTTTGACGTAAGAACCCGGTGGGGCATAGGGATTGTTGGGGTGATCCATAAAAATGTGTTTTCAAATGGGTATGGGCTGATTGGAAGAAATTTCAATCACTTAAGGCTGTCTTGCCTTAACTGATTGGGCGCCTGATTCTAAACACGCTCAACGCAAAGGCCCGAGGTGAGCTCAGACATGCAAGCCAAAGGCGTGACAGATTGGATGAATTTGAGGGCCTGTTAAGTCAGTTCGGGTTTAAAAAAAATCGGCCCCCCAATGCCCCAAGGCTGCATTTTTTTGTTTCCTTTGCTTTAAAAAATGCTTTTGATCTTTGAGCCATTGTTTGAGATAGGCAGGATCTTTCGTGCGGACAATTTCAGATTGCAGCATGGCCAAGTCGTCTTGGTAAAGCTGGCTTTCATGACGAATTTTTTGAAGCAGGGCGGGCTCAGACAAACCCGGGAACACATCAAAGCCAAATTCATGGGTGGCTTGGTATTCAGCCTGGATTTTGCTTTGTTCGAGAGTGGCAACTTGTTCTTTCAGCAAAGTGCTCATCGCATTCAGCTTGTCGTCAGTGAGTTTGGCCAAGCTTTGCTCATCGATTTGCGCCATCTGCATTTGCAGGCGTAACAAGGCACTGAGGTCGCGGCGTTCATAGGCCGCATTGGCTTGGCTCATCAGGGCTGTTTTTCGCTCGCGCTCGGCGGGGTCGGGTTCGCGGTCGGGGTGCAGGGCACTGGCCAATTGCCGGAAAATCATGCGCATGGTGGTGTGAGCGTTTTCTTGGGCTTGTTGCTCTTGAAGTTGCCGTGCGCTGCGCTTTTTGGAAGGCTTTTTGGATGAAACTTGGGCGCTTTTGCCCTCGGCCTCCATGCTATTTTTGGCGTCAAGGTGAGCACTGAAAATGGCCATCATTTCTTCGGGAGACTGTGCCTTATCAAGACCCTCCACGGGCTGCCCCGCCATAGACTCCATCAAATCCAGAAATTCTTTTTTGATCAAGGCCTCTGCAGCATCTTGCTGAGCCCGTTCTTTGGCGGAATGATAAATATTGAAGATGGACTCCAAAGCCTCATCGTCTGATTCTTCAATCCACTCAAAAAAGAATTTGATGACGTCAGCGGCGATTTTTTTTTCGGTTGCTGTCAATGCTTTGCCTTGCCGACGATCATGCAAAAACAGCACCATTTCGCGTCGATACTGATCCATGCTCTCGTGAATGGTTTTCATGAGCTGCAAAAACGGCATTCGATGTTGCTGCATCATGTGCTCAAAGGACTGCATTTCCCGATTGAGGTGATCCAGTCGGGACATCAGCTTGTTGAACCGGCGCTGGGCCGGGCTCAGTGTGCCGGCATGGGCTTTGACTTTGATGGCCTGAATTGTCAGGCTTTTGGCCATGTCATCGGGGGCTGGATGGCCCCCTGGATTGGATTGATTGTGCATGATGAAATTGTAGAAAAAACCCGAGGCTTGAGCCCGCAGATTGGCTTAAAATGAGGGCTGGATCAAGCCGGGTTCCTGGCTCTTTGAGATTGAATGGCCTCACTCAAGATCTTTAAGACGGTTTCAGAATCATTCCAGCCCAGACAGGCATCGGTGATGCTCTGGCCGTAAATGAGTTGACAGGGGTCGTTTTTGCCGGGGCTGAATTTTTGAGCGCCGGCTTTCAGGTGACTTTCGACCATCACACCAAAAATTTTCCGGCTTCCACCGCCAATTTGCCCGGCCACATCGCGAGCCACTTCGATTTGTTTTTCATGCTGCTTGCTGCTGTTGGCATGCGAAAAATCAACCATGAGCCGGGGCGAGAGCTGCGCCGCTTCAAGTTCTTTGCAGGCGGCCTCGACATGGGCGGCATCATAGTTGGGTGTTTTCCCGCCACGCAAAATCACATGGCAATCTGGGTTGCCTTTGGTTTCAACAATGGCCACCTGCCCGTTTTTGTGCACCGATAAAAAGTGGTGAGGCCGGGCTGCCGCCTGAATGGCATCCGTGGCGATGCGGATGTTGCCGTCGGTGCCATTTTTGAAACCAATCGGGGCCGACAAGCCCGAAGAAAGCTCGCGGTGAACCTGGCTTTCCGTGGTGCGCGCCCCGATAGCCCCCCAAGCGATCAAATCACCCAGGTACTGTGGAGAAATCACATCCAGAAACTCACTGGCAGCGGGTATGCCCAAACGGTTGATTTCAAGCAGCAGTTGCCGGGCCATACGCAGGCCCTCATCAATACGGTAGCTTTCATCGAGGTACGGGTCGTTGATCAAGCCCTTCCAGCCCACGGTGGTGCGGGGTTTTTCAAAATAAACCCGCATGACCACCTCCAGGGTGTCTTGGTAAAGGTCGCGCTGGGCTTTGAGTTTTTCGGCGTACTCAAGGGCTGCGGCGGGGTCATGAATGGAACATGGCCCCATGACAACCAGCAGCCGGTCGTCGGTGCCCTTGATGATGTTGCGAATGGTTTGACGCGTGCCGGCCACCAAGGCTTCAACCGGGCTGCCATGAATGGGGAAAAAGCGAATCAGGTGCTCAGGAGGGGGCAGCGGCATCACGTTGTGGATCCTTTCATCATCGGTACGGCTGGTTTTTTCTCCGCTGACATGCCAACCGTCGCTGGCGTGAGAGGTTGTGTTAGGCATGGAAGGCTCCTGTGAGAAAGACATAAAAAAACCGCCTTGGAGCTTGGCTCTGGCGGTTTGAGAGGGGAGTTGGCGTTACGCTTGATAGGTATTAGGCAGGCTCTCAACCACCAAAGCAGTGAGAAAACCGAAAATAGGCGTCAAGGAAGCACAAACTATTCATGCACAGAATGTAGCATGGCTTCGAGGGTGATGGGATCAGGCCGTTCCGCCCACGGTCATTTTATCAATGCGCAGGGTCGGTTGACCCACCCCGACCGGCACGCTTTGCCCCTCTTTGCCGCAAACCCCTACCCCCGTGTCAAGTTGCATGTCATTGCCGATCATGCTGATGCAGGTGAGTGCATCGGGGCCGTTGCCGATCAGGGTGGCCCCTTTGACGGGATACTGGATTTTGCCGTTTTCTACCCAAAACGCTTCGCTGGCCGAAAACACAAATTTTCCGCTGGTGATGTCGACTTGGCCGCCGCCAAAATTGGTGGCATAAATACCGCGTTTGATGCTGGCGATGATTTCTTCAGGGGGGCTGGAGCCGCTGAGCATATAGGTGTTGGTCATGCGCGGCATGGGCACGGCCGCATAACTTTCACGCCGGCCATTACCCGTGGGGGCGACGCCCATCAGACGGGCATTCATGCTGTCCTGGATGTAGCCTTTCAAAATACCGTCTTCGATGAGAACGTTGGCTTGGGAAGGCGTGCCTTCATCATCAATATTGAGCGAGCCACGGCGATCAGGCAGGGTGCCGTCATCGAGCACCGTCACGCCCTTGGCAGCAACACGTTGGCCAATGCGCCCACTGAAGGCACTTGAGCCTTTGCGGTTGAAGTCACCTTCAAGGCCATGGCCTACCGCCTCATGCAAGAGCACACCCGGCCAGCCTGGCCCGAGTACCACCGTCATTTCGCCGGCCTTGGCAGGGCGTGATTCGAGGTTTTTCAGGGCGGCTGAAACGGCCGCATGAACGTAAGATTCGATCATGTCATCATTGAAATGAGCCAAACCAAAGCGACCTCCCCCACCGCCAGTGCCTGATTCGCGGCGAACTTCGCCAGCGATGGTTTGCTCGGCAATCACGGTCAGGCTGAGCCGAACCAAGGGGCGCACATCGGCAGCGAGGGTGCCATCGGCACGAGCCACCAAAATCACATCGTATTCGCTGGCCAGCCCGGCCATGACTTGTTTGATACGCGGGTCTTTGGCTCTGGCCAGCCGTTCCACGCGCTCGAGAAGAAGCACTTTTTGCGTGCTGTCGAGGGTGGAAATGGGGTCTGTTTGGCCATAGAGCAAACGGCTGCCAGCAATGCGTGGTGAGCGCACCTTGACTTTCTTGCTTTGGCCCGCTGCAGCAATGGTGCGAACGGTGCGGGCGGCATCAAGCAGGGCGGCATCAGAGATGTCGTCGGAGTAGGCAAAGGCTGTTTTTTCGCCCACGATAGCGCGCACGCCCAGGCCCTGGTCAATGCTGAAACTTCCGCTTTTGACAATGCCTTCTTCAAGGCTCCAGCCCTCGCTGCGGGTGTACTGGAAAAAAAGATCGGCATCGTCAATTTGATGGGTGGCCATGGTTTTCAGAGCGTTGGCAAGATGATCATCGCTCAGTCCGAAGGGCTCCAGCAGCAGTGTACGGGCCACAGCAAGGCGTTCAAGGGTGGGCTCACGGGAAATCATGGTTGCGTCTCCGAAAGGATTTGTCTTGCATTGTAGGAGCACCGGTGGATATTTTCGAAGTAATCTGGCCGTGCCACCAATCGTGGTGTTCGCCATTGGGGGCTGGTTGAATTGCCAGCGGCCCCTGGCCCAAGGTGCCTTCAAGCACTGTCTTGAGTTTCAAAGTGATCAAATGCGCGCCAAGGCACAGCAAGCTTGTGGCCCAGGCGATCATGCAGGTGAAGGGTGCCGGGCTCAGCGCTTGCGACAATTTCACCAACATGGCTGATTTGCAGGCCCTCGGTTTGCGCCAAAGCCTGAATGGCCTGTCTCATTCTGGGGGGGGCGGTAAACAGCAGCTCATAATCATCCCCGCCCGCCAAAGTGTATTCGCGCTGTCGCTCAAGACTCTGTGCTTGCAGCAAGCGGCTGCGAGGAATAGCATCCACATTCACTCGTGCACCCACCCCTGAGGATCGCAAAATATGGTTGAGATCACCTGTCAGCCCATCTGAAAGGTCAATGGCACTGTGGGCCAAACCGCGCAAGGCCACCCCCAGGCCAACCCGGGCTTGAGGCCGTTCCAGGGCCGGCCGCAGGGCTTTCAGATCATCCGGGTTCATGCTGACTTGGCCGCGCAAAACCTCCAAAGCCAAGCGGGCATCGCCTAAAGGGCCACTCACGTAAATATCGTCATTCACTTGGGCCCCGGATCGCCGCAGCGCCTGACCTTCCGGCACCTCACCAAACACCGTGATGCACAAATTCAGTGGGCCGCAGGTGGTATCGCCACCGATCAATTCACAGCCATGTTCGTCAGCCAAGCCCAAGAGACCTTTGGAAAACTCTGCAAGAAAAGTTTCATTCACTAAGGGCAAAGCCAGGGCCAAGGTGAAAGCCAGAGGCTGGGCACCACAAGCCGCCAGATCACTGAGGTTGACCGCCAGCGCCTTATGGCCAAGGAGCGCCGGAGATACCGAAGGAAAAAAATGTCGCCCCTCGACCAACATATCGGTTGAGGTCGCCAACTGCATTCCGGGGGCGAGTTGCAAAAGAGCGCAGTCATCGCCCACACCCAAGACCGCTCGACGAGTGGGCCGCGTGAAGTATTTTTTGATGAGATCAAATTCGCCCATGAATGAATAGGAAGAAGGCAGAATCGGGACATCAAGCCTTGTTGATTTAAAAGTTTCTTTTGCGTCAGTCCTAATAAAATAGGACTGACGCAAACCAAGGCCGGCCAGCTGTCAGGGTACCTTCACAAGAATTTGGCCAATCAAGGCCGCCGGCATGAGAGTGTCTCATCATTTAAACTGCCCTCTTGTCATTCCGCACGTCAGTTGCGGAATTCGGAACGGAATGTCTGCGATCCGGTCTTGCCATTCATGGTGCGCAGCATGACAACGAGGGGCCGGTCAGTCAAGGGGCGATGAGGCCGGATTTTGCATCAGTCCTGGATGAGCCATGATGCCCGATTTTTGATGACACAGTAAGAACAGGAGGTTGCGTGTATTTGCAACGCCGCACATTCCTTCCAAAGCCCCTCGGATGGTTGGCAACGACTTTCCGAATAGGCCCTCAATCAATCCCTGAAGTTTTTTCATCTCCATGCCACATGAACACCGAACAAGCACGCTTTAACATGATTGAGCAACAAATTCGCCCCTGGGATGTGCTTGACCCCACCGTGCTGTCCTTGTTGGCACTGATGCGCCGTGAAGATTTTGTCGACCCGGCCTATCGTTCCATGGCGTTCATGGACATGGAAATTCCGCTGCCCACTCATGGTAATGCGCGGGAGGTGATGCTGTCTCCGAAAATGGAGGCGCGTTTGCTGCAAGAATTATCGGTTCACAAACACGAGCGTGTTCTGGAAATTGGCGCAGGTTCAGGTTTCATGGCTGCACTTTTAGCGCACCGCGCTCAGCAAGTCACGTCTTATGAAATCCGCCCTGAGCTGGCCGCCTTCGCCGCCAGTAACCTTCGCAAAGCAGGCCTATTGAATGTTCAGGTGCTTGAGGGCAATGGTGCCGGCGGTGAGCCGCGTGAATCCCCCTGGGACGCCATCATTCTTTCAGGCTCGGTAGATCAAGTGCCTGAGACTCTGCTGCGTCAACTCAAAATAGGTGGCCGTCTTATCGCTATCGTGGGCAATGATCCCATCATGCGCGCCACACGGTTCACTCGCACCCAGGAGGGGTCATTCCAGACGGAGGTCTTGTTCGAGACCGTGGCCCCTCGCCTGAAAGGCTTTGACGAGCCCGGTGCATTCCAGTTCAATTGACGCATTCACTCGCCACCCTGGCGGTTATTCATCCGTCTTTGGCCGCCCTCTTCAGACACTTTCTGCAACAACCCTCATGGCCTTGCCCTTTTATTTCAAAGCATGGTGGCCTGCCACGCTCTTCATGGCCGTCATCATGGCATGGAGCCCAAGGGCTGAAGCTCAAAACCTGATGTCTTTATATGAAGCTGCCCGGGCCTTTGATGCCAGTTACCTCGCTGCCCGATCCTTGGCTGACTCGGCCATTTTTAAAGCCGATCAGGCACAAGCCCTTTTACGGCCGACAGTGGCTGCCACGGCCTCGCTGAGCCATACCAACAGCGATACGGCCGACAACCAACGGTCTTCCAAAAATTCCGGCACCAGCCTCAGAGCCGTTCAGCCTCTTTTGAACCGGGCCAATGAAACCGCCGTGGCACAAGCGCAGAAATTATGGGCCATTGCTCAACATGAACTCAGCGCTGCCGAACAAGACCTGATCATCCGCACGGCTCAGGCTTATTTTGATGTGCTGGCCGCGCAAGATAACCTGGCCACCACCCAAACCAGCAAAAAAGCCATCTCTGAACAACTGGCCTCGGCCAAGCGTAATTTTGAAGTCGGCACCACCACCATCACCGATACGCGCGAGGCCCAAGCTCGATTTGACTTGGCCAGCGCCCAAGAAATCGCCGCTGCCAATGATCTGCGCAACAAGCGGATGGCGCTCGATCAACTCGTTGGGCAATCTGACATCAAACCCAAATCCCTCATCACCCCTGTTCAACTTCCCCTGATGATTCCAGCCGATATTGACCACTGGGTGGGCTTGGCCGATAGCAAGCACCCGAGCGTACAACGAGCCCGGTTAAACTTGGAAATTGCCCAACTCGACACCGAAAAAGCCCGGGCCGGGCATTTTCCCACCCTGGATGCCATCGGCTCGCTTTCTCACTCGCGTGCTCCTTCCACAGCGTCTTCGGGCAATGTCACAAGCCAGGTCAGCAGCGTGAGTGTGCAACTCAATGTGCCTTTGTACAGCGGCGCCTTGGTGCAAAACCGCATCAAAGAAACATGGGAGCTCCAGACCAAAGCTCGGCATGATCTCGACGCGGCTCGCAGAGCCGTGGGCTTGGCAGCCCGGCAATCGTTCCTGGGGGTTCAGTCGGGCCGAGCCCAAGTTTTTGCCCTGGAGGCGGCAGAGTCTTCATCCCAACTGGCGCTGGAAGCCACCCAACTGGGTTATACGGTGGGGGTTCGGGTGAACCTGGATGTGCTCAACGCCCAAACACAGCTCTACACCACCCGCCGGGACCTCGCCAAAGCCCGCTATGATTACCTGCTCAGCAGCCTGAAACTGCGCCAAGCAGCAGGCCAGCTTCAGCCCCAAGACCTCGCCGGGATCAATCTCTTGCTGGAACCCTGAACTCATCGAAGCCATCTTGTCGGGTCACACAGGCGAAGCACTCTGAGAAAAAATCCCCGGGGGGCGGTAAAATGCACGGCTTTGCTCAACCTGATGGACTCCGCATGGCCGCTCTTGCTTCTACCGCCCCCGCTTCCCGTTCCGCCCTGATGGCCAACGCCATTCGCGCACTGGCCATGGATGCCGTCCAGCAGGCCCACTCGGGCCACCCCGGCGCCCCCATGGGCATGGCTGAAATGGCCGTCGCTTTGTGGTCCCGCCATCTGCGACACAACCCGGCCAACCCCCAATGGCTTGACCGTGACCGCTTTGTACTCAGCAATGGGCATGCCTCGATGCTGCTGTACGCTTTACTGCACTTGAGCGGCTATGATTTACCCCTGTCTGAGCTGAAAAATTTTCGCCAACTGCACAGCAAAACACCAGGCCACCCGGAGGTGGATGTCACGCCCGGCGTTGAAACCACCACGGGGCCACTGGGCCAAGGCATCACGAATGCCGTGGGCTTCGCCCTGGCTGAAAAACTGCTGGCTCAAACGTTCAACCGCCCTAGGCACACCATTGTCAACCATCATACCTATGTTTTCCTGGGTGATGGCTGCCTCATGGAAGGCATCAGCCACGAGGCCTGCGCCCTGGCAGGGGCCTGGCGCCTGAACAAGCTGATTGCCCTCTACGACGACAATGGCATTTCCATCGATGGCCCTGTGGCACCTTGGTTCATTGACAATACCGCCCTCCGGTTTGAGTCTTATGGCTGGAATGTCATCGCTGATATTGACGGCCATGATGTGGAGGCCATTGACCGTGCTATTGCCAGCGCCAAACTGGCCGGGCAACCTACGCTGATCATCTGTAAAACCCACATTGGCCAAGGTTCACCCAATCGGGCCGGCAGCAGCAAGGCCCACGGTGAGCCCTTGGGGGCCGAAGAAATTCGCCTCACTCGCGAAGCCCTGGCTTGGCCACACGCCCCCTTCGTGATTCCCACTGAAGTGGCTGAACTCTGGAATGCCTGCAAAGAAGGCGCCCAAGCCCAAACCCGCTGGGAACAAAGCTTTGCAGACTATGCCCAGGCATACCCTGAACTGGCCGCAGAATTTCAACGCCGCATGGCCGGAGATCTGCCTTCTCACTTTGCCCAAGTGGCGGCTAAGGCCGCTCTTGCCGCCCACACCCACGCTGAAACCGTGGCCAGCCGCAAGGCCAGCCAAATAGCGCTGGAGGCCTTCACCCAAGCCCTTCCTGAGATGCTGGGGGGCAGCGCCGACCTCACCGGCTCCAACCTCACCCAAACCCAAGCCACGCCCGCCCTGCGCTTCCCGATGGGCCCCCATGAAGCCGCCCCCGGGCGCCACATCAACTATGGCGTGCGTGAATTTGGTATGGCCGCCATCATGAACGGCCTGGCCCTGCATGGCGGCTTCATTCCCTATGGGGGCACCTTCCTGACTTTCAGCGATTACAGCCGCAATGCCATTCGCATGGCAGCGCTCATGAAGCGCCGGGTCATTCATGTGTTCACGCACGACAGCATCGGGCTCGGCGAAGACGGCCCCACCCACCAAAGCATTGAGCATGCGGCTTCGCTGCGCCTGATTCCCGGGCTTGATGTCTGGCGCCCGGGCGATACCGCCGAAACCGTGGTGGCCTGGTCTTGTGCTTTGCAAAACAAACACCGCCCGAGCGCGCTCTTGCTGTCTCGTCAAAACCTGCCTTATGCCCCCAAAGCCAGCCTCGACGACATTTCCAAGGGGGCCTATATACTGGCCGAGCCCAGCAAAGTCGGCCTTAAAAAACAGCCCCAGGCCGTCATTCTGGCCACCGGCTCAGAAGTGTCGCTGGCCCTTCAAGCCCAGCAATTGCTGGCCGATCAAGGCATTGCCGTGCGTGTGGTGTCCATGCCCTCCACCACTGTCTTTGACCGCCAAAGCACAAACTACAAAACCGCCGTTTTGCCTGCCCACCTCCCTCGTGTTGCGGTTGAAATGGGCGTCACCGACGGCTGGTGGAAATATGGCTGCGCGGCCGTTCTCGGGATAGACACCTTTGGCGAATCGGCCCCTGCGGGGGTGCTCTTCAAACACTTCGGCTTCACCCCCGAAAATCTCGCCGCCGTTGTGCAAAAAGTGCTTCGCGGCTGATACGTTTCAGTTTTATTCACCTTCTTAACGGAGTTGTCATGACGATCAAAGTTGCCATCAATGGCTATGGCCGCATCGGCCGCAACATTCTTCGCGCCCACTATGAAGGCGGCAAGCATCACGACATTCAAATTGTCGCCATCAATGACCTGGGCAACCCCCAAACCAACGCCCACCTCACCAAGTACGACACCGCCCACGGCCCCTTTCCGGGCTCAGTGAGCGTTGACGGAGACTTCATGATCGTCAATGGCGACAAAATCCGTGTGCTGGCCAACCGCAACCCCGCTGAGTTGCCTTGGGGCGAGCTGGGCGTGGATGTCGTTTTGGAATGTACCGGCTTTTTTACCACCAAAGAAAAGGCTTCAGCCCACATCAGGGGGGGCGCCAAAAAAGTCATCATCTCGGCCCCGGGCGGCCAAGATGTTGATGCCACCATTGTCTATGGGGTCAATCAGAATGTGCTCAAAACCACTGACACCGTCATCAGTAACGCCAGCTGCACCACCAACTGTCTGGCTCCACTGGTTCAACCCCTGCACGCCAAAATTGGTCTTGACAATGGCCTGATGACCACCATTCATGCCTACACCAATGACCAAGTCTTGACGGATGTCTACCACGAAGACCTGCGCCGTGCCCGCAGTGCCACCCACAGCATGATCCCCACCAAGACCGGTGCTGCTGCCGCTGTCGGCCTCGTGCTGCCTGATCTCAATGGCCGTCTGGATGGCTATGCCATCCGGGTGCCCACGATCAATGTCTCCATCGTGGATCTCAGCTTCATTGCCTCGCGTGACACCACTGTCGAAGAAGTCAATAGCATTATGAAAGCCGCGTCTGAAAGCGCTCCGCTTCAAGGCATTTTGGCTTACAACGATGCGCCTTTGGTCAGCGTTGACTTCAATCACAATCCGGCCTCCAGCACCTTCGACGCCACCCTGACCAAGGTCAGTGGCCGCTTGGTGAAGGTCTCCAGCTGGTACGACAACGAATGGGGCTTCAGCAACCGCATGCTCGACACCACCGTGGCCTTGATGTCGGCGAAGTAAAACCACCATCCCCGACCCAGGAACCTTCTGGGGTGCCTGGGCCCACAGATTCAAAATCTTCTTGGTGCTATCGCTTGAGCTTGGGCAATAATCCAGATCATGAACCATCGCACCCGAATCAAAATTTGTGGCCTGACCCGCGAAGACGATGTCAGGGCAGCAAGCTGTGCAGGTGCCGATGCCGTGGGTTTTGTTTTTTATGCCCCGAGCCCTCGTGCGGTATCCCTTGAGCAGGCGGCCTCCCTGGCCGCCCTGTTGCCTCCTTTTGTCACGCCCATCGGTTTGTTCGTGAATGCCACGGAACGCCTCATTCAAGAGGCTGTGTCGGCCATTCCGTCTTTGGTGTTGCAGTTTCATGGCGACGAAACCCCCGAAGTCTGTGCCAAGTACGGGCGCCCCTTTTTAAGGGCGGCCCGAATGGCGCCGCATGTTGATTTACCAAGTTTTTCAACACGATTCTGGCAGGCGCAGGCCATTTTGCTCGATGCTCACGTTGATGGTTACGGCGGCGGCGGACAGGTTTTTGATTGGTCACTGATTCCGGCTGCCATTTCCCGTCCGATCGTTTTGTCGGGGGGCTTACATGCCGGCAATGTTGGTGAAGGCATTGTGCGAGTGCGACCTTGGGCGGTGGACGTCAGTTCGGGTGTTGAATCATCCAGGGGCGTCAAAGATGCTCAAGCCATTCACCGGTTTTGCCAAGCTGTGCGAGAGGCTGATCAAGGCCTTGCTTTCCCACAACCCTGAAGAAGTTCCATGTTTGAATATCACCAACCCGATGCCCGTGGGCATTTTGGCCCTTATGGCGGCACCTTCGTTTCGGAAACCCTGATTTATGCCCTCGATGAGCTGAAGGCCGCTTACGCCCAGGCCGCCCAAGACCCTGCTTTTATGGCAGAGTTTCGTCACGAACTCGCTCATTTTGTGGGTCGACCCAGCCCTATTTATCATGCCAGTCGCTTGAGCCGGGAATTGGGCGGGGCCCAAATTTTTCTCAAGCGCGAAGATCTCAATCACACGGGTGCCCACAAAATCAACAACACCATTGGTCAAGCCATGCTCGCACGCCGGATGGGCAAGCCGCGCGTTATCGCCGAAACCGGTGCGGGCCAGCACGGAGTGGCCACCGCCACCATTTGTGCCCGCTATGGCCTCGAATGTGTGGTGTATATGGGCAGCGAAGATGTCAAGCGGCAGTCTCCGAATGTGTATCGCATGAACCTGTTGGGCGCCAAGGTGGTTCCTGTTGAAAGCGGCTCCAGGACCCTCAAAGATGCCCTCAACGAAGCACTGAGAGACTGGGTGACTCATGTGGATGACACCTTCTACATCATCGGGACGGTAGCGGGCCCGCACCCCTACCCCATGATGGTTCGTGACTTCCAGCGCGTCATGGGTGACGAATGTCTGGCCCAAATGCCTGACCTGATTGGCCGACAGCCTGATGCCGTGATCGCCTGTGTTGGCGGTGGCAGCAATGCGATGGGTATCTTTTACCCCTACATTCCCTATGAAAATACCCGCCTCATCGGTGTGGAAGCCGCCGGTGAAGGAATCGGGACAGGGCGCCATGCGGCCAGCCTCTCGGCAGGGTCGCCTGGGGTTTTGCATGGCAACCGCACCTACCTCTTGCAAAATCCACAGGGCCAAATCATTGAAACACATTCTGTGTCGGCCGGCCTGGATTACCCTGGTGTAGGGCCCGAGCATGCCTACCTGAAAGACATCGGGCGGGCTGAATATGTGGGCATCACCGATGCCGAGGCCCTCAGTGCTTTTCATCGACTGTGCCGTACTGAGGGCATCATTCCTGCCCTCGAATCTTCTCATGCCGTGGCCCATGCCATCAAAATGGCTCCTGCGATGCGCCCCGATCAACACCTTTTGGTGAACCTTTCAGGGCGTGGTGACAAAGACATGGGCACCATTGCAGATCTGTCCAGCGCAGAATTTTTCTGTCGTCCCTCGTGCCGAGGCCCAGCATTCACAGAAGGCGCTGCCCCCATGCTCATGCCTTCCGTGGTTTCCAAAGCATCATCATGAGCCGTATTTCTGCCACTTTCGAGCGCCTTTCCCATGCCGGCCGTCGGGCCTTGATTCCTTACATTGCCGCGGGTGACCCCGATGTTGCCCTCAGTGTCGAGATCATGCGCGCCATGGCCAACGCAGGCGCCGACATCATCGAACTCGGAATGCCTTTTTCTGACCCCATGGCTGACGGACCTGTGATTCAGCGTGCGGCAGAAAGGGCGCTGGCACAAGGAGTCGGTCTGGCTGAAGTGTTAGGCATTGTGGCCAGTTTTCGCCGCACGCACCCCGAGACTCCGGTGGTTCTCATGGGTTATGCCAATCCCATCGAACGCCGCGGCCCTCAACCATTCGTGGCTGATGCCAAAGCCGCCGGAGTCGATGGTGTGCTGGTCGTTGATTACCCTCCTGAAGAGTGCCAAGAATTTGCGCTGTTGCTGCACGCTGAGGGCTTGGACCCTATTTTTCTGTTGGCCCCGACCTCCAGCGATGCGCGTATGGCGCAATTGGCCCCGATTGCCAGCGGCTACGTATACTATGTTTCTCTGAGGGGGGTGACAGGTGCGGCGCACCTGGATATCTCCGCGGTGGCTGAAATGATTCCCCGGATCAAGCGCCATATCCGGGTGCCGGTAGGGGTGGGTTTTGGCATTCGCGATGCCCAAACTGCTCAGGCCGTAGCCCGTGTCTCTGACGCTGTTGTCATTGGGTCGGCATTGGTGCAGTATCTTGAGCAGCAACCCCGGGCTGAAATGCCTGAGGCCGCGGCCCGTTTTATCGCCGGGATCCGGCAGGCCCTTGATGCCCTTTTTTAGCTTGAAAGAATCACCATGAGTTGGCTTGAAAAATTGCTGCCCCCGAAAATGCAGCGAAATGACCGTTCTGACCGCCGCACTGTTCCTGAAGGCTTGTGGCTGAAATGCCCCTCGTGTGAAACCGTTCTCTACAAAACCGATCTTGAGCAAAACATCAATGTCTGTCCCAAGTGTGGCCACCATCATCGCATCAGTGCGCGGGCCCGGCTTGACGCATTCCTGGATCCTGAGGGCCGTTTCGAAATAGGCCAGGAAGTGCTGCCGATTGATGCTCTGAAGTTCAAAGACAGTAAAAAATACCCCGAGCGTCTCAAAGAGGCCATGGAGAACACCGGCGAAACCGATGCTTTGGTGGTTATGGGCGGGGCCGTGTGCAGTATGGCCATCGTTGCGGCTTGTTTTGAGTTTGATTTCATGGGCGGCTCGATGGGCTCGGTCGTGGGAGAGCGCTTTGTGCGCGGCATTGAGGTGGCCATCGAACAGAAAACGCCCTTTGTCAGCTTCACTGCCACGGGGGGCGCACGTATGCAGGAGGGTCTTCTCAGCTTGATGCAAATGGCCAAAACCAACGCAGCCCTGACTCGTCTGGCCAAAGCGCGCCTGCCCTACATCAGTGTATTGGCCGACCCCACCATGGGAGGGGTATCGGCAGGCTTTGCTTTCATGGGTGATGTCGTGATTGCCGAGCCCAGGGCCTTGATTGGTTTTGCAGGGCCACGGGTGATCGAAAATACTGTGCGTGAAACCTTGCCCGAGGGCTTCCAGCGTGCAGAATTTCTGCTTCACAGCGGCGCCATTGACATGATCCTGGACCGGCGGAAGCTGCGTTCAACCGTCGCCAGCCTCTTGGCCATGCTGCAGCGGCAGAGCGCAGACGCAGTGGCTTGATCATTTAGGCCGGGCGTGAGTTGCGGAATCCAGAATGCCTGCAATCCAACCCCGTCAGTCATTCACCCTCCGGCGCGCTCATGGCGGTGCAACAAAGTGATTTGATCTTGCAAGCCAGTTGTGAAATTGCCCTCAAGAGCACTGGTGCCAAGGCAATCAGGATTTTTCTTCATCGCAAGCAGTAAAAGGCTTCAGAGCAGGTGTTTTGAGGGTCATCAAGCGCTGAGCCAAGGCTTGACTTGGGCCTTCCAGGCGCAAAATGTCAAGGCTGGCGGGCTGAACCAGGTTGACTACCGTGGCGTTGCGGGTGGGGGCTTGTGCGGCCAATTTTCGTTGGGCTTCGTTGGCTTGGTCAATTTGAGCAAACCGCCCCAAGACAAAGCCCAGATTGAGATCACTTTGATCACGGATGATCTCGTAGGAAATTTTGGCATTCTGAAGATCAGGCTCTTTTTTGGACAATGCACCCATATCGGGAAAGGGCCCCAGGTAAATCACCCAAAGCCCCTGGCGCTCTTGTCGCTGTGTGGTCCAGGTACCGATGGGCGCAATGCCAGCCAATGCAAGCTCAGCCCGGGGCACGTCGGCAGACAAATAAGGCCCCGATTCAAAGCATGAAATCGAGGACACCACCGGGGTCATGCGGACAGCATCGGGTTTGTAAGAAAAATTGATTCGCTCGGGCTCGCGGTCGCCCAAGACACTCGACCCCAGCCAACCTTGAGACCAACTAAAAAAAACCACATTGGCAAACACCATCCCGATCAGCAAAAACCTCAACACATGCGGCTCCTGTTTAATACCTGTCATTTGCAGAATTTATGCAGATTTCAACCTCACACTCACCTCACCACCGTGAATCAGGCGAATGGTGCCGCCAAAATCCACCCTCAAGGCGCCACTCGCTGTAACGCCCAAGGCCTTGCCCTCGCGGAAGTTGCCTTCACTGAGCGTGACCTCTTGGCCTCGCAAAAGATCACGCCGATGAAAGCGATCCAGGAAGACAGAAAAACCCTGAGACTGAAATTGTCGGAGGCCCAGCAACAGCGGCGGCGCGAGCCGGGCCAACGCCGCAGACACAGAGATGCTATCGTCAAACTCAGACCAGCAGGCCGTTTGCAGCCCCGCAGCATCGGCACCGGCCTGGGGGCGAACATTGAGGCCCACACCGATGACAGCCCAGCGCAGACCACCACAAGAGACTGTTTCAACCAAAATCCCGCCCAGCTTGCGACCCCGCATGATCGAGGATGGTTTTGGATCCTGGCACAAGGTGGCTGGAGCATTGAGGCTTTCCAACAGCCACAGATCATTCGGCCACTTCAGACCCACGCACAACGGAGCCGAACCCCAAGGGTCGATGGCCTCTGCCAAAGCCACACCAACAGCCAAAGACAGCCCCTCCCAGTGTGGAGAGGCCACAGGCAAAGCCAGCGAAAAGGTAAGCGAGGCGCCGGGGCTGGCGTGCCACACTCGCCCCAGACGCCCACGCCCGGCCGTTTGTTCTTCGGCCACCAAAAGACAAGGCTTCGGCGGGGCGTGTCCGGTATCAAGGTAGCGCCTCAAGCGCTCCAGCAGCAATGAATTGGTGGAATGCGCCCGAGGCACCATCTCAAGGCGAATGCCCGGGAGTATCGATTCCAATGAAAGGCAAAGAGACTCGCTGCGCCAGTGGATGGCCAGCGGGGGCGAAGGCTCGGGAGAATGGCCGGGTAGCATGAAAGATCAAAGCTTTTTTGGTACCTGAGGAGACTCAAGGCTTGGGGCCTAACATGGTGCCACGACACCGGGGGAAACCACAACGACATTCGAATTGTTTTTTAAGTTTGGCGGTATAACGCTGCTCAATGACCAGGCCATAGTCGAAAAAAAGTTCTTCGCCGGGATCAATATCATGCAAAGTTTTGATGAAAATACGGCCATTTTGCTCCACAGCTTCACAATTGGGCTCACAAGCATGGTTGATCCAGCGGGATGAATTGCCCCCGAATTTGGCGTCAATCACGCGCCCGTCATCAATGTGAAAATAAAAGGTGTGATGAGGATGGGCGGGGTCATGCGGGTGCCGGCGCAAAGCTTCAGGCCAATCAATGCGCTCACCGGTATATTCAATCATGATGGTGCCTTGAGGGATGCGCACCCGGGCAAAGACCCCTTTGCCGTGCACCCCGCTGCGCCGCACTTGAATACGGCGACCGCCCGCATGGGCCGCCGGGGCCAAACACCCTCTGGTGAGCCATGTCTCAGCAAGCTTGGTTGGTTTCATCAAATTCTGTGGTTACATTGAAGCAATGGGCACGCGCGATGCCCGGATTGTAGGGATACCCGCTCAAAATAATGACAGGCCCGAGACGGAAATTTGAGTCCCTGGCTGCGGGGGTACTTTTAACTGAGAACAAAGATATTCATGACAAAAACATTGATCATTGCCGAAAAGCCCAGCGTCGCCCAAGACATCGTGCGCGCATTGACAACCCACGCCGGGAAATTTGAAAAGTTTGACGACCACTTTGAAAGTGAAACCTACATTGTGACCAGTGCCGTCGGCCATCTGGTTGAGATCAAGGCCCCGGAAGAATTTGACGTCAAGCGCGGCAAGTGGAGCTTCAACCATTTGCCGGTGATTCCCCCCCACTTTGATCTGGCCCCGATTGAAAAAACCAAAACCCGCCTGAATGCCGTGGTGAAATTGATCAAGCGCAAAGATGTCTCGACGCTGATCAATGCTTGCGACGCCGGGCGGGAGGGCGAATTGATTTTTCGCTTGATTGTGCAGTATGCCGGGGCAGCTCAAAAACCTGTCGCCAAAACCGTACAGCGACTCTGGCTTCAAAGCATGACCCC
This sequence comes from Burkholderiales bacterium, assembly GCA_046342195.1. Taxonomy (GTDB): domain Bacteria; phylum Pseudomonadota; class Gammaproteobacteria; order Burkholderiales; family Burkholderiaceae_C; genus CANHBY01. The sequence continues at coordinate 109,329 of JBKDQE010000038.1, forward strand.
GCAAGCCATTCGCGACGGGTTTAACAAACTGCGCAGCGATGCAGAAATGCGTGGCCTGGCAGATGCCGCCCGCAGCCGCTCAGAGGCCGATTGGTTGGTGGGGATCAATGGCACACGCGCCATGACGGCGTTTAATTCCCGCGATGGAGGGTTTTTCCTGACCACCGTTGGGCGGGTGCAAACACCGACGCTGTCGGTGGTGGTGGAACGAGAAGAAAAAATTCGCAAGCACGTGGCCCGCGCCTATTGGGAAGTGAGTGCCACTTTTGCAGCCCAAACCGGCGAGTATGAAGGCAAATGGTTTGACCCGGCATGGAAAAAAACCCCCCAGGATGTTGAATTGAAGGCTGACCGGCTGTGGTCTGAGGAGGCAGCCGATACGGTTGCACAGGCCGTACGCGGGCAATTGGCCAGCGTGACCGAAGAGGCCAAACCGAGCTTCCAGGTGGCCCCCCAATTGTATGACCTCACCACCTTGCAAAGGGAAGCCCACTCCCGTTTTGGCTTCAGCGCCAAAACCACCTTGAGCATTGCCCAGGCGCTCTACGAAAAGCACAAAGTGCTCACCTACCCCCGAACAGACAGCCGCGCCTTGCCAGAAGATTACCTGGCCACGGCCAAGCAAACACTGACCATGTTGGCCAATGAAGATCTGCCAGGGCCCAGCGAGCCCTCGGGCGGTATCAACCTGCGTGTTTTGTCAGGGCATGCTCGCAAAGCCCTCCAGGACGGCTATGTCAAACTCAATAAACGCATTTTCGATAATGCCAAAGTGTCGGATCACTTCGCCATTATTCCTACTTCAATGGCCCCCAAAAGCTTGACTGACATAGAGGCCAAGCTGTACGACATGGTGGTCAAGAGATTCATTGCGGCCTTTTATCCTGCCGCCGAATTCATGGTCACCAGCCGGGTTTCCAAGATTACAGCCCAAGGCCAAGTCTGGCATTTTCAAACCCATGGCAAGGTGATGATCAAGCCGGGCTGGCTGGCTGTGTACGGACGGGAGGCACAAGACGCCGACGCCATCTTGGTGCCCGTGAACCAAGATGAAAAGGTGTGCACACAAGATGTCGAGGTGGCCCCTTTGAAAACCAAACCTGCGGCGCGCTATAACGAAGCCACCCTGCTCAGCGCCATGGAGGGTGCGGGCAAGCTGATTGATGACGATGATCTGCGCGAGGCCATGGCTGAAAAAGGCTTGGGAACGCCAGCCACCCGGGCCCAGATCATTGAAGGCCTTCTGACAGAAAAATACCTGACCCGTGAGGGTCGGGAGCTGGCCCCCACGGCCAAGGCTTTTCAGCTCATGACCCTGCTCAGGGGCCTTCAGGTTGAAGAACTCACCAAGCCTGAACTCACCGGCCATTGGGAGTATCAACTGGCCGAAATGGAGAAAGGCCGATTGAGCCGTGAAGAATTCATGACTGGCATTGCATCAATCACGCAAAAGGTGGTGACCAAAGCCAAAGAATACGACCGCGACACCATTCCTGGAGACTACGCCACCTTGACAACCCCCTGTCCGCAGTGTGGCGGAGTCATCAAGGAAAACTACCGCCGGTTCAGCTGCCATGGCCAAGGCGGTTTCGAGGCGGGCTGCGGTTTTTCAATCAGTAAAATTCCCGGGGGGCGCAGCTTTGAACTTGCGGAAGTTGAAGAATTTATCGCCAACAAAAAAATAGGCCCCCTGGAGGGCTTCCGCTCCAAGGCCGGCTGGCCATTTACTGCCGAGATCCAGCTGGTTTTTGATACTGACCTCAACAACTGGAAGCTGGAATTTGATTTTGGCGATGAGGTCAAATCAGCCGAGGCCAGTGAGTTGGTCGACTTTTCTGAGTCTGGCAAGCTGGGCGCCTGCCCGAAGTGCCAAAGCCCCGTTTATGAGCACGGATCGCATTATGTGTGCGAGAAAAGCACGGGCCCCCAACCCAGCTGCGACTTCAAAACGGGCAAGGTGATTTTGCAGCAAAATATCTCGGCCCAGGACATGCGTGAGCTTCTTGACAAAGGCAAGACGCCCTTGCTGGAGCATTTTGTGTCCAACAAAACACGCCGAAAATTCAAAGCTCATCTGGCCTTTGATGACAAGGCAGGAAAAGTGATTTTCGAGTTTGAGCCGCGGGCCGGGAAGGCGCCCGCCAAACAGGCAGCGCGAAAAACCACGCGAAAGACCTGAACAGGCTCGTCACACCCTCACCGTCATGCTGCGCACAGTCGCAGCATTCAGATCATCATCAACGCAAGGGGTTGAAGGGAAAGGCACGCTCGTCCACGATAGGTTTTGCAGAGCTTCTCAAGGTAACTCAGAATGAATTTTCAGCCCCTGATAATTAAAAATTTGGGTACACGAAAACGAACAATTCGCCAATAAAAATTCACATAAACCAGGCCAAACAAGAACAGGAAGCCTAACAAAACCGGGGTGTTATTCCACCATAAAGCGGCCGGAATCACAGACAGAAGGCAGATGACCCACAAGTATGGCGATGTCATTGAGTTTCGGATAGACTGACGACCTTGGGCCTCAACGGGCACATGCTTGCGCACCAGTCGCCGGTAAATGAGGGTATGCAGGTGAATTCCATCGGCATCAGACGTTTTTTGGCCCTTGAGGATACGGCGCCGATACATCGTGAAGGCAGTTTCCATTAAAGGGTAGGCGCAGAGCAATACCGGAAAAAACGGCGAAACCGATTCGTGGCCGGACAACAGCAAAACGCTCAACTCGGCCACAGTGAAACCGAGGAAATAGGCCCCGCCATCGCCTAAAAAAATCAGGCCGGCGGGAAAATTCCAAAGGAAAAACCCTGAAATAGCCCCAGCGCAAATCAGTGCACAGGCCCATACCCAAACGTTACCGACTTGGTAGGCCACCAGCGCCAGAGCCAGCATCATGAAAAAAACACAGGCTGAAGCCAGCCCATTGAAGCCATCAATGATGTTCACTGCATGCGTTACTCCGGTCACCATGAACACAGTCAGGGCCGCCGCCACAGGCCACCAGGCCATCAGGGCATCGAGGCCGGGCACACTTGTGCGGGTGATGATGGCATTTAAAAGCCAAATGCCGAGCAAGGTTGAAATGGCTGTAAAAAACAAGCGTTTTCTTGGCGAAACCTGCTTGGTAAAGTCTTCAGCCAAACCGGAACCCAAAGCCGGCAGGGCTGCCAGCAACCATAACCAGAGAGATTCAACTTGATCAGAGCGGTCTGATTGATAAAGCAAAACACCCGCCACAATGGCCAGGGAAAGAGGCAATCCGCCCACCCGCGGAACAGGGGTATGATGGAATTTTTGTGGGCCGGAGAGGTCGTGATCTGCGCTGAGCCAAGCGTGTTGACTGGAAGACCGCACCACCATATAGGTTACCGCCAAAGACACCACGAAGCTCAAGAAAAAGTAGTTCATCTGGTCGGGGGCGACAAAGAGACTCATCGCCAAATAAAGTGGACGGACAGTACTCGCGCTGAAGCAACCAGAGAGCCTCTTGCTCAGGCCCGGAATACGTTTCACTTCAAGGGGCAACTTGATTGGATTGCGACCAAGAAGACGGTGATGGCCAAGCCTGTAGCAATCTACGCTGGCAGAGTTTCTATTTTAAACCCATGATGCCGTTCCAAGGCCAAGCCGTCCAGCCTGATAAACGATCTCTGTGTGCAGCAGGCCCCCTCACAAAGTGGGCCAATGCCATGCCGAGGGGCTGTGCAGTGAGAGGAAGCGTTGAGCCGCCTCGAAATGCCCGCACCCCATAAAGGGCATGGGCGGCCTCCATGCCGACAAGGGTGAGGGGTGGTGGCTTCGCAAAATGAGGTGTCTCCGATGAGGCCCTCTGGGCTCGATCAGCGCAGCCTTGGCTTGAGCATGGGCCCCCCACAGCATGAACACCTTGGGCGGGCCATCAGCCAAGAGCCTGATGATTTGATCCGTCAGGGTCTCCCAGCCACGTTGAGCATGACTGCCCGGCTGGCCCTCTTCCACTGTCAGGACGGTATTGAGCAGGAGAACCCCCGAACGGGCCCAAGCCCCCAGGTGGCCACAAGAGGGCTCGGGCCAAGCAGGATAGCTGCGTCGCATTTCCTTGAAAATATTACGCAAACTGGCCGGAATGCGCTGGCCTGGCGGAACGGAGAAAGCCAAACCTTCGGCTTGACCGAAACCGTGGTAGGGGTCTTGGCCCAAGATGACGAGGCGAGTGGCATGGCAGGGGGTTTCGCGCAAGGCGCGAAAGACGTCGGAGGGATACACAACAGCCCCAGACGCAACGCGACCATCAACCCAGGAGATCAGGCGCCGGCCGTCTGGGGTCTCGCTCCAGGTGCTGAGCAATGAAGCCCAATCATGATGAAATTCACTGATGAGGTCAGCCAGTGGCCGGGTGAGGGCCGGGCTGCAAGACACACCAGCCCCTTCACGGTGCAGCGAAACCTGGAAACGTTCGGTGTGTATCAAGCGAAAATCCGCGCAAGTGCCTGGCCTGGCTCGGGTTCACGCATGAAAGCTTCGCCGACAAGAAAGGCACACACCCCGGCCCCTCGCAAACGCGACACATCGGCAGAGGTCAAAATGCCACTTTCTGTCACAAGCAAGCGACCGGGGGGAATTTTGGGGAGCATGTTCAGGGTGGTGTCGAGCGAAACCTGAAAGTTGCGCAAATCACGGTTATTGATACCCAGCAAGGGGGTTTGCAAACGCAGGGCGCGCTCCAGCTCGGGCTCATCATGAACCTCCACCAGCACCGCCATACCCAGCTCATGAGCCTGCGCTTCGAGGTCGATCATCTGGGCGTGATCCAGGCAGGCAGCAATTAACAAAATACAATCGGCACCCATCGCCCTGGCCTCAAAAATTTGATAAGGGTCAATCATGAAATCTTTGCGCAGCACAGGAAGCGCACAAGCCGCCCGGGCTTGCTGAAGACAGGATGCTGAGCCTTGAAAAAAACGCTCGTCGGTGAGCACACTCAAACAGGCGGCGCCGTGATGCTCGTAAGATTGAGCGATTTGACTGGGCGCAAAGTGTTCGCGCAGCACCCCTTTACTGGGGCTGGCTTTTTTGATTTCGGCAATCACGGCCGCCTGACCCGATTGAATACGGGCTCGTAATGCACCTAAAAAATCTCGCTGCCCCCCGACAGACTCGGCGTCACGGCGCAAAGAGGCTGAACTGCGCTTTTGACGGGCGGCAGCCAGCTCTTCCTGTTTGACCTCAATGATGCGGCGAAGGATGTCAATCATGATGGCTCCTGGGCCAAAGTTTGGGTACAAGTGATGAAGGACTGGGCCGTTTGCCAAGCCTTGCCAGATTCAATCGCCTGCATCGCCTGGGCCACTCCGTGCCGGGCCGTTTCTACCACGCCTGCCGCGTAGAGGGCCAGCCCTGCATTGAGGGCGACGATATCGCGGGCAGGCCCGGGCTCGTTGCTCAAGACCGACTGCACCCTGGCCCGAGACTGCCCGGGGCTCTCGACACGCAGTACAGAAAGGGGAACGCGGTCAAAGCCAAAATCTTCGGGGCACAACTCATAGTGGTGGATGCGATCATTTTGGAGCTCAGCCACCAGGGTGGGCGCCCCCAGGGTCACCTCATCAAGGCCATCCAACCCATGCACGACGATTGCCCGCTGAGCCCCCAGCCGCTGCAACACCTGCGCTTGAATACCCACCATCTCAGGGCTGAAAACCCCCATCAAAATGTGGGGCGCTGAGGCCGGGTTGGTCAGAGGGCCGAGAATATTGAAGAGGGTGCGCACCCCCAGCGCTTTGCGCACAGGCGCCACGTTTTTCATGGCGGGGTGGTGGTTGGGTGCAAACATGAAGCCAATTCCGGTGCGCGCAATGCAGGTGGCAATTTGGTCTGGCCTCAGATGCAAATTGACGCCCATGGCTTCGAGGACATCGGCACTGCCTGATTTGCTGGAGACACTGCGGTTACCGTGCTTGCTGACTCGCGCCCCTGCGGCTGCAGCCACAAACATGCTACAAGTAGAAATATTGAAGGTGTGCGAGCTGTCGCCTCCCGTGCCCACGATATCCACAAGACGCGCCGTATCTTCGACAGGCACCTGGCTTGAGAACTCTCGCATCACTTGGGCCGCGGCCGCAATTTCATCAATCGTTTCCTGCTTGCTTCGCAGCGCGACGAGCAAGGCAGCCATCATGGCTTCAGACATTTCTCCGCTCATGATGCGACGCATGAGCGCCAGCATCTCGTGGTGGGGAATTTCTTTTTTTTCAATGGCCCATGTCAAGGCTTCAATATCGGTCATCAGAGAACTCATGCAAACTGTCGTCTCAGTGAAATGCAACAGGAAATGGAAAAAAACCGGTGGCATGCGCGCACTGCGTTGAAGGCCGACTGAGAGGGCCACTCACTCAGGGCTTCAGCTCCAGAAAGTTTCTGAGCATCGCATGGCCGTGCTGAGTCATCACTGACTCGGGGTGAAACTGCACACCCTCGATGGGGGTTGATGTGCCTGCCAGGTCACGATGGCGAACCCCCATGATCTCACCGTCTTCAGAAGTGGCCGTAATGAGGAGTTCGGGAGGGATGGTGCTGCGCTCAATTGCCAAAGAGTGGTAGCGAACAACGTCAAAGCGGGCCGGCAAACCAGTGAAAACGCCGCGTTCGTCGGTACTGATGTGGCTGATTTTTCCGTGCATCTGACGCTGGGCCCGAATGATGTGCCCCCCTAATGCAGCCCCTATCGACTGATGACCCAGACACACCCCCAGAATAGGCAATTGCCCCATAAAATGCCTGATGGCACTGATGCAAACCCCGGCTTCGGCAGGAGAGCATGGCCCGGGCGAAAGCACGAGCCGGTCAGGACGTAAACTGGCGATCCCCTCAAGGGTGATTTTATCATTACGAAACACTCTCACCTGCTCACCCAGTTCAGCAAAATATTGCACCAGGTTGTAGGTGAAGCTGTCGTAGTTATCGATCATGAGCAGCATGAATCGTTGTCCTTGTGATGTCCTTGTGATTTTTTTGCACTGGCGGCAAATCGCCTGGCTCTGCTGTCCGATGAGGGTCAGGCTTGACTGAACTGCTGAGGGCCGCAGCGTCAGCAGCCCATGGCCCGACTGGCGAAAGCCTGATTGTCTCGCAGAATCAGGCTGACGAAAATAAGCGCTTCAAACCCAGCCATTGTTGAGACCAAAAACCTTGGCCATAATCGCGCCCGCCCTCATGAGGAAGTTGATCTCGGATGCCCGTGGGTTCGATTCGAGCGGTGAAATCAGCCGTGCGAAACAGAATATCCCAAAGCGGAAACAGCACGGCAAAATTGTGCCCCCCCAAGGTGCCACGGCCGCCCGATTCATGCCCCGCACCGATACTATGATGCCGCCGGTGGTAGCGGGGGCTGACCAGGCATCGTTCCAACACCGGGCCAAACCAAACTTTGACATTTGCGTGCGAGAGGCTTTCGAGCAATGGAGTCAAGGCCATCAGGGCCAAAAATTGCCCCGGCGGAACACCGATCAGGCGTAAAACCACCACGATGATGCTGTCGGTGATCAGGTCGTCCAGGAGATGATTCCGGTTGTCGCTCCAGAGAGTCATTTGCCGCTGGCTGTGGTGCAAAGCGTGAAGCGCCCACCATCCATTAAAATGATGCTGCCCTCGGTGAATTCCGTAGTGAACCAGGTCCAAAATAAACAGATAAGCCAGAAAAGCCGCCCAAGGCGTATCGGTCACGCCTGGCCACCATGGGGCCATCACCTGGTCCAGGTGCCAAGAAGGAAGCCCCCAAAGGCGCCATTGCCCAAACAGGGCATCCCACAAGGGGCCGGTACTGAAAAAAAGAACCACACGAAACAAGCCGAGGGGATGAATCAGGGTATAAATAACATCGACCCGAACAGCGCGCTGATCGGTGATGGGCTCAACCGGGCGCCAACGCTCCAAGGCGTGCAGCAAGGTGCCCATGATAGTGAGTTGAATCAGGCCGATCAAAAACCAGCCGGTGGCATCGAATGCCAATTCAAGGAGGTTGCCAAAGCCCAGTTGAAAAAGCACCGGCTGAACCACCGATTCAAAAAGACCCTCCTGAGCCCCGGCGAAGGCCTCCATGATGAGTGACTGAAGACGGTCAATCATGAAAAGCCGTTGTGTATTGGGGGTGCTGGCGCAGGGTGGCAAAACAGTAGCCTTTGGCTCGCAGCCCTTCAATCAGGGGCTCCAGAACCGCCGGGGCCCAAGGGTCTTGACGAGACCAAATACCCAAGTGCGCCACCAGAATGTCACCGGGGCGAATGTTGCGCAGGGCTTGCCGCAGCAGCTTGTCGTTCGGGTACTGATCGCTCGAAAGCTCATCACCGAGAAAACCGGCGGCAGCCCAAGCCACATGGCGGTAACCACACCTGGCCGCAGCACGCAAAAGGGCCGGCGAAACCTTGCCCCCCGGAGCCCGAAAAATACGCGCCATGGAACGGCCCGTCATGGTTTTGAAACGGCTATCAGCCCGATCCAGTTCAGCACAGTAGCGCTCTGCTGACCATTCCTGAGTCTGGCCACTTTGAGGGCCTTGGCTGATTTTGATGCGAAACCCTCTGGGGGTATCGGCCACCCAATAGGCATGATCATGGGTATGCGAGCCAAAAGCATGGCCCTCCAAGGCACGTTCCCGCCACCATGGGGCCCATTGATCGTCGAGGCTGCTGCCCCCGGAAAGGGTTTTTTCATTCGCCAAAAAGAAGGTGGCCTTGACTTTTTGACGGCTCAATACCTCGGCCACGAGCGGGGCAACACCCATGTGACCGGTGTCGAAAGTGAGGTAAATGGGTTGGGCGCAATCAGCCCAAACCGGACGCAGTGCGCCAACATGCCAAAGCACGAAAAAGCTCAGCAGTGGGCTGGCCAGCCGGCGCAACTTATTGACGGGGGGCATGGTCGAGCGTCCAGACTCCGTGAGGTGAGCGACCGACAGCCACCTGTTGAGTCACTTGCTTTTTTTCCATGTCAATCAAAGTCAGTTTACGCGCCCAGCGCGACGTAACAAGAATGGTTTTACCATCGGAGAGCACTTCCATACAGTCAGGGCCGCCGGGGGCCGGATAGGTGTCAACCACAGACATTGTTTGAGTATCAATGCGGCTGATGGTGTTGGCAGCCCGGTTGCTGACCAGAACATGCCGCTTATCTCCAACCGCCCTGAACGCATGGGCCCCATCCCCGGTCAAGAGGCGCTTCACCAACACCGGCTGGGCTTGCGCAACATCGTACACCTCAACGTACTTGTCACCGGTCAGGGCAACCAGCAAATAGCGGTCACCGGGTGTCAAAAAAACGTCTGCGGGCATTTTTCCGACAGGAATTGTCCAGCGGGGTTTTTGAGTGGCCAGTTCAATGGAAATGAGTTGATTGCTATCCTGGAGGGACGCAAACAAGACTTTGCTCTTGCTGTCAATTGCCAGATAGCTGGGTGTTCGAGACGCCGGGACTCGACCAAGCAACTGAACCGGCTCGGCCGAATTCGAAGGCTGCCAGCGATAAATCGAAAGATGATTCAGCCGGTTGGCGGCTGTCACCAAATACGTCATGTCAGGCGACAGACGGAGGTGGTAGGGGTCTGGTATGCCCGTGAGGGTGCGAAGAACGTCGCCCGTTGCCGGGTCCATCATGGTTAAAGAGTCTCCCAGTGCGTTGGCCACGAGTAGGGTCTTTTCATTGGGGGCCAAATAAAGGTGGTGTGGCTCTTTGCCTGTAGAAACGCGCTTGATTTCACGCCAAGTGACGGGGTCAATCACGCTGACCGTGGCATCCAGGGAATTCAAAACAATCACAGGCCGCGCCGGCGAGGCGGCCAAGGCCGCCCCACAAAAGAAGCTGGAAGCTGCCCCCCACAATACAAAAAGAATGGAATAAATTGAAAAACGCATACGAGCCTACCTGCACAATAAGCCCCTATTGTGCAAGCGATCAAGGAAGCTGTGCAAACCCTGAATCTCGGACGACAAAAAAGAGAGGCCAGATCAATCCAGCCAGCAAACAGTCAGTCTGGCCTCAATGCTCTTTCAAACAACCCGACTCCATGTGCAACTGCCTCTCGCAGCCCGCGGCAATGGCAGGGTCGTGGGTAACCAGCACCAAAGTGGTTCCGACTTCGCGGTTCAATTCGAACATCAGGCTCATCACCCGGGACCCTGTAGCAAAATCGAGGCTGCCAGTGGGTTCATCAGCCAGCAGCACCGCCGGACGAACCACAAAAGCCCGGGCCAGGGCCACACGTTGCTGTTCCCCGCCCGAAAGCAGTTTGGGGGTGTGTTGCAATCGATGCGACAACCCCACTCTTGCCAGCATGTCAGTGGCCTGAGCCCGTGCGTCGGTACGCCCTTGGAGCTCCAGCGGCAACATCACATTCTCCAGGGCCGTCAGGTTGGCCAGCAACTGAAAATTTTGAAACACGAAGCCAAGCAACTCCCCCCGGCGTGCTGCACGCTGGTCTTCGTCGAGCGAAAAAAGGTCCACGCCTGCCACATGAACCGAGCCACGGGTTGGCGTATCCAAACCTGCCATGATGGCCAGCAAGGTACTTTTTCCTGAACCGGAGGCTCCCACAATCGCCGCAGAATCGCGGGCTTGTAAGTTGAAGTTGATGTCGTGCAAAATGGTCAGCACACCATCGGCGTCCTGGACTTGTTTGGTGATGTGTTGAACTTGGATCAGGGGGTGGTTCATGGTAATGGCTCAACGAAAACTTAACCGGCGGCAAATGGCAATTCAATTGACCGCTTTGTGTACAACATGGTACGCCCTGGCCCGGCCCAAGCCGGCCAATGCGCGAGAAACCCTGAAACCAGAACAGCGCATACTCATACTGGGCGACAGCATGTCGTCAGAGTATGGCCTCAAACGAGGCACTGGCTGGGTTCAGCTCTTGATAAAAAAGCTCAACCAGGCTCCGCGCGCAACTCAGGTGATCAATGCCAGCGTCAGTGGTGAAACCACCGCAGGCGGGCGATCCCGGCTTTCAGCCCTGCTCCAACAGCATCAACCCACCCACTTGGTGCTCGAACTGGGGGGCAACGATGCCCTACGCGGGCTGTCGCTCGACATGACCCAAGCCAACTTGCGCGCCATGGCGCAATCGGCCAAAGCAGCTGGGGCCAAAGTGGTTTTGGTTGGCATTCAAATTCCGCCAAACTATGGCCGCGCCTACAGCGAAGGCTTTGCACAACTGTTCGGCAAAGTGGCCAAAGCCGAAAACTTGCCACTGGTGCCCTTTTTATTAAAAGATGTGGCCGACAGCCCCGAGGCCAGGGAATTTTTTCAAGCCGATAACATCCACCCCAATGAACGCGCTCAGCCGCAAATATTGAATAATATCTGGGCGGTTCTGAAAGAAATGTTGTAAGTACCAGCCATGCCGTTGGCGCACTCGCCCCCTGGTATCCTGTGCCGAACCCCAGGGTGGCTGGCTGACGCCACCGTCTGGATGGCATACTTATCAGCGCAAAGTGGGTGGGCGCCAGAGAGAGAACTCCTCATAAGCCATCAAAGACCACACGCACATTAAAACCACCGCGGCTCCTGCGGCCAAGGCATTTCGCGTGGCGTTCAAATGGCTCGCAAAATCAAGCAACCAAGGCGATGCCACCAGCCACAACCCTGCAGCACAAGCGCTCCACTCTTCCCAAGCTTTGGGAACAAAAAGCGCCCCGAGAGTCAGTGCGATCAAGGCAAGGCCGACGATCACAAAGTTTGCTGTGATCGTTCCCTGATCCTGTAGGCCCATAGCCCAGGGTGAAATGAGCAACCACACCCCGATTAATAAATTGACCACATCCTGCCAATGCTTCAGTTTGTTCATCTTCAATCTCCCTTGTCGATGAAACTGCCGGTTGAACTGCATTCCGGGTGGTTTGTCATTTCATGGGCAAAGACGAACGCCTCAACAGCAGCGCACGACACACTCAGCACCAGTCGCATGTACACCCCCCCCAGAGGCTCACCCTAGCTCCGGGGCTGCGATAACGCTTTGTGGAAAATCAAAAAATCATGTGGAACAATGGGTTGTCGAATTTACAAGCGGCGTGTGTACATGGCCATGGTGACCTGATTGCGCAGGGTTTTCAGGCGCTGGAGAAGATGGTTGCTGATCTGAAGGCTATGAGGCATGGCCCGATCGGCATAGATCATTCCGGTGCCCAGACCGTCCCTGCTGAACGGTAAAATGAGAAAAGTAGGCGCGTTTACCTGGTTAAGGTACCAAGCCGGCAGGCGTCCGGCAATGGCTTGGTCAGATGAATCCACGACCAAGGTGTCTGCATGTTTGGCACACAGCAAGCCAAACAAATCCGTTGGGGGAGACATCGGAATATCGAACCACTGGCTGATCAAGGGCCCCCGATCTCCCATGCCTATACGACCCAACAGGTTCGAACTTCGTTCATCCTTCAAAGCAATAATCACCCGCTGGGCATGGAGAGAATCCATGAAAATTTTCGCAGTCAAGGTGAGAATTTCACTGAGGCTGGTATCGCCAACAACGCACTCACTGAGTTCATCAATGTGACGTGATAAAGAGGCTTCCGCCTGATCAGCCGACATCACTGCCTCTGACGCGATATCAGGCAGTTGGCTGTTCGCTGGACCCTTGATGGTCGAAGAAGCCCGAGTTGAGGCTTTGCCAGCAAGCCCTTCGGGTTGGGCCCCAAGCTGGGGCACAGCCACGGTGCCTTTGTTGGGGGTGCCTTGGCTGCCGGCTGTTTTTTTGAGTATGGGCACAGCCCCTGACTCGCTGGGACGCTGCAACACGGAGGTCAGCATGAAGGCTGCCGGGAGCGGTTCATTGCGCTTCATGGCTGATTGCAATTGAGAGAGATTTTTTTCCAGCAAAGGCGATAGCTTGGCCAAATTCATGACCTGGGCCATCTGGCTCCATTGGGCATCAACCCGTTCGAGCATATTGGCAAAATCCTCGGGGCTCTCACCATAGATTTTGCTCCAGCGGTTCTGGAAGCTGGCAAATTCGCATTCCCGGTCTTCGGGATGTGTTTCGGCCAACAGCACGGCCAGGTGATTCGACAAAGAGCAAGCCACCCGAACATATTCTTCAGTGCTGAAGTCTTGTTCGAGGTTGTCTGGCAGGTAGGGCCGCAGGGCGATTTGCAGTTTGTCTGGCCAACCCCACAAACGGGCCACTTCACAACTCAAGTCATCGAACGACAAATACAGAATTGATTTGGCATGACGGTTATCGTAAAGAACTTGCAAAGCATGGCGGCCGTGAACTGCCAAATCTTCGGGTGAGCTGTGCTCAAGATGCTGGCGTGTCATTGATTCAATCCGGGAGGCTTCTTCGGGAAAATGCATCCAGACTAACATGCGGCCCAAATTTTGGAACAGCGCGGTCAGGTAAGTGCTCTGTGCCAATCGATAAGAAGGGCAGATCTCATTGGCCAGAAGGCCCGCCATGAGCGCCCGCGAGAACTCTTGCTGAACCCGGCTTGCTGAAGGGCCCTTGGGCAGGTTGTCAAACAATTTCAGTGATGCCGCCAGCATACCCACAGACTGAAAGCCCATGAGGCTGATCGCACGTGACAGGTTGTCGATCGAGCCTCCACCCACTGAACTATAAAACGCTGTATTGATCAACCTCAAAAGCTTATTCGAAAGAGCCACATCAGAGAGAATTTCCTCAGTGAACGCTTTCAGATGAGCATTTTCAGCCCGAGCCAATTTTTGAATGGATCGGATCGAGTCCCGCAGTGAAGGAAAATCCGGGTTTTGCGACAATCGGGCCAAAAGCTTTTGAACATGTTCTTCCCTTCGGGCCGCTTCAGCTTGTTCAGCGGCATCCATCAAGGGCTCAGCCATGACCTCCCCGACTGATTCTGTAGCAAGCGCTCCGGCAGCGTTATTGACAAGGGTTTCAGTCATGATGAAGATCAAAGGTAAAAAGCCCGAAGGAATCTACCGTGCAAAGGTGACACGGGCCAATTTGTATCGGCCATTCAGGGGCAAACTGTAATGACACGGGTTCAAAAAGCCGCGGTCCCTGGCCTCCTGGGAGCCTGGGAGCCTGTCAGGATGAGCGCGTCGAAAGTGAAAACAGCCTCGGTGAGCCCAGTTTTCATCACATAAAATATGAACACTTGTCGTCTGGCCTGAGACCCGTTCCAGGCGTCTCATTTCTCAACCGGCTGAAGATCACCTCACCATGTACCAACACATCACCATTCCCGAGGGCGGCCAGAAAATCACGGTCAACCCTGATTTCTCGCTGAATGTTCCCAACAACCCGATCATTCCTTACATCGTGGGCGACGGCACGGGTGTTGACATCACCCCAGTCATGATCAAGGTCGTAGACGCTGCGGTGGCCAAAGCTTATGCCGGCACCAAAAAAATTCACTGGATGGAAATTTACGCCGGCGAAAAATCAACCCAGGTTTATGGCCCCGATGTGTGGTTACCGGCTGAAACCCTTGACGTGCTCAAAGACTATGTGGTTTCCATCAAGGGCCCTTTGACCACGCCTGTTGGGGGCGGCATCCGTTCGCTCAATGTAGCGTTGCGCCAAGAGCTGGATCTTTACGTCTGTCTGAGGCCCATTCAATATTTCCAGGGTGTGCCTTCCCCGGTCAAAGAGCCCCACAAAACCCATATGGTGATTTTCCGCGAGAACTCGGAAGACATTTATGCGGGCATTGAGTTTGAAGCCGAAAGCGAGAAGGCCAAGAGGCTCATTCAAATTCTTCAGGATGAATTCGGCGTCAAAAAAATCCGCTTCCCTGCCACCTCGGGCATTGGTGTGAAGCCCGTGTCGAGGGAGGGCACAGAACGGCTCGTCCGCAAAGCCATTCAGTATGCCATTGACAATGACAAGCCCAGCGTAACCCTGGTTCATAAGGGCAACATCATGAAATACACGGAGGGTGGCTTTCGTGATTGGGGCTATGCCTTGGCTCAGAAAGAGTTCGGAGCCCACCTGACGGATGGCGGGCCTTGGTGCCAATTCAAAAACCCCAAAACCGGACGCGACATCATCATCAAAGACTCCATCGCTGACGCTTTTTTGCAGCAAATTCTGCTGCGCCCGGCCGAGTACTCGGTGATTGCCACCCTCAACCTGAATGGCGATTACATCTCTGATGCGCTCGCCGCCCAAGTGGGCGGCATTGGTATTGCCCCCGGAGCCAATTTATCTGACTCGATTGCGATGTTCGAGGCCACCCACGGCACAGCCCCTAAATACGCCGGAAAAGATTATGTCAACCCTGGCTCAGAAATTCTTTCGGCTGAAATGATGCTGCGCCATATGGGCTGGACTCAGGCCGCTGACTTGATCATCAGCTCGATGGAAAAATCAATTTTGTCCAAAAAGGTCACTTATGACTTTGCGCGCCTGCTGGACGGCGCTACTCAGGTGTCTTGTTCCGGCTTCGGCCAAGTCATGATCGAAAACATGTGATTTTTACCGAAGGATGAAAGCCTTTGCGCGCCGTTTGAAAAAAGCCCTCCGAGCTTGACAGGCCCTGGGAGCCATTTTTTATGCAGCAGGCAGCCGCTCATTTTCTTGGTACGCTGCAAAAGCGTTGGCAAGCTCCGATTCCATTTCCTTGAATAATTCCGTGAACGCCTCAATTTGCAGGGTATCGGCCAATTTTTCAAGTTCTGCACACATTTGAAAAATTTTACTGTGTGGCCAGAAGTACGCCACACTCCCTTTGAGGCTGTGAACTTTCATGGCGGTGCCGGGCCAGTCATTTTTCAAAACCAAATCCTGGATTTCCCGGATCAATTGCGGGGCTTGAGTAAAAAACATCTTGATCAGGTGTTCCCGGCGAGACTCGGAGCGGCCCTGCGCCATGGGGGCGGAGCGGGCCGGCATGGGCCTATTGGCTCGTTCGGTGGTGACCTGTGAAGCCAAGGTTCTTTTTTTGTCAATCACGGATTGCAAGGCTTGGTGCAAAAGCTCTTCATCAATGGGTTTAGACAAAAATTGATCCAGTCCTGCGCCCATGAATTCTTCACGATCATGACTGTCCGCATTGGCAGTCAACCCAAAAATTGGTATTTTGGCATTGGGTATGCACAGATCATTCCATTTTCCATGACGGATGTGTTGGGTTGCTTCCAGGCCATCCATGATGGGCATGCGGCCATCCATGAGCACGAGATCAAAAGGGCCGTCCTTGGCCAGAATTTGCAGCGCCTGCTGGCCATTTTCAGCCAAGGTATATTGGTGGCCCATCAGCCCCAGGAGGTGACTGATAATGATCCAGTTGGTTTGAGAGTCTTCGGCCACCAAAACCCGCAAAGATTCAGTATGCGGGTTCAAGGCTGAGGGCTTGCTCTTGCAAGAAGATTTTTCCGATATCAGCGGAATGTCAAATGAAAAGAAGCTGCCTTTTTCAAGTTGGCTCTGTACTGAAATGCGCCCACCCATCAGTTGCACAAGTTCTTGACAAATAGATAATCCAAGACCGATTCCACCAAATTTTCGGGTGGTGGAAGAATCGCCTGGCTCGAATTTTTGAAACAATCGCGACAACATATCTGGCGTCATCCCCGTGCCTGTATCGGAAACCTCAAATCGCAACCAAATTGGTGCATCAGAATGATGAGCCTGTCGGGCTTCGGGTGGGGCTTGGCATGGGCTTACTGAAAGGCGGATGTGGCCTTCCTCAGTAAACTTCAAAGCGTTGCCCAACAGCTGATTCAGTATCTGACGTATTCGATGAGGATCGCCTTGCAAGAAGGCTGGCAGGCTCGCGTCCAGATGCAACTTGCACATCAATTTCTTTTTTTCCGCTTCCTCTTGCACCCACCGCATGGTTTCTTCAAGAAGCGCTTTGAGTTCAAAAACCGTTTTTTCCAGCCGCATTTTCCCGGCTTCAATCTGTGATAAATCGATCAAATCATTGACAATGTTCAGCAATGCGCTGGCATGGAGTCGGGCCATCTCAATCTGCTGTCGCAAGGAGGAGGGCATCTCTTGTTTGAGAGCCAAGCCAAGCATGCCAATCACACCGGCCATGGGCGTGCGCAACTCATGGTTCATCATCGCGAGAAAGGCTGACTTGGCCTGCGAGGCGCTCACCGTTTGCTCCAGGGTCGCTGCCCGATGGTGTTCCTGCTCGATCCGCTCGTTGCGTTCCTGCAATGAAATCACCACCTGCCTGACCGATTTCATCATGTGGCCAAACTCATCAAGACGATCCGTTTCGATGTCAACATCCAGCTTGCCTTGCGCGATACGCGAGGTCACCTCAGAAGCGTATTCAAGGGGCCGTACAATGCTCTTTCGAAGATGAAAGGCAGACAGCCATGCGATGAGGGTGGCAGCACTCATCAGTGAAGCACCCAGCACCAGCGCCAGGCTTTGCTGCGCGTCCATGTCGTTTCGAGCAGATCGGCTCGCCGTTGAGATGGCCTGCATCATGCTTTCCAACGAGGCTTGAGTTGCCGCATAGGGTTCATCGATAGACCGTAACAAGCGATGGGCGGCCATCGGGTTGTCAAGCGCCTGTTGCTTGATTTGGATGAGCAGATCTACAAAGCGGGCACGATAATTGCCCAAGTTTTCCTTGATGGTTTCTACCTTGTGCTGATGATCATCATTGACACGATGGCCCCCCAAAATCTTGAGCGCCAAATCAAGCTTGGCTTGCTCTGCATCCCAGAGTTGTTTGACATTGGCAACTGAAGGTGCGTCTCCAATCGCAAGAATGACATCCTTCTCAAAACTGCGGCTTCGGGCCATGGAGGTGCGGATATTGGCAACCGTTTGTGTCAAAGCAAATTCACGATCAATGAAGCTGGCCGCGCTGGAACGAATTTGATGCAGCCCCCACCAAGCAGCAGCGCTCACCACCAGCATCAATACAACCAGCAGCCCCAGAACGCTGGCCAGGCGCAAACCGATTGAATGGCGAAACATCCACATAGTGCGTCGATATGAAGTTGACGATCATGCGGGGCCCGATCAGAGGCCCTGTTGAATGAAAATCCTGAACAAGCCCCCAACGATGCCGAAGGTCAGGTTTGCTCCAGGGAACCTCTGCAAAACCCTTCGCGGCGATCGCATCCTTTCCCGGATGATCTCTGCGGCGTTAGCTTTTTTGCCTGTAGCACCTGATACAGGTTGCAAAATCCGTCTTGCATCCTCCCGCCGGGCAAGGCGCGCTCATTCACGAGGGGTTTTGCAAAGGTTCTCTGGATGTTTCGGCAAAAAACAGGAATTCCACAGCGCTGAAACGCCTTGGTTCGTTAAAGAAATCACAGGCCTTGTCCGGGCTTGAAAACTTTGGCCCTGGATGGTGCTTTACGGCACCCAAGAGGCTCCCTGTGCCGGCCATTGCCAACCGTTTTTGGAAACCTGTTCACCCGGCAATCAACAATTGACGTTGTGACCCCTGTAAAATCAATCACTTGATCAAAAACTTTTGAATTCTTTGTTGCCAGTTCAATAGGCTTGTGATTTGTCGATCAATACAAAAGCAACTGGCAAGGGCAACTTGTGATGCACAACCCGATTTGATCAGCTCGCTGCGGCGAGAGGTTTTGCAGAGGTTCGCTGATTCTTTTGTTACAATGGAAATCTGTAGGCGCTTTAGCTCAGCCGGTTAGAGCGACGGAATCATAATCCGCAGGTCCGGGGTTCGAATCCCTGAAGCGCCACCAAACACCCAAACAAAGGCTTGGCATGACCGTCAAGCCTTTGTTTTTTTCTGCCCGCTCTGGCTGCATTCAGACGGCTGTGGCCGTTTGGGGTCTGGCGCTCATTGCAAACAATGCCCCCCACCCGGTAATACGGCGCGCCGTCGCAGCATCCAAACAATGCCTGGGTGCCCCCCATTGACAGGCTCCACGCCTTCACAAGGGTGATGCTCTGCGACTAAAAATTTTTCACCCCCCATCCCCTAAGAGAGGGGAAAAACCGGGCGGCAGGATCTCTCGAAAGCAAAGGGTCTCTGATGCCATCACCCTGAGCGCAGCCAAAACCCTTGAATGGGGGTGCCGTAAATCAGGAAAATTTCTTAAAAATAAAACTATATCCTGATATAAATGCGTCCTGCCTCGCGAGCATTCCAGGCCCCCAGTCTTATTTTGCAGTCTTGAGGGCAGTATTTTATTTTAAGATCATTGATGATCATTTTTATGCTACCGGACTTATCAATTTCATCACTGTGCCGTCGAAGAATTTGTGAGACTGATTCAATCACTCTGGCGTTTCGGGTTTTCGAAGCTAAAACCATCAGGCTTCGCGCTGATACAGCATCTGCATCAGGGCTTATTTTTTTTTGAATTGCCTGAGAGATATACTCATGATTATTTTTAATAATTTCAATAAATCCTGCTTGCCCAGATGCCGCGAGGCACAATATTTCTGTGGCTGCATCAGAAATACAAAAACGTTGGGAGAGTGCTGAGACCCAAGTGACATCCTCCTCTAAAGTCACGCCATGCAGCCTCAGCCTTACAAGGGCTGCGAGCAGATTGATCGCGTCTTCAAAATCAAATTGTTCAAGAAAAATCTCTTCACTGATTTTTTGGGCCCAATCAATAGACTCGTCTATTTTTTTTTCAATGAGTAGTTTAAAAACACTACAAAATGCGATGAGACGCTTTAATCTCGAGTTTCCTGAATCTTTTTGATAAATGCCATTCATACTATCGTAAACCCTTGAAATGGATTTATGATCATGCCCATCAAAATGGCAAATGCTCAATAAAACCAGGCTTCGGCAGTCAAACATTTTAGAGTGAATACCAAGCCTAGTCACTTGCAATAGTACTTTTACAGCTGTATCCTGATCACCCTTCAGGTAGGCAAGCGAGGCATACTTCTGAAGACGCACCATGCTAAATGGGGTTAATTGACTAGCTTTTTGGTAGGCGATCAAAGCGGAATCCAATTCTCCCTGTTCAATATGTAACTGCCCCATTAAATCATAGATTTCCGCGTAATTTGGTTGCTCTTGAATCAACAGGTTGAGCGTTTTCTGGGCATCTGAATAATTCCCTTCTTCGATTTGAATTCGGGCAATCCCCAGATCGGCCCAAGGCATAAATTTTATGCTTTGAATATTTTCATATAGCTCATGCGCTCGTGGGTATTCTCCAAGCCGAATCAGAAGTTCTGCGCCGATTCGAGCTGCATACAGCCAATAGATGGCATGATGATTGAATCGCTCAATACACAGTTGAGCGGCGACATCAAGCTTGCCTGCCTCGATCGCTGAAAATATGGTGGCCATCGTTTTTTTGCGATGGTGAGCCTGTAATAGACGATCCTGGAGGGTGGCTGTGGTGTGGGGGCGAAGCAAATAACTGTCCAGGGCAGCCTCGGCAATTTCACAAACCTTATGGTATGTTGCCTCGCTGGAAACCATCATAAAAAGGGTAGAGTAGGGAAGCATCTGTGATCGCCGCAGATCATCCAGTAAATCTTGCCCTGTCATGGACGAATTTTCAAAATAATAATCACACAATACAACATCAAAAACTTGCGACTCTAATGCTTTTCGTCCATGAAGCAATTGAACGCATTGGACGATGTGCTTGATGCCAATTTCTCTCAAAGATCTGACAAGAATACCGCGATGCGTATCATGGCCGCCAATGATGAGCGCTTTGCAGTCACTGATGTCCCCAGGGATGACTTCCTGATGAACACCTGCCTGAGTGAACGAAGATGCTGCATCGGGCCTCAGTTCTTGATGCCACAGTGGAGAAGAAATCGGAAGTGGGCTGACCATGGCAAACTTGGGCTGGGGTTGCACAAAAAACACTCATGCAGAGTGACATCACTGCTTTGGTATCGATATTCACAGCCTGAACTTGATAGGAATGGAAGGCTATTTCAGATAAATTTATGGCATCAATACCCAGATCGCCCTGCAAAACACCTCAAATTCGCATGACAGGGTGTGCTCTGCATCCCATGTTTGTGAGGTCTGGCTTTGCGACCAAGCCTGGGTGCGGTCGAGCACAGCCTTGGGCGGCGCCGCATCTATGATGAAGATGAAATTCTTCGTTTTCATCGGGGCCGTCGCGGGTGATGGGCCACTTCAAAATTGCTGCCTCGAAGCGACAGGTTGGGGTTGTAGGCGGGGTCCCACTCGAGTTGATGGCCCCAGACGCGCTTCATGTAAGCCACCTCTTTGCGGAATCGACCTGCATTTTGGGGGGCGGAGTCACTGCCTCGGGTTGCGGACTCATGGTGAATCAGCTTGGCAAAAGGGGTGATCACGTTTCTCAGCCCCCGCTGTTGCACCCTCAAGCAAAAATCAACATCATTGTAGGCCACTGCGAGATCGTCCTCGTTGAGGCCCCCAAGTTGCTCATAAAGCTCCCGGCGGACCATCAAACAGGCCCCTGTGACCACGCTCACGGCATGCAGCAAAATAGCGCGGTTGAAATGCCCAGGCGCGTCACCCGGCATTTTCACATGCACATGCGTGGCCACACCACAGATGCCCGTGACCAAACCCACATGCTGAATGCCGCCATCGGGGTAGTAAAGCTTGGCCCCGACACAGCCGATTTCAGGGCGAATGGCCAAGGCCACCATTTCACGCAGCCACCCCGATTCACTAAACTCGGTATCGTTGTTCAGCAGGAGTAAAAGATCTCCTTGGGCATGGCGAGCAGCGCGGTTATTGAGTGCAGAAAAATTGAAAGGGCCGTCATCGCGCAGAACTTTCACCCGGGGGTCTTGCTCTAAAGAGGTGAATGCTGCCAAGGCCTCAGGGTCATCAGAGCCATTGTCAACCAGCCAAATCTCATAATGAGGGTAATCCGTGATGGCCATCAGCGAACGAATGCAGCGCTTGAAAAGGTGGTGCGCGTTTCGGGTTGGAATGATGATGCTCACCTTGGGAAAGGGCTCAACCATCGGAAACTCTATTTGCACGCCCAGGTTGCCCTGAATCAGGTGGGCTTGAGCCCCTGGATGGTGACGGTTCAAGTGGGCCTGCACCACGGAAAGCTCCCTGGGTGACGACAGCCTGTGTGACAGCCACTTTTCTGCCTGGCTTCCGGTATGAACCCCTTCGCACTTGACATGGTGCAAAATTTGCGGAATATGATGAATTTCATGTCTTGCCAGACGCGCCGTCAACTCCAGCACCAGGGCGTATCGTTGCCCGGTATCATTGTGAGCCTCTGGCCAGCCGCCCTGCTGCAAAACATCCCGGTGAACATAAAACTGGTTCCCGATGTAATTCCATGAAAGCAGCATTTCGGGGTTCAGGTCGGGCTTGAAATGGGGCACGCAGCGCAGATCATCGGCCAGCATGTGATCATGATCAGAGTACATCAAGCGTGCCTGCGGGTGGAGGTCGGCCTGGTGAAGCACCGTGGCCAATGCGCCCGGGGCCGGAATGCTCCTGACATCCATGAACGCCACCCATTCATGGCCCGCATCATGCGCAAAAAGCGGCGATGACGCCTCCAGGGCGGCCTCGGTCATCCAACGAACACGGCGGCCAAGTGGGGCCACCTGTGACTGCAATTGTTTGAGCCTTTCCGGGGCCACACACGAGTCTGTCAGAAAATAGGCCAACCAGTTTTGTTGAGACTGCGCCAACAAACTCAACACCCACTGTTGAAGGCTTTGAGAATCGGCGTCACGGGTATCCACCAGCAGCATGATCGTTTGAGGATGGGCTGTGGCGATGGGATAGTGAAGCCATTCTTGTTTGAGCCACGCTCGATAGCTCTCCCGCACTCGCTGGCGTTTGCGCGCATACAGGCGCCTTCGGTTCCAGTCATTGATGAATTTGATGAGGGGCATTTCACTGCATCTGGGGGCTGAAAACACCAGCCCGGAGAAGTCCAAAAAAGGCGACCCAAGAAAAGCCTGAAGGCCAAGGCCGGGGCGGCCAGAGGCTCTTGGGCCCTGGCCGCTTGTCAATGAGGCGTAGCGGTCAAGGCTTGCTCGATTTGCATGATGGCCTCTTGCGGAGGATCTCCCGCCAGCACCCGCAGGCGAAAGCCCGCCATGAGTGTTTGTGCTCGCGCAATGGACAACTCGCGTTGCACTTGCAATACCTGCTGCTCAGCGTTCAACACATCAAGAACCGTGCGAACCCCGGCTTTGCGAGACATCACATTGGACCGCACCATTTCATGGGCGGACACCAAAGCCTGCTCCAAGGCTTGCACCTTCTGGCGGCCTTGCAAAACACCCCGATGATCTTTGTGAAGCCTGAGGGAAAGATCCAGCTTGAGATTTTCGAGGGCTTCTTCTGCGCGCAGGCGATCGGCCAGAGCTTGCCTGACCTGGGCATTGACACCCCCCCCCTGATACAAAGGCACGGTCAGTTGCAAGCCGTAGGACTTGTTCACATAACGGGTGTTCAAGCGTGTGATGTTGTCGTTGCCGGTGTCAGACCACTGGGCCACGGCATCGAGCGTGGGGGCATGGCCGGCGCGGGCCTTTTGGACTTCGCGCTGAGAAACCTCAAGGCGCGCCTGGAGCGATAAAATTTCCGGGTTGCCTTGCAGGGCGCGTTCTTCCCACCACTCCAGAGGCTGCAGGGGTGATTGCGCTTGAGCCCAAGCGGCAGGGTCAAGCGGGGCCAGCATCAGCAGCGGGTTGGGCGCCACGTTCATCAGTGTGGCCAACTGCCGGCGGTTGTATTCCAGCGTTTGTTCTGCTTCAAGCAAACTGGCCTGGGTCATGTCGAGGCGGGTACGGGCTTCGTCGATGTCGGTGCGGGTTCCTGAGCCGGCCTGGAAGGCTTGAGTGGCCCCTTCCAGAGCCGCACGCAGCTGCTTTTGCTGAGCCTGCACCCAACCCCATTGATCTTGAGCCACCAAAACATCCAGATAAGCTCCGCTGACCTTCACCGCCAAATCGCCTGTGTCACGCTGATAGTTGGCCTCTGCATCCCGAACCTGGGCTTTGCTTTGGTCCAGGCCCAACCAGCGCGACACATTCAAAACAGGCTGCCGAATACTGAGGGTTTTGTTGTAGCTGTAATATTCGGTGTTGGTTTTGGAGGGCTGGCCAAAGATGTTTTCTGCCGTTGTATCAAGGTCATTTTGGTTGCGCCCGAAAGACATCTGGGCCTGCGGCAACAGGCCGGATCGGGCCAAGGGCACTCGCTCACGGTTGGCTTCCAGAATTGCTCTGGAAGCACGCAGCCCAGGGTTGGCCTGCAGGGCCTGCTCATAGGCCTGATGGGGGCGCAATACCGGCCCGGCCGGGGCATTTTGAGCCCAGGCCAAACCAGAATAAAAAGTACAGGCCGCTCCAAGGGCCGCCACGTTGATCAAAATACTGCGCATCATTCCTCCTTCATGGCGCCTGCAAGCCGCTTGGTCAGCGGGTGCAACCAGTACGTTAACAGCGAACGTTCCCCCGTCACGATCACAACCTCCACCGGCATACCGGGTTGTAACTGCCGGGCACCCAGAGTGCGAAGCCCCTCCGGGGTCAAGGCAAGGCGGGCCAGATAATACGGGGCCTGTGGCATTTGAGGGTCAGTCAATAAATCACCGGAAACCGACACCACACGGGCGGGCACCACCAACTGCGGAGAATGAGCAAAGGTATTGAAACGGGCCTTGGCCACCAAACCCGACTGAACTTTATCAATCAGGTGTGCAGGCACCCGGGTTTCCAGGAGCAAGTCTTGGTCATCGGGCACAATCTCCATGAGCTTCTGCCCTGACTGCACCACCGCCCCCTCACTTTGAACCGTCAGGCCCACCACCTGACCGGCCGCTGGCGCACGAATTTCGATACGTTTGAGGTCGGCTTGCTGGGCCTTGAAGCGCTCTGCTTCGGTTTGAAGCTCGCGCGAAACATCCACCAACTGAGTTTCGACTTCTTTGGCATATTCAGAACGGCGAGATTGCAAACGCAAGGTCAACTCGGCCACAGAGCGGCCTGCGCGGATGATCTGGCCCGCAAGATCAGCCAGGCCCGCTTGCACTTCAGAGGCATGACGCTCCATTTCCATTTGTCGGGTACGTGGAGCGTAGCCTTCGCGCACCAAATCAGTCAGACCTGTCAACTCTTCGCGCAACAGCCCCAGTTGCTGTTCTCTTTGAACCTGGATGGCCCGGGCCGATTCTTGCTGGGCCTTGGCTCCGGCGATGGCCTCTTCATAGCTTGCCAGTTCAGACTGCAAGGCTTGACGCCGGGTTTGAAACAAGGAGCGTTGCACCTGAAGCTGCTGGGCCAAAGCCGGGTCTTGACTGGCCGCTTCCAGAACTTGGGGGTCGAATATGAGTTTCGACTGACCCATTTGCTCTGCCAACAAGCGTGTTCGGGTAGCGTTCAAACCCAGGTAGCGCTGGCGAACCGACTCAAAATTGGCCCGCGCACTGGCTTCATCAAGCCGCATCAAGACTTGATCGGCCTGAACATGCTGGCCCTCGCGCACCAGCACATCCTTGACGATGCCTCCACTGGGGTGCTGAACCGCCTTGCGCTTGGTGTCAATGGCCACCATGCCGTGGGTGGGCACACCTTCGTCGAGGGGGGCCAGGGAAGCCCACAAACCAAAGCCTCCCAAGCCCACGGCCAGAGCCACAAAACCCTTGCGCATGATGGCGCGGGTATCTCGCGCCGCTTTTAACGCCAAGGCTTGCTCGGCCTGCTGGTCTAAAACTTCCTGCGCGGTGACGGAGTGCGCAGGTTTTTCAATGATCGCATTCATTTTGTGGATCCTTTGGTATCGGTTTCATGCGAATTGCTTGGCAGGGGCTCTTGGGGCTTGGGCAGGGGCTTGAAGCTGAGTCAGCACGTGCTCTTTCGGGCCCTCAGCGCGCACCCGCCCAGCCTCCAGCATCAAGAGACGGTCTGCCACGTCAAGCAAGGCCGGGCGATGGGTGATCAAGAGCACGGTACACCCTCGTTGACGGGCAGCAATCACGGCGGCATGCAAGGCCTTCTCACCCTCTTCATCGAGGAAGGCATTTGGCTCATCGAGCACCAATACTTTGGGCTCACCATACAAGGCGCGGGCCAATCCGATGCGCTGGCGCTGGCCTCCCGAAAGGAACCCCCCTCCTGGGCCGATGGGCGTTTCATAGCCTTGGGGCAAACGCAAAATCATATCGTGCAAACCAGCGCTGATCGCCGCCTTCACCACCAGCGAGCCATCCACCTCACCCAATCGGGCAATGTTTTGCGCCACGCTTCCCTCAAAGAGTTCGACCTCTTGGGGTAAGTACCCTACCCAAGGCCCCAGGGCCTCAGGGTCCCAGCGCTCAATCGATTGGCCATCCAGCAAAACCCGTCCGGCTGAAGGTGGCCAAATACCCAACAGGGCCCGCGCCAGCGATGATTTCCCTGAACCCGAGGCGCCCAGCACCACGGTGATGCTCCCCGGTAAAGCATGGAAGGAAACCGCAGACAAGATTGGATCAGGGCGATTCGGCGCAGTCAGAGTCAAATGGAGAATTTGCAGCTCGCCATGCACCATCGGCACAGACCAGCGCCCGCGTGAAGACGGCACGTTCAACAATTCCCGCAAGCGGCCCCAAGCGGCCCGACAGGCCAGCCAAGAAGGCCAGAGGGACACGAGGCTGTCAATTGGAGCCAGTGCCTTGCCCATCAGGACATTACCAGCAATCATGGCCCCCGGGCTGATTTCACCGCGAATCACCAACCAAGCCCCCACCGCCAAACTGGCCGACTGCTGCACATAACGCACAAACTTGCTGATGGCTTCCGTTCGACCTGTTTGAAACTGAGCCTGAGTTGAAGCACACAGCGCAGCCTGGTGGCGCTGCTCCCAGCGCTGGTACAGGGGCTTCAACATGCCCATCGGCCAGATGACATCCATATTGCGCAGTTTGGCCTGCAAAAAATAGTCGGCCTGACTGCTGGCCTGCGCCGATGCTTGCTGTACCCGGCTGGCCTCACGATGCCCCCACCAAGCCAAAGACGCCTGAATGACACCAAAGACAAGCGCTGTCACACCCAGCCAAGGGTGCAACATGGCCAACACCAAAATATAAATCGGCGTCCAGGGGGCATCAAAAAACGCATAGACCCCGTTGCCTGTGATGAACTGCCGAACCATCATGAGGTCTGCATCGCCCCGCGATCCGGTGTCGCCAGACTCCAAACGGCGTTGCACCGAGGCCTCAAACACCCGGGCACCCAAGGCCTGATCAAAGCGTAAACCACTGCGCACCAACAACCGCGCCCTGAACCCATCGGCCAACGCCATGATCCCGTAAAGGAAAAGAGCCAAGAGCGAAACCGCCAACAGAGTGAGCTCACTGCGACTCAGCATGACCCGGTCATAGACCTGCAACATATAGAGGGTTGGTGTGAGCATCATGAGATTGACCACCAGGCTGAATGCTGCCACGGCCAACAACTCAGCCCGCATGGCCCACATGACCTCTCCCATGGGTGCCCCTGAACGACGCCACCATTGTGTCATCATGCTTTTGCTCCTTCTTGTTGCGCCACCCGAGGCTGGCCACCACGCAAGGTTTGCAAGACCTCCGCCGTGCTTCCAAACAACTGCTGGCGGCCTTCGGCCAGCAACACAATACGATCGGCCACCGCCAAAACACTGGTGCGGTGGGTCATGACCACGATCGTGGTGCCCTGAGCCTTGAGGGTTTTCAGGGTTTGAATCAAGGCAGCATCGCCGGCTTCATCCAGGCTGGCATTGGGTTCATCGAGCACCAACAATTTCGGTTTGCCGTATACGGCCCGGGCCAGGCCCACACGCTGCCGCTGCCCTCCCGACAACACCCGCCCCTCAGGCCCCACAGGGGTGTCATAGCCCTGTGGCAACTCAGACACCAAGGGCTGCAAACCCACCAGCGCCACGGCGTCTTGCAAGGCTTGGTCATCTGCCTTGCCAAACCGGGCGATATTTTCACCGAGGGTGCCCTCGATCAAGTCAACCCCTTGGGGAAGGTATCCGAGGTAAGGCCCCAATTGAGCCAGATCCCAGCTACGTAAATCGGCCCCATCCAGACGAACCACACCGCTGGCAGGTGCCGTCAAGCCAACCAACGTTCGAGCCAGTGTGGTTTTGCCCGAAGCCGATGGCCCAATCACGCCCAGCACCTCACCCGCCTTCAAAGAAAAATTCACACCCTGCAAAATCAGGGCTTGCTGGCCAGGGGCCGCCACATTCACACCCTCAACACGCAAATGGCCTTCAGGGTCAGGCAGTGGCATCGGGGGTTTTCTGGGCGGCTGGCTTTCCAGCAACTGACGCAGGCGCATCCAGGCTTGCAGGGTGCCTTGAACAGCCCCCCATTGCTGCACGAACTGTACCCAAGGTTGCAATAATTTACCCCCCAAAATGGAAGAAATAATCAGCATGA
This sequence comes from Burkholderiales bacterium, assembly GCA_046342195.1. Classification (GTDB taxonomy): domain Bacteria; phylum Pseudomonadota; class Gammaproteobacteria; order Burkholderiales; family Burkholderiaceae_C; genus CANHBY01. The sequence continues at coordinate 137,607 of JBKDQE010000038.1, forward strand.
CATCACCCCCATTGAGCGTGCCTTGAATTAAAAGCCAAGCCGACAAACCCAACAACACAGAGCCCATGAGCTGCTGCAACAATTTGGCCCCCACACCCAGGCCAGCCGCAATATCCGAAGCCCGCGCCTGGGTGCCAAGAAAGGTTCTTTGGCGCAGTAACCAATGGCGGCGCACGGCACCCACCATGCCCATGGCCTGCATCACTTGAACATTGCGCAAAGAGGCCTCGGCATATTGTTGAGCCGCTTGGGTTTGCTGCTGAGCCTCCTGCATCAAAGGGCGCACCCAATGCTGAACCGCCCAAGCCACGATGGTTTGCAACACCCCGCCCACCAAGGCCGCCACGGCCAACCAAGGGTTGATGAGAGCGAGAAAGAACAGGCATAACAGCGACATCGGGGCATCCATGACCGCTGTGAGCGCCGGGTTATGCAGGGCCTCTCTGAGGGAGCGAATATCTTGCATGGCCGTGAGGCCCCCCGGTGCACGAACCAGCAGCGCACGGGTCATCGCGTCGTACACCCGCTCTTGCAAGACCTCTTGAAGCCGAAGCCCGAGGCTCCAGAGCACCCTTGAGCGAATTTTTTCAAGAACTTCCATCAAGGCATAACAGGCCACCGCCAACACAGACAGCATGGCCAAGGTCTTGAGGCTTTGACTGTTGACCACCCGATCATAGACCTCCATCATGTAGGCTGAGGGCATAAAGGCCAAAATGCCAATCACGAGCGTTATCCCGGCAACAGGGCCTACCCCGTCGCGCAATTCCAAAACGCGAGTCAACAGCTCGCTGCGTGGTTTATTCATGGCCTCTCGGCTCCTTGTTGGTCGATGCTCACATGGGGAGGCCACAGGGCACTCCAGGCCAAGCCGCGTTCATTCTCTGGCTGGGAAAATAAAGGGTTCAGATCAGGGTCTGTCACGGCCTCCTCCCTCCCCGGCTCAGCGCCATGGCCTTGCCCGGCCGCATCCCATTTGAAGGTCAAGGTGAAGCGATCTTCCTCCCTCGATTCAAGCACCACCTCCAAGAGCCGCACCCCTTGCAAGGCGGAGCGGGTTTCAGGCTGCAAGGCCGCTTCAAAGCGAATGCGGCCCTCCAGAGTGTAAAGAGACAAGCCGTCTTCGCGCAGGCTCAAAGTATGCCGATCAAAATAAACCGGCCCATTGGCAGCAAACCTCAAAAGCGGCAGCCCACCCGGCCCCAGGCGAGACACATGCAACGGGCTTGAAGGATGCTGAAAAACCAAGCGCGCTGCTTTAGACACCGCATAAATGACATTGCACACCATTTGCGAACCCAACCGCGGAAACTCAGCCCTTAACCGCTTGTAGTGCAAATGATGCAGCGCCACCCGCCCCCAGACCCGTGAGCGTGACACCTCGGGGGCCAAGGTATTGCAGACCTGGGCAAACTGCGCTTGCAGTTCTTTCAGCAAATTCACCTGCACCGGCGTGGCAACGAGTGCGAGGCAAGCATTTTTCTCCATGTGTGAACGCGACAGATCCGTTAACCCAGAAACTCGAGTGTTCATATATGAAATTCATCGACTAAAAAAACCCCCGGAGATGATCCGGGGGCTTCAATCGTGACCGACCTTCCGGGAGGGCCGGAAGTTTACAGCCTTAACACGAACTACTGCATCAGATCAGGTTGTCGTTGGTGGGGCTGGTGCCAGAAAAGTCTGTGCTGGCACCAAAATCAACGTCAGCGATCAGCTTGGCAGCAGTGAACTGCCCGGTTGTGCTGTTTGCTGCGAAGGTCAACTCGAACACGCGGTAGTAACCTTGGTTGGCGGTGTTTTCCACCATCACCACAGCCTTGCCTTCATTGACCAAACCGCCACTAACTGTAGTGCCGTAGTTGGCAGCGTTCAGTGTACCATCAACAATGCCTGCATAAGCAGTTCCAGTTCCGCCGTTGATGGCGGCCAGCAACTTGTCCGCCGTGAGGCCGGCAAAGGTGTCGGTGGTTGTATAAGCCACGGCTGTCAGGCGGGTGACCGAGTTGGCCTCCACCGTCGCGTCAGCATTCAGGGTGGTTCCCTCACGCACTGCCTTATCAACAGCCCCACCGTCTCTGAGCCTGCTGGTCAGGTAAGACGTGAAGTCGAGGTAGTCCGATCCACTGGTGCCGTTGGTGTCATTAAAATTGACGACCGTCTTGAGGCCCAGGTCATAGCCGTTGAACACCACGGTGTCGTTGCTGTTGGCATTGGAGCCCAACACCACCACATCGGAGGAGCCGGCAGCCAGGTCCACCCTGTTGTCACCCTCAAGGCCAGCCGCTCCGCTGGTGGCAGAGGGGGTCCAGGTGTTCAACCGAACCGTGTTGAGGCCATCAGTGGTGTCTTCGAGGGTAGCCACGTTGGCTGTTTGGGCAGCAGCGCCGTTCAGGGTGGAGTCAGCCATATACAGCCTATAGGCCGCCAGCGCAGCAGAATCGGTTGTGATGTCAGCTGCGGAAACCCTCATCACCAGATCTTGCGCCAAGTTTTGACCGCCATCAATCAAGGAAGTGATTTTAAGCTGCGTGCCAGGCATGTCTTCAGCCTTGAGCAGCTTGTTCAACACCGCATTGTTGTTGATGGCGTTTTTGATGGCCTGGTTCAGATAGAACTGGTTCAAAGTGGCATTGGCACCCGTGGGGATGGCCACCGTCACTTCATAGCCATTGGTGAAATTGGCTGACACAGCATCAGCGACAGCAGCAGCCGTCACCCCATTGCTGGGAGCAAAAGACACCGTCAACTGACCACCGTACAGGAACTTCTTGAAGCCGTTCGGGGTGTTGAAGCCAGGAGCAGTCGTCCAGTTGGAAGTGGCAAAGGCGTTGTTTCCAGATTGGTTCAAGTAAACCGTATCGTCACCGGTACCGCCGTCAACGGTGATGTTGCCTTCGCCGGTGGAGGTGACGGTGTCGTTACCTTCGCCACCGTTGATCTTGATGACGTTGATGTTGGGGTTCACGGCACCGGTATTGTCGGTGTGACGCAAGGTGATCTTGTCATTGCCACCGTTGCCGTTGATGGTCAGACCGAAGTCTTCGCGATCGGACAGCGAAGGCATCGAACCAGCGCTGACGTAGGTGTTATCCACACTGACGTCCAGGGTGTCTGCATTGGAGCCAGCAGAGTACAGGAAGGCAATGTTGTCGGCCGTGTAGTCAGACGCACCATCGGTCAAGGTCAGGTACTTGCCAACAGAAGCTGCCGTGATGGCCGCAGAGATGTCAAGCTTGCCCTTGAACGTGGAAGCGTCGATCAGGCGAACATCGGTGAAGCCAGCCACGCTATTTCCCGTAGCAAGACCGGATTGACCGGGCAGCCCAAACGCGCCGGAAGCACCCGTTTCATAGTTCTTGACGGTCAGGTTGCCAGCGTCTTTCACGTTGTCGTTGTAGGCATTGTTCACGCGGGTGGTGGTGCCGTTGACGATGGTGACTTCACGCAGGGTGTTGTTGGTGGAGGCCACGGAGGTCAACTTGCTGTTGTCTTCCACCGTGATTTCGAAGCGCTGAACGCCCTGAGAGGTCGAGGTGGTGCCCACAGACAGGCCGCCCACCACCAGATCGCCGCCGTGCGAGCCGCGGCCCACGTCGTCCAGAACGATCTTGCTGGTGACAAGATCGGTCGAGGTTGATGCCACAGTGGTGTAGTTGGTATAGATGTTGGAGCCCGCAGGGGTGGTACCACTCTTGGACCAGCCGATAGGGGTCACGGTGTAGTCACCATTGACCTGCAACACCACATTGGTACCCGTGACAGTTTTACCCGAGAGAGGGTCAATGACCGAGAAATTGGTTCCCAAGGACACACTGACCACACCAGCACCAAATTGGGCATTTGCAGCTGCTTGGAAGGCTGCTTGCAAATCTGCAAAGGTGGTGGCTGCATTGATGGCATTAGAAGCCAAGTTCGCTGTCAGCTTGACACTGGTTTTGTTGTCTGTGTATTCAAATGAAAAACCTTGAACATCAGCGTTCAACAGGGGTGCCAGACCTTGACCCGCGGCCCCGGTGTCCAGCACTTGCAACACAACGCGGGAGGTGGATGCATTCACATTACGCAGCGAGTTTTGGTCAAAGTAAACGCCATAATCCACGTTGCCGGGATCGGTTTCACGCATCGTGATGGTGATGTCTTTGGTGATTTGGCTGTCCAGAATGCGGACGTCTTCGACCACCACGGTTTCGCGGGAGTTGTTGCTTTCCCAGTTCGTGACACCCACCATGCGATTCACATCAAGCTGCACGTGAGTATTGCCGCTATTGAGGTTATTGTCGCTGGTGTTGAGGGTGACGTACTGGCCCTGAATTTTGACATTCTCGACACTGGTCGTGATGGGGGCGATGATGCGATCATCGGTGGTTTTGGCGACAATCGCGAGGGTGTCGGTTCCGGCGCCACCATTGATGGTGTCGGCATCGTTGAGGGTGTAAGCCTCGGAAACGATGGTGTCGTTGCCAGCCGTACCCAAAACCTTGTCAATACCAAGGGTCAACTGAAAAACAGCGCCCGCATTCAAGGCGACGTCATTGGTGCCAATGTAGGCGACAGCGCCGTCAATCTTGGCATTCCAGGCCTTGGCAGCTGTGCCGTAAATGGGATCGGTTTCGAGGTTGGAGAACAGGTTGAGCAGCTCAGACACCTTGGCGCCGCGAGCTGCAGCAGGAGTGGCATTCAGGGCATTGCTGATGTAGGTGGTGGCATCAGCGGCACCGGTGGTGATGCCGAGGTTGGCCACCAAGGTACTGGCAATGGTGGCAACAGGCACTGAACCAAAAGACAGGTTGAAGAATTTGTTGCAAACCTTATCCAGATCACCGGAGGCGTTGCGGATCTCATTGTTCACTTGAGCCATGGTGGTTTGGCCAACCTGTACAGCGTACAGGGAGGTTGCAAAGCGCTGGACGACAACAAGGTCAGTCACGAAGATGGGCATTTACTGATTCCTTTTGGAAGAGGTTTGGAAAAGGGAAGTCTTTGCAAAGACGACCGAGCCAGAACCGCAAGGTTCGGAACTCGCCACAACATCCTGGGGGATGCTCTGGTGAGTTCGCTCACTGATACACCAGCCAGATGCTAGACATCTCAAGGGAATTGTTATTCTTCAATTGCATTTTTAGATAGAAAAGATCACCAAAATGTTGCCAAAAAACATCAAAATACCCAATGACGGCCAGAGGTAAAGCCCAACCCGCCTGAGTGCGCTTGCCTGAATCAAGCAGCTTTATACCCCATTTTGATAAAGCTTCTGTTTGACGTGATGCAACAACCATCGCCATGGTCAAGTGGGCATTCGCTGACGTTCCCAGGCCAAAGCAGTTCACAAATGACTTGCACTGCGAAGAATGCGCCGGGCATGACCGCACTCTTCCAGGCGGTGTTAACTAGGGAAGCTCTCCAGCAAGCGCTTCTTTGACCACCTCGCGTGTCAAGGTAGGCACAAAGCTTTCAATGAATCCAAACGCAAAACCCGACAACCAATGGTGTCGCAGCACCCCCAGCCGGGTCGTGTTGACCTCGAACAGGTGCCCGGCGTCCAGAATTTGAAGGTGGGCATCGCGGGCGTCATCCCAAGCCACTGAGGCAATAATCCCCACCCCCATCTCCAGTTCCACATAAGTTTTGATCACATCGGCATCCATGGCGGTCAAAACAATATTGGGTTTGAGCCCACATCGGGAGAAGGCATGGTCAATATGGGCCCGGCCTGTGTAGCCTGTGTCGTAAGTGATGATCGGATACTGCACCAAGTCTTTCAAGCTCAAGGGGTTTAATAGGCTCAGCAACAGGTGCCCAGGAGGAACCACCACGCTATGACTCCACCGATAGCATGGCAAGGTGAGCAACTCGGGGTAATCAGCCAATGCCTCGGTTGCGACACCAATGTCGGCTTCCCCTGACAGCAGCATCTCGGCCACTTGGCGCGGAGACCCTTGATGCAATCGCAAAATAACCCGAGGGTATTTTTGACGAAAATCCTTCACGACATGGGGCAAAACATACCGAGCCTGTGAATGAGTGGCGGCAATTGACAGGGTTCCATCCTCACGACCTTGAAAATCTGCACCAGCCCGCCGAAGGTTGTCAGACTCTTGAAGAATTCGCTCCACCATGGGTAAGAGGGTTTTACCCGCCGAGGTCAAGCCGAGCAAACGCTTACCCGCTCGTATAAAAATCTCAACCCCCAGCTCATCTTCGAGCTCCCGAACCTGTCGACTCACCCCAGGCTGCGAAGTATGCAGCACCCCCGCAACCTCAGTGAGGTTGAACCCGCAGCGAACGGCTTCCCTCACAGAACGAAGCTGCTGAAAATTCATTTCTTGGTATAAATTTGATCAAAACTGGCGCCATCAGCAAAATGCTCTTTGCTGGCCTGAGCCCACCCACCAAAAGCCTCGTCGATCGTAAATAGCTTCAGGGGTGGAAGCTGCTTTGAATACTTGGCCTGCGCTTTGGCCGAAGTCGGGCGATAAAAGTGTTTGCCGATCAGATCCTGGCCTTCATCGGTATAGAGATACTCCAGATAAGCCTGAGCCACGGTACGGGTGCCTTTTTTGTCCACGTTTTTATCCACCAAGGTCACGGCAGGTTCGGCCAAAATGCTGATAGAGGGGTAAACCACATCAAACCTTGTTCCAAATTCTTTGTCGAGCAAATAGGCTTCGTTTTCCCAGGAAATCAAGACATCGCCCTGGTTGCGCTGCCCAAAAGTCACGGAAGATGCGCGCGCGCCTGTGTCAAGTACGGGAACATTCTCATACAGTTTTTTCACGAAGTCCCGGGCGGCTGCAGGGGTTCCATACTTGCGTTTGGCAAATTCCCAAGCAGCCAGATAATTCCAGCGGGCCCCTCCCGAGGTTTTTGGATTGGGCGTCAGCACCTTCACCCCCGGTTTAACCAGGTCATCCCAGTCTTTGATGGCTTTGGGGTTGCCTTCGCGAACCACAAAAACGATTGTAGAGGCGTAAGGCGAACTGTTATGCGGCAAGCGTTTTTGCCAGTCTTGAGGAATCAGTTTGCCAATCGAATGCAGGGCATCTGTATCACCGGCCAATGCCAAGGTGGCCACATCAGCCTCCAGTCCGTCAATGATGGCACGCGCTTGCTTGCCAGACCCACCATGAGACTGCTTGATCGACACGTCTTGGCCCGTTTTGGCCTTCCAGTGGCGGGCAAATGCGGCATTAAACTCGACATACAATTCACGGGTGGGGTCATAAGACACATTGAGCAAACTCACACTTTGAGCCCAAGCGCCCCATGAAGCACTGGCGAACATGGCGGCGGCCAACCATTGAACAACTTGACGTCTTGCGGGCATGGGCATTCTCCATTGAATGAAGGGGTCAAATGTGTGATGATGCCTTCAGCAAAAAAAAACGGAACCAATAAAAACTCAGTTGCTCATGACAATTCAGCGTATAGATTGTTGTTTGCTCGACACTCTCAGCATGAGTGTGCCGCTTCAAAAGCGCAGGCCACTGATCTGGTCTCCAGCTTTCAGCCCCCGCTTTTTAAACCAGCCTTGATGCATTTCAAGCACAAACCGCACGGGCTTTGTGGAGCAATGCGACTTCAGCGAATAAGGCTCCATATCAACCATGTTCACGATCTGGCCGTCGTCGGCCACGAAAGCCGCTGAAAGCGGCAAAGGGGTATTTTTCATCCAGAAACACTGGCGGGCAGGGCTTTCAAAAACAAACAGCATCCCCTCATTGGGAGCCATGGTTTGGCGGTACATCAGGCCCATTTGACGCTGCTCAGCCGTTTGAGCCACCATGGCATAGAGCTTATAAATACCCACAAAGAGCGGCATCACGGGCAGGCTTTGAGGCTTCTGCTCAGGCACAGAGGCCGAGGAAACCGGGCCAAACAACGTCAGGCAAAGCCCGAGGGTGGTCAGCCAAATCATGCAATACTTGGTACGAAGCATGGTGAGTCAGGGGGGGATCAATGCGGGCTTGTCAGTCAGGGTTCATCTGGTGCAGAAGGAAAAGTCAAGAACCTCCACAGGCCCATTGCCCAGATGGGGCGCCAGAATACCCCATGAGCAAAAAACTACATTGCCCTATCAGAACCGACGATCGTCATCAGTATAGTCAATCAGCCTGCTGACGCTTCACTACACCGTGAGCTGACCCACCATGACTGCCCCTGCCCCCTCCCGCCAACTTTCCGTCACCCAAGTTTTGTGCTGTGGCGCTTTGATCGTCACTCTATCCATGGGCATCCGCCATGGCTTCGGGCTTTGGCTGGCCCCCATCACCATGGATCGCGGCTGGACCCGGGAAACATTCGCTTTTGCCTTGGCCATTCAGAATTTGGCTTGGGGCTTGGCGGCGCCATTCGCCGGAATGTTGGCCGATCGATGGGGTGCGTTTCGCGTGCTGGTCTTGGGCAGCGTTTTGTATTCAGCAGGCCTGGTGCTGATGGCTTTGTCAACCTCAGGGCTGGCCTTTGCAAGTAGCGCCGGCCTGCTGATTGGCCTGGCGCAATCAGGCACCACCTATGCCGTGGTCTATGGTGTGATTGGCCGGCAAATTGAGCCTGAGCGGCGCACTTGGGCCATGGGGGTGGCAGCGGCGGCAGGGTCTTTTGGTCAGTTCCTGATGGTTCCCGTTGAAAACTGGCTGATCCAATCGTTGAATTGGCAGAATGCTTTATTCCTGATGGGCTGCCTGGTCTTGGCCATTGCGCCTTTGGCGATCGGCCTGCGTGAACCCCCCTCCCAGGCCACTGTGGCCGGGGGTGAGCGACAGAGCATTGCTCAAGCCCTGCGTGAGGCCCTGTCTTACCCCAGTTTTCATTTATTGATGGTGGGCTATTTTGTGTGCGGTTTCCAGGTGGTGTTCATCGGCGTGCACATGCCCAGCTTCCTCAAAGACAAAGGCCTTTCGCCCGATGTGGCCACCACGGCGTTGGGCATCATCAGCCTGTTCAATGTGCTCGGCACCTACGCTGCCGGGGTATTGGGCCAGCGTTGGCCCAAACGGCATTTGCTATCCCTGATTTATCTGACCCGCTCAATCGCCATTGCTCTGTTTTTGTGGGCGCCTTTGTCACCCTCAAGTGTGTATATTTTTTCCGCTGTGATGGGGGCCCTGTGGCTCTCGACTGTGCCCTTGACCAGCGGGGTCGTGGCTCAAATTTTCGGGGTTCAATATCTGTCAATGTTGGCAGGCTTTGTGTTTGTCAGCCACCAAATCGGCAGTTTTTTGGGGGTATGGATGGGGGGAAAATTGTTTGATGCCACCGGAAGTTATAATGTGGTGTGGTGGATCTCCATCGGCCTTGGAATCATCGCTGCGGTGGCCAATCAACCCATCCAGGAACGTGCCATTGTTCGGCCGCAGCTTCAGAGAGCCTGAGCAAGATATTATGAAACTGCGCTCATTTGCAATGCTGCTGGTCGCTGCCGTGATCCTCGCCACCATTTTCCAAGCCTACCTGAGCCCCGAGATGGCCCTGATGGCAGTGAACTGGGTTTCAATGTGCTTCTAGCATTTCAGGCCATGATTTCGCGCGTTTGCATTCCGCGACAACGGGCTCACCCCCTCGCTACATGGGTCGCCATCCTGGCGATGATGCTGCATGCCTTGTGGCCCGGATTGGCTCGGGTACAAAGCGGGCCGCTGGCCCTGATGGTCGAAGTTTGCAGCGCCTTGGGAAGCAAAAAAGTCACGGTATCAGCAGCCCCGGATTCCCCGCCCTCAAACCCTGATCAGGCTACCCATCAGGGCACTTGTGCGGTGTGCTCGCTGGCCTGCGCCATAGGGCTCCCGCCTGCCTTGGCGCCCCTGTTCTTCAGTGCCTTACAGTCTGCGGCACTGTCCGCAGCTCCAGTTCTCATTTCTCACGACACATCGCTGGCGCTCCCAACGGCTCGCGGGCCCCCTCTCGAATCCTGACTCCCCTTTCTCTCTTGCGCGCCTGCGGCTACCAGCTGCCGCGGTCTTGGCCGCGCATCTTTGATTGATCTGATTCGAGCGTTCAACATGTCACGTTTTTCTTTAACACCCGTGGCCATCGCCGCGCTGGCTTGGTCATGCCCTACCTTGGCCACAGAAGCCCTTTCGATTTTGGATGAAGTGGTGATTTCAGGTTCTCGTGAGGGCACCTCGTTGCGTGAAACACCCGCAGCTCTCCACAAAATCAGCTCACAAACCATCGAACAAAAAAAAGCCACTTTTGCCGGACAAATTCTGAACCAGGCCCCAGGGGTTTATGTGAGCGATCTGGCCAATGAGCAGCACAGCATGAGCATTCGGCAGCCCATCACCACCAATGCGTTTTATCTGTATCTGGAAGACGGCCTGCCCATCCGTCCTGTTGGCCTGTTCAACCATAATGCGTTGTACGAACTCAACCTCAACGGCATTGGCAGCGTTGAAATCATCAAAGGCCCGGCCTCCTCTTTGTATGGCGGCAATGCCGTCGGAGGGGCCCTTCATTTTTTCACCCGGGCCCCCAGCGCCAAGCCAGAAAACTTTGCTGGTTTCCAGGTCAATAACCAGGGCTATCGGCGCCTGGACGTCGGCAGTTCCAACAGCGCCGGCCCCCAAGCCTACCGACTCAGCGCCTACACCATGAACCGGCAAGGGGGCTGGCAGGATCACAACGAAGCCTCCAAGCACGCCTTCACCTTGCGGCATGACTGGGAGCCCTCATCCCATACAGTGCTCAAAACAATCCTGACACACAGTCAACTTGACACCGACATGCCGGGAAGCCTGTTCAAAAACGACTACGATCAACGGCCAGGCTTCAGCTACCACACCTTCACCTGGCGCAAGGTAAATGCCTTGCGGCTGTCGTCTTCCCTCGAAACCCAATCCAATGAAGGGGGGCTGACCACCTTGACCGCCTATGCCCGCAGCAATGAAACTGACCAACTTCCGAGCTACCTGATTTTCAATACCGGGCCCACCACAGCTTCTGGCCGCACGAGTGATCAACAATCGACTTCGTGGGGCTTCGATGCCCGGCACCGGCAAGATGCCCTTGGCAATACGCTGCGCCTAATGGCGGGCATCATGGCCGAGACCACACCCATGCAGGCCCAGGAAATGAACCTGGCAATTGCCAGGAACCCGCTGAACGGCCTCTACACGGGCTACACCCGAGGCAATCTGCGGCGCGACTACGAAGTGGATATCTCCAGTGCCGCCTTTTACAGCCAACTCGAATATGCCGGAATCCAGAAGGTAAGGCTGGTGGCTGGCCTGCGGGCTGATCATATCCAGTATGACTACACCAACAAGCTGGCCCCCTCTGCCACCACCGGAGCCCCCTCCGAAACGCGCAGCTACCAGCACCTCAGCCCCAAGCTGGGCGCCACCTGGGATGTCACACCCAGCATGAACCTCTACACAAACTACAGTCAAGGCTTCACCCCGCCTGAAGTCAGCGCACAATATGGCGGCTCCCTGACCTCACCGAACTTACGTGAATCGGTATTTAATAACATCGACACCGGCATTCGCTGGATCAGCGCCGACAAGGTCTGGGCGACCGATGTGGCTGTTTACCGACTCGATGGCAAAAATGAAATCGTCAGCTACTCAACCCAACCCGGACAAAGTGAACCGCGTAACGCAGGCAAGACACGCCACCAAGGCGTAGAGTTTGGCGTGAACTACACCCCCCGCGCCCCCTGGGATGCCAAACTCAATGGTGCTTGGTCGCAACACACTTTTCGACAATACCAAACCTCCTTGACGCAAAACTTCGATGGCAAAACCATTCCCGCAGCGCCTCGCTGGCTGGTCAATATTGAAGTGGGCTACAAGCTGCCGCCAAACTGGCGTGTCTCCGCCGAAGTTCAGCAAGTGAGCGCGTACGACATGGACAACGCCAATACAGTCCGCTACCCTGGCCACGCCATTTTGAACCTGAGGGCCCAAACCAAAGTCGGCCCTTGGGAGCTATGGGTTGCCATTCTCAACGCAGCTAATACCCATTATGCTGAAGTGGCCAGCAGCACCTACAAAGGTACAGGAGCCTACAGCCCCAACACCCAAGACACCTATACCCCCGGAGCCCCTCGTACTTGGCTGCTGGGGCTCAGGTATCACTTTGGAGCCCGATGAGCCCCTCCCCCTCATCAGCCGGCCAAGCTCAATTTCAGGTTCAGCCTGCCAGATGCAACATCCCTTGAAAGCCTGAAGGCTGATGAAAGTAGGCCATTCCATCCTCTCATATCTCTCATATGGCCCCTTTCATGGCACAGGAACAGCGGCGATCATGGCCCGCACCTGCTCGATGCGACCACGCCCAGATTGCGCCACCGGAACCAAACGATGCGCCGCAGCTTGCGGAAGAATGGCTTGCACATCGTCAGGTGAAACATGGGCTCGTTGAACCAGAAAAGCTCTGGCTTTGGCTGCTCGAAGAATGGCAATGCCGGCCCGGGGGCTAAGCCCCTCGGTAAACCAGGCGCCACTTCGCGTTGCTTTAATCAGGGCCTGAAGGTAATCCAGTAAAGGCTCCGAAACATGAATACCCAGAACGGCTTTTTGAGCCGCATGCAGCTCATCCAGGGTCATCACGGCGGGCAAATGACGAATCAAATCTCGTTTATCTTCGCCCGAAAGCAGTTCACGTTCATTCTTTGGATCAGGGTAACCAAGGGTAATACACATTAAGAACCGATCCAATTGGCTTTCTGGAAGCGGATACGTCCCGCGTTGATCGTTCGGGTTTTGGGTGGCAATCACAAAAAACGGCTCTGGCAAAAGCCGTGTTTCGCCTTCTACAGACACTTGCTGCTCTTCCATTGCTTCGAGTAAGGCACTTTGGCATTTGGGGCCGGCCCGGTTGATTTCATCAGCCAGAAGCACCTGAGCAAACACCGGCCCAGGATAAAAAACGAAAGACTCTTGCCTGCGGTCATAAATGCTGGCACCAAGCAAGTCACTGGGCATCAAATCTGAAGTGAACTGAACCCGGGAAAATTTCAAACCCAACGACACCGCCAAAGCATGAGCCAAAGTGGTCTTGCCAACGCCCGGCAGATCCTCAATCAGCAAATGCCCCCCAGCAAGCAAACAAGCCACCGAATTCATGATCTGCGTGGGCTTGCCGACAATCACACGATTCAGTTGTGCCAGCAATTTTTGAAGAGACGGCGTCAAAGAGTGTGACGACGTGGGGGAAAACACTTGGCGCAAAGTGGTCATCGAAATTCCCTTGTCGAAGTCAATATGCATCGCTGAGAATCTTGCAAAAATTCCCTGGAGAACCTCTGCCAAACCCCCTCATGGTGATGGCATACTTTCCCGGATTGTATTTGCAATCTTGGCTTGCTGGTCTGTCATCCCCCGCGTCAGCGGCAAAACTGGCCTTGCATTCAGCACTTGGCAAGGCAGCGCTCATAATACTCAATGGGTTTGGCAGAGAGCCCCTAGCTTAGCCGCCTATTGAGCAATAGGCGGCTCCCCTCGCATGTCAAATGCAAAAAAGCAAATTTGTGGGCACAACTGCGCAACAGAGCATACACAAAGAGTGCGCCCTCACAAAACCCATTGAGGCGGCCAAATTGCCTCACCGTGTTTTTTCTTCATGAACATCATGGTTTCCATTTTTCGAACCCCACAAATTCAAGAGTTACTGGACACCCTCGCCGATCCAACCATTTTGCGCGATATCGGAGTTCTGCTAAGCTGCCTGGTCTGCGCCTGGGCCCTGGTTCGCTGGATTCGCGGCCGCTCAGTCGATGCCGATTCCATTTGGTTTGGAAAACGAATTTTCGATGGCGTCTTGTTCCCCATCGCTGCCTTGGGGCTGGCTTATGGGGCCAAGGCCGTCTTGCTGGGAGTGGTCAAACCAGCCGTCTTCAAAGTTGCTATTCCCGCTCTGTTGGCGCTCCTCGTGATTCGCTTATCGGTGCGAGTACTCAGCGCGACATTCCCAGACTCCCGCTGGCTGCGTCGAATTGAACGCAACATTTCCTGGATTGCTTGGGGCCTGATGGTGCTATGGGTGATGGGCATCCTTCCATCCATCCTGGATGCCATGGAAGAAATTCGCTGGAAAATCGGTTCAGCCCATCTGACTTTGCGCAATGTGGTCGAAGGCACCCTGACGACTTCGGTGGTTCTGATGCTAACCCTCTGGGCTTCTTCGGCCATCGAAAAAAAGCTGTTACGCGGCTCTGGAGACAACCTCTCTTTGCGCAAAATGGCTGCAAACCTGATCCGCGTGGGCTTGCTTTTCATCGGCTTGATGCTGGCTCTTTCCTCCGTCGGTATTGACCTCACTGCACTGAGCGTCTTGAGTGGGGCCGTGGGTGTAGGCATGGGGTTGGGCTTGCAGCGCATTGCGGCAAACTATGTAAGCGGCTTCGTCATCTTGGCAGAACGATCTTTGCGTATTGGAGATATGGTCAAGGTCGATAACTTTGAGGGCCGCATCAGCGATATTCGCACCCGCTTCACCGTCATTCGTGCCCTGAACGGACGAGAAGCGGTGGTACCGAACGAAATTCTTTTAACCCAACGGGTTGAAAATTCATCACTGGCCGATCCAAAGGTCAGCCTCAACACTGTATTTCAAATTGCCTACGGGTCCAATGTCCGGGCACTTCAATCTCGGCTTGAACAAGAAATTTCAGAGGTTGATCGAGTGCTGAGAGACCCCGCCCCGGCCCTGCAACTGACAGAATTTGGCGCCGACGGCTTGACCATGACCCTGCTTTTCTGGATTTCCGACCCCGAAAACGGGCCCGGTGCAGTCAAATCTGCTGTCAACCTGAAGGTCTTGGATGTACTGTCCGAGATGGGCATTACCATCCCCTATCCCCAGCGTGAACTTCACCTGCATAGCTCAGCGACGAAAACTTTAAATATACGAGCACTTCAGTAAAGTTGCTTTGATCAACGCCAATGATTCGAATTGTTGCACTTTGCTGTATTCAATTTTTGTTTTTTAAGTGCAACTTCGTAAGCGTTGCCCGCACACGCACCAACTTGCCACCCCCAACTTGTTCCATCAGCAGGCTGCTTTAGCCTTAATGGAATTAAATTTTCGAGTTGTTTCAGGCAAGCGTTGGTAGATTCAGATGCAACAGCACGACATTCTTGCTCTTGAACATGAAAGCATTGACGAAAATACTGCTCCGAGGAGCAAAAATGTCGTGGAAGGGCAATTTTCATTTGCGCAAGCCACATCTCTTTTGAAATTTCTTCAGCAAAAGATGGAGATGAAATTAGCAATGCAACAAAAGGAAATGAAATATTTTTTATAATATAGGAATTACGCAAAACAGCCACTTCATTCTGCATTGCGAAAAATCTTGCAATCTCTCGAAAGCAAAAATTACGTAAGTTGTTTATTTGCGTAGAATTTAATAATATTTAAAAGCCTCTTTTGCGTAAACTATATAATACTTGAAGATTAATATAAGCTATCAAATTTAATTTCTCAGCCAGTCTACCACAGCATCTTGTTTCTCTAGAAGTAAGCGTTTTACCTCTGGATTGTGATTTTGACAAGTGAGCGCGAGTTTAACTGCCATTTCGGGATTGACGATTACTAGCGCTCGCGCAGCATCGATAACAGGAGGTCGTTTTAGTACATTTTGTGAAACTCCTGGTATTCCGTTAATTATTTCAACCACTGCGCTAACTTTATTTGGGTAGCCGGAGGCAACAGCCAAATTAATATAGTGTATTGCCTCATCTGCCCCTTCGTTTATCCCCCAATTACTGGCGCACCAATTCATGTGGGTATTCACATACTGATCGTTTGTTGCCATTCTTAGCCTCCCAAAAGATGAAGATGAAATTAGCAATGCAAAAAAACAAATGAAATGGGACTTACGCAAAACAGCCCAGCCACTTCATTCCGCATTGTGGAAAATCTTGCAATTCCTCGAAAGCAAAAATTACGTAAGTTGTTGATTTGCATAGAATTTAATAATATTTAAAGGCTTCTTTTGCGTAAGTCTTATGAAATATTTTTATGACAATTTCCTAAAAATCACACAGCGGCATAAGAAAAAGAATAAAAATGTAATACATTAAATACAAGATTATTTTTTTAATGAAATTCAGGCATTAAAGTGAATTCATGAAAAATCATTCGAGCTCTGGGTAATATTTTCTTCCTGAGGTCTATCAAGTAATTCAACATAAGCCATTGGAGCATTATCACCAACACGGAAGCCCATCTTCAAGATTCGAGTGTAGCCCCCCGGGCGATGATTAAAACGTGGGCCGAGTTCGTTAAAGAGCTTGGTTACAATATCACGATCACGGAGCCTATCAAAAGCCAAACGGCGATTAGCAAGAGTTGGCTGCTTAGCTAAAGTAATCAGAGGCTCGACAACTCGGCGCAATTCCTTGGCTTTAGGTAAAGTAGTCTTAATCGCTTCATGCTGAAGCAGGGAATTACACATATTTCGAAGCATCGCCAAACGATGAGATGATGTCCGATTAAGCTTACGAAGCCCATGACGATGACGCATAGTGCGAAACCTTTCTTATTTAGAATATAACCGTAGCCGTATCAGGTACTACGGGATGCACCTGTCCGAAAAAATTCTGGACACTGAAGTTTGAAATATCCAACAATTTATCGCTTGTCGAGGCCCTGTGGAGGCCAGTTCTCTAGGCGACCACCAAGGGTGAGCCCTCTGGAAGCAAGAACTTCTTTAATTTCATTCAAAGATTTACGACCGAGATTGGGTGTCTTGAGTAATTCTGTCTCAGTCCGCTGAATCAAATCACCAATATAATATATATTTTCAGCTTTCAAGCAATTAGCAGAGCGAACCGTGAGATCCAGCTCATCAACTGGACGAAGCAAAATAGGATCGAACTGCGCCCCACGCGGCTGCGGCTCACTAAATGCAGCAATTTCGCTACCCTCTAATTGAGCAAATACCGCAAGCTGCTCAACCAGAATTTTGGCAGATGATCGAATAGCTTCTTCAGGTGTAATGACCCCGTTAGTCTCAATTTCCATCACTAACTTATCAAGGTCAGTTCGCTGCTCAACACGAGCACTTTCAACAGTATAACTTACTCTTGTAACTGGAGAGAACGAAGCATCAAGGACTATCTTACCAATAGACTTGGCAGTATCTTCACCATAACGACGCTGATTACCTGGAAAATATCCTCTACCCTTCTCGACTTTAATTTGCATGTCAAGTTTTCCACCGACAGACAAAGAAGCGATCAGATGATTCGGATTAATTATTTCCACGTCATGGGGAGTTTGAATATCTCCTGCTGTAACAGGGCCCTCACCTTCCTTGCGAAGAACAAGAGTAACTTCATCACGATGATGTAACTTAAAGACAATACCCTTCAAGTTAAGCATGATATGAACCACATCTTCTTGAACACCGTCAATTGAAGAATACTCATGCAGTACTCCTGAAATAGTGACCTCAGTAGGAGCGTAACCAATCATCGAAGAGAGCAAAACACGTCGCAATGCATTGCCAAGAGTGTGACCGTAACCACGCTCGAAAGGCTCTAAAATAGCCTTAGCCTTATTGTTCCCGAGTGGCTCAACTTGGATAGATTTTGGCTTGAGCAAATTGGTTTGCATGGGGGGGTTCTTTCTATACCCTCGGCTCGTTACACCGATAAGGCAAAGATGAGCAAAAAAGCGCCTAGGAGAATCGCTAGGCGCAAAGTAGGCGATCTAACGAAGAATATCAACGAGAATAAAACTCAACAATAAGAGCCTCTTTGATATCGGCGCCGAATTCATCGCGATCGGGAGATTTCTTGAAAACACCAGAAACTTTATTAGAATCAACCTGAACCCAAGCAGGAAAACCAATTGATTCGGCAAGCTTCATAGATTCAGCAACGCGCAATTGATTTTTTGATTTTTCTCGAACAGAAACAGTATCCCCAGATTTTACTGAGAAAGATGGAATATTAACAACCTCTCCATTAACCATAATGGCTTTATGAGAGACTAATTGACGAGCCTCGGCTCGAGTAGAACCAAATCCCATACGGTAAACAACATTATCTAAACGAGACTCAAGAATCAAAAGAAGATTCGTGCCAGTATTTCCTTTTCTACGCTCTGCTTCAGAAAGATAACGTCGAAATTGCCGCTCGAGAACACCATATGTTCGCTTTACCTTTTGCTTTTCTCTGAGCTGAAGACCAAAATCAGAAGTTCGCGCACCTGAATTTCTACCATGCTGACCGGGCTTACTATCAAACTTGGCTTTGTCACCAATCGGACGACGGGTGCTCTTCAAAAATAGATCAGTACCTTCACGACGAGCAAGTTTGGATTTTGGACCTAAGTAACGAGCCACTTTTTTTCCTTTATATTTTGCCGGAGTCAATTACTCCGCAAGTCTGAAAAAACAGACAATACCAAAATGGTATTTTAATAGTACCCGAATCACTTTTTCAGGCATTAATTTTTAAATGCGACGCCTCTTTTGCGGACGACAACCATTATGAGGGACAGGCGTCACATCCGAGATAAGGTTAATCCGAATCCCAAGTGCTGCAAGAGCACGAACAGAAGACTCTCGCCCTGGGCCAGGCCCCTTAATACGGACATCCAAGTTTTTGATACCTTGTTCCTGAGCAGCCCTGCCAGCAACTTCTGCAGCTACCTGAGCAGCAAAAGGAGTGGATTTTCTTGCACCCTTAAAACCTTGCCCGCCACTGGAAGCCCAAGAAAGAGAAGCACCCTGCCTGTCGGTAATGGTGATAATTGTATTGTTAAAAGATGCATGAACGTGTGCAATACCATCAGCAACATTTTTGCGAGTTTTTTTACGAACTCTTTGAGCAGCAGAATTTTGAGCTTTTGCCATTTTTAACTCACTTTTAACCGATCAGCAACGAAAAATTCACTTTTTAACTAGTGCGCCCGACTTTCGGGGGCCCTTTCTCGTTCGAGCGTTAGTTTTAGTTCTTTGACCTCTGACAGGCAAACCCCTGCGATGACGAAATCCACGATAACAACCAAGATCCATGAGACGCTTGATATTAATGGAAATCTCGCGCCTTAAATCGCCTTCAATTGTCAATTTATTAATTTCTTCTCGTATTTTTTCAAGATCACCATCGGTCAGATCTTTGATTTTACGATCTATTGGTACGCCAGTAAAAAGGCAAATTTTGCGTGCAGTAGCGCGCCCAATGCCAAAAATATGGGTAAGTCCAATTTCGGTATGCTTATGAGGCGGGACATTAATTCCAGCAATTCGAGCCATTTAATCCTCTATATTTTAAAAAATAATTATCCTTGACGCTGCTTATGACGAGGATCTGAGCAAATAACACGAACAACCCCTTTTCTTCGGATAACCTTACAATTCCTGCACATTTTTTTTACTGATGCAGCAACTTTCATAAAAATCTCCTAGCAATCATTGACTTAAATTTATTTAGCACGAAATACGATGCGAGCCTTTGTTAAATCGTAAGGGCTCATCTCAACTGTCACTTTATCGCCTGGTGTAATTTTAATAAAGTGCATCCTCATCTTCCCAGAGATATGGCCGAGAACAATACGGCTATTCTCCAACTTCACTCTAAATGTGGCGTTAGGAAGATTCTCAAGAATTTCTCCCTGCATTTGGATAACATCGTCCTTTGCCATAGCTTACCTGTCAGCACCGGTTTTAAAGTTGGCTTTTTTCAATAGGGACTCATATTGCTGACTCATGAGAAAGCTTTGAATTTGAGCCCAAAAATCCATCGTAACAACCACAATAATTAAAAGTGATGTACCGCCAAAAGAGAAGGAAACTTTATATTGAACAACCAAAAACTCAGGAATAAGGCAAATGAAGGCCACATAAAAAGCACCACACAATGTTAGCCGAGATAGTACTTTATCAATATACCTTGCTGTTTGTTCACCAGGCCTGATACCAGGAACAAAGGCACCACTCTTTTTCAAATTATCAGCAACTTCGCGACTATTGAATGCAAGAGCAGTATAAAAGAAAGAAAAGAAAATTATTGAAGCGGCAAATAGTAAAACATAAACAGGTTGGCCAGGAGAAAGAGCTGTAGCAATGTCTTTCATGATATTGGCGGTATCCCCAACCGCCAAAAACCCAACAAGTGTTGCAGGAAACAAAATGACTGATTGAGCCAAAATGGGGGGCATAACCCCAGAAGTGTTGAGCTTTAAGGGCAGGTGAGAGGATGCTGCTTGATAAACACGATTTCCAACTTGTTTTTTGGCATAATTAACCAAAATCTTTCTTTGACCTCTCTCGACAAATACAACAAGAAATGTAACAGCAACAACCAAAACAAGTACAGACAATGGAACAAATACAGCACTGGCATCAGTACGATTAGAAACCAGATCGAGCAAATTTCCTAAAGCAGAAGGAAAACCAGACACAATCCCCGCAAAAATAAGAATTGAAATACCGTTACCAATTCCTCTCTCTGTAATTTGTTCACCAAGCCACATCAAAAACATTGACCCAGAAACAAGACTAACAACGGCGGTGATCCTGAAAGCAGCGCCGGGATCAAGCACAAGTTTTGGAGAACTTTCTAGACCAATGACAATGATCCATGATTCGACAATGGCCAGAATAAGGGTTCCATATCTCGTATATTGGGTTATTTTTCTTCGACCAGACTCGCCTTCCTTTCTCAAAGCCTCAAGAGAAGGAACAGCATAACTCATTAACTGCATGATTATGGATGCAGATATGTATGGAGCAATACCCAGTGCAAAAACCGAAGATCTTGATAACGCCCCGCCTGAAAAAAGGTTAAATAAATTAAAGATACCAGCCTGCGCATGAAGAAGGTCTGATAATTCTGAGATATTTATTCCAGGAACTGGGATATGAGTACCTACCCGATAAACAATCAGAGCAAGCAACAGAAACCAAAGGCGGCGAATCAATTCGCCATGTTTTGCTGTGCTACCTAAAGAAGAAGCATTCGACACACGAGCATCCCGGATTAGGAAATTGAGCCCCCAAGGGCGACGATCGCTTCCTTGGCTCCACGGGTCGGAATAATGCCTCTAATTAACAGAGGTTTAGTCAACATACCAGACTTGACAATCTTCACAACTTTTGAACATTGAGGAACAAGACGAAGACTTTTAAGCAAATCCAAATCAATTTGATCTACAGAAATGGCTTGAAGATCAGAGAGCGTGATCTCAGCATTAAACTGCAAAGAAGAAGACTTAAAACCCCGCTTAGGAAGCCTCCTTTGTAAAGGCATTTGACCACCTTCAAATCCAACCTTGTGGTAACCTCCTGCGCGGCTTTTCTGACCTTTGTGACCACGACCAGCAGTCTTACCGAGACCAGAACCAATTCCGCGGCCAACCCTACGCTTTTGATGCTTAGAACCTGCACCTGGCTTCAAGTTATTAAGTTTCATCATGCATCGCACCAATCAGAGTACTTTCACTAAATAGGAAACTTTATTGACCATACCACGGATAGAAGGAGTATCTTCAAGCAGAGACTCACTATTTAACTTACGAAGGCCCAAGCCGCGAACAGTCGCTTTATGTGATTGACGAGTGCCAGCCGTACTTTTGACGAGCTTAATTCTCAAAGTTTTATCAGTCATCATCGTGTTGACCATTAGTTGTAGATCTCTTCGACCGTCAAACCACGCTTCGCAGCAATTTCCGCCGGAGTATAAATAGACTCAAGTGCATTAAGGGTGGCTCTAACGATGTTATAGGGATTAGAAGACCCCAAACTTTTACAAACAATATCAGTAATACCCATTACTTCGAAAACTGCACGCATAGGTCCGCCAGCAATAATTCCAGTACCAGAGGGCGCAGGGGCCATCAAAACGTGAGAAGCACCATGCTCACCAATGACATTGTGATGGATGGTGCCATTTTTGATAGAAACCTTAAACATGTTTCGCCGAGCAGCTTCCATTGCTTTTTGAACAGCTACAGGAACTTCTTTGGCTTTACCTTTTCCCATTCCAACTCGACCGTCACCATCTCCTACCACCGTAAGAGCAGCAAAGCTCAAAGTTCGACCACCCTTGACAACCTTGGTTACACGATTGACGGCAATCATCTTCTCTATAAAAGAGTCATCATTACCTTCAGCTTGAGCTCGTGCTTGAAATTTAGCCATATCAAACTCCCTTTACTTTCAAATCGCGGTTAAAAGTTGAGGCCTGCTTCGCGAGCGGCTTCAGCAAGAGCTTTGATTCGTCCGTGATAAGCAAAACCTGCACGATCAAAAACAACTGAGGTAACTCCAGCTTCTTTTGCTTTTTCTGCGATCCTCTTTCCAACGATCATCGCGGCAGACATATTGCCACCTGAAGAAGAACCAAGAATATCTCTCACCGATTTTTCGACCGTTGAAGCTGATGTTAAGACACGAGCACCATCAGCAGAGATAATGTTGGCATAAATATGAAAATTACTTCTAAAAACAGATAACTTGACCACCCGTTGAGCAGAAATTCTCGCTCTGGTTTGTTTAGCCCTACGAAGACGCTGCTCTTTTTTTGTCAACATGATAAACCCTTATTTCTTTTTGGCCACTTTACGCCGAACTTCTTCTGGAGGGTAGGAATATCTAATTCCTTTACCTTTATATGGCTCAGGGGGGCGAATCTTACGAATTCGAGAAGCAATTTCACCTAGAACACACTTATCTGGGCCCGTTAGCACAATTTCAGTTGGGGTGGGGCAATCCAACTTTACCCCAGCAGGCATTGACTTAATCACTGGATGAGAAAAGCCGATTTGCAAATGCAAGTCTGAACCAGAAGAAGCTTGAGCCCTAAAACCAACACCGACAAGGGCCAACTTGCGCTGAAATCCTTTACTAACCCCAGCAACCATATTTGCAATCAATGCGCGCTCAGTGCCTGACATGGCATTTGCTTTTACCGTACTATCAACTGGCGAAATGATAACTTTACCATCGGCAATCGAAACATTCACGAAGGAACTTACGGAACGCGACAGAGACCCGAGGGGGCCTTTCACGGAAAATTGATCACCGACACAAGAAGCCTCAATCCCAATCGGCAGGGGAATAGGCAATTTTCCTACACGTGACATTTAAACCCCCAGTTAGGCAACAAAGCAAAGAACTTCACCGCCAACGCCCACTTTACGAGCCTTTCGGTCAGTCATAACCCCCTGAGGGGTTGTAACAATCGCTACTCCGAGACCATTCATAACCATCGGAATATCGTGACAGCCTTTATAAACACGCAAACCGGGCCTACTCACGCGTTCAATACGCTCAATGACAGGACGACCTGCATGGTATTTTAGATCAATTACTAAACTATTTTTTCCATCTCGATTCAACAGCTTAAAACTTTCAATATAACCTTCATCTTTCAAAACCCGTGCGATAGAAACCTTTAATTTTGAAGAGGGAAACTCAACATTGGGCTTTTCTACCATTTGGGCGTTACGGATGCGAGTTAACATATCTGCAATGGGGTCACTCATACTCATACCAGAATCTCCTGTGCAAGCCCGGTAGATTTACCAGCTAGCTTTAATTACTCCAGGGATTTCTCCTTTGAAGGCCAAATCCCTGATCTTATTTCTTGCCAAGCCAAAATTGCGGAAGGTACCGCGGGGACGTCCGGTCAGCTCACAACGGTTACGCTGGCGACTAGGATAAGAATTCCGAGGCAGTTTTTGCAGATCGAGACGGGCAGAGTATCTTTCTTCTAATGATCGCTTAGGATCGTTTGCGATTTTTTTTAAGCGAAAGTATTTTTCCGAAAATTTTTTAACTAAACGATCGCGTTTAAGTTCACGCTGAATAAGAGAGAGCTTAGCCATGAAACACTCAGTTTTTAAAAGGAAATTTGAACGAAGAAAGCAACGCTTTACACTCATCGTCAGTTTTTGCGGTGGTAACAATGCTGATATTTAAACCCCGCAAAGAATCAATTTTATCATATTCAATCTCTGGAAATATGATTTGTTCTTTAACGCCAACATTATAGTTACCTCGACCGTCAAAAGACCTTGCAGAAATGCCTCTAAAGTCTCTTACCCTTGGGAATGCAACAGTGACGAGGCGGTCTAAGAATTCAAACATTCGATCGCCACGAAGAGTCACCATGCATCCTATTGGAACACCTTCTCGTATTTTGAACCCTGCAATGGCTTTCTTGGATTTTGTGACAACAGGTTTTTGACCTGAAATTTTAGTAAGATCTGAAACAGCATGTTCAATGACTTTTTTGTCAGAAACAGCTTCACCCACACCCATGTTAAGAGTTATTTTAGTAAGCCTAGGAACCTCCATTAATGAAGTGTACCCAAATTTTTTCATAAGCTCAGGAATAACTCTAGACTTATATTGCTCAGAGAGTCTAGGGATATTAGATTTAGACATTTTCACCTCTCAAGACTGGAATCTCAAGCCCATTAGATTTATAGACGCGAACACGTTTTCCGTCGCCCAAAACCTTGACCCCAACACGATCAGCCTTTTCTGTTAGAGGGTTGAAAATTGCAATATTAGACTGATGAATTGATAAATTTTTGGAGACAACACCGCCACTTATGCCTTTTATAGGATTGGGCTTAACATTTTTTTTAACGAGATTTACCCCCTGAACAATCAAGCGGTTTTCATCCACTCGGGATAGCACAAGACCTCTCTTGCCTTTATCCCGACCAACAAGAACAATAACTTGATCACCTTTTCGGATTTTATTCATGTTTTATATACCCCTAAGTCAGAGAACTTCAGGCGCAAGAGATACTATTTTCATAAATTGTTCAGTCCGTAACTCACGCGTGACAGGACCAAAAATACGGGTACCGATAGGCTCTAATTTGGCGTTGAGAAGAACAGCAGCATTTCCATCGAATTTGACAACCGATCCATCTTGGCGACGAATTCCTTTTGCAGTTCTTACAACAACAGCATTGCAAACTTCTCCTCGTTTCACCTTACCGCGAGGAGAGGCATCTTTAATACTAACCTTGATGAGATCACCAACACCGGCAT
Source organism: Burkholderiales bacterium (assembly GCA_046342195.1). Classification (GTDB taxonomy): domain Bacteria; phylum Pseudomonadota; class Gammaproteobacteria; order Burkholderiales; family Burkholderiaceae_C; genus CANHBY01. Next base: position 162,577 of record JBKDQE010000038.1, read on the forward strand.
ACCGGCGCTTTGAGCCGCCCAAGACTTTGATACACATGACGGACTTGGCGCCAGTGTTGTCGGCGACATCAAGTCGCGATTGCATTTGAATCATGATTTTTTCCCCAACTTGCACCATTACCGATTTACACGGAAATGACCAGTCTTGGTTCCGTAAGCAGAAGGCCCGCCTAACGGGATTGAGAGCCAAATGTATATTTTTTGGCTAAGCCGGTAATGGTAAGGTTTTTAAGAATTATTGTCAATACATTAAAAGAGGCCACGAACCTGTTCTAACAAAGTGTCTGCTCCGCTTTTTTCAAGCTGCCCACCTGCCTCTAAATTAAAAATGGTTACTTTACGATCCACCACAAGCATTGAGTAGCGACGTGAGCGCACACCCAAGCCCTTTGAGGAAAGATCGAAAGTCAGACCGATTGCATTTGTGAAGGCCCCAAGGCCATCGGCAACCATTCGCAAACGATCAGCAACACCAAGAGATTTACCCCAAGCATTCATCACGAAAGCATCATTAACGGATAAACACCATATTTCGTTGATGCCAATTGCTTTGAAGTCAGCAACTCGAGAGAGAAAACCAGGAACGTGACTGTCAGAACAGGTTGGAGTGAATGCACCAGGAACAGCAAAAATAACAACACTCTTTCCGGCTAATTCAGAGGAAATATCAAAAGCTTGAGGACCCAATGAACAGCCCTCTTTGGGAGAATCTATATATTCATAAAGCTGAATTTCAGGTAGAAGCGAACCGATTTGAATCATGATCAGAGATCGCTCGCTCTTTCAATCAGCTTAGTTACAGTCCAAGCTTTGGTTTTAGAAATAGGGCGGCCCTCGGAAATTTCAACAAGATCACCGATACGATATTGATTCTGCTCATCATGCGCATGATACTTCTTTGAACGAGCAACAATTTTCGCATAGAGTTGATGCCTTGTGCGATTTTCTACTAAAACAGTGACCGTCTTGTTTCTTTTGTCGCTCACAACCCGACCAGTTAAAATACGTTTATTTTTCACTAAAGTTGCAGTGATACTCATTTTTCAGCTCCAGAGGACTGAATTAATTTTTCACGCAAGATCGTCTTAACGGTTGCAATAGCACGCCTAGTTTTTCGAAGCTGAGAATGATCGGAAAGTTGTTGAGCACCTTTTTGCATCCGGAGACCAAAGTGAGCTTTCGACAAGCTGAACACTTCTTTTTGTAACGATAAAATATCTTTGCTGCGAAGTTCAGATGTTTTCATTTCTTACCTAATCAAATCAAGTACCGACCTGACGGGCCACGAAAGTAGTCCGCAATGGCAATTTGGCAGAAGCCAACTGGAAGGCTTCCCGAGCCAATTGCTCTGGAACACCGTTGATTTCGTATAAAACCTTTCCTGGCTGAACCTCTGCAACATAATATTCTGGATTACCTTTACCATTGCCCATTCGAACTTCGGCAGGCTTTTGCGAAATTGGCTTATCTGGAAAAACACGAATCCAAATACGACCACCACGTTTGACATGCCTAGAGATAGCCCTGCGAGCCGACTCAATCTGACGCGAAGTTAAACGACCGCGCTCAGTTGCTTTAAGACCAAAATCACCAAAGGAGACTTTTGCACCTCGAGTAGCAATCCCAGTATTTCTTCCTTTTTGCTCTTTTCTAAATTTTCTACGCGCTGGCTGCAACATCGTTATTCTCCTTTTGCTTCACCGGCCGCCGGCTTACGAATTCGCTTGGCTGCTGCCGTCACTTTTGAGGGAAGAGAACCATCAGGAGCTTTTTGAGGACTGTCTTGACGCTCAGATTTGGCTCGACTGCCAGCACCCAAGCGTGTACCGGACGGACGACGAGCTCTTCGATCATCCTCTTGAGAATCAAGAGGCTTTGACTGAACTACTTCCGCAGCAAGGGATCGATCACCCTTGTAAACCCAGCATTTAACACCGATAACTCCGTAGGTTGTCTTGGCTTCAGAAAAACCATAATCAATGTCTGCCTTCAGGGTGTGAAGAGGGACTCGACCTTCTCGGTACCACTCACAACGGGCAATTTCAATTCCATTCAATCGCCCGGATGCCATAAGCTTGATACCCTGAGCACCAAGCCGCATAGCATTTTGCATAGCGCGCTTCATTGCTCGACGAAACATGATTCGCTTTTCGAGTTGCTGAGTGATACTGTCGGCAATGAGTTGAGCATCAATTTCTGGCTTGCGAACCTCTTCGATATTGACAGCAACTGGCACACCAAGACGTTGAGCCAACTGTGTCTTCAGGCTTTCAATGTCTTCGCCTTTTTTTCCGATTACGACACCTGGTCTGGCAGAAAAAATGGTGATGCGGGCACTCTTTGCAGGACGCTCAATCAAAATGCGAGATACCGCCGCATTTTTTAATTTGGCTTTCAAGTATTGCCGAATATTCAGATCTTCAGCCAACATGCCAGCAAAATTTTTGTTTGAAGCATACCAACGTGAGGACCAGTTGCGAGTAACTGGCAGGCGAAATCCAATCGGATGAATTTTTTGTCCCATATTTTTCCTTGGCTGCCTTTACTCTCCAACCGTCACAAAAATATGACAGGTAGGCTTACTGATCCGATTACCACGACCTTTAGCTCTTGCTGAGAATCGCTTTAATGTCGCCCCTTGTTCAACACAAATAGCTTTAACTTTGAGTGAATCTATATCTGCACCATCGTTATGCTCAGCATTTGCAATCGCAGATTCTAGAGCCTTTTTAATAATCCCCGCTGATTTTTTAGGCGTGAAATTAAGTATATTCAAAGCTTGATCAACATCTTTACCGCGGATCATGTCGGCAACTAAACGACCCTTGTTTGCTGATAAGCGCACACCCCGAATAATTGAACGTGTTTCCATGTTCTTTAGTCCTTATTTTTTGCCGGCTTTTTTATCTGCCGGATGACCTTTAAAGGTGCGCGTAAGGGCAAATTCACCCAGCTTGTGCCCAACCATTTGGTCAGAAATATAAACTGGAATATGTTGCCTACCATTATGAACTGCAATCGTCAGGCCAATAAAATCTGGAAATATTGTTGAACGCCTAGACCAAGTTTTAATAGGCTTTTTGTCTTTGGTGGCAATTGCTTTTTCAACTTTAGCCAACAAATGATGGTCAACAAAGGGGCCTTTTTTTGATGAACGGCTCATGTCACCCTCTTTTACTTTTTGCGACGCGAGACAATCATTGCCTGCGTGCGCTTGTTATTACGTGTACGATAACCTTTGGTCATGGTATTCCAAGGAGACACAGGAACTTGCCCCTCTCCTGTACGTCCCTCACCACCACCATGGGGGTGATCGATCGGATTCATAGCAACACCACGCACTGTAGGACGAACCCCTCGCCATCTGATAGCACCCGCCTTTCCATATTGGCGCAAACTGTGCTCTTCATTTGAGACTTCACCAATAGTGGCGCGACAATCGATGTGAATTTTACGAACCTCACCCGAACGAAGCCTTAACTGGGCATACAGACCTTCACGAGCCAACAGGGTGACTGAAGCCCCAGCAGATCGGGCGATTTGAGCACCTTTACCTGGCAACATTTCAACGCAATGGATGATAGACCCCACAGGAATATTACGAATGGGAAGGGAATTACCGGGTTTAATCGGGGCTTCTGGGCCACTCAAAAGCGTAACGCCGACTTCAATACCCCTGGGAGCAATCACGTAGCGACGCTCGCCGTCGGCATAACATAACAAGGCAATATGAGCCGTACGATTCGGGTCATACTCAATGCGCTCAACTTTGGCAGGAATACCATCCTTGTTGCGCAAAAAGTCGACTACACGATAATGATGCTTGTGCCCACCGCCTTTATGACGAACAGTAATGTGGCCGTTATTATTACGACCGGATTTTTGCGATTGAGGCTCCAATAAAGATGATTCTGGACGACCCTTATACAAGTGTGAATGCACCACTTTTACAACCGCACGACGACCAGGCGATGTCGGCTTCACTTTTACGATGGCCATTAAGAACCCTCCCCGATTTTCAGCTCTTGACCTTCTTTAAGGACTATAAAGGCCTTTTTTACATGATTACGACGACCGATGGCACGAGCAAAACGCTTAACTTTCCCTTTTTGAACAAGCGTCTGAACAGATAGAACTTCGACGCTGAACAAAGACTCTACAGCAGCTTTTATTTCGTGTTTGGTTGCATCAGGGAGAACCTTGAAAAGAACTTGGTTATTCTTTTCGGCAATGAATGTTGCTTTTTCCGTCACAATAGGGCTCAGCAAAACCTGAGTCAAACGGCTTTTATTAAATTTTACTTGACTCATGCCAGTATCTCCTTGAGGCGACCCATCGCTGGCTTGGTCACCAAGATTTTCTTGTAATGCATTAAAGAGAGAGGATCGACATGGGATGACTCGAGTACTAGCACATTGGGTAAGTTGCGAGACGCAAGCCAAAGATTGTCATGCAAATGATCAACAATCAGAAGGACTGAGTCGAGGCCCATCGCTTTCAATTTGGCAGCAAGAAACTTGGTTTTAGGTGCATCAACGGTAAGATCCTCGATCACAGCCAGACGCCCCTCACGGGCCAACTGAGAAAAAATAGAGGCAACGCCAACCCGATACATCTTGCGATTGACTTTTTGAGTAAAGTTTTCATCGGGCATATTGGGGAAAATGCGACCGCCTCCACGCCAAAGGGGAGAAGAAGACATGCCCGCACGAGCACGACCAGTGCCTTTTTGACGCCAAGGCTTTTTGGTGGTGTGAGCCACAGTTCCGCGGGTTTTCTGGGCACGAGTCGCTTGTCGAGCATTAGCTTGGTAAGCCACCACAACTTGGTGAACCAGTGCTTCGTTGTAATCACGAGCAAACAAAGAATCTGGAGCATCAACTTTGCTGATGGCTTGACCCTGCTCGTTTAATAGTTCAAGCTGCATCAGTTGGCACCTTTCTTGACTTTAACCTTCACGGCGGGCCGCACCACAACGAAGGTGTTTTTTGCACCAGGGACCGCACCACGAACCAAAAGAAGCTGGCGAGAGCAATCTACACGAATGACATCTAAATTTTGTACGGTTCTGGTGACATCCCCAAGATGACCAGACATTTTTTTACCTGGGAATACTCGACCAGGATCTTGAGCCATTGAAATTGAGCCGGGAGCTCTATGAGAACGGCTGTTGCCGTGAGACTCGCCCTGTGAGCAAAAATTGTGGGCCTTCATGGTACCGGCAAAACCTTTACCAATGGACGTACCCTGAACATCGACCTTTTGCCCAACCAGAAAAATAGAGGCAGGAACAACTTCACCAAGCTTATATTCAGTTGCAGTATTGGCATCAAGGCGGAATTCTTTCAGAAGCCTTCCCGCCTCGACACCTGCTTTTGCAAAATGTTTGGCTGATGGCTTATTGACCCGAGAGGCCCTGCGAGCACCAAATGTCACTTGAAGAGCGTGATAACCATCAGTTTCAAGGGTTTTGATTTGGGTAACGCGATTGTTAGACACATCAAGCACCGTCACAGGAACAGCATCGCCGTTGTCTGTGAAGATACGCATCATGCCAACTTTGCGCCCCAGCAAACCCAAACGAGAGTGGGTGCTTTGACTCATATTGTTCTCCAGCTCAAGAGAGCTTTTTGTTTTAAATGCCCAACAACGATTGGTTGGGATCAAGGAAAATGACCCGCATTTGATCCGGTAAGATGCGGTAATTTTTTATGCGGCAATTTTTTAAGGCAACTTTGGATTGTAGCAAAAAAATTTAAACTCTGCAAGTGACCTCGGGAACCTCTGTAAAACGGCTTTAGGCTCTTTTATTGCACAACTCAAAATCAGCACGAGATGACCCTGCACCAGGCGCAGTTATGCGATAGCACCCACAGACACCGTGGTCTCCAGCTGCTTGAAGCAGTTCACTTTGGTCTCTACCCGACTTTGACGATGGAGGCCGCTTCACTGTTTTCAAATGCGCCACCCAAGCGGGCGGTATCTGCTCCAAAAGCTCAGGCAGTGTGGGCGCGTCTCCCACACTGCTGTTCATCGCTGCGATGGTGCGGATTTTCAACGTGCTCGCATCAACCCCCAGGGGCACCTTGCGCTACTGGTGCCAACTGACGGTGCTGTCGTCGGGCGATTGCCCATTCAGGCCCGCCATGCGCAGCAGGCTCTCAACCACACCCAGGCTTGGTTGCAAAGCCCAAGCAAACAGGCATTTGATGCCCCGACAAACGGGATCGTCGCATCAGAAAAGATCTCCCAAAAATCAATTTTTCATCACCATGTGTGGGCCATGGTTTACTGCTTGCGCCTAAAATCAAGCGTCAAAAAGCACGCATCTGCGGCTTGCTGGGCTTTTGCGTTGTGGCAGCGCTGCACCCCATTCCACATCAAGATGTTTAATACCTGCCCCAGGATGATTTTTTCTTTTTCTGCCCAGTTTTTCCTTCTGAACCCGATGTATTTTGCCCGACAACCCTTGGGGTGGCTGACAGCCGCCTTGGCATGTTTGAGCCTGGCTTCGCCGGCTTGCGCTGAAAAAGCCGACCGCTACAAGCCCCTGAATGTTGCAGCAGACCGCCAGGGCACCCTTGACATGGTGAAAAAAACTGCTGTTTTCAGTGGCAACGTGATCATCACTAAAGGCTCTATTGTGATTGAAGCCGATCGGGTTGAGGTTCGGGAGCTTCCCAACGGCAGCCGCCACATGGTGGCTTACAGCAACAAAACCCGGCAAGCCACGTTCAGGCAAAAACGGGACCAACCGAAAGAGTCTGTTTTTGGCAAGGCAGATCAGCTTGAATACGACGAAAAAACAGACACGGTACGGTTCATGTCGCGGGCTGTGGCTCAGCGCCTGATTGCAGGCCGTGTGGTCGATGAAATTGCGGGGGATGTGTTGGTTTATGATAACCAAGCCGAGGTATTTTCAGCGGTCGGTCAGCCGGCTTCAAGCGGCGCCGGCGATGGCAGGGTGCGTGTGATTTTAACGCCGCATGAAGCAGAACCCGGGCCCGATAAGCCAGCCGCCCCGCCCCCCACCCCGGAACCCTCAGGAAACCGGCCATGACGGTTGTCACCAAGGCACAGCCTGCCACGGCCAGTGACCAACTCAGTGCTGAGGGTCTGCAAAAGAGTTATGGCAGCCGCATGGTTGTCAAGGATGTGCATGTGGCTGTCAAGGCCGGCGAGGTGGTCGGGTTGCTGGGCCCCAATGGGGCGGGCAAAACCACCAGTTTTTACATGATTGTGGGGCTGGTGCGTGCCGATGCCGGCCACATCACGATTGCAGGCCAACGCGCCGAACGCCTCCCGATTCACAAACGGGCTCGCCTGGGTTTGTCGTATTTGCCTCAGGAAGCGTCCATTTTTCGCAAACTCACGGTCGAAGAAAATATCCGTGCGGTGCTTGAGTTGCAACATGGCCAAGATGGCAAGCCGCTCACAAACACCATGATTGAACAGCAGCTTGACGAACTTTTGCAAGAGCTCAGCATTGACAAGCTGCGCCGCAGCCCGGCCCCGGCACTTTCTGGCGGTGAGCGCCGCAGGGTCGAGATTGCCCGAGCCTTGGCCACGCAACCTCGGTTTATTCTGCTGGATGAACCCTTTGCGGGGGTTGACCCCATTGCCGTGATTGAAATTCAGCGCATCATTGGTTTTCTTAAAAACCGCGGCATCGGTGTGTTGATCACCGACCACAATGTTCGGGAGACCCTGGGCATCTGTGACCGTGCTTACATCATCAGTGAAGGTCGGGTTCTGACTGAAGGCACCCCTACAGACATTGTTGATAACGCCGATGTTCGTAAGGTCTATCTTGGAGAACACTTTCGCATGTGAGTGACAAGCGCCCGCCATGAAACCGATTCTTCAGGTTCGCATCAGCCCGCAACTGGTCTTGACACCCCAGTTGCAACAGTCGATTCGATTGCTCCAGCTGTCTACCCTTGAATTGGAGCAAGAAATTGAGCAAATGCTCAATGAAAACCCATTTTTGGACGCTGAGGAAAGCCCTTTTGAGCATGCTTTCGAGCTTTTGTCAGAACGCAGTCTGCCCACGGAGCAAGCTGCCGAGCTGGAAGCAGAACGTGCGCAAGAGCACCTCCATGACGAAGCGCTGGCAGGCTCTGGCTTGACTGAGCTTGACCGCACTGACTTTGACGCCCTGGAGCGACCAGACTGGGAAAACGGCACCGAAGGGGATGATTTTGACGGCATTGCTGAAATGCCCTTTCAGGCGGGTTCATCAAACAAAGACGACCCCCCCGGGCTGCAAAACCGGGGCCCTGCGAGCCTGTGCCTTGAAGAGCACCTTCGTGCTCAACTGCATGGCATGCGACTGTCGCCCGAAGACCGCGGCGCCCTTCATGTGTTGATTGATTCTCTCAATGAAGACGGTTATTTGGCCCACCCTCTGCCGGATATTGCACAGAGCCTGGGGCAAACCGATGAAGAACGGGAAGCACTCTTGGAGAGGCTGCAATGCGCTCTCAAGTGGCTTCAAAGCTTTGACCCCGCCGGCATTGGCGCAACCAGCCTGGGTGACTGCCTCGCCCTTCAGTTGCAACGCCAGCCCCGCAGCGAAGCGCAGATGATTGCGATCATGATTTGCAAAAACCACCTTGATCTCTTGGCTCGCCAGGATTTCAAAAAACTCGGTGCGGCCACGGGGGCTGATAAAAAACTGCTTAAAGAGGCCCAATCCATGATCGTTGCCCTCGAGCCCAAGCCGGCCCGGCAGTTTTCGGCGGCGGAAGCTCGTATCATCGTGCCTGACGTGATTGTGCGAAAAAATGGCCGGCACTGGAAGGCCATGATCAACCCCGAGGTGCTGCCCAAATTACATATCAATGATGTGTATGCCCGGGCGCTCAATGGCTGTCACAGCAAAGCGTCCTTGGCCTCCAGCCCCATCGGGCTTAAACTTCAAGAGGCCCGCTGGTTTATCAGAAGTATCCAACAACGCTTCGAGACCATTCAACGGGTATCGCAGGCCATTATCGACCGGCAAAAAAACTTTTTGATACACGGCGCAATCGCCATGAAACCCATGGTCATGCGTGAAATTTCCGAGGAGCTTGGCCTCCATGAATCAAGCATTTCACGAGCAACCACCGCCAAATACATGGCCACCCCCAAAGGCACTTTTGAATTGAAATATTTTTTTAGTGCTTCGCTCAAGACCGATACAGGCGGAAATACCTCCAGCACTGCGGCACAGGCACTTCTGAAACAGTTCATTGATGCTGAAAACCCTCAAAAACCGCTGTCCGACGAGAAATTGTCTCAGCTGCTGAATCAGCAAGGCATCGAGGTGGCCCGACGCACTGTGGCCAAATACCGGGAATCCATGAAAATCCCCTCCACTCCCCTGCGTAAGGTTTTGTAATGCTCCCGATTTTTCTCCCCTGTGCGGCCGGGGTTGAGGCCCTGCTGGCCAAAGAAGCCCATCATGTGTTGCCTCGAGCACCTCTTCAAACGCAACGCGGCGGGGTGTCTTTGGAAGGCGGGGCGCACGAGGTCATGGTGCTGAACCTTGAAACCCGTTTAGCTCAGCGCGTGCTGGTCGAAGTGGCTTCGGGCCCCTACCATGATGAGCACGACCTCTATCAACTCACACGCCATGTCGACTGGACTCAATGGATCACCCCCCAACACACCTTGAGGGTGGACACCACTTCCCAGCGCAGCCCTTTGCGCAGCCTGAATTTTGCAACCCTGCGTGTCAAAGATGCCGTGTGTGATGCCCTGCGCGAGGCCACTGGAGAGCGCCCCAGTGTCGACACCCAATCTCCTGATCTGGCCCTGATATTGCACCTCGGGCCAGACCACGCCTCGGTGTATGTGGATACTTCTGGCGCAGCCCTGTTCAAGCGCGGCTGGAGGGAAGACAAGGGGGACGCCCCGCTCAAAGAAACCCTGGCTGCGGCCCTGTTGATGGCCGCGGGCTGGCGTGGCACCCCCCAGGAGGGCGGGGCCCTGTATGACCCTTGCTGTGGCAGTGGCACCATTGCCATTGAAGCGGCACAAATGGCTTGCGACATGGCCCCTGGCCTGAAGCGGCGCTTTGCCTTCGAGCGTTTGCTGCCCTTTCAAAGCCCGGAGATGCGCGCGGCCTGGCAGCGCCTCAAAAGCCATGCCCAGTCTCGCATCCGGACTTGCCAGGTTCCTATTTACGCCAGCGATATCGCCTTCCGCATGGTGGACTTTGCCCGGCGCAACGCCGAGCGTGCCGGTGTTGCTGGCATGATCACCTTCCATGGCGGTGATGCGCTTGAGCGAGCCGCCCCGATTTTGGCGCCCCATTTGCAGGGTACCCTCATGCTCAACCCCCCTTATGGTGAACGAATTACCGTGCGGGGCTCGGCTGCTGCAGAAAGCTCGCGGGCCCTGCGCCACTCGGCCGAAGATCGTCAGGCCCCCAGTGATTTTTTCGCTCGTTTGGCGACCCATTGGAAGCGGGCTTACACCCAGCACCCTGCCGGCTGGACCGCTTTTGTCTTGAGCCCTGACATGAAGCTTCCCTCGGCCATGCGTTTGAAAGAAACTCAGCGAACCCCGCTGTGGAATGGCCCCATCGAATGCCGCCTTTTTCGCTTTGATCTTGTGCCCGGTTCTTTGCGCCGAAACAAAACCGATACCCCTGTTGACTCGGGTTTTGATTCTGATTTTCAGCCCCATCCTACAGACGGGCCGCCGAAAGGGTCGCACTAGGGCGTGTTAACAGGCCCCAAAAAACCTCTGCAAAACCCCTCACAGCGATCGCATCCTTTTCCGAATGAGGTCTGCGACGTTAGGGAACCGCTGCAACATCCGCCTGGCATTCCCTATCCGGGAAAGGCGCGCTCATCCATAAGGGGTTTTGCAGAGGTTCCCCAACTTGATTTGAATCAAAAGAGCTGTTTTGGGCTGGTCGTGTTCAGTTTGCTTGAGGGCACCGTGAGGGCATCATCCAAAACCTCCACCCAGTGCCGAACAGGTACCGCGGTGCCTGTTTGCAAATGCTGGATACAACCCATGTTGGCCGAGATGATGACTTCTGGCTTGAGGGGCTCAAGTTGTGCCAGCTTGCGGTCGCGCAGGGCGTGAGCGGTTTCAGGGTAAAGCACCGAGTAGGTTCCTGCAGAGCCGCAGCACAAGTGGCTTTCAGAGGTGGCCAAGCGCACCTGCCAACCGAGCGCACTCAAGCCTGCTTCAATGTGGCCACGTTTTTGCTGGCCATGCTGCAAGGTGCAAGGGGGATGATAGGCCAAACATTGAGCCGGGGGTTTGTGCAGCCTGGCTTTCAGGGTTGGCACCAAGCCGGGGAGAAGCTCACCGAGGTCTTGGCTCAGTTCACTCACGCAGCGCGCCTTGTCAGCGTAAGCCGCATCATGGGCCAGCGCTGAGGCATAGCCCTTTACGGTCACGCCACAGCCCGAGGCATTCATGACAATAGCCTCCAGAGGCTGAGTTTGAATCAAGGGCCACCAAGCGTCAATGTTGCGACGCATATCATCGAGCCCCCCGGCGTGATCATTGAGATGAGTTCGAAGGGCTCCGCAGCAACCGGCTTGGGGGGCCACCAGCGCCTCAATACCCGCTGCATCCAGCACGCGCGCTGTGGCGCTATTGATGTTCGGCATCATGGCAGGCTGAACGCAGCCTTGAAGCATCAAGACTTTCCGGGCATGCCGGCTCTTTGGCCATTCATGGGCCCTGGCTGGGGCAGGTGGTGGCACCTTGCGCTTCAGAACCCCGGGCAAAAGTGGCTGCATCCACTGGGCGAATTTCATGGCAGGGGCAAACGCTGAGGACGTCAGCCCCTCCTTGAGTGCCCAACGAAGCAGCTTTTCTTGAGGGGGACGCGCGACTTTTTGTTCAACAAGCCCCCGGCCGATTTCGATCAATTGCCCATACGGCACCCCTGAAGGACAGGTGGTTTCACAATTGCGACAGGTGAGGCAGTGGTCCAGGTGTTGCTGGGTCAAGCGGGTTACTGGCGCCCCCTCAAGCGTTTGTTTGATGAGGTAAATGCGCCCGCGTGGGCCTTCAAGCTCATCACCGCTCAATTGGTAAGTGGGGCAGGTTGCGTTGCAAAATCCGCAGTGAACACATTGCCGCAAAATGGCCTCGGCGGTATCGCCTTCCAAAGACCCTTTCAACTCAGGAGCAAGCTTGGTCTGCATGGCTTTTCAGGGGGCAAAATCATAATCCAGGGTACATCCGGCCTGGGTTGAACAGAGCTTCGGGGTCAAAAGATTGTTTCAGTGCACGGTGAATTTTTTCCACAGGCCCGGACAATGGCGTAAATACCTCGCGCCGCTCGCGGTTGCTTCGAAACAAGGTCGCATGCCCTCCCGCGGCTTCTGCCACTTTTCGAATGGCTATGGCAGGCGCATGGGTGCGCCACCAACGCTGCGCACCCCCCCATTCAATCAAGACATTTTCGCTCGCAGCCAGATCTTCAGGGAGCGGCAACGGTGAGGCCGCCGAGGGCACTGATAAGCGCCACAGGGGCCGCTGCGGGTCAGCCTGAAAGAAGGGGGCGGTTTGATCACGAAGGCTGGCCCAAAAGAGACGGGCAACCTCGGGTTCCAGCAAGGTGCCCCCGTGTGACGCTGATAACTGGCGCACGGCTGCCGTGACGGCCGCAGAGGCTCCCGATAAACGCAGATACAGCTGCCCTTGGGCCCAGGCTGTGGCATGAATGGCCAAGGGTTGTGCCGCCCATAAATTCATCTTCTGGATGGCGTCGGGTTCATCCAGAGCAAAACGCAAGGTCGCTGTGGCTGTAGGAAGGGGAAGCACTTTCAGTGACACTTCAAGAATCAAACCCAGGGTGCCCATGGCGCCGCACATCAGGCGAGAGACGTCATAGCCGGCCACATTTTTGATGACCCGGCCCCCGAAATTCAACACTTGAGCGCGCCCATTGAGTATGGAAACGCCCAGCACAAAATCTCGAAGTGAGCCCACACTGGCCCGCGAAGGGCCCGACAAACCCGCGGCGACCATCCCGCCGATGGTTCCATGAGGGCTGAAACGAGGAGGCTCAAAGGCAAGGTATTGCCCATGAGCCGCCAAAACTTCCTCCAGCTCGGCCAGAGGCGTTCCGGCACGCACGGTGACCACCAGCTCGCTGGGTTCATAGCTGCTGATGCCTTGCAGGGCCGCCATACTCAAGGGCACCCCTGAAGGAACTTCGCCATAAAAATCTTTGCTACCCCCGCCCTGAATGTGCACAGGCTGGCGTAAGTTACCCGCTGAGAGCACTCGATCGATCAAGTCATGAAGAGCTTGTGTGGTCATCCTGTGTTTGGAGCTTGAATATACAGTCAATTAATCGTTGGCCCTGCAAAAACCCTCCAACCTGCATAAATATTGATGAAAACCAATGCAAAATCTGGCGTTGTCATCCTTTGACTGAGCTGCACCCTCGCCGTCATGCTGTGCGCAGTCGCAGTATCTATCGATCCGGCATGATAATGCTTGAAATATCCGAGTCAGTTCCCGTGTTGGGCAAATGGAAAAAGACGACGCAAGATATTCGACACTGGAGCCACTGCACGAACGGCGCAAGCAAATGGTGCGCTATTCACCCGGCAATTAAGGGTTGATTTTTGAGATACCGCCCCCATCTTGTATGGAAGAAAACGGACGCAAGCTGACGCGGCAAGCTCAGCACGAGAGACGCCAACAGGCGGTTCGACTGCATCGACGCGGCATGGCCAT